>CAZJCK010000071.1:0-15962 GCA_964544635.1 uncultured Ignavibacteriales bacterium | reverse complement strand
CGGTGAACAGCGCGAACAACAGCGATACGGTGAAGAAAACGAAGGCTATCGACTTCATTTGGTTAAGATAGGACGGTACGATAGGCAGGACAAGCGACAATCGGACTTGTCGTTTTTGGTTGTCGATGCCTGAACAATGCGCCATATAGGGTGCAAAGAACGTGGTCTGATCGCAAGGGACGGATAGGCATGAACTACGGCAAACTGCTGTCTGACAGTTTCAAGCTGACCTGGCGGTACAAGTCGCTGTGGCTGCTGGGATTATTCGTGTATATCCCGAGCCTGCTCCTGATGGGTGGCGCTGCCGGAACCTTCGGGCAGATCGGCAGGGAGCCGATGGTGCCATCGATCGATCCCGGAACGGTGCTTGCCTTCAGCGCCATGGCATTCATGGTGATGATACTGTCGTTTCTGGTGCAGTCGTACGCGACGCCGGTTCTGGTCGACGCCGCCAACCAGATCATGCGGGGCGGCCGCTACGGTCTGGCTGATTCGTTTGGCGCCGGGGCACGGTACTTCCTGCGCTATCTCGGGCTGCAGATTGTCGGTATCTTCATTGCCGGCGGGGTAGCGCTGCTGATATTCATTCCCTTCCTGATTGTCATGTTCGTTCTCGGCGCAATGCCGGGTGGTGAAGAGATGTCGTTTTTGGCTGTCGGATTGATACTCCTGTATGTTTTGGTGCTGATCGTGCCGATGATGCTGGTGTCGGTCGGGCTGGCGCTGGCCGGGCGATCGCTGGTGGTGCGCGACGCCAATATCGCCGACTGCCTGAGCGAGGCCTGGCGGCTGGTGAAGGGGAATGCAGGGAGTGCGCTGGTGTCGGTTCTGCTGATCCTGGTGGTGGCAATCCCGGTATTGATCGTCCAGGCGATACTCGAAACGATCATTGCCTTCACTGTTCCGGACCCGGTGGCGAAGATGTTTGTGAGTCTGCCGCTAAACATTATTGTGTCGGTGCTGGGGTTCGTGTGGGGGAGTCATTATTTCACGGTGCTCTATTTCGAGCTGGTGGAACCGGGCAAGGCGCAGTTGCCGGGAGATGCGCCGGCACCCGAGCACCCGTACTACCCGTGACCGATCGGTTAAATCCTTGCCAATCGATTCGCTGTCCGCTTAATTCCACCCCATGAAAGCGCTAAAGCACATTTTGGTCTTTGTGCTGCTTCTGGCAGCGGTGGTGGCGGCCCAGGATACGTACTATTCGATGTTCACCTTCTCCAGTCGTATCCCCCAGGTGAGTATCAATGTGCGGGCGGCCGAACTGCAGGCCAGTCTCTATCCGAACTTCTACGCCGGGACATCGGCCGATCGCGACATGCGCTGGGTGGCCGAGCACGACAGCCTGGTGACTGCCTTCTGGGATGCCAACGGCCGGCAGGTGCTGCATATCCTGACGGAGCTATCGGGGATTCGCTGGCGCGAGGCCGAGTTCGATATCTACCTGTTGCGCTATTTCCCGACATCCGGTTCCGGCGACCCGCTGATTCTGCCGCTGGGCGGCCAGAAAGTGGGGGATGTTATTACTGCCGAACCAGGTGACGATCGGCTGTTGTTGAACCTGCTCTATCAGTTGTCGCACCGTATGCTGGCGCAATCGATTCAGCCGGAGGACTCGATCTACCTGACGATAGCCAGCCATCCGCTGATGCGCCCCGGACCGTACCGTCGCGACAACCTGGCCATGCTGTTGGCGGTCACCACCGCCCAGAATGTGCTCGGTTTCGAGCCGGCGCTGGCGGCGTATGAGTCGCAATACATCAAGAACCAGCTGCCGGGGTATCGTTTGCTGGAGCAGTATTTGATGAACCAGTGGATCATCAGCCCGAACAAACCGCTGACCGAGTGGATCGCCGAAGAGCCGGTGAACTCGGAGCTGGTGCGGGCGGCACGTCCGCCGCGGCGACCTTCAGGCCGACCGACCGACCAGCCGTCGCGACACATCGAAGGCCTGCCGATCAAAGGGAAGCTGGGGTTTACGGTGGCGATGACCGACAACGGCCAGTTGCGGGTGGACAAGATCGATCCCTTCCGTCTGGGCTATGCGGCCGGACTGGTGGAGGGGGATATCATCCGTCGGGTGAACGGACGGCTGGTGCGGAATCATCGCGACCTGGTGGATGCGGTCCTGTCGTCGATGGACGACGGTGGCGCTACGCTGCAGATCGTGCGGGAGGGGCGTACCGAAGTGGTGGTGATCCGTCCCATGCTGCTGCCGTCATTTGAAGAAGATTACGACCTGCCGTACGATACGCTTGGCGAGGCGTACGACAGCTTCCAGCCGGTGGATACCGGGATGACCGATACGGCAGCCCCCGGGAACTGATCCCTTTCTTTCAGTAAGAACCTCCAGAATGAAATCGACATCGTCGCCGTGTCCCGTCGACATGCTGACATGCCGTCCATGACTTAAGCGGTGTCAGGTTGTTTCATCCCGCGTTTTTGGGCTTTGACGGTGGGTTGGTATTGGATGTACAGGGAGACAAAAAAGCGGGGCCGTGCCTGCAAGCACCACACGGCCCCGCCGGACAGAGGAGCACATCCAAAGAAGGGATGCTATTTTTCATCACTGTGCGAGAGTATCTGCACACACTGATTCGCTTTAATTCAATCGGAGGCAACAGCTGGTTTATGAGTCGGCGTCTCAATGTCTGCTCTATTCGAGCAGGTCAAGCCTTCAGGCCGCGTACATATATGGGCACATTGTTGGCAATCACTTCGGACGGATCGTAGTCACGACCCTGCATGCCTCGCCAGAGGGTTGTGCCCAGGGCGCAGTCGAATACCATACCGACGAAACAGCGGGCGGTGATATCGTTACGCTTTTTGAGAATATCACCCGCCTTAGACATGCGGTCGAACTGGCGTATGAGGAACTTTACATACGCCCCTCGAATGAGCTGATACATGTCGACCGCTTTCTGGTGCTCTCGCAGGACAGCGTAGAGCATGATCCGGTAGACGTCGGCGTTTCGAGTATAGAAATCAATAATCTGATCGGCCACGGAAGTGAGGAGCGTTTCGAGGTTGGACTCGCCCTCGAGGCGTTCGAAGAGAGCTTCGTGCTCAAGACGGGCTTCAAGGGAATCAATGACCGCGTCGTAAATCGCTTCTTTGGAGGGATAGTGGCGGTACAAGCCCGGCTCGGTAATGCCGATGGTATCGGCGAGCTGCTTGATCGTGACTTTGTCGAAGCCGTATCGACTGAACAAGTGGGTTGCTTCTTCGACGATCTGGGCTTTTCGATTGAGGGGTCGAGTACGTACCATCATACCGTAAAACAGGAGGCCTCCAACCTCGTTTCAATGATACTGATATTAGCAATAAGGTCAAGGATAAAATTATTCCGGTTATCCATCTTCATGTGATCACGTTCACAAGGATCGACTCGATGAGCCTGAGCATCCGGTTCAACACATACTAATAGTGCCGGTAACTTATGATTCATCAATCCATCGGCGGTCAAACGCCCCCTGACAGTTGTTGACAACGTTATCTGACGCCCAAAAGTGTGCACTTTCCCAGTCAGCAGCCGGACAGGAAGGGTGGCGCTAATCAGTGCGCTGTACGGTTTGGTTGGCGGCCCTGAGCAACCAGGTTTTGCCGGAATTGTCTTTGAGGCGTACGACAACGTCGACCACTGCCCCCGGCTGCCAGAGCGGGCCGTCGCGGGCGACTTTCGACAGTACATGGGGATCGCTCGGCCGGGCTTCATCGGTGAAGGCGGTTTCCCAGGTCTGGCTGTTGTTGAAGACCCACATGGAGTCGGCGTCGACATTTGACGGGAACGGTTCGGCGGAGACGGTCTTGATTGAAATAGCGGCAGTCATGGCCCGACCGTCCGGCGGCGCAATCGGCATAAAGTCGCGCCAGATATAGGTTTCCAGCATGAGAGATTCGCCGCTGACGACAATACGCTGGGGTATGGCGCTCACATCGGCCGCGGTCGGCGTGGTGTGACCGGTATCGTCGGCCCCACCACAGGCCACGAAGGCGATGCCTACTGTCAGCAGGGCGCCGGCGCCGGTAAGTATCTTGAACAGGGGCATGGTATATCCTCCCGGTTAATGGCGAGATTCTAACGCGCGAACAGTGATGCCACTGCACGATACCGCCGGGTTGGCCGTTCTGTCAACAGGAATGGCCGGTAAGACGGCAGGTGTACGAACAACTTGACCTGTCTCACGTCAGCCAATACATTGACTTTATTGATCCGTTAAAGAGTTAATAACTTCCAATAACATTGAGGTTCGAGGTTGCCCATGACACCGAAACGCTTTCTTGCAGCACTTTTCCTGATGGTCGCTGTCGCCCTGGTCGTTGCCGGCTGTGACGACGACGACGACTGCCCGACCTGTCCGCCGGATGGCGAGACTTCTGAAAATCCGGCCGGCCGCATCTATGTTCCGAACCAGGCTGATTCGACGTTGTATGTATACGACAGCAAAACATTACAGCGTGTTGATTCGGTCGACATCCCGATCGCCGAGCCCCACTTCGTCACGTTCTCGCATGACTACGAGTACTTTTATATTGTCGGACGTCAGCAGGGCGGCGAACTGGCCAAGTACCGGTCGTCGGACAACAGCCTGGTGACGACGGTGAATCTGACGACGGTTGCCGATGCCGGGGTCTTCCCCACCACCGTGATGGTGAGCGGCTCCAACGATACGCTGTTCATGACCAACTTTGCGATCAACAAGGGTCGCACCTACCGGTTTGATGTTTCGGGGACCAACTTTGCGTTCCTCGACTCGAACCTGCAGGCCGGGTTTCAGACCCATGACATGCGCATCTCCCCGGACTTCAAATATCTTGTTTCGGCCGGGTTCAGCTCCGATGACATAACGATTTACAACACCGAGACAGGCGACCTGCAGCCGTTGACGATCGACTCGGCGCAGCCGATCTTCAACCTGTCGCAATCGAACAACTACGGTCCGTACGGCGTGCAGATCGACCACAACAGCAACTTTGCGTACCTGGCCTGCCGCAAGGGTGTGGACCAGATTCGCATTGTTGACCTGAACAACTTGACGATAGTTGATTCGATTGTCATTCCTGGCGCGGGGCCATCAGGAATGGAAGGCCCGACCTACTTCACCTTGCTCCCGGACAACAACACGTTGTTCGTGACAGGCATGAACGACAACAAGGTGTGGGTGATCCGGTTGTCGACGCGGGAGATTATCGAATCGTACGAGTTCTCCGTCAATCGTCCATTCGGGATTGCGTCGAGTGATGACGGTTCGCGGGTATATATATCGTGCACCAACGACCGTCCCAACAACGGCGCGGTGTATGTGATCGACGGTACGACGCTGGAGAAGATCGACTCGGTAACGGTTGGTTCGGAGCCGTTTGGGTTGTCCTGGCGGCCGCTGGTTGCGGGCGAGAGTTGATCGTTCGATAAGCTGAGCCTCCCTGAAGGGTGGGCTGCCACGGTAGCCTGTTTCTGGTTCGAACACGGTATGCAGAATCAGGGGGGACGGACGAGGCAGTTTGTTGCCCACATAAGTCAAACGCCCCGCGCATCAAGCACGGGGCGTTTTCGTTTGCACGTATTGTCGTTAGCTACGCGACCTGTTCTTCAAGCTGGTAGCGTCGGTAGATGCGCGCGTAAGTCGTCTTGTCGGCCATGAGTTCGGCATGACGTCCCTTCTCGATCACCTTCCCGGCTTCGAGCACGTAGATCATGTCAGCGCGTTCGAGGGTATCGGGACGGTGCGTGATCAGGAGGGCGGTCATTTCCGGCATCACCTCGTGTAACCGTTCCCACAGCGCCGCTTCCGTGCGCGAATCGAGCGCCGAGGTGCAGTCGTCGAGGATGAGCAGTTTCGGCCGTCCCACCAGCGCCCGCGCCAGGGCGATGCGCTGCTTCTGGCCGCCCGACACCGACATGCCGCGTGTTCCGATGTACGTATCCAGTCCTTTGGGGAACTGGTCCATCTCATTCTTCAGTTGTGCGACCTCGACCGCCCAGTCAACGATCTCCTCGCTGATACCGTCGCGTCCGAACAGGATGTTGTTACGGATGGTATCGGAAAAGAGGACCGGTTCCTGCGGCACATAGCCGATCATACTGCGAAGATCCTCCAGTTTGTATTCGCGCAGTTCGCGACCGTCGAGCGTGATGCTTCCGGCGGTCGGATCGACGAGGCGCGGCAGGGTGTTGATCATCCAGGTCTTGCCGGAACCGACCCGTCCGACCAGTGCAACGGTCTGCCCGGTCTTGATCTCGATCGATATCTCGTCAAGAATCTTGCGGCTGGAGTCCGGGAAGATGAAGTCGGTCTTGTCGAACGCGACTTCACCCTTCATGTGACCGTTGCCGACGGTACCGGTGTCGGTTACCATCGGCGGCAGATCCTCGAGTTCCTGCAGGCGGTTGATCGAAACTGCCGACTGCCGCGACTTGACGAGGAACTGGCCGATATCGAACATCGGGAAGACCAGCCAGACGGTGTAGAAGATGAACGAGCCCAGTTTGCCGCGGCTGATATCGCCGTTGATTACCATGTAACCGCCGGCGATCAGGATGATGATCACCGAGAGCTGCCAGATGTACATATACATCGAGTCGACAATGGTGCTGGTCTTGATCGTATCGATCTCAGCCTTGCGACGTTCTACGGCGGCCTCTTCGAACTTCCCTTTCTGCGCTTTCTCGCGGACGTACGCCTTGACCACCCGGATGCCGGAGAGACAGGCTTCCATGACATCCTGGAAGGTGGAGATGCGCTTCTGGAGCGTATCGTAGCGTCGGTCGAGGCGCCCGGAAGTCTTCATGAAGACGAAGATGAGCACGGGCAGCGGCCCGGCCGCGAACAGGGTGAGCTTCGGATTGATGATGATCATCATGGTCACGGTAAAGGTGATCATGAGGACCGCTTCATACATCCGGAAGATACCGCTGCAGGCGAACCATGACAGCTTCTCGGCGACATCGTCGGTCAGTCGCGTGACGACATCACCGGTCCGGAACTTGTTGAAGAAGTCCGGTCCCTTGGTGGTGATGCGATCGAAACCGTCCTGGCGGAACAGCCACTCGAGGCGGATATTCATCCAGGCGCGGTGGCCCTGCACGATACTGTAGAGGAAGGCCGCGATCAGACCGAGGACCATGAACCCGAGGCCGAAGCTGGTTACCGGCGACACGCCGATGCCGCCGCCGATCGCGGCCAGTTGTTCGGCCAGCCAGGAGTCGGGTACCTGCTCGGTATCGAGGTAGTCGATGGTATAGTCGATCATGCGCGGCACCGAGACCTGGAAGACCGCCTGGACCGGTGTCAGGAGGAGCATGACCGCCAGCACGTATTTATAATGGCGGTAGTACCTCCATAACCATCTTATCTTATCCCGCATTTGCCGCTACTCCGTTCTTTGGTTTGAACTGCAGGTGGAACAGCTTCGAATAGTAGCCGTTGGCCAGCAGCAGTTCGGGGTGGCTGCCACGTTCAATAATCTCGCCGCGTCGTATTACCAGTATCTGGTCGACGTCGAGGATGGTCGACAGGCGGTGGGCGATGATCAGCGAGGTTCGATCGGTCATCAGTTTCTTCATCGAATGCTGGATGATCCGTTCGGTTTCGGGATCGACCGAGCTGGTCGCTTCGTCGAGCACCAGGACATCCGGTTCGGCGGCCAGCGCCCGCGCGAACGAGAGCAGCTGGCGTTCGCCACGCGAGAAGTTGGCGCCTTTCTCGGAGACCTCGGTATCGAAGCCGTCGGGCAGCGACGATACAAAGGCGTCGGCCTCGACCGTCCTGGCCGCGCTCTCCACCCTGTCCTCGTCGACACCGTCCGCTTCCAGCGAGATGTTGTCGCGCACCGTGCCCGGGAAGAGATGAATATCCTGGAGCACCAGGGCGAAGCGCGAGCGCAGTACTGCGAGGTCGATGTCTCGGATATCGATACCGTCAACGGTGATCCGTCCCTTCTGCGGATCATAAAAGCGCAGCAGGAGGGAAATGACGGTTGACTTGCCGCCGCCGGTCACGCCGACGAGGGCGACACGTTGGCCCTTCTTTATTTCAAAGGTGGCATTCTTCAGGGCATAGTTGTCGTCGTCGGTGTACGAGAACCAGACATCCTCGAACCGTATCGATTCAGCCAGGCCGTGCCACTCGACCGGGTTTTCCGGAGTGGAGACGCGCGGCTGCTCCGACAAGAGGGCGAAGATGCGCTTCGAACCGGCCACCGCCTTCTGGAAGTTGGACAGCTGCTCCGAGGTGCGCCAGATCGGTTCGAAGGATCGCCAGATGTACATGACGAACATCAGTATGGTACCGAATGTCATACCAATGATCGGTCCGATTATCAGGACGAGGCCGATCTTGACGTATTCGAAGTAAAAGATGGTGTTGAAGAACAGGATGACCGCAATATTGACATAGCGATCTTCCGTGAACTTCATCCGGTTCATCTCGTACATCTTCCGGCGCGCCCAGTCGCCACGGTGGAAGATCTGGACGATCGATATGCCGTGGAGGAACTCGGTGAGCGAGGCGGTCACTTCGGCCATGCGCTTGCGCACGTTTAAGAAGCGATCACTGGTCTTCCGGTGGAAATACCAGATCATGGCCGCGATCACCGGTATCCAGATGAACAGGGCCAGCGCCATCTTCCAGTGCGTCCAGAAAAGGATGCTGTAGATACCGATGATGAGTATGGCGTCGCCAAGTACCAGCACCACGGTAGTCGTGAACATCAGCCGCAGCGACTCGGTATCCGACTCGACGCGGGCGAGCAGACGCCCGACCGGATTGCGATCGAAGAAGGAAACGTCGAGCGACAGGATGTGGTGGTACAGCTTCCGTTTCAGCCTGAGCATGATATCCTGGCCGATCGTTTCCAGACGCACCCGCATGAGGTACTGGGTGAGCACAGTAGCGATCTGGATAGCGCCGATAGCGGCGGCGATCCACAGGAGGCCGCGGTAATCGTCGTTTGCCAGGTGGACGTCAAGCCCCTGTTGCAGGAGTTTCGGCCAGACCAGGCTCAGACCGGTGGAACCGGCCAGGAGCAACAGGGCGATAAACAACCCGAGCTTATGTTCTTTGAGGAACGGTACCAGTCGTCCGAAGGCACGGCGGGTGCCGATATCCTGCTCGGCGGCGCTGGTTTGTTCGTCTTCGTATATGTCCGGTGTCATTGTTGTAATCCTTATGCCAACCAGGTTTCAGTGTGGTGGACTATCCGGGTTGGGGGACAAAAAAACCCGCCGAACCTGGAGTACGGCGGGTAATAGTCGTCATTTTGTATCGTTGGATACTTAAATAGGCAGACCACTCCCACCGCAATAATTCGAGTCGCCGTTTGGGGCGCACTTCGCCTGAAGCATATTCAGCATTAAAAAGTCTCCTGCGGTGTTTGCGTGTTCGTTGCTAACGACGTCTGCTCATAAGATTCTCACTACGCCGGTCAGGCGCACAAAGTTGCAAAGAATATCGGCGGGGCTGACAGAAATGTCAACTGCAAAAATCGATCACAATTGTATTGATCTGAGCGGTCCATAAGCTCTTACGACTTGAGGTGACTGCATCTTTACCATACACTAACCGTTATGGAAATTGAACGATTATTCGCAAGTCTCGATGTTGGCGGCAAATTGCGGCTGCCAAACCGATTGGTGATGGCGCCAATGACGACTATTTCCGGGGAGCTCGATGGCAGTTTCTCCGATCAGGAAATCGCCTATCTCGCTCAGCGGGCGCGGCATGGGGTCGGCCTGGTCATGACGCCGGCCTGTTATGTGCACAAGAGTGGCCACGCCTTTGAGCGCCAGGTTGGCTGCCACAGCGACGAGATGCTGCCGGGGCTGACCAGATGCGCCGAGGCGATCAACCGGGAGGGGGCGGCGTCATTTCTGCAGGTCCATCACGGCGGTAATGCCGCCAGGTCGGAGTATACGGGCCAGCCGACGCTGGCACCGTCGGCGGTGGCGAACCGGCGGGGGACGTCGGAGCTGCCGAAGGGGATGACGGTTGACGAAATCGAGACGATCGTAGAGGCGTTCGCCGCGGCGGCCGGACGGGCGAAGAAAGCCGGCTTCACCGGGATCGAGATCCATGGCGCCAATACCTACCTTTTTCAGCAGTTCTTCTCACGCTATACAAACAAGCGCGATGATAAGTACGGCGCCCGGACAATGGAGAATCGCTGCCGCTTCGCGAGCGAGGTGGTGAAAGCGGTGCGCGAAACAGTCGGACCGGAGTACCCGGTCGCCTATCGGTTGTCACCGGAAGAGGAGGATCCGGACGGTTATTCGACATATGACGCCATTGAACTGCTCGAGCGAATTGTGCCGCTGGGGATTGATATCGTGCATGTCTCGAGCTGGGAGTACGGCAAGGGGGTGCGAAACGACTATCCGGCGGGGAGTCACCCCACGCTGTTGATCCGGGAAGCGATTGACAAATCGGTGCCGGTGATCGGGGTTGGCTCGATTTTCAGTCCGGAGGAGGCGTTGCGGGTGCTCGATGACGGGGTCGAGCTGGTGGCGCTGGGACGGGCGCTGCTGTTGAACCATCACTGGCCGGAACTGGTGAAGAATGGTCGGGCCGATGAGATTCGCACCGAACTGCGATCGGAGGCGGAGCGGGAGGCGCTTGAGATACCTCGGCGGATGGTCGAATACAGCCGGCGTTTTTTCGAGATCGAAGCCTGAGCAGCTCGTGAAACAAGTCACGAACAGTGATATCGGACACAAGAGTATATAGACCGCCACGATCCTGTTCGGAAGTTTATAAGTTGTTATATAGCAATGATATTTTCGGGGGGTTCGCTGCTAAATTCTGTTGGAGATTGGGGTAGTCGGTTGTATAATAAGCACCAAGATATATGGCTAAAATGATCGGCTACGGCTACGTTAGCACTTTCGTTTCGGCTCACTCCGGGCTCCTCTGGAGCCGGACGCAGGCTTCATTGTAGAGACGGCCGACAGACGAGAAAATATTGCAAGGTAAGCGTTTCTGTGAGGAGGTATCCGGATGAAAGCCAAATACATCATCGGATCAATTGTCATCGTTCTCTTTCTGGCCTGGGGCACCTCTGCCTTCTTCAAGACGACCATCCAGTATGTGACGCTTGATGTTGCGCGGACATCGGACCGGACGGTCCAGGTGATGGGTGCCATTGATTTTGATCAGGTTAATTACAATACGGCCGACCAGTGTCTGGAATTCGCGGTCTTCAATGAAGAGGATCCGTCGGTTCCGTCGTTGTCGGTCGTCTACTACGGCGTCGTGCCGGGTAACTTCGACCAGGCCACCTCGGTGGTGCTCAAGGGTAAGGCGGAAGACGGAGTATTTGTTGCTGATCAGATGCTGGTCAAGTGTCCGTCGAAGTACCAGGGTGAAGATGGTGACAGTTACCGTGATTTGAGAGAACATGATGAAGCAGTTGCGGCGGGAGTCTGATCATGAGCATAGCGGATCCCGGTAAACTGCTCGTTCTGCTGGCCTTTGCCTTCAACGCCATCGCCTTTGTCACCTTCATTTTGGTGGCGCGCGGCGACAAGACATGGGAACGGCTGGCCAGTCGAGCGTATCATTTGTTCACCATCGCTACCGGGCTGGCGCTGGCATTCTTGTTTTATTGCTTTTTCAGTCATCAGTTCGCGCTCAAGTATGTACATGACTACTCCGATCGCTCACTGAGCTTCTTTTATGAAATGGCGGCGTTGTGGGGCGGTCAGGAAGGTACTTACCTGCTCTGGCTGTTCATGAACGCCGTGTTTGGTTACATCATCCTGCGCAAGGGTCAACAGTACCGTGAATGGGGCATGGTAGTGCTGACCGGAGTCAACCTGTTCTTTTTGTATATCCTTACGGTGTTGTCGCCGTTTGCGCTGATGAATCGCTGGGTGCCGGACGGTGCGGGATTAAACCCGCTGTTGCTGGATCCGTGGATGGTGATTCATCCGCCCATGATGTTCCTGGCTTATTCCATGGCAGCGATTCCGTTTGCCATTGCGATCGCGGCGTTCATCAAGAACGATTACTCGTCATGGCTCAAACTGGCGTTTCCGTACGTTGCCTTTACCGCCCTGTTTCTGGCGGCCGGTAATATTCTCGGCGGTTTCTGGGCGTATAAGACACTCGGCTGGGGTGGTTTCTGGGCGTGGGATCCGGTGGAGAACTCGTCGTTCATTCCCTGGTTCGTTTCGCTGGCATTGATTCACGGCATGATCATCGAGCGGCGCAGCGGCGCTTTCCGCCGGATCAACCTGCTGCTGACCTCATTCGTGTTCCTGCTGGTGGTGTATGGAACGTTCCTGACGCGCTCCGGGGTGCTGTCCGATTTCTCGGTCCACAGCTTTGTGGATCTCGGACTGAATAATATACTTGTCGCATTTATGGCGGTGACGACCCTGGTGACAGTTGCGCTGTTCCTGTGGCGGGCCAAGGACATTCCGAGCAAGCCGATGAACTATAACATCTTCAGCAAAGAATTCATGCTCTTTGGCGGCATGCTGATGTTATTCTCCTTCTCGATCATCGTGTTGTTCTGGACCTCGTTGCCGGTGCTCACGAGTATTGTCGGCGCCGAACCGCGCGCCGCCGACATTGCGACCTACAACGACTTCGCGTTGCCGTTCGGCGCCATCTATGCTCTCTTGCTGGCAGTATCGCCATTCCTGGCGTTCCAGAACTTTACGCCGAGCAACTGGAAGGGCAAACTGGCGATTCTTGCGGTGATCGGTGTCGGCCTTGGCTTTGGCCTTTTCTACTTCGGGCTGGGCGCCGGATTGCCGTTCGCGATCATTTTCAGCCTGCTGATCATTGTGCAGGGCACGTACCTGCTGAAGCCGGACCTGCGCAAGATGCTGATTCCGGCGGTGGTGGCGTTTTTGGGTACGGTTGCCATCTGCATGACCGTGGGCGTGACAAACTATATGTACATCCTGTATTTCGGCACCGCCGCCATGGCGATGGTGTCGAACCTGATCTCGCTGTGGGAATTCATACCGGGACGCTGGAAGAACATGGGTGGCGAGGTTTCGCACTTCGGGTTCGGCCTGATGTTGATCGGCATTCTCGGATCGGCGGCTTTCAGCAGCAACGAGAAGCTGGTGCTGCCGCGCGGTGAGATTGGCGAAGCGTTCAACTACCAGGTGAGTTACCAGGGTATGGCCGATCACATCGAGACGCCGCACAATGAATTGTTGCTGACGGTTGCGACAGAGAACGGATCATCCTCAGAGGCGCGACCCCAGTTGTACTGGTCGGAACGTCTGCGCGGCATGATGAAACGCCCGCACATCGAGCGCAACTGGTTATACGATCTCTACTTCGCGCCGGAACAGGTGCAGGATTTAAGCAGCCAGCAGCAGGGACTGGTGTTGTCCAAGGGCGAGAGCGAGCAGGTCGGTGAGTATGAGTTCACCTTCCTCGGCTACCGCATGGGCGACAGCCACGAAGCCGGCCAGGGTATGCGCGTGGTTGCCGATGTTGCGGTTGAGCATAACGGCGACAGTTTCGTGGTGCAGCCGGCGGTGATGGTGACGGTTGACGAGCATGGCCACCAGCATCGGCATAATCAGCCGGCGGAGTTTGGTGAAGACCAGACGTATGCCGCGTCGATCATCAACATCATGGCCGACCAGGGCGCAATCATACTCGATATCCCGGGACTGGTAGCGAATGCCTCGTCGGCGCCTGATCGGTTGATCATCGATGTAGCCAAGAAGCCGGTCATGAACCTGGTCTGGCTGGGCACGATACTCATAATGCTGGGTGGCGTCATCGTGTTCGTGCGGCGCCGCAGCGAATTGAGCGGACGGCCGACGTCGACGGCATAACATTTTCTCATCCCGAGAGAAGCTCAAGAGAACGGCCGTCTCATTTTGAGGCGGCCGTATTTTTTCGGCATAAATGGCGGCGGGCAGACGCGGATGTCTGCCGCAGGGAGGATCGCAGCCCGGAATCTCAGGTTCGCCGCAAGCGGACGCAGCGTTCCGGGGGGTGTTTCCGAATGCAGGAAGGCCAGAAGTCGTGCGAACCTTCCGGCCTATGAACAATCCTGGAAGATCCGGGAATCAGTACCCCTGCTCGGGGGTATGGCACTCGGTGCATTTGAACTCCTGCCACATACCGTCGATATCTTCCGGGTGCTCAAACTCGAGGCCAGCGATGTTGGAAGCCAGCAGGCTGTCGTCCTCGCTCGGTCCCTGGGCAACGACCAGGTGGCAGGTGTTGCAGTCGTTGTCGATCGTCTTGCCATCGTCGGTGGCCATGATGCCGTCGTGACAGCGGAAACAACCGTCGTTCACGAAGTGGCTGAGGTTGTTCTCACGGGCGCGATAATCGGTCTTCATTTCCGGGAAGAAGTTCTCGCTGTAGATTCGTTGCAGCTCCTCTTCGGCGGCGTCGAACATCGCCGGATTGGCGGCATAGAAGTCGGTGTACTCTTCTTCGTAGTAGCCGCGGAACTCGGATGCGATGGTCGCCAGAGCTTCTTCGGTTGTTTCATACTCGGCATTAAGCAGCTCAAGGCCGTAGTATCGGATCTCCGGAATCTCCGGTGAGATGCGCCGGGTTTCGAGCGCCAGGTTCAGCGAGGTCGCGGGCGGCATGAACTTGTGGCTCGGACGGTTGTGGCAGTCCATGCAGTCGAAGCTGCGCACCTCGGTATTGGGATCGTCCGGATCGGGAATCGAGTCGGCGTCGGGATCGGTGTAGATATACACATTGCCATCCTGATCGGTCTGCCGCACCCAGACGATGTTCTGCCGTTTGCGGTCGGCAGCAATGTACTCGACCTTGTTGGCCTGGAGCATGTGCCAGTGGATACCGGCCAGTTCGCCCTGGCGCGGGTCGCCGCCGCCGATCTTGACGAGCAGCTTGGTGGTCCAGGGGGAATTTTCTTCGTCGGTACGGTAGTAGGTCTTCTCAACCATCTTCTGGCCGTAGAACTGTTTCGGCCAGTGGCATTGTTCGCAGGTTTCCTGGGCCGGTCGCAGTTCGTGTACCGGCGTGGGGATGGGGCGTTCGAAGGTGTTGAAGGTACTGGCATAGACCTGTCGCAATCCGTCGACCTTGGACTTTACCCAGAACGACGCACCGGGGCCGATGTGGCAGTCGACACAGGGCACGCGGGCGTGCGGCGAATTGGCGTAGGTGACCGCCTGCGGGCGCATGACTTCGTGGCAAACATCGCTGCAGAAGGCAACCGATTCGGTGGTTTCATACCCTTCGTAGCCGATCCACCCGACGATAACCAGCAGCACTGCCGAGAGACCGAGGAAGAGCCAGAGCGAGCGCATGTAGTTGGGATCGGTCGGTTCCACACTGAGGCTGAACCTGACCTCCTCTCCCTTTTTCCGCGCCCGCATGACCTGTACGCGGACGGCGAGCATGAAAAGCAGGAAGCCGACCAATATGATGGTCGGGGCGCCGATGAAAGTGAAGATTGATCGGTATGGGTTGTCGGCAGCCGACGTGAAGTCGAGGATGAGAAGTATGACAAACACGAACAAGCCGGCCACCATCAACGCGCCACCGACGGCGGCGAGGGGATGACGAAACACCGTTCTGCGATTTACGGTGGTAGGTTCCTTGCTCACACCATCTCCTTTATTGCATATACCATTTCATTTCCACTGCAATCAAAACGGTCACCGGGGGTCGCCCGGTGACCGCTACATGCTTACAAGATATACGTAATCAATCCAAAAATCAACGGTAGCCGAAAATCTGTGCGTAGATGATCAGCAGGATGAGGATCAGCCCGATCACCAGGGCGGTGGCGCCAAACCAGCGCATGCCCTTCACGATCGGCTCCGGTAGCGGATCGACGAGGCGATTTTTCAGTTCGCCCGATTCGACCAGTTCCTGGTACTCGCGCGGCCGGTCTTCTTTCAGTTCTTCAACCGGTACACGGCCGGTAAAGATGACCGTGTCCATGGGGAACTTGTCCGGACGGAAGTGGGTGTTGAAGAAGTGGACGGTGAAGATGAA
>CAZJCK010000070.1:0-16065 GCA_964544635.1 uncultured Ignavibacteriales bacterium | reverse complement strand
GCCGCTGTGCCCCTCAGCGCCCGCCAATTGCGTCCGGCCGGCCGACGCATATCAAAACAAAACAACCCACCGCAAGCGGTAGGCTACAAGTCGCATCGGAAGCCTCTCAAAGCTGAGGCTGCCCTAAGAAGAATGTCTATAACGCATCTCCTGATCAGCCCGCAGCCCACCCGGCGTCAGGTTGCAAGCAACCTGACCTACGGTTGACGGTCAAGCTCTATCCGCGTCATCCCTGACCTGCATCATCACAACAACAGCCGCACACCCAGACGGTAGTCGGTTACTTCACCACTCTCCTGGACGTTGTAAAACGGGCAGCACACGAACATCATGTACGTGTACTTCTCATGCCGCACTGTCCCGAACAACTCTGCCTTGTCCATTACCCGCCCAGTCAGGCTGACCTGGTGCTCGTAGTTTTCAAAGTCGTCCTCCTCGAGAAAGTACCGCCCCGAACCGCGAAGTTCCAGGCCGCGCCCCAGACCGACATCACTCCCCACCTCGAACAAGAACTCATCCCGATCGTCGCTAAGATTGATCCCCGTCACCCTGACTGATCCATACACCTGCCCCGCCCGCAGCACTGGACCGGCAAAGACATCGAGCTCGCTGTCGCGATCCCACCCCGGTCCCGCACCTGGCGTGTAATCATACGTACGAAAGCGAATGCCACCGCCCAACTTAAACTCATCGTCCTGGCCCCAGACTGCCGGACCGGCGCCAGAAGTCCTTGTGTATTCCTGATGCGCATAGTCGAAGAACAGTTGTCCTTCCACCTTCGATGCAAAACCGTACCCGGCCCGACCGTCGAGGTTGAACGACTTGCGTCCGGGCATAAGGAACGATGCCTGGCGCCGGTACTTCTGTTCACTGTACCGGGCATCCAGCCCGACCGACAATTGCCCGGCAAACAGCATGCGACGGTAA
Source organism: uncultured Ignavibacteriales bacterium (assembly GCA_964544635.1). GTDB lineage: Bacteria > Zixibacteria > MSB-5A5 > GN15 > FEB-12 > CAZJCK01. Next base: position 15,138 of record CAZJCK010000070.1, on the reverse strand, counting down.
TAGCCGGTGTAGTCGTCGAGCAGCACCCTCGGCTCAATCGTTCCCTCGCTGATATACTGCAGTCCGATCGATGCATCATAGTTGTCTAAAACCAGGCCGGATTCGACAATTGTATTGTCCGTAAACAGGACGGTGTCGTTTCGGACCGACTCTGAAAACGACTGGCTCTCCAGGTCTCGCCACATCCCCCAGACCGACGCCCGCACAAACAGCGGCGTCGAGGCCGGCTGTATCGTGAGGGACAGGCGACTCTGCAGAATTAGTTGTTTCGTTGTGTCAGCGTTAGCATACCGATAATCGGGCATGACACTGTTGGAGCTATAGTATTCATCTCGTTCGAATCCGGCCGATACCATGGTACTCGTATGAATGCGACCGCTCCAGCCATAGTCGGCGACTACAGAGTATGAATTGAAGGTACTACTGTTATCAGTTTCAGAACCACTACTGAGACGACTCTCCCATTTCCATAGCTGCACCGAACCGTTGAGCAGTAACTGCCCCGGCGCGGGCAGCAGCCCGTGGTAGTACGAGTACAATGCGGCATGCCGGCCGAGCGTTGACGTGACCGTATTGCTGTAGCGAGCCTCGGCTCTCCCCTGCCAGCGAGCATTCGTAAGTCCCTCACCCTCGAAGTCCTCGTACTCCACACCGATCACGCCAAACTGCCAGCGCGGTGACGGACGCAGTGTGAAGTTCAGTTCCGGCGTCGAAATGGAATCGGAGCTGCCGTCGCGAACGCCATACTGGTTCACATCCCGCAACTTCAGTTGCCAGCCCGGTTGTGCAGCATAGAGATCAGCATAACCTTCCGCGGAACGTTCATCTGTGAATGTCGCCTGGTAGAAGCCGCCGTAGCCGTCGGCCCAGCGGCCAAAATAGAACTCGAGCGGCAGCTCGACCGTTGCATCATCGGCCATCACCGACGAGCAGACCATTAGCATTGTGACTGTGAAAAGAAGAATTCGCCTGGGCATGACACCCGTCCCCTGCTGTGCGGACGCTCGCCCCGGCGACGTTCAGGCTTCCTTGATCAGCCCGCCACCCAATAATATATCGTCCTCAAAAAACACCACCGACTGACCCGGCGTGATTGCCCGCTGTTCGTCCTTGAAAGTAATACGGACCGTTGTGTCCGTCAAGGAATTGACAATTGCCCTTGCCGGTTTGTGCAAGTAACGGATCTTTACCTCGGCCTCGAACGGTTCGTCCGATGGCTGGCCGCCAACCCAGTTGATATCGGTCGCGACCAGCTCATTCTTATACAGACTGTCATTGTCGCCAACAACGACCCGGTGGGTGTCGGTATCGATGTGCTGGACGTAGAGCGGCGTAGGATGGGCAATCCCCAGTCCCTTGCGCTGGCCGATGGTATAGTTGATCGTACCGTCGTGATGTCCCAGCACCCGGCCGTCCTCGTGTACGATCTCCCCCGGCTCAAACCGTCGGCCGCGCTTTTCCTCCCACTCGTTCAAGAAGCGACGGTAATTATTGTCGGCGACAAAGCAGATCTCCCGCGACTCCGGTTTCTCGGCGGTCCGCAGGTTGTACTTCCGCGCGATCTCGCGCACCTCCGATTTCTTCATTGTCCCCAGCGGCATGAGTGTTTTGGCAAGCGCCGCCTGCGACACGCCCCACAACACATAGGCCTGATCGCGGCTACCATCGACACCCTTGCGAATCCGCCAGCGGCCGTTGTCGCCCTTTTCGATGATGGCATAATGACCGGTGGCAATGTAGTCGCAGCCGGTCAGCTCGGCCTTCTTGAGAAAGGCGTCCCACTTGACATCGGAGTTGCAGACCACGCACGGATTGGGCGTACGCCCCTGCTTGTATTCGCTCACGAAGTTGTCGATCACCGTGCTTTGGAAATGCTCCGACATGTTGAGCACATAGAAGGGCGCCCCGATGGCGTCGCACACGAACCGGCAGTCGGTGATACTGTCGATCGTGCAGCAGCGTCCGTCCTTGTAGATATCGCCGCCGACATCGACATAGTCCCACAGTTTCATGTGGGCGCCGATCACGTCGTACCCCTGCTCCTTCAGGAGCAGGGCAGCAACCGACGAATCGACACCGCCCGACATGGCGACCAGTACTTTCTTTGCCATTTCCAGTTCCATGCGCAAACGGACCGACAAGCGGTCCGTAGGTGCGCTTATCGCTACCTCATCCTTACTGCGGTTGTGCTTTCTCGTAGACCGGCGACATGGCGCGCAGGCGCTTTACAATCGGCGGCAGCTTTTCGAGTACGTAATCCAGCTTCTCTTTGGTCGTCGCACGACCCAGCGAAAACCGAATAGCGCCCTGCGCCTGTATGCGCGGCTTGCCCATGGCCACCAGGACATGCGACGGTTCGGTCGCCCCCGACGTACAGGCTGAACCCGACGAGCAGGCGATACCTTCCATATCGAGTGACAGCAGGATCGACTCACCCTCGATACCGGAGAACGACAGGTTGACGGTCTGCGGTACCCGGCTGGTGCGCGGGCCGTTGAGATGCACGTCGGGAATACGCTCGGTCACACCCTTGACAAAGTAGTCGGCCAGTTCCTCGAGCATGTGAAAGTCAGCATCCATGCGACGCCCGGCTATCTCCAGCGCTTTGGCCAGGCCGACGGCGCCGGCGACATTTTCCGTCCCCGGGCGCTTCTTTTTTTCGTGCGAGCCACCGTAAAACAACGGTGAGATTCGCGTACCCGCCTTGATATACAGCGCACCCGTACCCTTCGGCCCGTAAATCTTGTGCCCGGTCAGCGACAACAGGTCGACATCCAACTCGCGCACATCGACCGGCACTTTGCCGATCGACTGGACGGCGTCGGTATGAAACAGCGCTTTCATTTCGTGCCCTGCCGCTGCCAGCGCTGCAATATCCTGCAGCGCACCGGTTTCATTGTTGCCGTGCATCACCGATACCAGCGCAGTACTGTCCTTGACCAGTTCGCTGAGCTTGTCGGCAGAATGGAAACCGTCGTTGTCACACGGCAACAGGTCCAGCTCCCAGGCGTCCTTGTGGTGCAAGTGCTCCGCCGGTTCCAGCACCGCGTGGTGCTCGGCAGCGCCCACGATCAAGTGGTTCTTCTTCTTCCGGAACTTCTCGGCCACTCCGAACACGGCGATGTTGTCGGACTCGGTGCCGCCCGATGTAAAGTACAGCTCGCCGGCGTCACAGTTGATAAACTCGGCGATCTGTTCGCGGGCGTTCTCAAGCGCTACCTTGGCGTCGCGCCCGAAGGTATGCACGGAGCTGGCATTACCGAAAGTTCCGCCCAGGTACGGCAGCATCGCCTCGACCACGTCGGGATCGACCGGGGTGGTGGCGTTGTGATCCAGGTATATTCGTTCCATAGGCTTCCATTTCCTGTTTAGCGTCTAATATAGGATATTACGAAGAAAACGGGCCGATTTTTTGGATAAACCTTACCCATGATCTAAAACGCATACAATATCGTAAAGTGCCAGCGATCAGCGTATCCGATATCTTCGGTCTTGATTCTGCGGGCGTAGTCGATCCTGATAGGTCCGGCCGGCGACACGATCTGGATCCCGGTACCATAGCTGTAGGCCAGGTTATCCAGCGCAATCTCGCGCGACAACCGGAAACCGTTGCCGGCGTCGAAGAAGATCGACTGGTACAGCGGCAGGTTACGGAAGAGCTTCTTCAGGAACGGCACGACGCTGAACACTTGAAGCGTCTTCCAGCGGAACTCCATGTTGACGATGCCGATGATATTACCGCCGTCAGGATCGCCATCCTCACGCGTCGGGCCCAGCGCCCGTTCGTTGAAACCGCGGACCGTGTTGGCGCCTCCGATATAAAAACGGTCGTCGCGCGGCACTTCCTGCGAGGGTGGGAATTCCCGCACCAGGCCGCCACGAACCCGCGCCGCCGCAATCCAGCCGGGCCAGACAACTTTGTAGGCCGAAAACGAACCGTCGAGCTTGTAGAGGTTTTCGTCACCGCCCAGCACACCGCCGTACAGTTCACTCAACAGGCTCATCACGTTGCCGGTACGCGGCACGAACAGGTTGTCGCGGGTATCACGGCGGAACTCGAAGAACACTTTGCGCCGTACGGCGTCTTCTTCGGCGCGCAACAGTTCGACCTGGTCCTCGGGAATGCCGCTGATATTGATAGACTCGTACTCGATGCCGGCGTCGATACGCCAGATATCGCGGATGCGCCGTGTCGTCGAAGCCGAAATCGACCAGCTCGAAATATCATACGGCTGCACCAGCGACTGCACTTTCGGACGGATCTCGCCGGTCAGGATGAGCGGCATGCGGAAGCCGGCGAACCAGGGTTCGGTATAGCGCACCGAATACACATGATCGATCAGGCGGCTGTCGGTGCCGAGATCGAACGATACGCGCGTACCGATGTCGTAACGCCGCGAACCCAGGAAGTTGCGTTTGCCGAACCCGGCCGACACATCCCACTGCAGGTCGACTTCTTCCGACTGGCTGGCGCCGGTGGTGAAGGTCAGGTAGCGCGCCTTGCGTTCGCGCACGCGCACCACGAAGTTGGGGCGCAGGCGATTCTCCGAATCGGGATCGCGCTGTATCTGGAAGGTCGTAAAGTATCCGGACTCGATCAGGCGGCGCTGCGAATCGATGATATCCATGCGACTGTAAGTATCCCCCGGCTCGATCTTCAATTCGCGACGCACCACTTTCTGCGGGTAGCGGTCCAGACCCTCGATTCGATAGACACCAAACGTCGTGAGCGAATCGGCCTCGATCGTGAAGACGACCGGTACCGACGTACCGGTCACACTGGTGTCGACCACTTCAAGTATGTCGGCGTACGGGTAGCCGTCGTTCGCCAGTACCGTTTTCATGTCGAGCGCTGCCTGACGCAGCGCAATCGGGTTGATCGGCTTGCCCGGCGTGAAGCGATTGGCGATTTTACGCAGATCGTCATAGAAGAGTGTCGAATCATAGTCACCCTGCACAATGACGGTGTCGTAGAAATAGCGCCTGCCCTCGTTGATCGATACGATGATGACGGCGTTGGAGTCGGGCAACTCGACGCGAAAGTCCTCGTCAACATCAGCATTGAGGAAACCGTTGACGAAATACAGGTACTTGATTTCGAGCGTATCGCGACCGATTGTCTCGCGCTGAATGCGCGCCCGGCGATCGTCGCGCAGCCACTCAAACACGCCTCGCTCACGCGAGTACATCCGCTCCTGGATCTGGTTGTCGGAAAAGAACTCATTCCCCTCGATGACAATCTCGGTAATCGGCGGCTTGCGCGTCATCCAGCGCAGCTTTTCACGATCCAGCCGCTGCCCGAAGGACGACACCGGAACCAGCGCGATCACCAGCATGAGTATGATTCCACAGCGCTGCAACATCAAAACTCCCAGTGCAATCTGAGGTTGAGGTGGTAGAACTCGTCTTCGTCCCGCCGCCCCTCGAAAAGCACATTGCGGTTGAAACGATACTCAAAGCCGACCTCCTGGCCGGTCTGCCCGGAGATGGCGGAGCGACCGTACACATAGAAGTTGGACGAAAAGTAGGAACCGACGGTGAGCCGCGTGCGCAACGGATCCAGCTCCTGACCGTAGATCGGATCGAGTTCGAAGGTCTCGACGCCAATCCCAAAGGTCTGTCTCATCGCCTCCGACAGCTGGCGCCCCCCTATCTGCGATACTTGAGACAAGAAAGCACCGTACATGCGCTGCTCGAAGCCGGTATTGGTCTGCCATCGTTCACCGCTGTAGTAGTTCGCCACGATGAGCGGCAGAATATCCTCACGCGTTAACTCCAAGTCGGAGTTGCTGAGCGTCTGGTCGGCGAGACCGATCTGGGGTTCCTCGAGTGTTCCGGTAACCAGAAGACCCACCGGTATCTGGCGGCTGCTTACAATCGTATCGGTCGGCGATTCACTGAATACGGTAATTCGGGTGGTTGCAGTAATTTCAAGTCGCGGGTTAAGTGTGTCGTTGCCGTCAAAAAACACCTGGCTGCCCGGTTCGAGCTGGAAGGTCTTGTCGAAGAGGTAACCGCGCCCGCGCAGGATTTCCATTTCACCGAGGAAACGGTAGCTCCCGTCGTCGCGAATCAGATTCAACTGACCGGCAAACTCCGCATCGATATCCTGGTTCTTGATCCAGTAGTTGGAAAGAATGTCGATGTTGAGATCGAGATCCCACTGATTCTGACCCTGGAACGCCATCAGGATCGGCGAGCCTTCCTCGGCCTCGGCGAACTCGACACGATAGTTGCAATTCAGCAAGGTCAGGTCACCGGTCACTGTCGGCGGCGTTTCACCGTACACATACATCTCGCCCTCTACGGTACCGGTGATGTCGGCCAGTTCGTACCGGAACGGAAACTCGCGGGGCATCGATACACCGACATCGTACACATAGTTGTCAATCGACTGCACCGTGATCTGACCATCGAGATACACATACCGTTCCCGGCCGGAGTAGACATCGCGCCGCACATACGCTTCCATCCGATCGAAGATGATGTTGTTGTCCGACATGGTAACACCGACCGAATCGGCGAAGAACGGGTGTTCGAGGTCGAAGTACTTGAGGAAGACGTTTGTAAACGAGGCCGAGCCCTCCAGATGTGGCTCACGCGGCGTACCGGTCAGCAGCACGTTGCCGTGCAGATTCCCCTGCAATTCCTCGACCGCCGGCAGGAACACCGGGACCAGTTCAAAGGTCGAGTCGGCGGCGGTCATAGTATCGATCACCGAGATTTCGATTTCGAATGGCTGATTGATTATGCGGTCAATAGTCGTATCGGCGCTCAACGCCAGGTCGAGCCACAGGTAGCCGTTGGCGGCATAGACCGCCGTCGGCGAAACAAGATCAAACGTTTCCACGCTCATCTGGCGGTCGATGTAGTGTAGTTCGGCAAACAGGTCGCCCATCGGCACATCTTCATACGTCAGCGAATCGATCTCGCCGACCAGGCGAAAGTCGGGTGAGCGCATCGTGCCCAAAAGGTCGGCGTCGATCGAGAGTATGCCATTCACCGCCAGGCTGGTGTCGTAGAGTTGTACCCAGGGTCGGATAGCCATCTGGTCGACGGTAATGTAGAGATCAAGCGATTCATCGCTGTCGGCTCGCCCCTCGACTGAGAATCGGGCCTGTTCATTACCCATCACCGCCTGTCGAACGTCGAAGCCCAGCGAATCCGAGAGAATGACGATGTTGTCACGGTTGTAGAAGCTGCGTCCGAACAGGTTGACATCGAGTGAATCGAGATCGAGGCGCATCGGGTAGCCGCCGTACTCGAAGCGACCGGAACCGCTTAGTTGGGATGTCGGGTTTGACAGCGACACCGAGTCGATGAGTACGTCGATCGAGTCGGTCCGCACCCAGGCGTAAGCGGTGTCGTACGGAATCCCCCACGAACTACCGTTGAGAAAGCGCATACTCACGCTGCCGTCACGCGCCGTAAGAAACCGTTCGATGTCAAATTCGATCAAGGCCTCACGGGCGAACATCTCGTATGCCCACATCGAGTCGGATACAAAATAGCCGGAGATATCCGGGTCGTTGGTCGCGCCGGTCAGCCAGCTGTCGGTGAAGCCACGGCCACCCGGTTGTTCAAGGAAGAAGCGGGTGCCGCGCCAGCGATCGACATTGGGCAGGCGCCCCTGTACACGCAGCGTCATGTCGCCGTCGTAATCGATACTGCCTTCGGTCCACAGCATGTTTTCGTAGTAATTGACCCAGAAGGAATCAACGAACACCAGCGAATCGGTGGTGACTGTCAAGGCGCCGCCGGCCTCATGGATCGGGTAACTATCGAAGGATGATTCGAACAGGCTGGTCTCGATATTGAGACGCATGTTCTGGTGACGGAACCCTTCACCATCGAGTACCAGGTGACCATTGAGATCGGACTCAAACGAGTTTTCAATCAGGCCCTTCAGGTTGAACCGGCGCACCTCGGCATCGAGATGATATCGCTTGGTGTCGGCGCCGAAGTCGATGTAACCCGAACCGTCGATACCACAACCGTCGAACACCGACCCAAACAGCGAGTCGATCCGCAAGATGCGGTCCTCGTACCGGAAGTCGATGAACAGGTTGGGCAGGTCGGCGATCATAAAGGTGCCGCCGGCATTGACCTGACCGTCGAAGCGTGTGCCGACGAATGACACGTTGCCGTTGAGATCGAGGATACCCCGCAGGTCGGGTCCGACAAACTGCGTGACCTGTGCCACGTCGAGGTTATCGATATCGAAGTCAAGCCGGCCGGCCGGTTCCCCCTCCAGCACCACCATGCCGCCGAGACGCAGGCGCGTATTGTCGGCGAGTATCGCCAGGTCTTTGAACACCAGGTTGCCGTCGGCGTAGGTGAGTTTGCCTTCACCGGAACGGATGGCGAAGCGGTCGTGCGCCGAACTGAATTCGAGACGGTTGACATCGACGGCGTAAGTGTTGTCAATTGTCTGCATGCCGAGCCACAGGTTCATGTTGACCAGCCGCATGGTGTCTTCCGGACGGATCAGTTCAACGGTCACACTGTTGAGGCGCAGGTCATTGAACGTCAGCGACGGCGGCGCGTCGTTGTCCCGCCGGCCCGGCGCGAGCGGCGGTATGATCCAGGCACCGGACGTATCCTGGATGATCGAAACGACTGCCGAATCGATCGACAGGAACTCGACCGCGTAGTGACCCTGGAAAAAGTTCGAAAGCGCATAGTTGCCCTCGGCATGCGGGATGTACAGGAGGCGTCGGCTGCGCAACGAGTCGCGGTAGTAGAGGTTCACGTCGGTCAGCTTCAGCGTCGTGAAGATGGTACCGTCGATCTTGTCGATCGTCACCTCCAGCGGCAGGTCATCGCCGAGAAGCGACTTGAACTGGTTGTTGACGATTCGTTCCATGCCACCGAGGTAGGCCAGGTAAACGAACAGTCCGGCGATCACGACCGGGATCATGATCGCCAGGAACAGCAGGGAGCGACGGAAGATGCGCATCACGTCACTTCCAGTCGCTTGAGCAGATTGCCGGCGACGCTGTAGCCGTCACCAAAGGCCGGTCCCAGGTCCTCGACAACGTTCACAAGCAACACCGGGTCGCAGCCGACATTGAGCGCGCCGCGCATGTGCGAGAAGAGTTGGGTGGGGCGGTTGTCGGCGACGAGGCAGCCGACAATTGCCAGCTCGCGATCGACGTTACTGAGCTCAGGCCGTGACAGCACTTTGCCGTACCCCTCGATAATCATCCAGCGAAAGATCTCGGGGGCAAACGACTCAACGCGCTTCTTGAGCGGTTCGTAGGTGTCGCGGTACACTTTACGGCACAACCGCTCGCCGCGACTGAACCAGTCGAACGATTCATCGGGCGAAATCTGTTTGAACTGCGATTCGGCGTTGTCGGCCGGAAGAACGTCGTTGAGGCGATCGGCGGCCTGGAGCATGCGGGGAAAACCGAGGAAGAGATACGACTGCAGGACAACTTCGTAGAGCTGCGGTCGCGCGACATCGAACTGCTCGGCGCGTTCGAGGATGGCGCGCATCAGGTCATCATCGGCAACTGCGACAAGCGCGCTGTAGAACGCGACGAAACGCGCACGCGCGTACGTATCGGGATCAAACGCAGTGATCCGCTCGCGGAGGGCGGCTGTGTCGAATCGGACAGTCATGGCTGTGAAAGTAGCCATCCCCCTCGTGCTTGGCAATTATAAGTTACTTGTCGGGGCGTTCGAGGCGTTCCTCCAGCAACCGGATCTGCTCTTTGAGGTGCGAAAGTTCGTCGCGCAGGTCGTTGTCGTCGGGCTCTTCCTCGACACGGTCGCCGGCAAAAGGCATCACCGCGCCATCAACCGGATCGAGTTGCCGATGACCGATTTCGACCGTGAGAAAGACCGGCTGCTTGTTGCGCAGGATACCGATCGGAACCGTTCGGCCGGGTGGCAGATCGAGCACCACGGCGACGAGCTGATTGGCCGAGCTTAACTGCTGGCCATCGATACTGAACACCAGGTCGCCGGGCAACAGGCCACCGCGCGCGGCGGGAGAGGCGGCGACTACAGAGGTAATCATCACGCCGCGGTCGACGATCATCTTGCCGACCGAACGACTGCTGATCAACTGGTTGGGCGGCTGGATCTCCATGGGAGGAGAGATTTGCATGTTGGTGGCGGTGACACCGAGAAAACCGGCGCGGCGGTTGCCGTGGTGCACCAGGTAGTAGACGATATCGGGCAGACGGTAGCCGGGGACGGCGAGACCGACATCGGAGCACTCGGTCGGTCCGAGGCCGCCGGTGATAAGGCCGACCAGACGTCCGCCCATGTCAAACAGGGCGCCGCCGATCGAGCCGGAAGTGACCGCCGCCGAGAACTGCATGCGGCCGTCGTTGCGAAGACCGGCGCAGAAACCGATCGATGGGGTCGCCGGCATGCCGTAGGAATTGCCGACCGCCACCACCATCTGGCCGGCACACGTAAAGTTGCGCGCGAACCGGGCCGGCGGGCCGATGTAATTGTCAGCTTCGAGCACCGCCAGGCCGGAGCGGTAGTCAATACCGATCACGTCGGCAGGTTCGAGGCGATCGCCGTTGCGAATCAGAATCAGCTCGCGATCGACCACCGACTGTGCCACCACCAGGACGCGATTGGCCGAATCGCAGATCACACCGGAGGATACCAGGCTGTAGACGGAACTACTGTTGTCACCCGCCTGTCGGCTGCTCGGACTGTAGGCCTCGACCGTCACCACCGACTGCGACAGATTGTAGACGAGATCGTTGATACGGTTAGTCAGGTCAACCAGGGAGCTGTCGGCATTGGTGTTGGGGACGACTGAAAAAAAGACCGCCCCAACAACCAGTATGGTCATGCGGGCGGTCGATCGAACTCGCGTTAACATTTTAGTAAGCCTTCTGGCCCTCCCCTGCTGTCGTGCGACCGGGGTTGGCATAATGGTGTACCACGCGCCGCACTTCGATGAAGGTATCGGCGTACGGTACCATCGCGGTTACCGTATGCGTGATCCGCACCACACCGTTCTGGGTGGTGAAGGTCATCGGCGTAGCCGTCACTTTCTCGGACAACCGGTTGACCCGGTCAATCTGAGCCATGTGATCCCGGAGCGACCAGTCCTTGTCCATCGGCTGGACCTGCTCGAAGGTGGCACGGTCGAACATGCCGGTAAGCGAGGCGCCGACCACACCCGGGCCGTTGGCAGTACCACCGCCGAACGGCAGGTACTCAGCGCCGCCGAGGATGGCGACGAGCAGCACCACGGCTGCCGTCACAACAGCCGGAATGGCGCGTTCCCAGCGGAACCACGGTACCCGCCGGGGCGGGAAATGAGCGTTGGTGCGGGTTTCCGCGAAACGCTCCTGCGCGATGCGATTCAGCAACCGCGCGTTAAACTCTTCTGAAACGGTGTAGCGTTCGACCTCGGTCATTCCCTGTGAGATCGCACGCAACCGCTGCAACTCCTCTCGACAATCGGCACAGTTACTCAGGTGCTCGCCGACCGCAACTTTGCGGCGCGCATGCAGTTCGTCCTTAGAGTAAGCCGACAGGAAGGAGCGTACCTTTCGACAACGCATACTTGCCCTCCAGTTTCGGCTGAAGTTTGTCCCGCAACATAACTCGAGCTCGGTTGACTCTCGATTTCACCGTGCCAAGAGGAACGTCCAGGATACGGGCGACCTCCTCGTACGGCATTTCTTCGACGTCACGCAGGATCAGGGCGAGGCGATACTTTTCGGGCAGCTCTTCGATGGCGACGCCGATAATCTTGCCGAGCGGGCCGGTCAGTTTCATCTCGACGGCAAACTCGGTCTCGTTCCCCTGCATCTCGGTGATATCGTAAAACTTGAATTTCTTTCTCTTACGCAGTTCGTTGCGGGCCAGGTTCAACCCGATCGTGTAGATCCAGGTCGAGAAACAGTGCTCAAAGTTGAACGACTGACGGTGCTGGTAGACGCGCACGAACGTTTCCTGGACTATATCTTCTGCTTCTTCGCGAGAGCTCAACATCCGGCCGATGACATTCATCAAGCGATCTTTGTAGCGATCGACGATCTTGTTGAAGGCCACCATGTCGCCGTTCTGGACGGCGTGCATCAGATCATAGTCTATCTGTTTTTCTGTCTGGGTTGCCATAAATACAATCCTCTCATCCGTCACATGTTAGTACCGATTAGACGTCGGAAAGTTCCATTTCAACCAATTCCCGAACCAACGCTAAGAAGCCTAACGATAACAACTTAACTAATTGCGGCCGAGAAATCAAGGCCCTTCTCAGTACCTTTTTTGCGCAGGGTCGGCCACAATTCCGCTTTCTACCGTTCAATACCGCCCAACCGGCCGTTTCTTCCAACATAAACATTGAAAAGTTTAATTCTTTTGGGGATCGGTCGGGTCGATTATACTGGCCGCGGTATGAAGACAGTGACGCTCATAAACGGCCGCCTGGTCTCCCCCGGACAGGCTAAAATATCGGTCTTTGACAACTCCCTGCTCTATGCCGAGGGACTGTTCGAAACCTTCCTGGCGATCGACGACCGGATAATTTTCGAAAAAGAGCACCTGGAGCGGCTATACAAGGGGACGAAAGTGACCGGCCTGTCGGTGCCGGTTGACCGCAAGACGTTGTCCAGCTGGATGAAACGCTGCGTGGCCACCCACCCGGCCCGGGTGAAAGCACTGCGCCTGACGGTGACGAGCGGCGAGTCGGCTCGCTGGGTCGGCAAACAGGGAAAGCCGCAGGTGATATTGACGTCGGCGCCGCACACCATGTTCGACGAGCCGTTCAGCCTGTATGTATCGAATCTGCGGGTCGACCAGCGCTCCGTTTTTCGCCAGATCAAGACTATTTCGTACGCCATCAACGCCGCCGCCCTGCGCCAGGCGCGGCAGAAGAAGTGCGATGACGCCCTGTTGATCAACGAGGCAGGGCATGTCGCCGAGGTGACGTCGGCAAACATCTTCTGGGTAGAGGACGGCGTTATCTACACGCCGCCGCTCTCGGCCGGCTGCCTCGAAGGAGTCACGCGCAGAGTGCTGTTCAAGCAGGCGCCCAAAACCGGCCTGGAGATTGTCGAAAAGAATGTCACGCTGGAGCACTTGCTGGCGTCGCCGGAGATCTTCATTTCATCGTCGCTGAAACTGGTGCTGCCGATATTGAGGATTGTCGGCGAGAGTCAAACGGCGCGCTGCAAAACCGGCGACGTCACCCGCAGGTTGGGGCAACATATGTATGATCATGTCGGCATCGGTGACAGGTTGCCGTTTTGAATCGCCGTTTGTCCCATCGGTTTTTTTTAGATTGACTCATCACCGTCCGTCGCTTGACATTAATTGCGTCAACTGAACGCTCAAAATGAAGCCCTGGAATGGCCGCATGTATACACGAAACAGCCTGCTCGTCATCTTTTGTTTATCAACTTTGATCTTCATGGCACCGAACACACAGGCGCAGAATACCGGCACACGCACGACCGGCACGACGCTCTACGAAGTGCCGCCGCGCTGGCTGGCCGATTTGCCGACAGCCGGCACGCTGCCGCGCCGTTACTTCAACATGGGGGTGCGGATCGAGGCCGAGGGTGGCGCAGTCGGGTACACTGACATCGGTCTTTCGAACCGTCTCACGCTGGGTGTCAGTTACGGCGGCGAACGTATCATCTCGGCGCAGGACCCCGACTGGAATCCGACGATCGAGTTTAATATCAAGTTTCGGATCATTGATGAACTGGAGTACTTCCCGGCAGTTACGCTTGGCTTCGCATCGCAGGGCTACGGTGCGTTCAGCGATCAGTTCGAGCGGTATGCCTTCAAGTCGCGCGGTTTCTTCGCGGTCGCCAGCCGCAGTTTTTACTTCTACCAGTGGACCTCGGGATGGCATGTCGGGTTGAACTACTCGCGGGAGTATGATGTCGACGAGGACAAGGACGTCAACATCTTCGGCGGTATCGATTTCACGTTCCGCTACAATCTCGGGTTGGCGCTGGAGTATGACGCCGCGCTGAATGACGACAAGTCGACCTTGCCGACCGGTGACCCTAACAGCTACGGTGGCAAAGGTCGGGGCTATTTGAACTTCTCGATCAAGTGGCTGTTCCACGAGAACCTCGAGCTTGAAGCGCTGCTGAAAGATCTGCTGCTGAACCGTCGGCCGTCGGAGACTTTCACCCGTGAGGTGCGGTTGACGTATATTGCTGAGATGTAGACGGGAATTGACAGTTTGTTCCATCGTTCCTGCGACGGCGGGGAATCCGGGATGGTCGGTTGTCGAGTGAGTGTGCGTATGTAGCCAGAGATTCCAGCAGCAACCGATTGGTTCGAGAAAGCAATCCACCGTAAGCGGTGGGCTACATCCAACGTAAAGAGATAGTCAACTCACCGAAACGGTGAGTTACCAGAGTAGTACCTGCCAAGCGATGCGTGAATTTCCATTAGAACATGAAGAGCAAAAGCCGATCTGGTTTGCACCGGAGCAACCGTCGAGTTGCCAGGGTGAGATTCTCGAGATCGGCCCGGGCCAGGGAGACTTCTTTCTGCGGCTGGCCGAGGCGTATCCGGACAAGCGCTGCTTCGCGATTGAATTGTCACATCGTCGGTATCGCAAGATCGCGAAGAAGATCCGCAACCGTGAGTTAAGCAACGCCTGGGTCATACGGGCGAACGCCAGGGTGGCGATCAAGCGCTACTTTTGCGGACCGACATATGACGCCATTTACATCTTCTTCCCCGATCCGTGGCCGAAGCGACGACATGCCGCGCATCGTTTGCTGGAGTTTGACTTTTTTGCAACCTTGACCGACCTGTTGCAACCGGGCGGTCGGATGTATCTTGCGACCGACATCGAACCGTACGCCTGGTCGGCGCTACGGGAGGCGTCGCGGGTTGCAACGCTGCGCAACCTGGGGCGACCATGGATTGAGTGGAGTGAAATCGAGCATTACCGTCCGACGTTCTTTCAGAAAGTGACCGCCGGGGAGGGGAGGACGGCGCGGTTTATGTTGTTTGAGAAGGTGGGAGGTGCGAGAGTGACGGGGGCAAGTTCACCGTAAGGCAGATTTGTAGGTCGAAACTCGGCGGCCCTCCGGGCCTTGAGGTTTCGACCTACAAGACTTTGAGAAAGCGGGAACCCAGAATTTCTGCGTAGGGCAGCCTCCGCCTTGGGAGGCTGCC
>CAZJCK010000069.1:0-16266 GCA_964544635.1 uncultured Ignavibacteriales bacterium | reverse complement strand
ACATGATCGGCAGCCTCCCAGGGCGGAGGCTGCCCTACGCGGGGAATGACGTCCGTCCAAACCCACCTGAAATGTGGGCTGCCACGTCATTTTCCAGGCAAACAGATCGGCCCCGGGGCAGTTGCTGCCACCGGGGCCTCTTCACGTCGAATCGTGGAGATTGGGGTTGGGGGATCTTTATCAGTTGAGCTGGCTGTTCTCCTGCTCGACCATGTTGTATTCCTGCAGTTTGTTACGAATCGTCCGCGCCGTAATACCAAGCATCTCAGCGGCGCGCGTCTTGTTGCCGTTGCACTTCTCGAGGGTCTTGAGTATGAGGTACTTGTTCCCCTCTTCAAGACTCATCGGCACCTTCAACTGCGGCAGGTGATCGGCACTGCGACCCATCGCCAGCTCGGTCGGGAAGTCGTCGTCGGTAAGGGTGTCACTGTGCGACGTCACCACCGCCCGCTCGACCAGGTTCTCCAGCTCACGGATATTGCCGGGCCAGTGGTAATTCATCAAGAGGCGCATGGCGATCGGGTCAATGCCCTGTATCTCTTTGCTGTTCTCGCGATTGTACTTGTCGATGAAGTGCTCGACCAACAGCGGGATGTCTTCCCTGCGCTCGTCCAGATCGGGCAGGTGCACCGGGATGACATTCAAGCGGAAGAACAGATCCTCGCGGAACTTGCCCTCGGCGATGTACTGCTTCAGGTTGCGGTTGGATGTCGCGATGATGCGAACATCGACATTGATCGTGGTACTCGAGCCGATCCGTTCGAACTCACGCTCCTGTATCACGCGCAGCAGTTTCGACTGAAGATTGAGCGGCATCTCGGAGATTTCGTCGAGCAAGAGCGTACCGCCGTCGGCCAGCTCAAACCGTCCGCGGTTGGTCTTCTTGGCGTCGGTAAAGGCGCCCTTTTCATAGCCGAACAGTTCGGCCTCGACCAGCGTTTCGGGCAAGGCGGCACAGTTGAGTTTGATGAACGGACCGTTGGAGCGATTCGACGAGTAGTGAATAGCGCGCGCCACCATCTCCTTGCCGGTACCGGAGGCGCCGGTGATCATGACAGTCGAGCGGGCGTCGGCGACCGAGCGGATGAGATCGAAGACTGATTTCATGACGCGCGACTTGCCGATCATCTGCTGGAAGGAGTGTTCGAGGTCGGCCCGGAAGTTTTCATTTTCTTTGCGCAGGCGAATCATCTCAGTAACGCGTGACAGCATGTGCTCGATCGTTTCGGGGGATACCGGCTTGAGCAGGAAGTCATAGGCGCCGAGCTTGATCGCCTTGACGGCAGTTTCGACAGTGCCGTAGGCGGTCATCATGATGACGGTGGTGTTCGGTTCGATCTGCTTGATATGCTTGAGCACCGCGATACCGTCCATCTCCTTCATCTTCAGGTCGAGAATCACGATATCGTACGGCGCCTGCTGGAATTCACGAACACCTTCCTCGCCGGAATAGACTGCCCGGCATTCATAGCCGGCGCGCTGCAGGGTTTCGACGAGGAATTCATTCACCAGGGTATCGTCATCTACCACCAATACACGAAACTTCATACTCACATCTCCCTAATACCGCCGTCAATTTTGATCGGCACGACTATACAGAATGATGCTCCGCCGGTTGCTTTGTTGCGGGCGACGATATCGCCGCCGTGCGCCTTGACGATCTTCCAGACCATGGCCAGCCCGAGGCCGTTGCCGCCATGCTTGGTCGTGAAGAACGGAGCAAAAATCTTGTCTATCTGGGCTTCGTCGATACCCGGCCCGGTATCTTCGATGACGGTCTCGACGGCTGTTTCATCAAGCCCCATGAGCAGCTTGCCGCCCCAGCGCTGGACCGCCGTCTGGCGCGGCAGCACTTTGTAGCCAAGACTGATATCGCCCTCTCCCGCCATCGCCTCGATGGCGTTGGTGAAGATGTTGAAGAACACCGTACGAAACAGCATGCGATCGAAGACCATGCGGAACCGCTTTGGCGGCGATTCGTCGGGCAGATTCAGGCGGAACCGGACCGTGCCGAGCTTGTCGGCGTTGTCGGTCTGAAACTGTCTGATGGCAGCCTCGATAAAGTCAGCGTAGATATTCTGTGACCGGGTTATTTCTTCGAAGCGGGTGTAATTGAGCAGGGTGGTGACAGTCTCGTTGAGGCTGTCGACGCCACGGATAATCTTTCGTACGAGGGGGCGCTTGGGGTCGTCGTCATCCATGTCGCGCTCCATCAGGGCGGCAAAACCGCCAATGCCGGCCAGCGGATTGCGGACTTCATGGGCGACCGTGGCGGCCATCTCGCCAAGCGCAGCGAGGGTATTGAGGCGGGCAATCTCCTGTTCCATCTTCTTGATCCGTGTCAGGTCGTGGAGGACCTCGACGGCACCGGAGCGCCGGCCGTAATCGTCGTTGAGTACCGAGGTTGAGACGGAGAGCTGCAGGATGGTGCCGTCGTTGAGTTCGACTGTCTTTTCGATTGACGATACCTCGCGTCCGGTTTCGGCCGAATGCCAGGCGGTGGCATCGAACGGTTTGCCGACCGGCATGACATCACGGTACGACTTACCCATCGGTTGGTTGGCCGGTATGCCGAGGATAGCCGACGCGGCCGGGTTGAAATGGGTGATGGTACCGTTGCGATCCACTGCAATCACTCCAACGCGCACCGAATTCAGGATGCCGTTAAGGAACTCGGTAGCGGCGAGGTTTTTCTTGGACAGTTCGACCAGCTTGTTGTTGGCCTCAACCAGTTCTTCGCGCTGCGCTCCGAACTCCTGCTTGAGTTCTATATATTTGCGCTGCAACGAGTTAATGACTCGACTGAACGACGCATAGGATTCGGCGAAGCGATCGATGTCATTGCCGTTGTGCAGGTCGGCGGGATGTTCTTCGTTCGGCTGCGGTCTCAATATGCTCTCCCATCCTTGGATCGCAGATTAGACCGGAGCCGAGTATGATTCAACAAAAACTTTGGCAATCAGAAGTAACTGATGATCTCGGAGGCAATATTGTCGATACCGGCGATGTGATCGGCCAGTTTGTTGTCGATGATGGCGCGCGGCATACCGTAGACCACACAGGTCTCCTCGTTCTGGGCGATCACTTTGGCCCCGCGGGCCTTGAGATTGCGGACGCCGACGACACCGTTGGAGCCCATGCCGGTGAGCACAACCGCCAGCGCGTGGGCACTGAAGGCGTCGGCGACCGAGTTGAAGGTAACGTCGACACACGGTTTGTACAGCGTATCGGCCGGCCGGTCTGAGACGATGACATGGGCACGGGCGCCGGTCTTCTTAACCGTCAGGTGCCTGCCGCCGGGAGCCAGGTAGACCATGCCGGGTTCGATCAGTTCGCCGCCGGCTGCTTCGGTTACGGTCAGTTGCGAGAGGCCGTTGAGCCGGTCGGCCAGCGACTTGGTGAACATCGGCGGCATGTGCTGGGCGATGACGATGCCGACCGGGAAATTGCGCGGCAGGCGCGGGATCACCGACTGGAGAGCGGGCGGTCCGCCGGTCGAGGAGCCGATCGCGACGAGGCTGACGAGGTGGTGACGCCGGGTAATCGCACGGGCCGGCGCCGGTGGTGTGGTGGGTGGCCGGGGTCGGGTGCGCTGGGCAGGCGTGAGCGGTGTGCCGGCGGCGGCGCGCAGGCGCATACGGGTCATCAGCGCATGTTTGCGGCGGACGATATCTTTGATCTTCGCCAGCAGTTCGTCTTTGATCTTGACGATGTCGAGCGAGACATACGACATCTGCTTGGGTATGAAGTCGACCGCGCCCATGTCCAGCGCGTCGAGCGTGGCCTGGGCGCCGTCGGTGGTCAGCGACGAGATCATCATGACCGGCGTGGGGTTTTCCTGCATGATTTTGCGCAGCGCCGCCAGGCCATCCATACGCGGCATCTCGATATCCATGGTGACGAGATCGGGTTTGAGGAGCTTGACCTTTTCGACGCCCTCTTCCCCATCGCGGGCGGTGCCGATGACTTTGATGGCGGGATCGGATTCGAGCATCATGGTGATCGCCTTGCGCATAAAGGCGGAGTCGTCGACCACCAGTATCTTTACTTGTGGTGTCGTCGCGGGTGTCATTCCTATCGTCTCCCGTTTGCCTGATCAGGTCAGGCGGCGTGCGATGTTGAACAAACCGATGAGGTCGACAATCAGGCGGATGCGACCGTCGCCAAGAATAGTGGCGCCGGCTATGCCCTCGGTCTGGCCGAGGTAGCTGCCGAGCGACTTGATCACCACTTCCTCCTGGCCGAGGAAGCGGTCGACAATTACACCGAGCTTCTTATCGGCCAGTCCAACCACGACGATGTACGGTTTTTCGGTCAGGATGAAGCCGTTGGCATTGTTGCGCAGGACTTCGTGCAGGTTGATGATCGGTATGATCTCGTCGCGCAGGCGCAGCACCGGCTTTTGATTAACATAGAAGATACTCGAGTGCTCGGTCTTGACCGTTTCGTGTACGCTGGAGAGCGGCAGGATGAAGATCTCATGGTCGACATCGACCAGCAGGCCCTGGATGATAGCCAGGGTGAGCGGCAGCTTGATGGCGAGGGTTGTTCCCTGCCCGAGGGTGGAGTCAAGCTCGATCATGCCGTTGAGCTTTTCGATATTGGTGCGCACGACATCCATACCGACACCGCGACCGGAAACATCAGTAATCTTCTTGGCAGTGGAGAAACCGGCCTCGAAAATGAAGCGGAACACTTCCTTGTCGGGCAGGCGTTCGACTTCCGACGCCGAGACGACGTTGCGTTCGACCGCTTTGGCGCGGATGGCGTCGACATCGAGACCCTTGCCGTCGTCCTGCACCTTGATCATGATATTGGACCCTTCCTGGGAAGCGCTCAGCCAGACATTGCCCTGTTCCGGCTTGCCGGCCTTGACACGATCCTCAGGGGACTCGATACCATGGTCGCAGGAGTTACGGATGATGTGCACCAGCGGATCGCCGATCTCTTCGATGACCGACTTGTCGAGTTCGGTCGATTCACCGGAGATGTGCAGTTCGATCTTCTTTTTGGAGTCGCGGGCAAGGTCGCGCACCAGTCTCGGGAATTTGCTGAACACTTTGCCGACCGGCTGCATGCGCATCTTCATCACCGCCATTTGCAGTTCGGTGGTGATGAAGTTGATCGATTTGGTTGACTGGTTGAGTTGCTCGACCTGTGGTTCCAGGTTTCGATCGAGGTCGAAGTTGTTGACCGTCTGCACCAGCGAGTTGCGACCGAGCACCAGTTCGCCCATCATGTTCATGAGCGTATCGAGGCGTTCGACATCGACACGAATCGTCTGGTCACCGGCCGGCTTTTTGCCCTTGGCGGGAACATTCTTTCCGGACGGCCGGGCATCTTCTTTGGGGGCATCGGACTGAACGTGTTCGAGGGCAGCGACGACTTCGTCGGCGGGCGCGGCGGAGTCTTCAGTCACCCGGGTGACTTCAACCGCTTCAACGGGCGACTGGTCGACAATCTCGACGTCATCGGCCGGCGCCGGCGGGGCTTCCTCTCCCCCGTCGAGAGCGGCCGTCAAGCGCTTGAGAATGCTGTCGAGATCGCGCTCTTCTCCCGTCTGGTTACGGACATCCTCGAGCAACACCTTGAGGATATCGAGCGACTCCAGCAGCAGGTCCATGATCTCGGAGGTTACCGACATCTCGGCCTTGCGCAGTTTATTGAGAATGTCCTCCATGCGGTGAGTCAGGGTGGTCACCTGTTCAAAGCCGAGGAACGAGGAGGTCCCCTTCACCGTGTGGGCGGCGCGAAAGATCTCGTTGAGCAGGTCGAGGTCGTCGGGTGACGATTCCAGTTTGACGAGATTGCCGTCGAGCGAGTCGATCAGTTCGTCCGCCTCGACGAGAAAGTCGTCAATGATTTCCTGCATGTCGTCGGTGCCGATGTCGAACTCTTCAGTCATAGCCCCTAATTGCCTTTCTTCCCGCCGGAAAACAGATCGTCGATAGTCGCCTGGTCGGTCTTCTTCTCGAAGAGGTCAGCGTGAGGATCATACGCTCGTGCCTTTTTGTCGGCGGACTCCGGCGAGGCGGCGGCTTCGAGCTGACCCTCCATGACGCCGACTATCTGGCTGAGCTTGTTTTCGATGTCTTCCAGAAGCGATGCGGCGTGGTTCATCTGCTGGGCGGTGATGTCCTGGAACTGCAGGGCGTCCATGATCATGAACGCATCGTCACAGTTTTCATTCGCCTTGGCAATGCAACCGTCAACACGCTCTTCGAGGCCATTGAAGGCATTCGCGGCCAGAGCGGATTTAATTTCGGTCAACTCATTGACGATGGACGTTTCCCGTTCAGTAATGGCGTCGATGCGATCGAGCATCTGGTGAGCTGCGGCCTCGGTCTGCTCGGAGATCTTGTCGAGCTGTTCGGTCGCAATCGGCACCTTCTCCTGTGATTCCGTGAGCGGGTTATGCAGGCTCTTGAATTTTTCGACCAGGTCGAAGATCGACTTGGCAAGGTCTTTCAATTCCACCTGCAAACTATCCTGTACGGATGTCTTGCCGGCCATAGTATCCTCCGGTCAGTTTGGCGGCCCGGTCAGCCGGCCAGTACCTGTTCTATTTTCTCTTTCAAGGTGTCGGGAGTGAAGGGCTTGACGATGTAATTGTTCACACCGGCCTTCAGCGCCTCGACGATGTCTTCCTTAACCGATCGGGTGGTGACCATAAGTATGGGCAGTTCCTTGTATTCGTCGTTGCTACGCAGGTTGTTGACGAATGTCAGGCCGTCCATCTCAGGCATGTTCCAGTCGGTAATGATGAAATTGATGCCGGCACCCTTAAGTTTGGCCAGGGCATCCTTGCCGTCCGTCGCCTCGACGACGTCGTTGTAGCCGGCTCGCTTGAGCGTATTGATGATGATCCGGCGCATGGTCGGACTGTCATCGACTGCGAGTATCTTCAGGTTAGCCACGGTGAATCCCTTTTGTTAAACTTTCGTGGTTTCAGCTTATGTATCGCGACACTTCCTCGAGGAGTACGTTGGATCGGAACGGCTTGACGAGGTAAGAGGTGGCGCCTACCTGCATGCCTTTGTCACGATCATCCTTGCCGTCCTCCGACGAAAGTATGATTATCGGCGTTTTGCTGTAATGCTCGTTCTGCCTGAGCGTACCGATCAAGCCGTAGCCGTCGAGGTTCGGCATGTTGAGATCGGTTATGATCAGGTCAACGCCGTCGCTTGCCTTCGAGATCTTCTCGATCGCATCCATACCGTCGCACGCCGTGATGACGGTAAATCCCTTGTTCTTGAGGGAGAAGGATACGAACTTGACAACCGTCGGCGAGTCGTCTACTACCAGTACTGTTTTCGGCATGTGCCTATCCCTGTCTTTTTTATAGACAAATCAAATCAATTACTTTTTGACATCCATCGGCTTGATCTGCTTGAGCAGATCGAGCGCCCGTGATGTTCCGGCAGTCGCAGTGGCGGCGGCGGCAGCCGGTTTGGCTGCGGCAGTGGCGTCACCCACGGCCTCCTTCTGGTAGACCAGCGCATTCTTCAGGTAGACCAGCTTGAACGCTTTCGAGATGCCGTGGAGGGTTTCCGAGTGCCCGATATAGAAGTAGCCGCCCGGCCTGAGGGCATTAAAGAAGCCGCGGACCAGCGCGCGCTTGACTTCGTCGGAGAAGTAGATCATCACGTTGCGGCAGAATATGGCGTCAAAGTTGGTATTCATCGAGATCTTGCGCGGATCGTTCAGGTTGATGTGGGAGAACTTGACCAGCGCTTTCACGTGCGGTTTCACCCGGTACTCTTCACCGACGCGCTCGAAATACTTGTTGAGGACTGTCGGCGGGATATTCCGCAGGGTGATGCCGGTGTATTCCCCCTTGCGCGCCTTCTGCAGGACGCGCTCGGAAATGTCGTTGGCGATAATCTCAATCGTCCAACCGGCCGGATTGGGCAGGCGCTCGAGGACCATGATGGCGAGAGTATACGGTTCCTCGCCGGTCGAACAGCCGGCCGACCAGATGCGGATCGACCTGGCGGCGTTCGCTTGCTTTTCCTTCAACAGCATCGGCAGGACTTCGTCGGAGAACGACTTGAGCTGCGGCTCGTTTCGATAGAAACTGGTCTCATTGGTGGTCATGAGGTTCATCAGCTCATGGAACTCGCGCAGCGACGTATCATACTTTACATGATAGAAGTAGTCGCGATAGCTCTTGATGCCAAGTTGCCCCATCCGTTTGACCAGGCGGTTCTTGACCAGGTACATTTTATTTTCGGCGAAGAAAATGCCGCTGCGTTCGTGAATGAAATCGCGGATCATCACGAACTCTTCAAGCGCCATTTCCGGCTCAGCTACGGGTGTTGTTTGCATGCTTCCGAGCTCCGCTATAGTCTCTCTCGATCAGCCGGTTGCCAATCGGTGGAAACGTTCCCCCATTCACACGGTGTCGCCATCATCGGGCGACCGACCGTGCCTGAATTCTTGCACACGACGTGCTACCCCTTTTCCTCGGTTCCCTGCTCGACGGCGCCATCCTTGACTGCCGCCGCAATCATTTTATAGAGCTGGTTGATGTTGAACGGCTTAATCACGTAGTCGGTGACACGCTGGCGCAGGGCGGTGACGGCGGTGTCGACCGACGGGTAACCGGTCATGAGCACCACCGGCAGTTCCGGGAAGTCCACGCGCACCTGGGATGACAGTTCCAGGCCATCCATGTTCGGCATCTTGATGTCGGTAAGCAGGATGTTGATGTTGCGCGATGACAGTATGTCGAGCGCTTTTTCGGCGCTGTCGGCAACCGATACCTGCCAGCCCTGCCCGCTGAAGAAATCGTAGAGCAGGTCGCGGATCAGCAGTTCGTCATCGACGACCAGAATGGATGGTGAGTCGTTCATCGGGTTCCCAGTTCCGCCAACGCCGATTTCGCGGCATTGACCACATCTTGGTTCTTGTCCAGGGTGAGTTGCTGCAGTTGCGGCACGGCTTCGCGACATTTCACGAGCGCCAGTGCCTTGGCAGCGGCAATCCTTATAATGTCCATTTCATCGCCGAGGAACGGCAGGATGTATTCGGCCAGTGTCGGTTCCGCCAACGGTCCCAGCGTGGTGATGGTATGGTAGCGCACCCAGACATCTTCGTCCTCCAGCAAAAACCGTACATCGGAGGCAGCATCGACACCCTTGAGCGCCACCAGGGCGGTGACGGCAGCCTTGCGGACGGCGTCGCTTTCGTCGTTGAGCGCAACCAAAAGCGGCTCGAAGTCCTCGACGCGGCCGATCTGGGCCAGCGAATCGATGGCAGATTTGCGGACAGCCGGTTCGGAGTGATTGATCGCCTGGGTCAGCGGTGCGACGACAGTCGGTTCGCCGATCCAGCCGAGGGCCTTGACGGCGAGGCGCTGACGCTCCGGGTTCTCGTGGTTGAGATCGGCGGTAAACCGATTGATCGTGTCCTGGCCGCCGATGATGATGAGCGCTCCCATAGCCGATTCACGGACATCGGGATACTGGTCATCGAGACCGGCAAACAGGATGCCGGCATCCTCTTCATCACACAGCCAGCCCAGTGCGCCGTACGCGGCCGAACGGACGTGGCCGTTGTCGTCTTTTGTCATGTCTTTCAGGGTCGGTACCGCTTCGAGACATCCGGAAACACCCAGTACGTGGGCTATCTTCTGGCGTACTTCGATGTCGGGATCATTCGCCATCGGGATCAGTTCGGCGGCGATTTCGTCGTCGACAAACTGCTTCAGGGCATCAAGCAGCAGGCTCTTGGTTCGCGGCGAGGCAGTCGGCAGCTTGTCTATAATGAGACGGGCAGCCGACGGTCCGGCCTGAATGAGTACGTCCATGATGCGGCGCAAATCATCCTCGTTGATCGAGTCGAGTACGTCGAGCAGCGACCGCAGGATGTCCTGGCCATACCAGTGGGTCAGGCGATTGAGGGTAAACCGGGTGATGTCGCGGTTACCGTCGCGGATACCGTCGAACAGGAACGACGAAAACTTATCCAGTTCGATATCGAAATCGATCTTGCCGTCGTGCTTTATGGAGATCTGTATGATGGCATTGAGGGCGGCTTCGGCCAGGCTGTGATCATCCTGATCGAGAAACTTCGCCAGTTTCGGTACACTGTTGCGGTCGCCGATTTCGCCGAGGGCCATGATGGTGGCATACAGGATCATCGGATCTTCGTTGTCGAGGAAGCCGGAGATGGTTTCAACGGTAGCACCGGCGCCGACGCGACCGAGCGCTTCAATCGCCTGAAGGCGGACATCCGGTATCTTCTCGGCTGCGGCGGTCAGTGCCGGTACGGTCTGCGGGTCGCCGATCAGGCCGAGCGCTTCGGCGGCGGAGCAGGATACGTTGATGTTTTCATCCCACAAACGTTCGCAGACAGCGTCGACCGCCGCGGGGTCGCCGATCAAGCCGAGGACATCGACGATGAACTTGCGAACATCGTAGTCGTCGACATTGAGATAGCCGATGAGCGGCCCCACGGCATCGTGGCCGATCTTGACCAGGATCTCGGCGGCAAGGTTGCGGGTGCCGATGTCACTGTGGGCGAGGAATCGGATCAACAACTCCGCAGCCGTGGTACCTCCGATGGCAACGAGGCGGTCGGCGGCCAGTTCGCGGATACCGGGGTCGGGATCCTCCAGCGCCATGACCAGTCCGGCCACGGCTTCGTCCTCGGAACAACTGCCCAGTTCTCGCACCGCTTCTTCGCGTTCGTAAAAATCGGGCGACTGCAGCCGGCTCAGGAGCTCGCTGATGCGTTCAGTTACCTGTTGCATGTGTCACACCCACCTTTTTGGTGGAGCGGTTGACCGCCCCTCAGTTTCCTGTCACCGTACCGGTCGTCTGCAGCGCTTCTTCCTGGGTCTGGAAGATTTCGAAGATGTGCGACAACTGGGTAATCTCAAAGATCTCCTGGACATAGCTGGCCAGGTTCGACAGGGTAAGGCGGCCTTTGCGCAGCCGGACTTCCTTCATCACCGACACCAGCGCGCCCAGACCGGAGCTGTTGATAAACTCAACGTGCTCGAGGTTCAGGTGGAACTGGGTCTTGCCCTGTTCGAATAATCCCTTGATCTGCTCTTTGAGCGACGATCCACTGGCCAGATCCAGGCGCCCCTTCAATGTCAGAACCATCACCGGTCCTTCTTCTCTGACGCTAATGTCCATGCTGTGCCTCCACAAAACGTATCGATTGCTTGTTTATCTCTGCTCAGTTCGTGTTGCCTTGCGCCGATCAAATCGAATCGACACTTTCAGCCCCCCGGACGCAGTCGCGTCGAAACTGACGGCGTCGGCATAATGCTTTATCAGGTCGATACCCCGGCCGCTTTCAGCGAGAATATCGGGTCGTTTCCGGCCGGTGACTTTTTGCAGCCCGCCGGTGCCTTCGTCGGATATATCGGCCGATAGTGATGTTTCATTTACCAACACCGATACAGAAATCTTTTTTTCCGGATCGCGCTTGTTGCCGTGCAGCAGGGCATTGGTAAAGGCTTCTGAGACGGCGAGCAGGAAACACTGCGTAAGATCCGGCGCAACCTTCTCTCTATCAAGGAGTTCGACCAGTTTCTCATGCAGTTCTTCGGCCGCCTCCAGGGCTGATGGATATACTCGATCCAGCCGTGTCATCTCATTTCACCCGTACTTGTAAAATCGTGAAGTCGTCATGGGAGTCGGCAGAGGCCCCCTCGGCGAATCGATCAACCCATTCCTTGACCCGCAGACAGAATTCGGTTGGTCCGATATCTTGTTCCAATGCGAAGACCTGCTCGGCCCGTTCCCGGCCGAAGAGGTTGTTGTCGCGGTCGGCAGCCTCGGTCAGGCCATCGGTGAAGAGAAACAGACGGTCGCCCGAGCAGACCTGCCGGCTGCCATGCTTGAAGCTGATCCCGGGGAACTGACCCAGGATCGGCCCGCCGTCGGCCAGTTCGTGGACCGTCTCGGTTGCCGCCTCCCAGTACAGCCCGGGCAGGTGGCCGCCGTTGCAGTATGAAATCTTTTTCTCGGCGGTGTCGAACATGCAGAAGAAGATGGTCACGAACATTTCGCGGTCGCGGATGATCTCATCGGCCAGGATATTATTGAGCCGTTCGGCCAGTTCGGCCACTGAGATATCCGGCTTCCCCTGCAACAGCGATTTGATAATACCGGCGGCAGCCGACATGACCAGCGCGGCCGGAACACCTTTATTGGAGACGTCGGCGATAACCACCAAAAAACGATCGTCGGAGATCTTGACAACATCATAGTAATCGCCGCCGACTTCGTTGGCGGGAAAGTAGATGGCGCCGATCTCGACCGTATCGATCTGGTCGACATCGCGTGGCAGAATCGTTTCCTGGACCTGGCGGGCAATCGCCATCTCCTGCTCGATACGCTGGCGTTCCAGCTTCTCTTTAATGAGGCGGGAGTTGTCGATGGCCACCGTGACGAAGTTGAGCAGCATTTCGAGTTGCTCCTGGTGGCGCTTCTCAAATGCCGAACCGTCGGCCCGGTTTATAATGAGCATGACACCGAAAACCTCCTTGGAGGTCCGCAGCGGCAGAGCGATGATCGAGTCGATGCTGATACCATTGTCCTGCTTGATGCCGAGGTCATTGAGTATGATACTCTGGCCAACTTTAAAGCAGTACGACGGCAGATCCATGCCGTCCTGGTAGATCAGCGCTCTGAGCGACGATTCGTTGAGACCCCAGCTTGCTTTCAGCGACATCTCACCGTGCTCTTCAAGCATGATCGCCCCGACCTCGCCGTTGACCAGGCGGATGCCCATATCGACCGCCAGTGACAGGACTGAATTAATCTCCTGCACCGAGGTAATCGCCGTGCCCATAGTGGCCAGGTCGCGCAAATCAGCGCGGGTGGCGGCCAGGCGGGCCTGCAGGTCGTCGACAGTCGGCTGTAGTTTGTCAATGCTCGGCATACCGGTAGTATCGGCCGGAAGCGACCGGCTTTGAACCGAAATCGTATACCAGACTGTTGTCGGGACTACTTTTGACGGAATTTCAGGCGGATCGGCACACCGCTGAAGCCGAAGCTTTCCCGGAGCTGATTGGTCAGATAGTAGATATAGCTCTTGGCTATGAGCCTGGGATGATTGACGAAGAAGAGGAAAGTCGGTGGCGCCACCTCGCTCTGGGTGACATACATGAACTTGATGAACTTGCCCGACTTGGCCGGCGGATGTTTGCGCGCAATCGTCTGCGCCAAAAAGTCATTGAGTTCGGAGGTGCCGATGCGCTTGTGGTTCTCGGCGTGCAACTCTTGTACCATCGTCATGACCTTCGGTACCCGCTGGCCGCTGAGGGCGGAGATATAGATGATCGGGACATACGAGTAGTGGGCGACGCTGTCGTAAATTTCACGGGTGAACTCATCGGCGGTGTGGGTGTCCTTCTCGACCAGGTCCCACTTATTGACCGCGAGTATGACAGGCCGTCGCTTCTCGAGCACACTCTGCAGCACCCGCTGGTCCTGCGACGTGATACCGTCGACAGCATCGATGAGGACGACAGCAACGTCGCAATCGTCGATGGCGCGATCGGTGCGCAGGGTGGTATAGAACTCGAGGTGTTCGCGCACTTTGTAGGAACGCCGCAAACCCGCGGTGTCGATCAATACGTAGCGCTGGCCCTCGAAGTCGAAGGTCGTATCGACCGAGTCACGGGTGGTGCCGGCGATGGATGATACGATCAGGCGCTCGGAACCGACCAGCTTGTTTATGAACGACGACTTGCCGACATTAGGCCGTCCGACCAGGGCGACACGGATAGCGTCGGCGTCGTCTTCGAACACTTCCTCGTCGGGCAGGGCGGCGACGAGGGCGTCGAGCAAATCGCCGACACCACGTCCGACCGTGGCCGAGACCGGGTGCGGCTCGCCCAGCCCGAGCTTGTAGAACTCAGCCGTTTCGAACTCAGAGGCCTCGCTGTCGGCCTTGTTGGCGACGAGCAGGGTCGGACGTCCGGCCTTGAGGAGGGTCTGGGCAATCTGGCGGTCGGTGGTATCGATACCGACCTTGGTGTCGACCAGCAATAAGACGAGATGGGCTTCATTGATGGCAAACTCGGTCTGGTCGTAAATGAGCTTATCCATGATATCGTCGGTCTCGGTAACGATACCGCCGGTGTCGACCAGCCGAAACCGTCGCCCCGCCCAGTCGCACTCGGCATAGTTGCGGTCGCGGGTGACGCCGGGGGTTTCCTCGACGACGGCCAGTTGCTTTTGCAGAAAGCGATTGAAGAGGGACGATTTTCCGACATTGGGACGGCCGATTATGGCGACCGTAGGCAGGCTCATTGGAATACGTCTCGCACCGTAGCCGCCAGATCATACTGACCGAGCACAACGCGACGCCCCAGTGTCTGCTTGAACTGCTGCAGGGTCATGTTGTCGAGAAAGAGATCGTCGTTGTTCAGGCAGTTGGGCGGGAGCACGAAGGTATCATACCCAGCTTTCATCGACCTCGCCGCGCGCAAGAGGTCCTGGCCGGTCAAGAGGCCGGACACCGTCACAGAGTGACCCCAGAAATCGTTGTCGACGACATGGAGGTCGGCGTGAAGGCCGAGGGTGTCCTGGATGTAGCCGAAGACATCGTCCTTCAGGAACGGATAGGCCGAGTGGCCGGTTAAAAAGCAGGCCCGGCGGTCGGAGGTTATCCCCTTCAGGCGTGAGCGGCGACGGTTGAACCAGGTGATCGTCTCGCGCGACATACCGATGCCGTTCTCGAACTGGTGCATCTCTTCGTAATACTTGCGGCGCGGGAAGGGACGGCCGGCTGCCACATAGAACTCGTCGGCCGGCCAGACAAAGCGGGTGCCGAACCGGTCGTACAAGTCAGCCTGGCGCGACTCGACATAGTCGACAATCTCCCCCGCCTCCGCCGGCGTGTAGGTGCGCAGGTCGGGGAGGTTGTCGCGGTATTTGGTCAGGCCGACCGGCACCACCGCCAGGGTTTCGACACCGGGAAACACCTCGGCCAGTTCGTCGATCGTCTTTTCCAGATACGGACCGTCGTTCACCCCCGGGCACAGCACCACCTGGGTGTGAATACTGATACCGTTGTCGGACAAATATTGGAGGCGGGGTACGATCGGGGCCAGCTTCTCGTTGCGCAGCATGCAGCGGCGGAGAATGTCGTCGGTGGCGTGGACCGAGATATACATCGGCGAGAGCCGCTGCTCGATTATGCGCTCCAGGTCGTCGTCGGTGGTGTTGGAGAGGGTGACGAAGTTGCCGTGGGTGAACGAGAGCCGGAAATCTTCATCCTTGAGGTACAACAGCCGGCGCATTCCCTGGGGCTGCTGCGAGACAAAGCAGAAGATGCAGTCGTTGTTGCAGGTGCGGATCTTGCGGTCGTCGAGGACTATGCCGAGGTCGTCGCCCCAGAGCTCCTCGAAGCGGAAGTCGAGGGTCTTGCCGTGGGGGTCTTCGAAGGTGATATCGACGCGTTGTTCGGCCAGTTTATAGCGGAAATCGATCGTATCGAGCACACGGCTGCCGTTGATGGTTTTGACGGTAAAGCCGGGTCGGACATAGCCGAACAGTGGCGAGGCTGGATCTACATCTACAATGCGCATAGTGGTTTATGGGTCCTTTCGGACGGCAAATATACAACATGGGGCGATTTTGGCAAGGGCGGAGTTGAGGGGGGGGCTAGGACAGAAAACGGTGAATCCGGTCCTTCAACTTGGGCAGATTTCGAGTCTGGCACTCCCAGATTACCATCACTTCCCAGCCCTCACGCTTCAAGAGCCTCTGGTGCCGACGATCCCGTTCCACATTTCGGCCCCGTTTTTCAGCCCAGAATTTGGAATTGGTTTTGGGAGTAACACGGCCATACTTGCACCTGTGCATGTGCCAGTAGCAGCCATGCACAAACACGACCTTCATTAGCCTTGGAAAAACTAAATCCGGCTTCCCAGGCAGATCCTTTCGGTGCAGTCGATACCTGTAACCCATACCGTGTACCAGACGACGTACGACCATCTCCGGCTTCGTGTCCTTTGACTTAATCGCGGCCATGTTGCGACGCCTCTGCTCTGAAAGCAGAGTCATCCTGCTTTCAGCTGGATACTCATTGTGCAGCGACTTCGGCACGATAAGCTGTAGGTTTGCAGCACACATTTCATCTAGTTGGTTTCGGGAAACACCATGCTGTATGGTCAATAAGTGCTTATGTTCGACTCTGCGCGCCTCGTTTAGAACCTGCCTCCACCTGTCCTTACAGGTGGTCTTCACCCCAACCATGAACAACTTCTCAACTGGATACTGCAGATCATCGTAT
>CAZJCK010000068.1:5067-16988 GCA_964544635.1 uncultured Ignavibacteriales bacterium | reverse complement strand
CGACTTTTCTGGATTCCCGCTTTCGCGGGAATGACAACCATGGCGGCATGGCAGTTGTCTTAATGCCCCCGGAACTCTGCACCCGGCAATCGCGGGGCTTGAGATTCCGGGCTATAGCAGGACAATCGGTAATCAGTGTTCGCACGTGGAGGCAGTACAACGGCCCTGCCATCAAAGGTGTGGTGCTAAACAAATGGGCACATGCGCGCAAAAAAGCCGAACCCGGCGGCTGCCGGGTCCGGCTTGAGTAGCGCGGGATGGGGGCAATGATTTATCGCGCCACCGGCGTACGCTGCTGCTGCGGTTCCTGCATCGCGGGGACCGGCTGCTCGGCGCTTACCACCTGCGTACCGGCAATGCGATCGTGAATGCATCGCTGGTCTTCGCTGAAGATAAACAGCACGTCGACCAGGGCATAGAACGGCACGAACGAGATGATACCGTTGACGATTTCGCGCAACAGAACATTGGGCACCAGGCCGCCGTTCTCTTTAGTATCAACTTTCACGATTTTGATCTTCAGCATCTGCTTGCCGATAGTCTGACCGTAGGCTGTCAGCAGATACCACTGGTACAGTGTGAGGGCGATCATCGCGCCCCACAAAAAGGCGCCGCTGAGGGGACCGTCGCCGGCGCCAAAGAGGACCTGGAAGAACCCGATGCCGAAGGCGAGGACGACATAGAGACCAAGGTCGATCAGGCGGGCGCCGAGGCGTGTGCCGCGACCGGCCAGCTCGAGCGAGCGCCGGTAGTCCCGGCCGGATAGTTGGCCCTGGCTGTCGCGCGGGGCGGCCGGTATTTCTACGAAATTCTGGCAGACACCGCACTTGGTGGCGGCACCTTTGTGTTGACCGTCTAAGACAATTTCGGCGCCACAATTCGGGCAATCGAACCGTGTAAACATTCCCTGCTCCTTCTGAAAAGTGGACTGGCAGCCCTGTGGCAGTGGGCTCTTGGCTGATAGGTCTATTATCGGCCGGTAACGTGGTCCAACTGAGCCGGATTTCGGGTTTTATTCTCTTGACGGATGGGCGGTTTTGCGTATATTCTTTGGCTCTGTAGAAAAGGAGAATAGCAACAATGAAGCGGACATATCAACCGTCACGACGTAAACGGGTGAACGACCACGGTTTTCGGAAGCGTATGCGGACGAAAAACGGTCGAAGAGTACTGGCCCGCCGACGCGCCAAGGGCCGCAAGCGGTTGTCCGGCAGCCTTGCACGCGTCAAATAAACTACCCCGGAGGGTTAGCCTTAAATCACGCCGAGAAATCGGCCGGTTATTACAAGAAGGCAACAAGCTGTCCGGGGCGTTTTTTACCGCCTATGTCGACTCCAGCGACCAGTTCGGCTATGCCGTGCTGGTCGGACGTCGCCACGGTTCGGCGGTGACGCGGAATCGGATCAAACGGCTCTACCGCGAGGCAATCAGGCTTCAGCGCCACCGCTTGACCCGACCAATCCACCTGGCAATCGTCCCCCGGTACAATGCCGACCGGAACAGCTTCTTTCAGATCGATGCAGAAATCAGCCGTCTGTTCGGACAAATCAATGCCGGAACCTGAACGTCCCGGCCCCATTGCTTCGATCCTCATCGGAATCGTTTATCTCTATCAGTATACACTCTCGCCAATCTTCGGCAACGCCTGCCGGTTTACGCCGTCGTGCTCCCACTACGCGCAGGACGCGCTCAGAACGCATGGTGCATGGCGCGGGAGCATCCTGGCGGGCAAGCGCGTGCTCCGCTGCCATCCGTGGCATGAACCCGGCTACGACCCGGTGCCACAAGCGGAGCCGAAATCAGACAGGGATGATCAATAGTGCGGAAAGGGAATCTCGTTGGATAAGAAAACTATCCCAGTAATAGTGGCGCTGGCCATAGTAGTACTTTTCTACTGGCCTATCCTGCAGTTCTTCGGTTTGGTCGACGAACCGGAACCGCAACCCCGGCAAACCGAACAGACCGACACTACCACCGCGCCAACAGGCCGTGATACCTCCTCCGGTCAGCGCGAGACTCAGGCGCCCACGCCGGTCGATACGGCGATGGCTCTGGTGGAGCCGACCGACACTGCCCTGCCCGACACCTTTCGGATCGACAGTCTGGTGGTCGAGACCAACAAGTACACCGTCACCATGACCAACCGGGGCGGCGGCCCGATCTCGATCCTGCTGAAAGAGTACGAGTACCGTAATGGTGATCCGATCGAGATGCTCCCTGATGCCGAGGATGCTACGCCGACAGTCTCGTTCGCAGGTGGCAGCTTTAATACGACTGGCCTTCCCTTTCTGACATCAGAAAGCGGAACGGTCAATGCCACCAGGGACACAGTTGAGATAGAGTATATATATTCCGGCCCGGCCGGCGGCCAGATTGTCAAGAAATACCGTTTCAAACCGGACGATTACGACTTTGTGTACACCATGGAGGTCCGTAACCGCCAGAGTTTCGGTTTTGAGCGTGAATACGACTTGATCTGGAACACCTCGCCTGCTCCCACCGAGCCACAGGCACGTGTCGACTACGACGAAATCAACGCTGTGGCATATATGGCCGGTTCGCGAGAGACTTTGGATGATTACCAGGACAACAATCTCAATCAGACCCTGGTCGGCAACACCTCGTGGGCCGGAGTACGTTCGAAATATTTCGCCGCAGCGCTTCTTATGCCCGACCCGGTCGAGCGCCAGGCGACGGCTGTCTTTGCCCGTGGCCGCAAGACGCCGATTGAGACACCGGATGGTACGGTTGATAAACGCGAGGTCGTCGTCGGTCTGGAGTTGCCGTTCTCGTCGGCACAGCGGGATATCGTCGATTCGTTTACCGTCTTCGTCGGGCCGCTTTCTTACCGCCTGATGACTGAGTACGAACCGGATCTTGAAGCGATGCTCGGGATCGGTACTACGCCGTTTGTCGGCTGGCTGATCAAACCGTTCGCGGTCGGTATCATCTGGCTCTTCCCCCGGATGTACAATGTGATCCCAAACTATGGTTTTGTGATCATCCTGTTTGCACTGATTATCAAGCTGATCACCATGCCGCTGTCGATGCGATCATTCCGCTCGATGCAGGCGATGAAGGACCTGCAGCCGAAGATCGAGCAGCTGAAGAAGAAACACGAAAAAGATCCGCAGAAGATGAACAAGGAGATGATGACCCTCTACAAGGAGCATGGGGTGAACCCAATCTCCGGTTGTTTGCCGATGTTGCCGCAAATGCCGCTGTTCTTCGCCATGTTCTCGGTAGTGCGATCGACCATTCTCCTGCGCAATGCTCCCTTTGTCTGGCCTATAACCGACCTGTCACATGGGGCGTCGGGCCTGTTCGATCCGTATATCATCCTGGTTCTCGCTATGGTGGTGGCACAGTTTGCCTCGCAGAAAGTTACCATGCCCAGCACCCAGCAGAATAAGGCGCTCATGTATATGATGCCGCTGGTGTTCGGCTTCTTCTTCTATAGCTTCCCGGCCGGACTGGTGCTCTACTGGACCTGCTTCTCACTCTTCTCACTGATCGACTACTTCGCGTTCAAACGTCGCCCAATGAAAAATGCGGAAGTTCAGTCAGCATGACAGTCCCGGTGCCACCAACTCCCATGGCGGCACCGTGTACGATACAATTGTCGCCGTAATTACGCCGCCCGGCGAGGGCGGCATTGCAGCCCTGCGGCTGGCCGGGCCGGACAGCTATCGAATCCTTCAAGAACACTTCACTCCGGCGCGATCCGATGCCACATCGGTCGTTGACTGGCAACCGTTCCTCATGCATTACGGGTCGTTCCGTGCCACATCGGAAGAACAACCGATCGACGAGGTGATGGCAGTTCGAATGCCGGCTGGGCAATCGTATACCGGGCTGGATCAGGTGGAAGTTTTCTGCCATGGTGGCACACATGTCGTGCGTGTGATTCAGGAGACCATGCTCCAGTCCGGGGCGCGGGCTGCGGAACCGGGGGAGTTTACTCGCCTGGCTTTCGAGAACGGCCGGATTGATCTGGCGGAGGCCGAAGGAGTGGCCGAGATGATAGCTGCCAGTACCGATGTCTCCTACAAGGCAGCCCGGGAGCATCTGCTGGGGACGTACTCGGAGCATTTGGAGCGGATGCGGCACGGTTTGGTGTCGGCAATCGCCGAATGTGAGGC
This sequence comes from uncultured Ignavibacteriales bacterium, assembly GCA_964544635.1. Lineage (GTDB taxonomy): Bacteria > Zixibacteria > MSB-5A5 > GN15 > FEB-12 > CAZJCK01. The sequence goes on along the minus strand of CAZJCK010000068.1, from coordinate 12,846 downwards.
AGCAGTCGATTTCCCGGAAGAGGGGATCGAACCGGATCGGCTGGAAGAGATACAGGAAAATACCGCCACCGTCTTGACACAAATCAAAACGCTGGTGCGGAGTTACCGCACCGGACGTATCGCTCGGGAGGGGTTCAAAGTGGCGCTGGGAGGACGTCCCAATGCGGGGAAGTCGTCGCTGTTCAATCTGCTCTTGCGCAAGGAACGGGCCCTCGTCACACCGACTGCCGGCACGACGAGAGATTATCTTTCGGAATGGGTCGATATCGGAGGCGTGCCGGTCAACCTTATCGATACCGCCGGACTGCGCAAGTCGGGTGGGGCGATTGAGCAGGCCGGGATGACTCGGGCGCGGTCTGTAATAGAACAGTCGAATGTGCTCATCTGGATCATAGATATTTCGCAAAAGGGCTGGCAGAAACGGCTGGACGAAGACCTCAAGAGCTTGCCGAACGTATATAAGCTATTGCTGTACAATAAGATAGATATTGCCGGGTCGTTTGATGTCAGCGCTGGTGTGCGGTCAGAAGAGGGCGTGGTGATCTCCTGTAAGACCGAGGAGGGGCTGGATCGGCTCCATGATAAACTGAGAGAGATCATCGAATGGCACCTCCCCGACCTGACCGAGGGGCTGGTGGTCACGTCGGCACGGCATCTCCAGAAACTACGTGAAGCGATGCTGTACCTTGAGGAGGCACAAAGCCAGCTTAAAGAGGAAGCATCGCCGGAGATTGTGGTCTTCAGCCTGCGCCAGGCAGTCAATGCAATTGACGAGATTGTCGGGCGCGTATATACTGAGGAAATCCTGGGAGAGATATTCTCCAGGTTTTGTATTGGCAAGTAGGCCTGTCTTCCGCAGGGCAGGCTCGGTCTTGCGAGCCTGCCGTTTGCCCAGAGCTTAGAATAGAGACGGCAAACGAGGATCCGCCCCAGGTTGACCGGCCACGATGAACCAATACGGGCCGAGCCCGTTTCACGTGAAACATTGTGAGAAATGACTGAAAATAGACGACATAGAGCAGTTGATTACGATGTCATCGTCATTGGCGGCGGCCACGCCGGTGTCGAGGCAGCTATGGCTGTCTCGCGCATGGGGCGGACTGCCGCAATTGTCACCATGGACACCACCAAACTGGCGCTGATGTCCTGCAATCCCGCTATTGGCGGGATCGGTAAGTCGCATCTGGTTAAGGAGATCGACGCTCTCGGCGGTATCATGGGAGAAGCCATTGATGCGACCGGGATCCAGTTTCGGACACTGAATAAGTCGAAAGGGGCCGCGGTCTGGTCGACCCGCGCCCAGGCTGACCGGATAGGCTACAACGACTATATCGTCCAGCGGGTACGCGAAGATCGCCGAATCGATCTGATCGAGGGGCTGGCCAGCGCCATCCTCGTTGAGCACGGCCGGTGTGCCGGCATCCGGACAGAGGATGGTACCGCAATAACGTCGCACGCCGTCGTCGTCGCCACTGGTACCTTCCTCGGCGGACTGATACATATTGGCGAAAAGAAGATTCGCGCTGGACGGTTGGGCGAGGACGCCGCTTACAAGTTGTCGGAATCGTTCGATCAGCTCGGTTTCGAGCTGGGACGGCTGAAAACCGGCACGCCGGCACGTATCGACGGCTCGACTATCGACTGGTCGGTCTGTGAAGTCCAGCCGGGAGACGACCCGATACCGTTCTTCTCGCACCGCTCAAAGCGGGCAGCGTTCGAGCAAACACCCTGTCATTTGACGTATACGACCGAGCAAACACGTGAAATCGTCTCGGCCAACTTCCACCGTTCACCAATCTTCTCCGGCCAGATCGATTCGACCGGACCCCGCTATTGCCCGTCGATCGAGGATAAGTTCTACCGCTTTCAGGATAAGCCGCGCCACCAGATCTTCCTTGAGCCGGAAGGGAACGGGACCAACGAAGTCTATCCGAACGGGCTGTCGACCTCGCTTCCCGAGGAGGTCCAGGATCAGTTCCTGCGGAGCATCACCGGCCTTGAGGCGGTGCGGATAGTCAAGTACGGTTATGCGGTCGAGTACGACTACTGCCCGGCCTGCCAGATTAAGCCGGACATGGAGACACGACGGCTGCCGGGGATGTTCTTCGCCGGCCAGATCAACGGCACATCCGGATACGAAGAAGCAGCGGCACAAGGACTTATCGCCGGAGCAAACGCTGTCTGCAGTATCACCGGGGTTCAGCCAATCCTGCTCGATCGATCCGAAGCGTATATCGGCGTGATGGTCGACGACCTGACGACCCGCTCGACCACGGAGCCGTACCGGATGTTCACCTCGCGCGCCGAATACCGTCTGGCATTGCGCGAAGATAACGCCCGCGACCGGTTGTCGCAGGTTGCGGCGCAGTACGGTCTGATTTCACGTGGGGAGCATGCTCAGTTCGAGCAGCTCGAGCGGGATACCACCGAGCAGATGCGCTTGCTTGAGACGACGCGGGTACCGATTCCCACGTTGGGTGAACTGGCAAAGAAGTTCAAGCGTGATGACGGCATTTCTCTGGCGCAGGTGCTCAAGCAGCCGGGGGTAACAGTAGCCGCGGTCCTTCCATTAATAGAGCGGACGGGTGCTGTAATTTCCTCGTCCGAGGCGCTTGAGCGGGCCGCGATCCGGATCCAGTACGCCGGCTATATCGATAAGCAGACCAGGGAGATAGAGAAGTTCCGACGCCTGGAGGGACAGCACATCCCGGACAGCTTCGATTATGCCGGTGTGACCGGACTGAAAGCGGAGGCGGTCGAGAAGTTCCGGAGATACCGTCCGACCTCCATCGGCCAGGCCAGCCGGATAGAGGGGGTAACGCCTGGTGATGTGGCGGTGCTTTCGGTCTGGGTGAAGCGACATCTCTCTCGGGCCAGCTGATGGCGGCGATTCATGCCTACAGCTCAGATGAACTGATTGAGCGGTTCGACATTGCCGAGTCGCTTGAGCGCTACTTTGCTCTGTTGGCTGACTGGAACTCGAAAATCAATCTTGTTTCACGTGAAACAGGGCGCGACGATTGGCGTCGGCTGGCAGTTGAATCAATAGCGCCGCTGGCCATACTTGAGGATGATGCTGCCTTCGCGCAACAGAAGAAAGGGTGGCGGCGCCATCTCGATATCGGCTCAGGTGGCGGCTTCCCGGCAGTGCCGCTGGTGCTCACAGGCAAGATGAATGAGACGCTGTGTATCGACAGCGTCGGCAAGAAAGCGTCGGCTCTCAATAATATGCTTCAGCAGCTTGGTATCAACGGTTCGTCGCAACAGATCCGACTCGAAGAGTGGAAATCGACCGACCGGTTCAATCTGGTCACGATGCGCCTGGTGTCTCTCGATATCGGGCTCTGGAAAGCGATTCACCGTCGCATTGCGTCCAACGGTCTCTTCATTTACTACGCTCATCCCAAATTCGACTTCAAACCGTCGCAGTTTCACGTGAAACACCGCGCCTTTCGCATCGACGACTCCAGTGTCGTTAAACAGCTTACATACGTTTTTCGCTGACTTCCGCAAATCACCCTCATTTTTGTTGACCGATTAATCGTTCACGTCTTACTATGCGACCTGAATAGACACGTGCAATACGAAGGAGGGAATGGTGGGAAAAGTAATCGCCATTGCCAATCAAAAGGGCGGTGTCGGCAAGACGACGACAGCGGTAAACCTGAGTTCCTGCCTGGCGGCCGCCGAAAAGAAGACCTGTCTGATAGATATGGACCCGCAGGCCAACTCGACCTCCGGGATCGGCCTCGACCGCAATAAGATAGAATTGTCGATCTACGATACCCTCGTTAACGAACGAACGATCCACGAGGTCATCGTGCCGACCGAACTGCAGTACCTCCATGTCGCGCCATCCTCGATCAATCTCGTCGGCGCCGAAGTGGAGCTGGTCACGACGATGTCGCGCGAGACGCAACTCAAGCGCGCCATCGCCCCGATAATCGACGACTACCAGTACATCCTCGTCGACTGCCCGCCGTCGCTCGGCCTCCTGACGATCAATACCCTGACCGCGGCCGACTCGGTGATCATCCCGATCCAGTGCGAGTACTACGCGCTCGAGGGGTTGGGCCAGTTGATGAACACGATCAACCTGGTGCGCCAGAACCTGAATCCGAACCTGATGGTCGAGGGCGTGCTACTGACGATGTTCGACGGTCGCCTCAATCTCTCGCGCCAGGTCTCCGAAGAAGTACGCAAGCATTTCGACAGTCGCGTCTACAACACGGTCATCAACCGCAACGTGCGACTCTCCGAAGCACCGTCGTTCGGCAAACCGATCATACTCTACGATATCATGTCGACCGGGGCGGAGAATTACATGTCGCTCACCAGGGAGGTACTCGGACAATGAGCAAAGTAGTATTAGGCAAGGGTCTCGATGCGCTCATACCGAGCACGCCGAGCAAGCAGGCCCAGGATCTCGACGGCGCCTACGTGCTGGTGCCGATCGACCGTATCAAACCGAACCCGATGCAACCGCGCCGTGAGTTTTCCGACCACGCGCTGGCCGAACTGGCGGCGTCGCTCAAGAAGGACGGTGTGATGCAACCGCTGTTGGTGCGCAAGGATGGTACCGAGTTTACGATCATCGCCGGGGAACGTCGATTTCGCGCTGCGAAGCAGGCGGGGCTGGACAAACTGCCGGTCATCCTGCGCAACGATCTCGATGATGTCCAGATGCTCGAGCTGGCCTTAGTCGAGAACCTGCAGCGCGAGGATCTCAATCCGATCGAGTGCGCCGAGGCGTATCGCACGCTCATGGACAAGTGTGACTTCAATCAGGAGCAGGTGGCCACACGGGTCGGCAAGTCACGTGCTGCCGTGGCCAACCAGATGCGCTTGCTCACGTTGCCGGAGTCGATCAAGGCGCTGGTGCGCGAGAACAGGCTGAGCGAGGGACATGCGAGGGCCTTGCTGTCGCTTGCCGGCGAGCAGGAAATGCTCGACATGGCCGATCGCATTCAACACCTAAACCTTTCGGTGCGAACGGTCGAAAAAGAAACTGAAGGCAATCGCAAACGTAAGAACGGCGTCGCCGCCCGTCCCGACCCCGCCCTGGCCGAGGTCGAGACCTTCCTCAAGCAGAAGCTGGGGACATCGGTCAAGGTCCACCACCGGGCGAAGAAGGGACGAATCGAGATCGAGTATTACGGCGTTGACGACCTCGAACGGTTGCTGGAGATGTTCCGCGCGATAGGATAGCACGGTTATGCGTAAGGCACGCTATGTGACAGTCATGTTCATCCCCGAGGGTGGGGAGCAGCGATCCGGTTTTCGCATTCAGTACTGGGCGCTGAAAACCGGCGCCGCACTCGGTCTGCTGCTGGTTATCGCTATCGCTCTGTTCATCTTCTTCGGCGCCCGCTTGATGTCGCAGGCCGCCACCGCCGGCAGCCTGCAGCAGGAAAACGAGGAGTTGCGCCGCTACCAGTACAAGGTCCGGCTGCTCGAGGAGAACCTGCGTGAAGCCCGCTCGGTGGTGACCCGGCTGACCGAACTGGCCGGCATCGACTACACCTTCCCGGAACTGCCGGACGATTCGGTGCTGTTCGCGCAAATGGATGAACCGACCGGCGCGGTGGTGACGCGCGTCGAAGGGCGCGACTGGTCGATGCCCTCAGGCCTGCCCATTGAAGGGTTTGTCAGCCAGGAGTTCGAGATCGAGAAGCGCACCCAGTACCATCCGGGCATCGATATCGCCTGTGCCGAAGGGACGCCGGTGCTGGCCACCGCCGCCGGCCACGTCGCCTACGCAGCCTTCGACTCGACATACGGCTACATGATCGTGCTGCAGCACAACGATACGGTGCAATCGATCTACGGTCACAACCAGAAGCTGCTGGTGCAGCCGGGGCAGGATGTCCTGGCCGGCAGCCGGATCGCCCTGTCGGGCAATACCGGCGTGTCGACGGCACCGCACCTGCATTATGAAATTCGCATAAACGACCAACCCATTAATCCATTGGAAATGGATGCCCGCAATGATTAGGAAAAACTCAAACGATGTGGATGGCCTCATGAACACAATTATTGGCAAGGATACCGTGATCACGGGGACGCTCGAGATCAAGGGGGCGCTGCGGATCGACGGTACGATCAAGGGAAAGATCGTCTGCAACGATACCGTCACCATCGGCTCGACCGGTGTCGTCGAGGCCGAGATCGAAGCCAATGTGGCCGTGATCGCCGGGAAGATGGTCGGCAATATCTCGACCACCGAAAAGATCGAACTGCAGGCCAAGTGCGAGATGGAAGGGGATGTCCGCACCAAGTCGCTGGTCATCGAAGAGGGCGCCATCTTCTGCGGTGCCTGCAACATGAAAGACAAACCGTCCAACCTGGGCTTTCTCCCGCCCGACCAGGACCAGAAGAAAGACGACAAGAAGGAACCGGCATACCAGGGCAAGAACCAGTAGAGTTCTTGCCCTTTATTGCTTCTGTGGACAACTGCCACGATTTGTGGACAAATTCACAACGCTCTGTAATACAACATGTTCACCTCTATTCGCAGGGGTGACAATTGGGTAGTTATCCACACTTTTACGTAGGTACTACGGTGTGGGAATTATTAAGGCGCTCTTGATATCCACGATCCGGCGCCGGCGCTTACCGTCGATACCTCTCACGCCCATAAACATATTGCCCGCCATCAAGATAATCCGTAACTTGTCGCTCCCTTACGGGTATAAATCGATATCACCCCAGTTTGAGAATCCCCGGTTGGAGGAATAGATGTCCACAGCTCCGTCACAATCCGACATTGCCGCCGTCGAGTCGCTCAACGACTCCTACAAGCAGATAAAGTCCGAAATAGCAAAAGTTATCATCGGCCAGAACGACGTGGTCGAACAGCTCTTGATTTCTCTGCTGTCGTCGGGGCACTGTCTATTAATAGGAGTACCCGGCCTGGCCAAGACATTGCTGATCTCGACACTCGCCCGGGTGCTCGATTTGAATTTCAACCGGATCCAGTTCACCCCCGACCTGATGCCGTCCGATATCACCGGCACCGAGATCATCGAAGAAGACCACAGCACCGGCAAACGCCAGTTCCGCTTCGTGAAGGGCCCGGTCTTTGCCAATATCATCCTGGCTGACGAGGTCAACCGCACGCCGCCGAAAACCCAGGCCGCCCTGTTGCAGGCAATGCAGGAACACGAGGTGACTGCGGCCGGCCAGACCTTTACCCTCGACGAACCGTTTTTCGTGCTGGCCACCCAGAACCCGATCGAGCAGGAAGGCACCTACCCGCTGCCCGAAGCGCAGCTCGACCGCTTCATGTTCAATGTGATGGTCGGGTATCCATCGGCCGACGAAGAGCGCGACATTGTCAAATCGACCACCGCCGTGCTCAACTACAAGCTCGAGAAGTTGCTGACCGCCGAGCAGATCGTCAGTTTCCAGAACCTGGTACGTCGCGTGCCGGTATCGGATCATCTGATTGAGTACGCGGTTGATCTGGTTCGTTCGACCCGGCCCAACGAACAGGCGGCGCCTGATTTTGTGAAGAACTGGGTAAGCTGGGGGGCCGGCCCGCGTGCCTCGCAGTATCTGATACTGGCGGCCAAGACGCGCGCCATTCTGACCGGACGTCCGACTCCCGGCCCGGAAGATATCAAGTTCGCCGCCTACCCGGTGCTCAGGCATCGCATTGTCACGTCGTTTAATGCTGAAGCGGACGGTGTTGATGCGACGCAGATCATTAAGCGGCTGCTGGAAACCGTGAAGGAGCGGGGGTAGGCGCAGATCCCAACTGCCCACCATTGGGTCATT
>CAZJCK010000068.1:0-4967 GCA_964544635.1 uncultured Ignavibacteriales bacterium | reverse complement strand
ATCCATTATTCTCTCGTGGGCGGCGGGCGTCTCGTCTGCTTCTTTTCAGTTCATTCCCGTGCCGGCAAACGTCTCCCCCTTGCCGAACATCTGACGACCTCGTATGTTACGACTACTATGACCAAGCTCTCTGTCTATCGCGACAAATATTACATCCGCGAACAGGTCGCGCCGATGGCGGTCTATATTGAAGGCAAGGACCAGCCGTTCACGGAGCTGGCTGACGATATCACGCGCGCCGTGCTGGAACGCCAGCCGGAACTGGTGCTGACCACCCTCGACTACATCGACCCCAACCTCGACCGACCGTTCAAAATCAAGCTGTTCTACGACGACACTGATCGTGAACTGGCCCACGGCCAGGTGAAAGTCAATCCGGCGTCAATCGAATGGCACCTCTACGAGGATGAAGCGCGCGAGGTGGCGGCGATGCTTACCGCTTTAGGCACCGCACTCGACCATGTTCACTTCGAGCCCAAGAACGGCGTGTCGGATCACGCGGTCTACTGCGCCCTGATATAAGTCATGAGTGCCCGATCGATGCTTAACACGTTTGGACGGATCGGTCTGTTTCTGTTGATGGTCGCCGTCTTCCCGATCATCGCCATTGGTGCGCTGGTGTTCGGGGCGATCGTCAATCCATTCTACCGTCACAAACTCCAGAAGAAATTCCTCGCCAAACATGGCGTGCGCGGGCATTACATCCTCTTCGTCTATGACAAGGCTGATGATTCTGCTGAGTACATCAAAGAGAAGATTCTCCCCCGCATCGAACCGTACGTCACAGAGCTACACTGGCAGCGCAGCCAGAAGATCCCGCGGCGTCAACGATCGCTTGAGGTGCAGGTCTTCCACCAGTACGGCGGTGACAGCGAGGCGGTGCCGATGGCGCTTTTGATACATCCGTCGATGGGCGTGCGCATCGTACGTTTCGGCCCGGCCTTCGACAGCCTGAGGCAGGGGAACAAGGAGCATTTGGAGCACCGGGAGCATGAACTGATGGCGCTGGTCGGTGACCTCAAGCCGTTCGAGCAGGCCCAGCGGATGGGGCAGTAGCCTCTCCGGCGGGACAAACAACTTTACGCGGAGCATTTCATGGACAAGCACCGGCAGTCGCTGATGAACCAGGCGGCGGCATACGCCGCGCAGTATCTCTCAGAGATCGACAACCGTCCGGTCTTCCCTTCCCAGGCAACTCGCGACCGACTGACTGAGTTCGATTTCGATCTTCCGGACAACGGACGGTCGGACGAGGAACTGCTCGAGCTTCTGCACACGGTCGGCAGCCCGGCGACGGTAGCGTCGGCCGGACATCGCTACTTCGGCTTTGTCACCGGCGGATCGCTGCCGGTTACGCTGGCGTCGAAATGGCTCGCCACGGCGTGGGATCAGAACAGTTTTTCCGAGACCAGCTCACCGGTTGGCGCAAAGATCGAGGCGGTGGCGCTGCGCTGGCTGTGCGAACTGCTACACCTGCCAGGCGACTCCGGCGGCGCCCTGGTGACCGGCGCCACCCTGGCCAATTTCTGCTGCCTGGCGGCGGCGCGGAGCAGGCTGCTTGCGGCGGCCGGTTGGGATGTCGATGCCAGCGGCCTGTTCGGCGCACCGGAGATTCCGGTGATAGTTGGCACAGAAGTTCATGCAACCGTCAGCAAATCGCTCAGCCTGCTCGGCTTCGGACGCGATCGCGTGACAGTCGTGCCAACCGACGACAACGGCCGCATGCAGTTCGACCAGTTTCCCAAGATTGAAAAACCGGCGCTGATCATCCTGCAGGCCGGCAATGTCAACAGCGGCGACTTCGATCCGATCAACGACATCTGCGAGCATACTAAAGGAACCGGCTCGTGGGTGCATGTCGACGGTGCCTTCGGGCTGTGGGCGGCGGCATCGGAGAAATACCGTCACCTGGTCCGGGGCCTCGAAAAGGCCGACTCGTGGGCGGTGGACGGTCACAAGTGGCTGAATGTGCCGTACGACTGCGGTATTGCCATTGTGCGCGAGGGCGACTGGCTGAAAAAGGCGATGGCGATGTCGGCGGCCTACCTGATGCAATCGGGAGCATCCCGTCAGCCGATCGACTTCGGCCCGGAAGGGTCGCGGCGGCCGCGCGGCATCGAGGTCTGGGCGGCGCTGGCATCGCTCGGGCGCGAAGGTGTGGCGGCGCTTGTCGAACGCTGCTGCCGTCACGCATCCATAGCGGCTGGGTTGCTGCACGAGGGCGGCTGCGACGTGCTCAATGATATTGTCCTCAACCAGGTGCTGGTGTCGTTTGGTGATGACGACAGAACGCGCGCCGTCACCCGGGCGGTGCAGGACGATGGTACCTGCTGGTGCGGCGGCACCGAGTGGAAAGGGCGGACGGCAATGCGTATCAGCTTTTCGTCGTGGGCGACACAGGACGAGGATGTGGAGCGTTCGGTGGCGGCAATCATCCGGCTGGCGCGATCGAACGACCAATAGCGGCATCCGTCCAACAACTTACACACACTAGGACCGCAACTAATCGTGTAATCCCGGGAATTCCCCTGCAAAAATCTTGTTGCATATATCGTACAGCTATATATCTTGTAGATATATGAAACGGAAGAACAAGACAGATTACGTCATCCTGGGGATTCTCGCCCGCGGCCCGGCCTCGGGGTACGATATCCGCCAGTTCGTCAAACAGACCATCGGCTATTTCTGGCAGGAGTCGTATGGGCAGATCTACCCCTCCCTGAAGCGACTGGCCGGCGACCGTTGCGTGACTTTCGTCGAACAGAAAGAGGGGGCGCGCCCGGCGAAAAAGATCTACCAGATAACCGCGAGTGGCCGGCAACGGTTGCGCGACTGGCTGGCCCTCGACTACGAGCCGCAGCCGGTTCGCCAGGAATTACTTCTAAAGATGTTCTTCGTCGCCGAAGGTGACAAGCAGCGACTGATTGAGCAGATCGAGGACCTGTTGGCCGCGCAGAACGAACGCCTGGCAACCTTCGAGCAACTGAAGCAGCTGTTCGACGATGCCTTCGACGAGTACCCGGAGAAGTCGTGGTGGTTCGCCACCCTGAATTATGGATTACATATAACGAGGGCGCGCATCGACTGGTGCACCGAGACCCTCGACTCGCTCAAGCGCGAGTTGCCATAAGATATTTGATCAGTTACAGTTAATCGAAAGAACGGAGATGTGATCATGAACCCGCATTATCGTAACAGGACAGGTCTGCTCATGCTGCTGGCTGTCGTCGCCCTGCTGCCGTTGTCGGCCTGCGCCCAGGATGATACGGCCGCCTATACCCAAGAGACCGTCATGGTGATGATGCCCGACTCGGTCGGCCTCAAGACCGACCTCTACATTCCCACCGACCCCGGTCAGTACCCGGCGGTGCTGATCCGCACACCGTACGGCAGCCGTCAGGAGCGTACGATCGGCCGGACGTTGGCGCCGCACGGCTATGTAGTGGTCGTACAGAATGTCCGCGGCCAGGCTGGCTCAGAAGGAGAGTTCTTTCCGTTTGTCTGGGAGCAGCAGGATGGCATGGCGACCCTCGACTGGATCCTGAAACAGTCGTGGGCCAGCGGCGATGTCGGTCTCTGGGGGGTGTCGTATCACGGCTATACCGCCTGGACAATCGCTTCGTCGGGACATCCCGCCATCAAGGCGCTGACCTACATTTCCGGCTGGTCCGATCTGGAAGAATTCATGGCGCACAACGGCGCCTTTCAGTTGCAGGCGCATCTTCGCTGGTTCTACTCGTATGCGGCCGGACAGAAAGCGCCGCCGGAGGATCAGTGGGGTCCGATCTTCCGGACTGTCCCGATCAGCCAGTTCTTCGGCGGAGCTAACGAGGCAATGGACGACATGACAGCAGAGCGTTATCCGTACGGGAATGTCAACTTTCCGGTGCTGCATATCACCGGCTGGTATGACTATATCTATCCGAATGTACTTCAAACGCACGACGCCATTGCCGCCGCTCACGACAACCCGCCGTTCCAGCGCCTCATTATCGGACCATGGGCACACAACGATATGCTTAACGGCGTAACCGAAATTGCCGGTGTCGATTTCGGCGAACAGGTGGCGATGCGCATGTCCGATCAGGCTGAGCTGGCACTTGATTTCTTTGACACCCACATCAAGGGAAAGCCGACGACGCGGGAGCGCAAACCGACCGCACGGGTCTTCTTCCTCGGCAGCAACGAATGGCGGGAACTGTATGAGTGGCCGCCAAAGGCGACCAGCGTTGCGTGGCACCTCGACGCTACCGCGCCGGCCAACTCGCTGAGCGGCGGCGGTTTGTTGACGATGTCGCCGGCCGGCGCTCTGGACGCCGACACTTTTACTTTTGATCCGCAGGACCCCGTACCGTCATGGGGTGGTGCGCTGTCGCACTTCTTCCCCAACTCGCTCGGTCCGCGCGACCAGACTGAGATCGAAGAGCGCCCCGATGTGCTGGTCTACACCTCACCGCCGCTCGATGAGACCGTCACTATTGCCGGGCCGGTGACCGCCCGGTTGCATGTGCGCACCGATGCTCCCGATACCGACTTCACGGTCAAGCTGGTGGCGGTTAAAGACGACGGTATGGCGCTGATTCTGACCGACTGGATCGCGCGCATGTCGTACGTGGTGCCGCAGCAGGGCGGCAGCATGCCACTGCGAGCCGATACCACCTATTCGATCGACATCGCCATGCCGGCGATAGCGTATCAGTTTGCTCAAGGTGAACGAGTGCGGCTGGAGGTGTCATCGAGCAACTTCCCGAAATACGATCGCAACCCCAATACCGGCGACGATCCGTTCAGTGCCACTGCATTCGAGTCGGCGTTACAGACAGTACTCCATACCGAGGAGTATCCGTCGCAGCTGATCCTGCCGGTGGTATCGGATTGACGATCGCAGCATGACAGAACGCACGAGGACGTTCGCGCGGCACAGTTTGGTTTGTAGACCGGAATCTCAAGCATTTGTAGCCCACCGC
>CAZJCK010000067.1:0-17231 GCA_964544635.1 uncultured Ignavibacteriales bacterium | reverse complement strand
CGCTTGTCCGCCGGCGGCTTCACGGCCACCAACAAGATGGTACTGCTGAAGTAATGCAGCTTAGCTGACAGTTTTTTCAGCGAACTGTCTTTGATAGATACGGCTCGAGCGACTCTGGTCGCTCGGGCCGTTTTTTGTATGGGGAGATATGGATTGACGGCTCGATTCTTTCGTGTATATTGTCATTGTCAATATGGCCGCGAGTGAGGCCCGGGCATTTCCAGAAGTGATAATTATTCAGCACCTGTTTGTGAGGATGCGTTTACCATGCCGGCACAATCACAGTTGAGGGCTCTGTCGACTGTAGCGATGCTCCTTCTCCTTATCACCGGCTGCGATGACGGAGGCAACGCCATTGCCAATGCCGAAGTTAACAATGCCGGAAGGATCGAAATCCGGGTGGCGTCGGTTCACGATGTCATTCAAGGGGGCTCTGAACGGATATCGATTTACCTGGATTCGGTAACCGCTCAGGAACAGATTGCTGGCTTCAGTTTCCTTCTCGACTTCGACACGCTGGCATTGAGTTTCATCGGCGCTGAACCGGGAGCGGCATTGGACGACTGTGGCTGGGAGTATTTTGGATATCTTCATGGTGATGATGGTAAGTGCGGCAGCAGCGCATGTCCGGACAGCAAAGTCCGCATAACCGCGATTGCCGATATCTTCAACGGCCCCAATCAGCCGCACTGTTTCTTAAGCGACGCGAGCGTCGGTGCAGAGCTGGTGCGGCTAAATTTCCTTGTAACCGATGAGCGAACGTTGGAATGTCAGTTTGTTCCGGTTCGCTGGTACTGGTATTCAAGTGAGGACAACAGTATTGCTCTGGTTTCAGGCGAGGACGCTCAGATGTTGCGACGTCACTATGATACAATTGGCGAAGAACTGGCCGTGCACGACAGCGGTGTCGGACGCGACACACCGTCGGGTGTAACCGACGATGTCTGTGCTATTGAATTCTATGATGGTGGTATCGACATAATCTGTGCTGATTCCATCGACGTTCGACCCGACTGGCCGGACAATCCGCTCCACGGCGTAGTGCTGTACAGTAATTACTTTGTCTTCGGTCCGGACGTATTTACCGGGGTGCGAATTGAAGACACGGATATCAATCACGACGGCACGCCATTGACTCTTGCCGACTTCATGTACCTGGTTCGCATAGTAATCGGCGATGCTATTCCCTACCCATTTTCTCTCCTCGACAGTGTAACGGCAGACTACCGTGTTGACAGCGCGGGGGTCGTTGCGATTGCTGATTCGACCGAGATGGGCGCGGTGCATCTCATTGTGATGGGCGACGTGACTCCCCAGTTATTGGCTGGTGACATGGAGATGAAATACCAGTACGATCGCGATTTTAATCACACAAAGGTGCTGGTCTACTCGCTCCTGGGTGACTCCTTCACTGGCGATTTTCTCGCGATCGATGCACTGATCGAGTACATCGAGATGACTACCGTCGATGCTAATCCGGTCATCACGACCAAGGTTGAGTGAACCAGCCAGGCGATATTCTGCCTGTCCCCTGTCCAAACGTAACGGCTCGTGGCTCGGTCCGTTTTTTTGTTTGTGGATAATCGTGTCGTCGGGAGGGTCAGACGCCCAAAACGGATTGACAATTGGGCACTTATGGCCTATCATGTCCCTCTTGAGACGCGCAGAAGCGCTGTTTCGCGATCTGCCATGCTCACACGTAACACGTTGATAGTCTGGAGGTTACCTGGTGAAGGAATATTCCACACCGCAAATCAGAAATATTGCCCTGGCCGGACAGCGCGGCAGCGGCAAGACGTCGCTCGGCGACGCCATTGCATTCAACACCGGGGTCAACAGCCGTATCGGTAAGGTCGATGACGGCAGCTCGATCCTGGACCATACCGATACGGACCATACCAAGAAGACGACGGTATCGTCGAAGTTACTCGCCTGCGAGTACGACAAGACGAAGTTGAATTTCATTGACTGTCCGGGCCACCTTGACTTTCTGGGCGATTTGAAGGCGGCGGCATATGTCTGCGAAAGCGTCGGCTTTCTGATCGGCTCCACGGCCGGCGTTGAGGTCGGGACGCGTTTGCAGTGGAAGTCGCTGGAGGGGACCCCCGGGGCGCGCTTCTTCTTCGTGAACAAGATGGAGGTCGAAAACGCCAACTGGCGAATGGCGCTCGACTCGATTCGCACTGCCTTTGGCAAACAGGCTGCCGCGGTACAGCTGCCGATCGGGCAGGGACCGGAATTCAAGGGGATCGTCGACCTTTTGCACATGAAGGCGTACACGTACGACGATTCCGGCAACCGAACCGAAACTGAAGTCCCCGGCGATATGAAAGATCAGGTCAATGCTGAGCGCGAGCACCTCATCGAGGTGGCGGCGGAAGCTGACGACTCATTGATTGAAAAGTATTTTGATGAGGGGACATTGTCGGATGACGACATCCGCAAGGGGCTGCAACGAGGTATCAACAGCGGTACGGTCTTCCCCGTGTTGTTCGGCGCCGCCCAGAAAAACGCCGGTGTGAAGGTACTTCTGGACTTTGCCGCTGAGTATCTCCCCGCCCCTGATGTGATCAAGACGCGCAAGGCGCTCAAATCTGACGGCAAAACTGAAGCCGAAGTTACGGTTGATCCGAACGGCAAGCCCATCACGTACGTGTTCAAGACGGCGTCGGAAGGTCATCTCGGCGATATGTCGTATATCAAGGTGTTCTCCGGAGAGATCAAGCCGGGCGGTGAGTTGCGTAACCAGCAGACTAATGCAACCGAGCGAGCCACTCAGCTCTACACCTTCCAGGGCAAGAATCGTGTGGACGCGTCTAATGCTCCCGCCGGCGACATTGCCGCGCTGGTGAAGCTCAAAGATACTCATGTCGGCAATACGTTGTCGGACAACAGCGCCGACATCATTATCCCGGAAGTCGAGTATCCGTCGCCTGTCCAGGATGTGGCGATCCGCCCGAAGACCAAGGGTGACGAAGAGAAGATGGCGGCCGGTATCCACAAGCTGAACCAGGAAGACCCGACTTTCCGGTTTGTGAATGACGCAGCGCTGCATCAGCAGGTGTTGTATGCGCAGGGCCCGACGCAAATCGAAGTAATCACTGACAAACTGGCCAAACGGTTTGGTGTTGAGGTCGAGCTGGTGCGGCCGAAGATTCCGTACCGGGAGACGATTCGCGCCAAAACCGAAAAGCAATATCGGCACAAGAAGCAGTCGGGTGGCCGCGGCCAGTTTGCTGATGTGCACCTGCGCCTGGAGCCGAACGAACGTGGCGGCGGCTTTGAGTTCCTCGACGAGATCAAGGGCGGTGTCATTCCGGGCAAGTTCATTCCAGCGGTGGAGAAGGGTGTAGTTGAGGCAATGGTGTCGGGACCGCTCTCCGGTTCACAGGTGGTCGATGTCAAGACGGCTGTCTTTTATGGCTCGTACCATGAAGTCGATTCGTCGGACATGGCGTTCAAGATCGCTGCATTGATGGCTTTCAAGGAAGGCTTCATGGAATGCAAGCCGGTGCTGCTGGAGCCGATTTTCAACCTGACGATTACCGTGCCGGATGACTTCACCGGCGACGTGATGGGCGATGTATCGTCGCGTCGTGGCAAGATCGCCGGCATGGACCCGGAGGGTCCGAACCAGGTGATTCGTGCCCAGGTACCGCAGGCGGAGTTGTATCAGTACGCCGTGGATCTGCGTTCGATGACGCAGGGTCAGGGTGTCTATTCGCTCGAATTCTCGCACTATGAAGAGGTGCCTCACGACGCCGCGCAGAAGGTGATCGAGGAGTACAAGCGGGAGCGCGAGGCTGAGCACGCCTGATTGAGTCAGAATCACATATTTCCGGACTATCGGCGGCGCTGCCTTGGCAGCGCCGTTTTTTTACAATTTGTTATTGACGTATGCCCAAATGAGCAGTATATGGAGAGAGCAAGACTAAAGGAACATTTGGGAAAGGACATCCCGGTATATGGTTGAAAAAGCGAAGCTGACAGAGAAGCAGCGGCAGATTCTGACATATATAGGTGATCGGATCGCCGAGCTGGGGCACTCTCCAACCATTCGCGAGATTGGCGAGGTGATGGGAATCAGCTCCACGAATGGGGTGCGACAGCATATTTCGGCGCTGATAAAAAAAGGCTATCTGAAGAAATCGGCGAACATCGCGCGCGGCCTGCAGCCGGTACAGGCGGTGGCGACGGCGGTAGCGCGATTGCCGCTGGTTGGTACGGTTACGGCCGGTTTGCCGATTGACGCGATCGAGAACATCGAGGGGGAGATTGCGCTGGATGCCGATTTCGCGCCGAAGGATGAATCGTTTACCTTGCGCGTGTCGGGCGACTCGATGAAGGATATTGGAATACTCGATGGCGACATCGTGGTGGTCAAGAAGCAGCAGGTGGCACGCAAGGGGGATGTGGTTGTGGCCATTATCGGCAATGAAGCCACGGTGAAACGGTATGTGCCGGACGGCAACCGGATTCGCCTGGAGGCGGAAAACGAGGCGTATGAGCCGATAATTGTCGATCGCGACTCGCCCGATTTCCGCATCGCCGGAAAAGTTGTGGGTTTGATTAGAAAATTCTGACTGCTCCGCGCACACGAAAACGGCCCGTTACTCGCACGAGTGACGGGCCGTTTGCATTGGAACCAGTGAGTGATTTTTCCTCAGGCGTCCTTTTTCAGCTGGAGGTCGAGGATAATTTCGACGTTATCGCTGACAACCAGGCCGCCGGTATCGAGAGCCTTGCTCCAATTGACACCGAATTCTTTGCGATCGATGGAGGTCGTGGCGGTAAAACCGGCCTTAGTGTTGCCCCATGGGTCCTGGACCTGTCCGGCGAATTCGCAGTCGAAAGTGACTTCTTTGGTTACGTCGCGAATAGTCAGGTCACCGACAAGTTTGAAGGAGTTGCCGTTGACGTCGGTGATGCGCTTGGAGACAAATTTCATCTCCGGGTAATTCTCGGCGTTGAAGAAGTCGTCGTTGCGAAGGTGGTCGTCGCGGTCGGCGTTGTCGGTATCGACCGAAGCGGTCTTGACGGTGAAGTTAACCGAATCGTTGTCCGACAGCTCACCGTCGAAATACACAACGCCGTCATAGTCGGTAAACTTACCGGTGACAGTCGAGATGACCATGTGCTTGACTTTGAACATCACGTTGGAGTGAGCCTGGTCGATCGACCATTGGGCGGCATTTCCGGCGCCGGCGATCATGGCGACGGCGATCAGGGCGGTCAAGAGAGTCCGTTTCATAGTTCTCCTCATATTAATTTTGTTGATGGTTCGTATTAGCCCAATGAACCGATGAACGGACGTTCAGGTTCCCGTCGGAAGTGGGATTTCATAAGTCCGGCATTGCCGTGTGTCAGCGCATGGCGACGAGCAGACCGCCGGTGATGTAGGCCAGCACCCACCAGGTAAAGGCGTAACGGGAATAGAGGTGGAGGGGGCGCGGGACATTCGCCATGCCATTCTGTAAGCGCCAGCGCCACAGAAGGATAGCGTCGACGAGCATGGCCGCCAGAGAGGAGTAACCGAGCAGGGCGTGGAGTGTCAGGCCGGAGCGTGAGGAGCCAATGATCATGAGGGCGGTAGCGGTGATGTCCAGGATAAGACCGGCGGTAATGAAACCGATGGCGAAGCCGGTGACCTGATGGCGGCGCTGCTCGGTAATGATACCGACGGCATAGAAGATCAGGGCGAAGGTGACGATAGTGGTACCGGCGATTATGACTGGCGGCATGATGACTCTCGCAAGATGCTGACGGCTCGTTTCGAAGAAGGGTAAGACATAGACGGGTCGGGAGCAATTGGAAACTTCGGCTGTCAGCCGTTCGAGGGTGACTGCCGCTGCCGGTTCGCCTCGAACAGGCAGACGCCGGTGGCAACCGAGACATTGAGGCAGTCGACCTGGCCGTGCATCGGAATCGACACGAGAAAGTCGCACTTCTCGGCGGTCAGACGCCGCAGTCCCTCCCCTTCCGCCCCCATGACGATACCGAGCGGACCGGTGAGGTCCCGCCGGTAAATCGATTCAGCGGCTTGATCGGCAGTGCCGACGAGCCAGATACCGCGCTCTTTGAGCTGATCGAGGACCCGGGCGAGGTTGGTGACGCGTACCACCGGTGTATGGGCGGCGGCGCCTCGGGCGACGTGAACAACCGTTTCGGTGATTGGGGCGGAGCGATCTTTGGGTATGATGACAGCATGAACGCCGGCGGCGTTAGCGCTTCTAAGACAGGCGCCGAGATTGTGGGGATCCTGCACACAGTCGAGGATGAGCAGGAAGGGTGATTCGCTCAGGCTATCGAGGTGCGAGAAGAGATCGTCCTCGTTCCAGACAACGGCGGGTGAAGAACTGTTGGGTTTGTTGCGATGACGGGACGACATATCAGTGCGTCTCCAAGGTATCGGCGGCGGCGGACGGTCGGTGGAGGGAACCGATCGATGACTCGAGCTTTGCAAGCATGTCGGCGTAGGCAGCTTGTGGGATGTGGTAGTGGAGGTTAACGGCGCTGGTATCGGACGGAAACAGCAGGAGGTGATACTGAACACCATTGCTGTCGGCAAACAGAAGATTGTGCACTCGAAAGCCGTGTGTTTCATACGCGGTCCAGCCGGTTGCACCCGGCGCCACAACCTGGGTCACCCGATCGCGAAAGCTGTCGGTTGGAGTATCAGCGGCCGCGTCGATGCTTGATACACGCAACGCATTGGTGCGCAGGGCGACGCCGGCTGCTGAGTCGTAGTAGGCAGCATAGTCAACGTCAACTCCGTCCAAATCAATGTCGTGATCCAACAGGCGCTGCAGTGCCGCGCTGTTGTGCGCCGGCTCCAGGGGTACCTGACGGAACCCCGCGGGGAGGCGGAAGGCGATGTCGGCAGCATCTATGATTACAGTATCCCCAAGCAGCGAATCTGCGGCGCTGAATTCTACTTTCTGGACGGTGCCCTCCGGGCCGCATCCAGTCATGAGTATGAGCGCGGCGATGACCGGAAGCATCGACATGCGACGCTGACACCAATATGTCTTCCTGACGCCAATCATGGAGGCAAAGATGCGACGGTACGACGTCGAGTCAATCAAAATCAGACGTTTCATTTTTCCGGCAGGCTGGCGCGGCGTCGCCGGCTGGCGAGGCGTCGCTCCCGAAACAACTGGCCGATTTCGGCGCCAAGGATACATACGAAGGCGGTGTAATAGACCCAGAAAGCGACGACGATCAGCAGGAAGTAAGCGCCGTAGATCTGGCGCAGAGTGACGACGTATGTGATGTAGACACCGAACAATTGTTGTGCTATCAGCCAAAGGAAAGCGGACCAGGCGGCGGAAAAGAGGATGATGCGCTTGGGCGGACGGCGGTAGGGCACGAAGAAGTAGATGGCGGCGAAGGTCAGCATGGTGAGAAGGTAGGACAGGAATTCGAAGAGGAAGTTCCAGGCAGCTCCCACCTGGAGTTCTTCGAGGAAGTCCCATTGATCGGCGAGGCCGCGGGCGATATCCCAGGCGGGCAGCAGGAGGGTGGTGAGGAGGAAGAACAGGAGGACGAGCAGGATGAGGCCGAGGTCACGCAGTTTACCGATCCAGATCGGTTCGCCGGTGGCGACACGGAAGACCCGATTGAGGATAGTGCGCAGGGAGCTGAACAGACCGGAGGCAGCCAGCAGGATGCCGACGGTGCCGAGGATTCCGGCGACGCTCTTGTAACCGCGGAACTCGGCAACGCGGGCGAGAACCACTTCCTTGACATAGTCGGCATAGGCCTGATAGGGAATGGCGCGGTCGATGAGGACGGAGATATCCTCGACGATTTCGGGCTGTTCGAAGATAATGCCGACCACGGCCATGGCAAGCAGGATCAGCGGGATAACGCAGACGAAGAGACTGAAAGCGAGGCCGGCGGCGGCGAGGAAATCGTGGTTGCGGTCAACCCGGTTGTACAGGCCGATAAGATAATAACGCATGACGAGGCCGGCTCGTCGGAGCCAGCCCCGCCAGTCGAGCCAGTGCGGGAATGTCTGTTCCTCGGTCATGCGCTACCCTGCTTTGTCCCGGTCTTACGATTCGGTCTTTGGCTCTCCCCCGCCCGGTGCCTCCGACTGGTCCCTGCCGCCGTTGCCCGACACGATGCGGATCGGCGGCGCCGTACCATCTTTATCGACACCGGCGTACAATGTCATGTGCGGGAACGGGATTTCGATATCAAGTTCGTCGAAGCGCAGCTTGAGGCGTCGGTTGTATTCGCGCATAACGGACCACTGCCGGATCGGCTTGGTCTTGATTCGCGCCTTGATGACGACCGAAGAGTCGCCAAACTTGTCGACTCCGAGCATTTCCATAGGCTCAAGAATGTCGGCCTTCCAGGGATCATCGTTTTGCATCGTTCCCGCGACCTCCTTGATGACCGTGATGACATCATCGACGTTTTCCCGATAAGCCACGCCAATATCGAAAAGGGCAAAGGAGAATTCCTTGGTCATGTTCGTGATCTTGCTTATGTCGCCGCACCGTATGAAATGCACGTTGCCGCCGAGATCGCGTAGCTGGATATACCGCAGATTGACTTTTTCGCACAGACCGCCGGTACCGTCGAGAACGACGACATCGCCGACGCGTATCTGATCATCCAAGAGAATCATGAATCCGGAGATGACATCCTTTACCAGACTCTGGGCGCCGAAACCGACAGCAAGACCGACGACACCGGCGGCGGCGAGGACCGGTCCGATTTCGACCCCAAATTCACCAAGGATCATGACGAACGCGACACCACCGAGGGTGACAATCAGGCAGTAGCGCACCACCGCTTCAAGGGTGTCGGCCCGTTTTCTTGCCTCCGGGTCGCCCCGGCCGCCGATGAAGTCAAAGAGGCGGCGGGAGATGGCGCCGGCGATACGAACGGCAAGGAAGAGGATAATGAGTATGAGCAGGATGCGAAGGCCGGAGGTGGCGAGCCACTCAAGCACGGCCGGTAAGATCTTGTCAAGATCAATATACTGTCCCAGGTTCATGCAAGGTTCCTTTCGATATAGTGTGCGCTACAACGACTAGCGGCCGTGGCTGCGTATGTCGAATATAACAGCGCCATCGGGCCATTGTTTGGAATATCCCGAACGAACGCATCTTCATTTGGTTGTGCGACGAGAACAAGATATATTGATCGGCAAAGGAGACCAACGTTTGTCAGAAGAAATCCTCATTGGCTTTGGCGCCATCATAATCCTCGGCATTCTGTCACAATGGCTGGCCTGGCGTTTGCACCTGCCGGCCATCCTGCTTCTGTTGGTAGGCGGCATTATCGCCGGTCCAATTACCGGGATTCTGCATCCGGATGAAATATTCGGTGAGCTGCTCTTTCCGGTAGTCTCCATTTCGGTGGCGGTGATCCTGTTCGAGGGCGGGCTCAGCCTGCGTTTCAGAGAAATACGTCAATTAGGTAAAGTTGTACTAAACCTGACGACGATCTGTATCCTCGTCACCTGGGTGCTGTCGGCCCTGCTGGCGTGGGCCCTGTTGGGGCTGCCGCTGAACCTGTCGATCCTGTTGGGCGCGGTGCTGGTTGTCTCGGGGCCGACCGTAATCATTCCCCTGCTCCGGCAGGTCCGTCCGAAAGGACGGGTCAGCTCCATCATCAAGTGGGAAGGCATCATCAACGATCCGATTGGCGCCATCCTGGCGGTTCTCGTATTCGAGGCCATCGCGGCCCAGGGCGGGTCGGCGGCGACGGCGGCAGTGATCGAGGGGGTTGTGGCGGCGCTGGTCCTCGGAACACTGACCGGTCTGGTATGTGCCGCGGCGATCGTGCTGCTTATTCGGCGGTATCTCATTCCCGACTTCCTCCAGAATGGCGTCGCCTTAATGATGGTGGTTGTTTGCTACATTCTGTCGAATCACTTTCAGCCGGAGTCGGGACTGCTGGCAGTGACAGTCATGGGAATCGCGCTGGCCAATCAGCGGTTCGTGTCGATTCGTCATATCCTGGAGTTCAAAGAAAACCTCCGAGTACTTCTTATCTCGAGCTTGTTCGTCATTCTCGCGGCGCGCGTAGACATGACGCCTGAGAAGATGCTCGATCCGAGCGACTGGATATTCGTGGCGCTGCTGATCCTGCTGGTCCGTCCGGTGGCGGTCGGGCTGTCGACCATCGGTACACAACTGAGCATGAAGGAACGTGCCTTTGTCGGCTGGATGGCGCCGCGCGGGATTGTCGCGGCGGCGGTTACCGCGGTGTTCGCGCTCCGTCTCGAGGATCTGGGCTACCAGAACGCCGATACCATCGTGTCGATCACCTTCCTGGTGATTATCGGGACGGTTACGGTGTACGGACTGACGGCGTCGCCAGTCGCCCGCTGGCTGAAGCTGGCGCAGCCCAATCCCCAGGGTGTCCTGTTTGGTGGGGCACCGGAATGGGCGCGCGACATGGCCGCCATGCTCCACAAGGAGGGGATCCAGGTCGCCCTGGTCGATACCAACTGGTCGGCGATTACGCGCTCTCGAAAGATCGGCCTGCGGGCGTACTATGCCAACCTGATGTCGGAAGAACTGATGTATGAGCTGGATCTCGAGGGAATCGGCCGGCTGGCGGCGATGACGCCGAACGATGAGGTCAACGCCCTGGCGGCGCTGCATTTTGTCGATACCTTCGGTCGCAAGGAGGTGTACCAACTGGTGCCGACTGTGAAGTCGGGCTCGAAAGGGAAACCGATGCCGCAACACTTGCGGGGAAGGTTGATGTTCTCGGAAAAGGCGACGTTCGACTATGTTCAGCAGCGCTACCGCGAAGGAGCAACCCTGAAAAAAACGTCGCTGACGGGCGAGTATACCTTCGAAAAGTTCAAGGAAATGTACGGCGAGTCGGCCTTACCGTTGTTTGTGATTACTGAGGAAAAGGAACTGGCCTTCTTTACGACCGAATCGAGGCCGACGCTGCGTCCGGGCATGAAACTGATCAGCCTGGTCGATCCGCTGCCAGAGGACGAATCGACGTCGGAAGCGCGACGTCGTAGCAGCCAGCGGGCGGAAGAGGAAGACAAGCGATCGCAGAAGAATGCCGCGGCGACGACCGAGAAGGAGAAGTCGGAGACGCCACCGTCTGAGTCGGAGGACGGTAAAAAGTGATCAGTCTTTTGATGCCGACTCTTTCTCTCGCCTGAGGAACCGATCGATCATGCCGCGCATCCACGAGGCCATGCGCTTCGCCCAACCGTACTCCAATCCAAGCAATGCCAGGCCGAGCGCGGCGACAACCAGGCCGGGCCCGGGAAAGACCATCAGGATGAGGCCGAAGAGGACAATGGCGACGCCGAGGATGGTGACGACTATTTTACGCAGCCTTCTTAATCGTGAGGGTTGTTGTGACATTCAGCACTCCTTTCTCCATATAGAACAACAGATTGAAAGCGGAATTGTTTGAGGAATCGGGAGCGGCCGGTACGGGCAAAAGAAAAGCCCGCGGGGGCGGGCAATTAAGTTTCGCTTCGGCCAGGTCTTAGTGGTCGGGATGGCCGTCACCGTCATGGTCATGGTCGTGTTCTTTCGGTTCACCCATCATCTTCGCCATCTCCATTTTGTTGCGGTCGACGATGGCGTGGATTTCTTCGACAACCTCCGGTTTATCGACGGTCAATAGCAACACGCTGCCGTTGTCGGTGAGGATGTGTTCCATGGTGGCACCGTGGGCCATGGAGGTACCCATTACCGAACAGCAACCGCACAATGTGGCCTGATAGCCGGACCTCAGTGTATCGCCCAGCTTGGAGGCCGCTTTGTCGGCTTCGCGATACTTATCGAGATATTCCGGCGCGACGGTCGTGATGGAGAGCATGCCGTCCTTCGTCTTGTGCTGTTCCCATTTCATGGCCTGCATCATCTGAGCGTCACCAAACCAGATCTGGCACATCTCGCAGTTATTCATGTCGAACCAGGCTGTTTGGTCGCCAGCAAGCGCGATGGCGCCGAGGAAGGCGAGGATCAGGCCGGTGAACAATAGTGCACGTTTCATACGGTTCCCTCCGTTTCATTAAGTTTGTCTGACTGATGTACGGCGTGGATTCGGCTGTGGCCGATAGTGTCGTACGATCTAAATATGGCCTGCCTGGGCCGAAAATGCAAGGGCTGGTCGGTCAAATGTGATTCAATCGGTCTTGAGCTGCGGGAAACGTGATTCGACGTCGTTCCGTTGCTCGGGCGAGAGCTTGTTTACAAGGCGGCTGTGATAGAGCCAGCGGGAAGAGTCGAACTTGCGCTCCTCAAGCCAGTACCGGAGCTGAGTCAGGTAGACGCGGGGTGGCATGGTGGTGCTTTCGACGGCGCGGCGCAAGTGGTAACGATACTGGTCCATCTGGTTGGCGTAGAAGTGAGCGTTGGCTTTGTTAAATTCAGCCACGGCATAGAGGGTATCGCCGACAAGAGCCTTTTCCAGGGCAACGATAGATTCTTCCTGCCGCCCAGTGTTGCCGAGGGCAACACCGAGGGCATTCCAGGCAATGATGTGATCAGGGTTGAGCGCCAGAGCGGTGCGCAGGACGGGGATCGCTTCTGTGTAACGGCCGAGCTTCACCAAGCAGTTACCGATAGTGACATACGGATCCGGGTACATCGAATCGTGCTGGATTGACTGGCGGGCAAGAACGATCGCTTCGTCGCATCGACCCTGTTGACCGAGCGCTTCGGCGCGGTCGAGAAGGTTGACAGCGGGATGACCAGCCATCCACTCGCGTTTGATGGTGTCGTATTGGTCGCGGCGGCCAGTCTCGCGGTATAGCTGCGAAAGCTGAACATACCCACTCCGGCTGCGAGAGTGATAGAGCGACAGGTGGTGGTTGAGTTGGCTGACTGCCGGTTCCTCGGATTGCAGGGTGGCGACGCGACCGCTCAGAACGATAGCGGAGAGCAGGATGGCGATGATGCCGACACGCTGCGTGGCGCCAGAGATCGGAACAACGGTTGTGAAGAGGTACCAGGCGACGACTGTCAGTACCGTCGCAAGGAATGTAAGCAGGTCGATGTCGCGCGGCATGCCGAGTTTGGGGTCGACAGTGAAAGCGAGCAGCAGAGCGACGGCACTGGTGATGAGAAGAAAGACCGCCCCCGGGGGACGCTCGTTTTGTTTTGCGCGACGGAGGCCGCTCCAGATAAGCGGGACGAGTACGATCAGCGCGGGACCGCTGACAATCAGCAGGTTGAGGTAGTCGATCAGGTGCGACAGCGAGAAGAGCCAGTAATTGTCGAAAGTCAGTTCGTGCGGAAAGATCGGCAGAAAGGCGAGGCCGACGAAGCTGACGGTGTTGGTCAGTTGCCAGTAAGCCACGGTGGCGAGGATCAGCAGGAGGACAGCGAGGGTCCAGCGAAGGGGGACAGAGACACGTCGCGCGAGTCTCTTTCGCGTCTCCGGCGCGATCAACAGATAAAGTGCAGGCAGTATCAGCATGAGGCCGAGGATATGAAGGATGATCGTGACCGCCAGCGGAACTAACACCCAGAACCGTGAAAGGCCGCCGTCGGCGACCAACAGGCCGGTGAACAGGAAAGCGGCGATGCCGAGATTGAAGATGGAGTACTGCTCGACATAGCCGAAAAAAAGAAGCATCTGGCCGCCGGTAGCTATGCCGAAGAAGAAGAGCCAGAAGGCGGCACGGCTGTTTAGGCGCCGAGCAAAGAAGACAGTTGCGATCAGGACAAGAGCGCCGGACAGGATCGACAAAAAGCGGAAGGAGAACAGCGCACCGTCCTCTCCCCCGCCGGCGGCACGGGTCAGCCAGTAGTGCAGCATGGTTTCACCGACCTGGCGGAACTTGAGATGGGGCGACTCGGTGGCGAGCGTGGCCAGCAGAGCGTAACCGTCGCCCAGGAAATGGAACCTGGTGCGAAAGACTATGAACAGCAGGGCGGTGACAGCGGTGCAGGCGACGGCGATCGTCAGGTCGCGGCGAGTTGGCGGCGACTGCTTTTCAGCTGGTACGGGGAGTTTGATGACGGCGGCAGCGAGGACGAAAAGTGTAGCGGTGCCGAGCCAGATGATGGTGGTAGTGGTGTCGAGGTAGGCGCCGAAGGAGAGCGCCCAGTTGCGGGTCGGGTCGAGGAGTGCGGAGATGATGAGGCCGAGGGGGACGATGGCGGCGATGGTATATGCGGTACGAAGAGACGCCATTTGGCACCAGCCCTCCTTAGTGGGAGCCTCTTCATTTACTTTGTCGTCGCTATGGCTCGGGCTACAAGCGACTGACAGAACTTGTGAACCGATAACTCTTCAGACGGAACTGAGAAGTTGCCCGTTGTCACTGCCGACTTGGGAGAGCAAATAAGACATGCCGCATCGTATAGCCGCTCTCGGACCAGCTTCGTTGTCATTAGTTGATAGCGCTCCAAATATGTGGCCCCCTTGAAATCTTCGAAGACGGAAAAGTGCGGCTCCTTTACACGAACCGGCCTCTTGACGGCCTCGCAATCTTCGAGTAGTAGCCAGTAGCCCATCCATGGAGCAGAAGCCGGTTCAAAGGCACCATCTCGATAGGCCAATCGTAAGTCCAATCCGCTACCAACCGCTTCTTCGGTTCTGTTGTTAAGGTTGTTGCCAAACGATGGCCCGACATGGGACTTGAACTCTAGTGCTGCAATTAGTTGACGGTCAACGATCACGAGAGTATCCCATTGCTTTTCGGCCCTAAAATACCCGGGCAACTCAACTCTGCCCTTTTCAAATGAAATTGCATCGCGGGAAATACCCACTTCTACTATAATACTCCGAACTAGCTCTATAAAGCCGTCCATCTGAGCCCCACCAGTGGCCTCGGCCCTTGTCCCGGAGTCCTTTCTACCCGTCTTCGCTCCCTGCTTCTTCCCCTGTGTGCTCCGCGTTGTCCAAAAGTGCTTAACTGCCGTTCGAACCAGTTCGTCGAATTTCAAGTTCATTCTCAGCCCCATTTGAGTCGAGTTCAATGGTGCAATTGGCGTTTCTGACAAGCGACCGTAGTTCATTATCCAGCCGACTTGCAGCGTAACGCAAGTATGAAAATTCTATGTCAGACCCTATGCTGTTTCTGCCCGAATTGGCAGCAGCGAGCATTGTTGTGCCGGTACCTACAAAAGGGTCGAGAACGGTATCGTCAACGAAACTGAACATCCTAATTATCCTGGATGCCAGCGCTTCAGGATATGGAGCCGGGTGATGGCGTGTACTCGCACCTGGAATATCCGACCAAATTTGCTTGAAAGATCTACTGTATTCTTCCTCGTGAATAATGCTCAATAGCCGCTTGGCAAACGATGGACGTCGATATCCACCAGGCTTTCGCAATGATAGAACGAATTCGAAGTCGTTCTTCACAACAGCATTGGGTTCGTAAGGTTTACCGAGAAAGCCGCTCGAACCGGCCATCTCGTAAGAGGCGTTGCTTATCTTGTACCAGATTATTGGGGCCAACGGGTCGAAACCGATACGGCGACCAATCTCCAGAATAGAAGCGTGAAGAGGTACAACTACGTGGCGCCCATTGTTCTTGCGTCTTGACAAACATACGTCACCGACGACACAGACCAGCCTTCCGCCAATCCGAAGTTTGTGATAACACTCCATCAGCACATCCGTCAATTCAGCAAGAAATTCTTCATATCCCTCGATGTGACCAAGTTGATCCGGATTGTCCTCGTATCGCTTCAGGCTCCAGTATGGTGGAGATGTAACGATCAGATGAACGGAGTCTTCCGGTATGAACGCCAGCTGGCGAGCATCGCCTCTACGGAGAAAATGCTGAGTTGGCAATTGAACAACCAATTCGCGCTGTAACGCTAGAAAGCGCGGGTCCTTCGCCAAATCCGGCACACGCGAGGAAATGACTGACTCCGTCCATTTAGTGCTGCGCGCTCCAAGATACTTTTCAAGCGCCTCGATCACTCTTTGTTCGTCTTGTAGCGATTCTCTTTCTTTCATAGATCTCTTGTTTCTGTCACATAGACAGCTTAAGCGTACGCCGATTAGGAGCCCCGCGCAATAGCTAATGTATCACATTCTTGCAGTCAATGGACAGCGATGTCGTGTGCGACAGGCGATTCGCCATGCAGATTGCCAGTTGGCGGCCTTACAAAACCAATGCTGGCCCTCACCAGCCGCAACACAAAAGCCCTCTCCGATCGAAAGATCGAAGAGGGCTTTGATTAACCCCGGCAGCTTTCTACTCTCCCACAGCGTCTCCGCTGCAGTACCATCGACGTAGACGGGCTTAACTGCTGTGTTCGGAATGGGAACAGGTGTGACCCCGCCGCTATAACCACCGAGAAATTTGTGGCATATTCTTTTGCTTGTTGCTAAACGGTATCGCCCAGCAGGCCGCCCAGGGCGCATCGCTGCGCATGTTGGGGTACCTTAAGGCTTGAAAATTTTACGGTTAAGCCGCACGACCGATTAGTATCACTCGGCTACACGTATTACTACGCTTCCACCTGTGACCTATCAACCTGGTTCTCGTCCAGGGGTCTTCAGGGACTTGCGTCCGGGAAGTCTGATCTTGGAGTGGGCTTGGTACTTAGATGCTTTCAGCACTTATCCCTTCCCAGCGCGGCTACCCTGCGATGCGGCTGGCGCCACAACAGGTGCACCGGAGGCTGGTTCAACCTGGTCCTCTCGTACTAGGGTCGAATCTCCTCAAACTTCCTACGCCCGTATCAGATAGGGACCGAACTGTCTCACGACGTTCTGAACCCAGCTCACGTACCACTTTAATTGGCGAACAGCCAAACCCTTGGGACCTTCTCCAGCCCCAGGATGTGATGAGCCGACATCGAGGTGCCAAACCCCCTCGTCGATATGGACTCTCGGAGGAGATCAGCCTGTTATCCCCGGAGTACCTTTTATCCGTTGAGCGACGGCACTTCCATTCGCAACCGCCGGATCACTAGGACCTGCTTTCGCACCTGCTCGACCTGTATGTCTCGCAGTCAAGCTCCCTTGTACCCTTGCGCTCTACAGCCGATTACCATTCGGCTTGAGGGAACCTTTGCGCGCCTCCGTTACATTTTGGGAGGCAACCGCCCCAGTTAAACTACCCGCCTGACACTGTTCCTGAGCCTGCTTCAAGGCCCTAGGTTAGATGTTCAATACCACAAGGGTGGTATTTCACCGGTGGCTCCACCGACACTAGCGTGCCAGCTTCAAAGCCTCCCACCTATGCTACACATATGATATCCAACACCAATGTCAGGTTATAGTAAAGGTTCACGGGGTCTTTCCGTCCCGAT
>CAZJCK010000066.1:0-17330 GCA_964544635.1 uncultured Ignavibacteriales bacterium | reverse complement strand
AGGCAGCCGCCCGACGGTCCGCCGGTCTGCACCGCTTTGAAGGGACGGTCGTTGATGATACCGCCGCCGATATCGAAAATGATCTCGCGCAGCGTGATGCCCATCGGCACCTCGATCAGGCCGGAGTTCTTCACCTTGCCGACCAGCGAGAAGGCCTTGGTGCCGGGGTTGTTTTCACTCCCCAGTTTGAGGTACCAGTCGGCTCCCTTGTCGATGATGATCGGGACATTGGCGTAGGTCTCGACATTGTTGAGAACCGTCGGCTTGTCGTATAGTCCCTTCTGCACCGAGCGAATGTACTTGGCGCGGGGTTCGCCGACCTGGCCGGCCACCGACAGCATCAGCGCCGACGACTCGCCGCAGACGAAGGCGCCGGCGCCCTGCGAGATCTTGATATCGAAATCGTGATCCGACCCGAAAATCTTCTCGCCGAGCAAGCCACGGTCTTTGGCCTCGTCAATCGCCTTCTGTAATCGCAACACCGCCAGCGGGTACTCTTCGCGAACATAGATGTATCCCTGGTGGGCGCCGATGGCGTAGGCGCAGATGATCATCCCTTCCAGCACCGAGTGCGGATCGCCCTCGCAGATCGAGCGATCCATGAACGCGCCCGGGTCGCCTTCGTCGCCGTTACAGATGACATAGCGCGGCGTTTCTTCTTCTCTTGCACAGGTGCGCCACTTGCGTCCGGCCGGGAAGCCACCGCCCCCGCGTCCGCGCAGGTTGGCTCTATCGACTTCGTCGATCACCTGTTCCGGCGTCATGGTAGCAAGCATCTTCGCCACCGCCTGGTAACCGCCGGTCGAGATGTACTCGTCGATACTTTCCGCCGATATCCGCCCGAGGTTGCGCAGGGCAATGCGCTGTTGCTTGGCAAAGAACGGTACATCATGCACCGTCTCGACTTTCTGTTGCGTATGCGGATTGGTGAACAGGAGCTTTTCCACGACGTTGTCCTGCTCAATCGATTCGTCCATTATCGCGTCGACATCGCGCGCCTTCACGCGGGTGTAAAACGTCCCCTTCGGCTCGATCATCACCAGCGGGCCGACCTCGCAGAAACCGTGGCAGCCGGTCTCCTTGACCGCTTCAACCGTGCAGTTCTCGATGTTCCGCGCCATCAGCGCTTCCTTGAACTTCGCAACGATCTCGTCGGCGCCGTTGGCAATGCAACCGGTGCCGCAGCAAACCATGATCTTTCTGGCCAGTTTCTTCTGCGAATCGGTGTAGGCTTCGCGGACGCGATCAAGCGTTTGTTTGTCAGGAATCTGCATGCTTCTTCACCTTCACCAGCTTTTTCACGCCCGTCGGTTTGACCGAGCCATGGTATCGTTCATTGACCATCACCACCGGCGCCATGGCGCAGGCGCCGACACAGGCCACAACTTCAAGCGTGAACTTCTGGTCGGCGGTTGTTTCGCCCGCTTTGATGCCGAGCTGCGTTTCGAACTGATTCTGGATCAGTTCAGCGCCGCGAATATGGCAGGCCGTGCCCTTGCATACCTTGATGATCGTCTCGCCGCGCGGATTGAGGCTGAACGCATTGTAGAATGTCGCCACCGACGATACCCGCGACAGCGGCAGCTTGAGTGCCTCCGCTGCGGCCTTCAGCGCCTCGCACGGCAGGTAATGAAACTCTTTCTGAATATCCTGGAGCACCGCGATCAACGACTCGGCCGATTTGGGATGGCGATCGAGAATCTCGGGCATCTTGCTCATGTCATGATTCATGCTGTTTCCTTCTCCGCCATTTTCTGCCTGGCCATCTCGTAGCCCTGGTCCAGCACCTTCATGTTGATCTCCAGAAGCTCCTTCTTGCGGCCCAGCTTCTCGTTGAGGAGGGTGCGAACATTCTCCATCTTCACGATATCCGTCGCGCCGATAAACGCCCCGAGGATCGCAATATTCGCCGCCTTGGCGTTGCCCGCCTTAAGGGCCAGGTCATTGGCCGGAATGTCCAGTTGCGTGATATCGGTGCGCTCCGACATTACATCGATCAGCGAGCTGTTGATGATCAACAGGCCGTTCGGCTTGATCATCGGCGAGAACTTGTCGAACGACGGCCGGTTCATCACGATCGCGCCGGTCGGGTTGCTGATGATCGGCGAGCCGATGCGGGCGTCAGAAATGACCACCGTGCAATAGGCCGTCCCGCCGCGCATCTCCGGACCGTACGACGGTAACCAGATGACCTGCTTGTCTTCGTGCATGCCGGTATAGGCCAGCAGTTGCCCGGCCGTGAGAATCCCCTGGCCGCCAAAACCGGCGATGGTAACTTCATATTGATCCATACTATGCCTCCGGTTTGGCGAAATCCTTGAACCGCCCGAGCGGGAAGAACTTCAACAGGTTGTCTTCGAGCCACTTCGTCGATTCGCGAGGCGACATCCCCCAGTTGGTGGGACAGGTCGACAGCACCTCGATCAAACTGAAACACTCACCGTCGACCTGGTGCTTGAACGCCTTGCGTATCGCCTGCTTCGCTCTGACGATGTGCATGGGGTCATGCACACTCACGCGTTCGATGTAGGCCGGCGTCGCCAGGGTAGCAAGCATCTCGCTCATCCGAATCGGCTGGCCGGTCGAAGCGGTATCGCGTCCGGTCGGACAGGTGGTCGTGATCTGCCCCTCCAGCGTCGTGGGCGCCATCTGGCCGCCGGTCATGCCGTAGATCGCGTTGTTCACGAAGATGACACACACCTTCTCGCCACGGTTGGCGGTGTGGACGATCTCGCCCATGCCGATCGACGCCAGGTCGCCGTCACCCTGATAGGTAAACACGATCATGTCCGGGCGCATTCGCTTGTAGCCGGTCGCCAGGGCAGGGGCACGGCCGTGCGGCGCTTCCAGGAAGTCGCAATTGAAATAATTGTATGCCAGCACCGAACAACCGACCGGCGCGACGCCGACCGTGCGCTCACGCACGCCTAAGTCGTCGAGGGCTTCGGCGACCAGGCGGTGGATGATACCGTGCGTACAGCCCGGGCAATAGTGCGTAATCGTATCGGTCATCGCCTCCGGGCGGGTAAAGATATTGTCTTGTGTATGCTTTATGTCCGACATTTCTTCTCTCCCGTTGAGGCGCTACTGAATCTCAGCAACTTTGTTTATGATTTGCTCTTTCACTTCGTCGGGCGACGGTACGATGCCGCCGGTGCGACCGAAGAACTTGATCTCTTTCTTCCCCAGGACCGCCCGCTCGACATCCTCCAGCATCTGCGCCGTCGACATCTCGACCACCAGCACCGTCTCGATGTTCTCCTTGATCGCCTCGTCGTGGATCTGTTTGAGCGGGAACGGGAACAGGCTGATCGGACGGAACAATCCGACCGAAATACCGTCTTTCTCCAACTCATCGATGGCCGTCTGGCAGATACGCGCCATGGTACCGTACGACACGATCAACGTCTTGTTCTCCGGCGAAATCTTGTACGGTTCATACCGGATCTCATGCTTCTTCATCTCTTCGTACTTGGCATGCAGATCCCATGAGTTCTTCTCGAGCAGCTCGGGGTCGAGGAAGAGCGACTTGATGACGTGCGGCTTACGGCCCTTGGCGCCGGTTGCAGCCCAGTCTTTTGCCGGCAGTTCCGGCTCTTCATACTTCTCCGGAAACTCAACCGGCTCCATCATCTGACCGATCATACCGTCGCCGATCACCATCACCGGGTTGCGGTACTTGTCGGCGAGGTGGAAGGCCAGCATGGTCAGGTCGACCGCTTCCTGGATCGACGACGGCGCCAGCACCAGCAGGCGATAGTCGCCGTGACCGCCTCCCTTTACCGACTGGAAATAATCCGACTGCGCCGGCAGAATACCGCCCAGGCCGGGACCACCGCGCATGATATTCACAATGACCGCCGGCAACTGGGCGCCGGCCATGTACGAAATCGATTCCTGCATCAGAGATATACCGGGGGAGGAGGAGGTCGTGAACACGCGGATACCGGTTGAGGCCGCGCCGAAGATCATGTTGCCGACCGCCACTTCCGATTCGCCCTGAAGAAACATGCCACCTACTTCCGGCATACGCCTGGCGAGGTATTCCGCCACTTCAGTCTGCGGCGTAATCGGGTAACAGAAATATCCCTGGGCGCCTGCCTTGAGGGCGGCCTCAGCAATTGCCTCGTTGCCCTTCATCAATACTTTTGCCATATGTCCCTCGTTCAGGTTCGCCGTTAATAGTCAAACAGGGCAAAGGCTGTCCCGTGGGTGTGCACGCTTATAGCGGCATCGGGACAGGTCAAGGCGCAGATCCGACAGCCGATGCAGCGCGACGGCTCGTGCACCTGGGCATAGAAATACCCGCGCACCGTGAGCTGCTTCGACATCGAAATGATCTCCTGCGGACAGGCCTTGACACACAACTCACAGCCTTTGCAGTGATTCTTATCGATGGTTATTCCTGGCATATAGGTATCCTTCCTGACGGTCAGTTCTGCTCCCGCTCCCACGGCTTGAGCAGTTTGCGCGACAGGCGCAAGACTGGCACGTCGATGTCGCTCTTTGTCAGTTGCTCTGCAATCCGATCCACCGCCGCCACTCCCAATACCGGCAGACCGGACGCATCGGCGACTTTGCGCGCCAGCGCCAGACCGTCGCGAACCATCTCCGTTGTGGTCTGGTCGATCATGTGGGTGTTGGAGAGTATACCGGTGAACTTGAGGCGAGAGGCCCGCTCTATCGACGCCATCTGTTTCATACAGGCCTCAACCGTCTGCGAGAACGGACGGTTGGCATTGAGCACCAGTACCATGTCGTACTCGCCCGGCTTGAGCACATCGATAAAGCTCGACAGCACCACCGCTCCGGAATCGTCGCCGCCGGCGTCGATAAGCAGCCGGTCGGCGCCCGACTCGATCGCGCCCTTTACCTCCGGCATGACGATCGGCAGATCAGTATGAGCGTGCCCTTCGGTCGGATTGATCGGGTGAATTCCCAAGCTGCGGAGAAATACCGCCGCCTCGCGCGAACGGAAATACGGGTTCACCAGATCGAGATCAGCGATCGAAACGCGTACGTTGTCCTGTCGGGCCAGGGTAATCGCAAGATTAACCGCCACTTCCGACTTGCCACTGCCGTAGCCGCCGGCGATGATCGTTATTCGCCGGGTCAGACAGGAAGAATCGAATATAGTCGCAGCATCTCCAGAGATCACCGTGCATATACCTTCCACGTAAGTGGTCACAATCCCTACCCTTACAAGCTGTTAGCCGCCTCCCACAGCGACTCAACAGGGGTAAAAAACTCCAAACTTTGTCCGGGTTAGAATATCGGAAAATGGGGCCGTAAAGTCAAGTCGACTATGTGAAAAAAGTAACATTGCGGCAGCCGTTTGACTGTTATCTTCCTAGCCTGTATATTGCTTCTCTGACGAATCGAAGGAACATGTTATGATATTGCAATACAGTAAGTTAGTATTTCCTGATGGCAACCTCCAAGGCTTGCCAACACAATTGGTAGCTGTCATCACTGCTCTTGCACTCCTGTTCAGTTCTGGTTGTGACGGCGACTCCGGCCAGCCGCAGCCAGGATCCGACGCCGACACCAGCCGGCCCAGCGTGACCGCCCGCCCGGTCCCCGGGGCACCGCCAAAACCGGACGAGCTTGAACCACATCCACCCGATCCGACCCGGGTTGCCGACTGGGAGACCTTCACCTACCGGACGGTTAAGATTCTGTATCCCGAAGGGCACCCGATGGAGTCGACTTTCTATACCTTTGCCAATGTCGTGCGCTTCGGGCAGCGTCAGCTGGCGCAGTTCCTGTCGTACCCACCGGCGCTGGATACGGTAACGATCTACTACTACACCGGCCCGGGCCAATCGATCGACCTGGTGGGGACCTATCATCCCTTTGCCAGTGATGACGGCATTCACTTTACGCCGCCCAGCCCATACGGTGCGCCGCTGGCCATGTACATCCTGGACAAATGGCAACAACATCCGCCCAAATACAAGTTCTTGCGGGAAGGCCTGATCGCCCTGTTCGACCTGAGCGGCCAGGACTATTTTGAGCAGACGCGTCAGATGTTTGCGGATACGACCAGGATGATTTCTCTGCTCGATCTGGCAGCCGACACTACCGTCAATGTCAACATGGAACGCGACCTTAGCGGTCCGGCCGCTACCTTTGTTACCTTCGTGCATTACCTTGGCGGGCCGGCGGCCTACCGCCGTCTTTACCACCACCAGGCAGCGTTTCCCCTGGCGGTAACTGATGTTCTCAATATGGCGTTTCCCGAAGCCGAAATGCGCTGGCGGCAGTTCGTTCGCAATCCACCGGAGGCCGACACTACACAGTCGACCGACTGATCATATCGAATCACAAGCGAGGTAGTATGGCAGACGCAGAATGGAAGACCGGCATAACCAATATCGGGCCGGGCAAGATACGGGTGAGAGGGTATGACATCACCGATATCATGGAGAAACTCTCATACGCCGAGACGGTGTACCTCATACTCAAGGGTGAGCTGCCGGGTAAGGCGGAGGCGGCGCTGATGAACGCCATCCTGGTATCATCGATCGACCACGGCGCTTCACCGCCGTCGGTACTCGGCACCCGAACCGTGATGTCCGGCGGCAACTCGCTCAACGCTGCCATTGCCGGCGGCGTCCTAGTAATCGGCGACACCCACGGTGGCGCCATCGAGCAGTCGGCCAGGATCATGCAGGAATGGGTGAAAAAGCACGACGGTGAATCGGCCGACGACATCGCCGGCAAACTGGTCGACTGGCTGCGTGACACGAAAAAGCGCATGCCCGGATTTGGCCACCGCCTGCACAAGGTCGACCCGCGAACGAAGAAGCTGTTTGACATCGCCGCCCGGCACGGCTATTCCGGCGAGCATATCGACCTCTGCCGCGCCATCGAAAAAGCGCTCACCGACAAGCTCGGCAAAGAACTGCCGATCAATGTCGACGGCGCCATTGCCGCAGTCATCTCCGACATGGGCTTCGACTGGCGCCTGGGGAAGGGGTTCTTCATCATCTCCCGAACTCCCGGCCTGCTGGCCCACGCCTACGAAGAGATGACGCGGGAGCGGCCGATGCGCAAGCTGGGCCCGCCACCGTTTGAGTACGACGGTCCGGCTGATCGTACAATCGAGTGACGTTAGCCACAATTCAGTATGCGGCGCTCGTTTCGCTTGTCGACACGGGCGCCAGTCTGTATCATGCCCGCCATGGAACTTGATATCGTCAAACAGAAAATCGAACAGGTTGCACCCATCCTCGAGGAAGAAGGCATCGACCTCTGGCTTATCTTCGTGCGCGAAACCCCGATGATGGCCGATCCGACCCTGCCCATGGTCGTCGGCTTCCAGTGTACCTGGCAGTCGTTGTTTGCCTTCACCCGCAACGGCGACGCCATCGCGCTGGTCGGCAACTACGATCTCGCCGACTTCCGTGATTCCGGGCGGTTCACCGAAGCGACCGCCTATACCGAGGGAGTAGGCGAGGATGTCCGCAAGCTGATCGAGCGGCTCGCTCCCAACCGGATTGCCGTCAACTACTCGGTCAACGACGTTGCCGCCGACGGCCTCACCCACGGCATGTACCAGCTGCTCACCGGCTACCTGAAAGATACGGCCTGTGCCGATCGCTTCGTGTCAGCTGAGGGTATCGTCGCCAAACTCCGCGCCCGAAAACTGGCAGCCGAGGTCGACCGTTTGCGTGACGCTGCCAAAATGGCCGCCGAAATCTGGACCGTCGTATCGAGTCGCGTGGGGATCGGCATGACTGAGAAACAGATTGCTCACCTTATCGAAGGTGAGATGGACAAGCGCGACGTTGTGCCGTCATTCGAAACCATCGTCAACGCCGGCGCCAAGACCGAGCCGGGCCACGGCAGCCCGACCAGCGCCATTCTCGAACCGGGCGACCTTTTGCATGTCGACTTTGGTGTCATACTCAACGACTACTGCTCCGACATCCAGCGCCTGCTGTACTTCAAGAAGCCCGACGAGTTGGCGCCTCCCGAGTCACTGATCGACGCCTTCAATTGTGTGAAGAATATCATCTCCGAAACCAGCCTCAAGACTGTCCCCGGTGTACAAGGGTATGAGGTCGACGCCCTGGCACGACACATCCTGAGGGAGAACGGCTACGACGAGTATCAGCATGCGCTGGGACACCAGTTGGGTCGGTCGGTTCATGACGGCGGCGCCATCCTTGGGCCGAAATGGGAGCGCTACGGCAGCACCCCGACCATACCGCTCGAATTGAACAACGTGTTCACCCTGGAGCTGGGTATCAGCCTCGACGGTATCGGCTATGTCGGCCTCGAAGAAGACGTAGTAATCACCGAGCAGGGGGCACAGTTCCTCTGTCCACGACAAATGGAGTTGCACAGCCAGTGAAACGAATGATTCCAATCTCATCTGTTTTCGCCCTTGCTTTCATTCTCGCATGCAACGGCGCCCCCAAACCGTCCGGTGAAAGAGGTCCCGCCTGCTCGATCAGTGATGTTCGGGTGGACGTCAACGACCAGGTAATGACCGTAAGCTGGAACGACAACTGCGGCCGACTCATCAGCGGCTACAATATCTATATCAGCGAAGATCCGCTCGTGGCCACCTATCCTGATACCTCGCTCCCTGGGTCGATCGAGCCGCACAACACTTCGCCGTATCCCGGCGATACCGATCCCGCCGATCCCCGTGTCTACTATGAAGCCCAAGGGTTGGAGAATGGTGTGAAGTACTTTGTATCGGTCCGAGTCGTGTACGGTGACCAGTCGCTCTCGGAACCGTCGGAAGAAGTACTGGCAGTGTGCGCGCCGCGCGGCCAGATCGAATTGGGCGTACGCTACAGTGACAACCCTGACGGTTTCTCATTCGTGAGCGGCGATTATACCGACGCTGACGATACCGACAACGATATTTACTTTTACACCGCCAACGGCGATGACTTCCTTGCCTCGCCCATGCGACTCGGTTTTCTGAAAGACAACAAGTTCAAGAAGCTGGCATACTCCGGTGATGTCGATGAGGTCGCCGCTAAAGTAAAGGCCGATACCGTGCCTCCCAACGAGGACAAGGTACAGGTTGAAGCGGGCGATTGGGTCTGGGTGTACATGCCCGATCAGACGACCGCGCTGGTGCAGGTACGTCAATTTGAAGGCAGCGGTGAGAACCGAACGGTGTCGCTCTACTTCGCCT
Organism: uncultured Ignavibacteriales bacterium; assembly: GCA_964544635.1. Lineage (GTDB taxonomy): Bacteria > Zixibacteria > MSB-5A5 > GN15 > FEB-12 > CAZJCK01. The sequence continues at coordinate 8,167 of CAZJCK010000066.1, read as the reverse complement.
ACTACCCGCTCCCCGGCGAACTGGTGATCTGATTCGGTGACCTGGTCCGATCCGTCATCGTTCTGGAAGAAATTGCCCGTCGTGTTCGACGGCGGCATCTCATCCGAGCTGTACAGCCGCGGCTGTCCGCTCGAGGCGCCGCCGGAATTGTGGGCGGCGAGCCATCCCGAAACACTCATACGTCTGCACACCGACTATGCCGCCGCCGGCGCTACTGTGGCCACTGCTGCCACTTTTGGACTGTATCGAGAGCTGTACACGGGGCGGATTGACGAAGCCCATGCTACTGCTATCGCGGCGTCGGCGGTTTCGGCCGCCCGAACAGGCGCAGGGGAGAGGTCAATGGTGGCCGGAACAATCGGTCCGACGGCCCGGCCGCCGCATGAAATCGATGGATCGCAGTTACGCTCAGCACTGCCGCCGATTGTGACGAGCATGGCCAACGCCGGCGCCGACTTCATCCTCCTCGAAACGCAGACCAGCCTGCGCGAGGCCGTAGCCCTGACCGAAGCCGTCCGCCAGACATCCGACCTGCCCATCGTCATCAGCTTCGGCTTCGCCTGGCGCGGCCGTACTCTTGACGACTTCACTCCCGGCCAGGCGGTGGAAGAGGTGCTGCGCTTTCGACCGGTTGCGGTCGGCTGCAATTGCGCTCCCGATTCCGTCGGCATGGTCCGGATTCTGCAGCAGATGGCGCCGGTCGCCGATGATATACCTGTGCTCATCCGGCCCAACGCCGGTATCCCCAGGACTGTCAACGGCACCCTCCAATACTCGCTTGCGCCGGCTCGACTTGCCGATCTGGCCGGTACGTATCTTCTCGACGGCGCCCGCCTGATTGGCGGCTGCTGCGGCACTTCGCCGGCCCACACCGCCGCTGTGGCCGAGCGATTGACCTATCGCGAGCTTCCCTCGGAATCAGACGAATACTGACCGCCAATGTTCCGTTTCGCTGTTTCATCCCTGAACAGGCTGCTTTATTCTGAAACAGCCTGAGCGGACATTTCGGTCCACAATGCACTGTGCTGCAAACACTAACTTCCTGCCCTAAAGGCGATTGTACGAATAGTTTCAGATTGGCCCACCGTTTGAAACAGTTCTCTGTGACCGCCACGAGAACTCTGAAACGGAGGGAGTATGAAACGCGACGAATTCACGCGTACTGCCCGCTTGACTGTCACCCTTGCCCTCTTACTGCTGGCCCTCAGCCCGGGCGCGCAGGCTGCCCTGCAGGCTGCCCAGTCGACCAGTACAACTATTACCCTGACCTGGACCGCCCCCGGCGATGATGGCGCCTCGGGGCAGGCCGCCCAATACGACATCCGCTATTCGCTGTCGCCAATCACCGATGCCAACTGGAACGCGGCCATGCAGGCTGACAACGAACCGTTGCCGCAGGCCGCCGGTTCATCCGAGTCGTTTACCGTAACCGGCCTCGATCCGGGCACCGATTACTATTTTGCTATTAAGACCGCCGACGAAGTCCCGAACTGGTCGGTATTGTCCAACGTTGTCCTACGCTCCACTGATCAGGAGACGACTCCGCCGGCGAACATCGCCTCACTGGCCACCGGGGCTGTCACCAACAGTTCGGTTCTGCTCACCTGGACCGCCCCCGGTGATGATGGCAATACCGGCACCGCCTCGCAGTATGACGTCCGTTACTCGACCTCGCCGATCACCGCGGCCAATTTCGGCTCCGCCACCACTGTCACCGGCGAACCGACACCGTCTGCCGCCGGTGCCGCCGATTCGTTCGTCGTCACCGGCCTCAACGCCGAAACCGAATACTACTTTGCTGTCAAGACTGCCGATGAAGTCCCCAACTGGTCCGGTATCTCCAATGTTGTAAGCGCCACCACCGGCTCAGAAACCAACGCCCCCTCGACCATTGCCAACCTGACCGCCATCAACCCTGCCGAATCGACTATCACCCTGGCGTGGACTGCACCCGGCGACGACGGCACGGTCGGAACCGCGGCTCAGTACGACATCCGTTATGCCACAACCAGCATCAACGGCAGCAACTTTGCGTCGGCGACGCCGGCAACCGGCGTCGCGGCGCCGCAGGCGGCCGGCACGCCGGAAACGCACACGGTTGGTTCACTGCAACCGAACACGACCTACTACTTTGCGATCAAGGCGGTCGACGATGCCGGTAACTGGTCCAACCTGTCAAACGTCGTCAACTCGAAAACGCTGCAGGACCAGACCGCCCCGGCCGGCATCAACGACCTCCAGGCCGAAACCGGTGCCGGCGATGGCCAGATCAATCTTGGCTGGACCGCGCCCGGTGACGACGGCTACCTCGGCCAGGCAGCCGCCTACGAAGTCCGCTATTCCCAGAACAACCTTACCCCGTTGAACTGGTCGCAGGCCGATATCTGGATGCTGCCGCCGACACCGTCAATGTCCGGCATGGAAGACAGTCTCATCCTGACCGGCCTGACTCCCGGTCAGCGCTACTGGATTGGTGTTCGAGCCTGGGATGACGGCTCCAATGCCTCGCCGATCTCGAACATCGTCGCAACTGATGCCTCGTTTAACCTCTCACTCGATGCCGATGACGATAACGGCGCCGAACTTCCCTCTGAATACGCCCTCAAACAGAACTACCCCAATCCGTTCAACCCGGAAACACGGATAGATTACGCCCTGCCACGGTCCGGTCACGTGACCGTCTCCATTTACAATGCGCTGGGACAGGAGACTGTTCGCCTTGTCGACGAAGCCCAGTCGGCCGGTACCTACAGCGTGAACTGGGCCGGTCTCGATCAGTCGTCCAATCCGGTAGCCTCAGGCGTCTATTTCTATCGCATCGCTACCGAGGATTACAGTGCATCACGAAAGATGGTATTGCTTAAATAACCCCCTTGCCTCCCTACTCTTCAGTGGCCTCCGTCATTCCCCGCCCGACGGATTGGCTGATTGCTCGGAGCCCCGGCTGCCCACCGGGGCTCCTTCTTTTTCAGCCTACAGCTTCAACCGCTTGAAGATCGTTTCAGGGACATGCTTGATGATCGTCATGATCGGCCACCAGAACCACGGCAGGTAGGCAACATTCTTCTTCTTGTCAATCGCCTTGACGATACCGTCGGCAATCTGGTCCGGCGTTGCCCACAGGAGACCGCCCTTTTCGAACTCGCTGGTCATCGGCGTGTCGACAAACCCCGGCTTGATCGTGACCACATGTACACCGGATTGATACAACCGGTTGCGCAGCCCCTGCAGGTAGACCGATTTGGCCGCCTTCGAGGTACCGTAAATGTAGTTACTCTGGCGCCCCCGATCACCGGCTACCGAAGAAATAACAGCAATCGTCCCGGACTTCTGCTGTACCATGTACTCAGCGATCGGCGTGAGCAGGGATGCCACCGACGTAAAGTTGGCATCGAACACTTTTTGAGCTGCTTCGAAGTCCGACTGCGCCTTCTCCTGCCGACCCAGCACGCCGTGGCCGATAAGCACCAGGTCGAGACCGCCCAGCGCCGCCACGGCATCGTCGACCAGCTGCTGGTGCTGCGACAGATCAGTCAGGTCCGCCCGGTGGGTTGCGACTGATGTCGCGCCGCGCGTCTTGAGGTCATCGGCGATCGCGGCCAGGCGATCACGGTTTCGTGCCACCAGGTAAAGGTCGTGTTTACGCGCCGCCAGCCGACGGGCTGTCGCCTCGACAATCGCCGAGGTGGCGCCTATGATTAAAGTCTTACTCACTTGCTTTCTCCCTGTTTGCTGCCGGCGGTGACCCGACGCCAGAAATCCGACGAAAAGGCCGGATCGATGTACTGTGCAAAGTCACGCCACTGCGGGTAGTAGCGCTGAAAGTCTTCGGCGCTCATGCAGGCATCCTTCGCCGAATAGAGCCGGCCGCCGGCGTCGCGCACGATACTGTCAAGTTGTTCGAACAAGTCGAACGTTCGATTTCCCTTGATCGGGAAATCAAGCGCCAGTGTCAAGCCGGGGTGGGGGAAGGATAGCAGGCCGGGCGACGGTTTGTCGCCGAAACGCTTGAGCACACCTAAGAATGACGCCAGCCCCGAGCGCGCAATTGCCTCGAGGATCGCCCGGATCGCCGAGGCGTCATCATACGGTACCACACACTGGTACTGCAGGAAGCCGGCCCTGCCGTATATGCGGTTCCAGTCACCAACGGCGTCGAGCGGGTAGAAGAACGGTTCGTAGTCGGTCAAGGCGTCGACTACCCGCTGCTGCTGACGGTTGTAGTAGGCGAAGTTGAACGCTTTCACCGTGAGCGAATTGAGTGCAAACCCCGGAAAATCGAACGGCACACTTGGCCCGCCTCCGGAGTTGGAGCTGTTGTCTTTCGTCCGGGCGTCCGCTCCCTTGGGCGCATGATTGCCGAAACCGTAAATGCCTCGACCGAGCGACTTACCGCGCGCCAGGCAATCGATCCACGCTACGGCATAATTATAGTCACGCTCATACTGCTCCGTCACCTCAAAGAATTCGTCGAGCGATGAGAACTTAATCGATTTGGTTTGAATCAGGCGGTTGTGAATCGGTATCAGTTTGATCGTTGCGGTCGTGATCAGGCCGGTCAGGCCGATACCACCAACCGTCGCCCGAAAATAAGCCGGGTTTCGCTCCGGCGAGCACTCCAGCCGATTACCATCGGAGCGCAGCAGTTCGAAGCGCTGCACATGACGCCCGAATGTGCCGGCCACATGGTGGTTCTTCCCATGCACATCGTTGGCGATGGCGCCGCCCACCGTGACAAATTTCGTTCCCGGCGTCACCGATAGAAACCAGCCGCGCGGAACAGCGAACTCGAGAATCTCGGCAAGACTCACTCCCGCTTCGCATGTCAACACGCCGTTCTGCTCATCGAACGAGACAAGACGATCCAGACGACGCGTCGGTATGATCGTATTCTTGTCGTTGAGACAGACATCGCCATAGCTCCGTCCCAGTCCATACGGCAGTACGCTGTCGCCCTTGATCGGGCCCGGCAGCCCACTGCTGCGCCAGTTGATTGGTGCAACCGCCTGGTCAACCTTCGGATAACGCCCCCATGATTCGTATTCTCTTCCCATGACGTTCAGACTGCGAGTATGACGATGAGCGCCGCCAGCGCGGCAGTGACAAAACTGGTACGGTCGGACAGCGCAAATACTACCGGGTCCTCATGCATCTGGCCACGGTGCGTGATAAGCCAGAAACGCGCGATCCAGTAGATCAGCAGTGGACAGATCAGCCAGAGCAGTTCCGGACGCCCGTACAGCGCGACTACATCTTCGCTGTTCAAGTACAGTGCAAAGACCAGCACCGACATGAACCCCGACACGGCGCCAAACATCGCCATCGCCTCGACATCGCTCGCCACATAGCCGCGTCCGGCCGCCCGCTCTTTGTTCTCCAGTCGCAGGCGATACAACTCCGAATACCGTTTGGCGAACGCCAGGCTGAGGAAGATAAAGACCGAAAAACCGAGCAACCAGGGGGAGAGGCCGACGTCGATAGCCGTCGACCCGGCAAAAATGCGCACCGTGTACAGACTCGCCAGGATGACCACGTCGAGCATGAGCACCCGCTTGAGTCGGAACGAATAAAGCATGGTCAGGACGACATAAATCGTCAGCACCAGCACAAATTCCAGAGTCACCAGCGACGAGATTGCGTACGCCGCGGCAAACAGCAACGGAAACGACAGCAGCCCGGCGATAACCGGCAGCGCGCCGGAAGCGAGGGGGCGGTGCTTCTTGCGCGGATGTCCGCGGTCGGCGTCGAGGTCGAACAGATCATTCAGCAGGTACACGCCCGACGCACACAAACAAAAGGCGGCGAATTTCAGGATGGAAAGAAAGAGTTTATCCGGATCGGAAGTCTCATGTGCCAACAGGAGTGGCAGAAAAATCAACAGGTTCTTGACCCACTGATGCGGCCGCAGCGACTTGAGCCAGGCGGTAGCACCCCGATTGACCTCCGGCTCAATCACCTCAACGTGTTCGTTCTGGCTCTGTAACCGCTGCAGCACCGAGCGATCACCGCTCACCAGCAGCGCGGTATGTGCACTCTTCCACACCGAAAGATCGACACTGCCATCGCCGACATAGTCGTAACCGCCGTCACCAAACCGGTCAACCAGTCGTTGCCGTTTTCGCTCACCCTTAAGGTTGGTGCCGGCATCGCTGGCATGTACCTCGTCGAACAGGTTAAGATGCTCCGCCACTGCTGTCGCGATCCCTTCGTGCGCCGCAGTCGCCAGTACCAGTTTGCGGCCGCTCTCCTTTTCCTGCCGCAGGCGTCGCAGCAGGGTCTGGTTGTATGGCAAGTGCTGCGGCTCGAGTTGCACCCGTTGGGCAATTTGTGCTTTCAGGCGCGCCTTGCCGCCGGCCAGCCAGAACGGATACCGCAGCGGCGAGAGGGGATTGCGCCGAAAATCGCGTACCGCTGCCTCGACCAGTGAATCGGTCAGGATCAGCGTGCCGTCCAGATCGACGCACAACGGCCGTGAGACCGCGACCGTACCGCCGCCGGCAGTTCTCTTATCGGGTGCAGGTTGTTGATCATTCATAGTTTACAGGAATATCCCTTTCCAGGCGGATATTGTCAATGAAGAGAATCTGATCCCGCACGCCATAACCAAACAGCATGACCAGCCTGATCTTCTGCATATCCATGCGCCGGTTCACCGGCCCTCGCTCAACAAGTTGTAAATCGATGCGAATCGACGATGCCCCCGGCGGAGCGGAGTGGTTCCCATTGTATCGGTCAGTGTAAGCGCCGTCATGCGCCGCATCATCGATTCGGACCGTCAGTCCCCCCGGCAGGCTGTCCGGCGCAAACAGATCGAAGGCCAGCCAGCGATACAGCGACCAGTCCGGCACCGGCTCCAAGAGGGAGATTCCGGAGAAGCCGTTGGTCAAAAATTGCACCCGCCCGACCTGTCCGTTCGCCTGTTCCCATCCGTCGGGAGCCGGCACAATCGCCAGCGAGGCGGAGTCACGCCCTATGAGTGCCCGCTGCCAGCCGCCTTCGAAGTCGGCCAGCACCGGGAAGCTGTTGTGCTGCTGTATCTTGGCCCATCCGGCTGTCAGTACGGGCCAGGCCGACAGCAGCGTAAGCAGGAGAACGCCTGCCGCAACAGCCGCCAGGCGACCGGTACGGGCTGTTCGTCGGCGACGCCACAGCCACAGGAGCGCCAGAGCAACCACAGATCCTGCCATATTACGAAGTACGTCCCCCGGATCGGCGTCACGTGGCCCGGTTATCTGGAGAAGTTCGGCAACGACTCCAAGAATCCCGGCGATCACGAACGCCCAGAATGCCCGAAAGACAAAGCGCGGCTTCCAGTCGGTCACCACTCGCCCCAGCACCGCAAAGACCAGCAGCGTGACCGCGCCATACAGCGGGAAGTGGCCGAAATCGTGCAACTGTCGATAAACAATCAGGTGGGACGGCAGCGATATTGTCATCTGCACCAAAAGCGCCGCCGTCGAAACAAGCCCTAAGGCAATCACCGCCAACCAGTTTCTCATCGTCGGAAGGTTACGCCAATGTCCGCCGTTAACAACAACTATTCCTCACGCTCATTGCTGTCAAAGATGTTTCCCTTTACGGTGAAATTGTCGTATACTGCCGCCTGCGAGGATGGTGCGCCACAGGTAATCGGACACCGGGCGCTCACCAAAAAGGGCACAGGAGATTTTCGGTACCGACTGATCAGGCGGCGAGGGAGTAATAGAGGCGATCAACATGGAAGGATGGTCTGCTGACGGGAATAAAGGCAACATGGAAAGTAACGCACATTCGAAACAGGTAGACGGGGCTGTTGCCGTTGCGCAACAATCCGAGGCGGCCGAGTTACCTTCAGTTCACTATTCACACCACCACGCGCCGCTCTACAAACGGGCTGTTCTGGCGTCGCTCCACAAACTTCGAATTCTCCCTCTCTTTCATCCGCTGACGAAGAACACCGCCACCGTCTTTATGATCCACCGTTTCGCATCGGGCGACCAGGCGGAAACCGGTCGGGTTACTGCCGATACCCTGGATCTCTTTCTCACCTTTCTGAAGAAGAACGGTTATACCGTCATTTCGCTGGAAGAATGGATCGATGCCCTCCGGCGACACCGATCGACGCGCAAGACTGTGGTCCTGACGGTCGATGACGGTTACCGGGACATCTACACGGTGGCCTTTCCAA
>CAZJCK010000065.1:0-17574 GCA_964544635.1 uncultured Ignavibacteriales bacterium | reverse complement strand
TACAAGCTGCCCACCCTGCGCTCTATCGGCATCCGTGTCCTCAACCGCGCCAGGTCGTTTATCGTGCGCGCCGGTACCGTGATTTTCGCCATCACCGTCATCATCTGGGCCCTCTCCTACTACCCGCACTCGTCTGAGATTGAGCAGGCGGTGGAGACTACCGAGGCCCTGGTCACTGCTGAGTACACGCAGGAGCGCGCCGAAACCCTCGCCCGACTCGGCCCGGCGCTGTCGGAGGGACAAGAAGGCGCGGCGGTCGTAACCGATCTTCGCGACCAGATCAACGTGCTGGACAGCGAAGAGGCCATTCAGGCGCAGGCGGCGCAACTGGCCGAACAGTATCCCGGTCATCAGGCGGCCGTCACTGCCGTCGCCAATCTGCGCCTGCTCGATATCAGGTACGAAAACAGTCTCGACAGCCTGACCAACTTTGCCGCCGGCGCCCACCTGCGAAACTCGTTCTTTGCCCGCATCGGGCAGTCGATCGAGCCGTATTTCAGACCGCTCGGCTGGGACTGGAAGATCACCATGGCGGTCATTGCTTCTTTTCCCGCCCGCGAAGTTATTATCGCCGTGATCGGCACCGTGTACAACCTTGGTTCGGAGGTCGATGAAGAGTCGCCCTCACTGATCGACAAGATGCGTCGCGCCACCTGGGAGAGTGGTGAGAAGGCCGGGCAGCCAGTCTTCACCCCGGCGGTGGCGCTTTCGATTATGGTCTTCTTTGCCTTGTGCTGTCAGTGCGGCGCAACCGTGGTCACGATCCGCCAGGAAACAGCCAGCTGGAAGTACGCCATCGGCACCTTCGCATATATGACCGGCCTGGCGTATGTCCTGGCCTTTGCAACCTACCAGACATTTAACTGGATGGGATGGTAATGGATATTCTGCTTCAAAATATAATTATCGGACTGGCCCTTGTTGCCGCCGTCAGTTTTCTGCTCTGGCGCTGGCGGCGCAAGCGCCGACAGAAGGCCGGTTGCCCGTCATGTCCCGCGTACAAGGCGGTAACCGAACCGCGGCCGCAGCAGGGGCCGCCACGTCGACCGTCCACCGCCGACCGTTGACCAGCCGCCCTGGCCCGTCGTATATTCCTGCGTGAACGCAAACCGCCGACCATCCCACAACTGCGCCTGAGCCATGGTATCCTCCGGGCCGATCCTTCTCGGACAATACCGTCCGCTCGACAGTTACCTGCACCGTCTCGACGCCCGCGCGAAACTGATCCCGGTGCTGGCCACGCTGATTCTTGCCTTGTTCGCCGACTCTGCCTGGTTTTACGTCATCAGCATCGTACTGGTGGTCGGGGCACTGGTTGCCTCCGGCGTCACGGTCAAAACGATCGGCCACAGCTTTCAGCCGATCTTCTGGCTGGTCGGCCTTACCGCTCTTTATCACCTGATTTTTACCGGCCACGGGGGGGAGGAGCTGGTCAACCTGCTCGGCTGGTCAATCACGCGGCAGGCCGCCACCGCCGCCGCTTTCTTTTCGCTGCGACTGGTGTTGTTTCTCAGTATTGCCTTTCTGATTACCCTGACCAACTCACCCTCCGACCTCGCCGACTCCTTCGCCCGCCTCCTGCAGCCGCTCCGCCGCTTCCGGATACCGGTGAACGACCTGGGTCTCATCCTTTTCATGGCCATCCGTTTCATACCGGTGCTCTACGAAGAGTTCACTGTCATTCGCTACGCCCAGATGACCCGCGGCGCCGATTTCTCCGGCCCGCTCATCCAGCGCGTCAAGAAAACATCGGCAGTCATCATCCCGGTCTTTGTCGCTGCGATTAATCGCGCCGATCAACTGGCTGAATCGATCGAGCTGCGCGGCTACGGCAAGAAAGAGGAGCGGACCTATTACAGCACCTCAACCTTCGCCGCTCGCGAGATCGTCTTCGCGTCAACCGCCACTCTCTTCATGATCGTCCTGTTCGCAATCACCGGGTAGGCACGGGTATGGCCAAACGAATCATCAGGCTCATCATCGAATACGACGGCACCAACTATGCCGGCTGGCAGATCCAGAAAGACCAGCCGTCGATCCAGCAGGCGCTCAACGCGGCGGTCTTCCGGGTTACCGGTGAACGTGTCACCGTCCACGGCGCCGGTCGCACCGATGCCGGTGTCCACGCCCTTGGCCAGGTTGGCAGCTTTGAGATCGAACACGATCTCGAGGCTGCCCGTTTTGCCCCGGCCCTCAACTACTACCTGCCCGACGACATTCGTGTTCAGCACTCCATTCAGGCGGCCGACCGCTTCCACGCCCGCAAATCGGCGCGGTGGAAACGGTACCGTTACCTGTTGTCGAACCGGAAATCGGCGATCTACCGGCATCAGCGCTGGGAGCTGCCGGATGAACTGGACCTGTCGCGCCTCAAAGAGGCCGCCGAAATTATTGTCGGCGAGCACGATTTTGCGCCGTTCTGTGTGACCGCTTCGCGTAAGCCGGACAATCGCTGCACTATCTATTCCGCTGCCTGGAGGCAGATCGGCCCGCTTTGGGTTTTCGAGATCCGCGGCAACCGCTTCCTGCACAACATGGTGCGCTGCCTCGTCGGCGCCATGGTGAATGTTGCCACCTGTACCCCCGATGACAATGTGCTGAACTTGACTTTGGCGGACTTTCGAGATATAGTGGAAACTCCTACACAGCAAAGAGTTCCGTTTAAAGCGCCTGCCGCCGGCTTGTACCTGGTGGCGGTTGGATACGAGGAAGGAATAACCGAATGAAGTTCTTCATTGATACCGCCAATATTGATCAAATCAAAGAGGCCCACGATATGGGTGTGCTCGACGGTGTCACGACCAATCCGTCGCTCGCCGCCAAAGAAAGCGCCCCCTACAAAGATATCTTAAAAGAGATCTGCAACATCGTCCCCGGTCCCGTCTCCGCCGAAGTGCTGAGCACCGAATATGACGGTATGATGCGCGAGGCTGAGGAGCTGATCAAAATTGCCGACAACATCGTGATCAAAATTCCCACCATCCTCGAGGGTCTCAAGGCGGTCAAGTCGCTTGCCGATCAGGGGGTAGCGGTCAACTCGACACTGGTCTTCTCGCCGTCGCAGGCGCTGCTGGTTGCCAAGGCCGGCGCTGCCTATGTTTCGCCCTTCATTGGTCGTCTCGACGACATTTCGCAAAACGGTATGCAACTGATCGACCAGATTGTCACGATATACAACAACTACGCCTTCGAAACCGAAGTCCTTGTCGCTTCGGTGCGTCACCCCATGCACGTGGTCGAATCGGCCTTGATCGGCGCCGATGTCTGCACTATGCCGTTTGGTGTCATCAACCAACTGATCAATCACCCGCTCACCGATATCGGTCTCGAGAAATTCATTTCCGACTATCGCAAGGCAAAGGGCGACAAATGATAGAACGGTACACGCTGCCGGAGATGGGGGCGCTGTGGACCGACGAAGCCAGGTATGGTACCTGGCTGGAGGTTGAGGTCGAGGCTGCCCGCGCCATGGCGAACTACAAGATCATCCCCGAGAAGGCGTTCAAGGTGATCGAGAAGAAGGCGGCCTTCGATGTCGGGCGTATCCACGAAATCGAGGCCGAGGTCAACCACGACGTCATCGCCTTCCTCACCTCGGTCGCAGAAAAAGTCGGCGACGAAGCCAAGTACCTGCATTACGGTTTGACGTCGTCCGACGTTCTCGATACCTCGCTTTCACTCACGCTCAAGCGGGCCGCCATCATCATCGACAACAAGATTAACGACGCGCTCAAGCGGGTACGCAAGCATGCCCGCAAGTACAAGACGACGCCCTGCATCGGTCGCACCCACGGCGTGCTCGCGGAACCGACCACGGTCGGTCTGAAGTTCGCCATGTGGTTCAAGGAACTGGAGCGGCGACGTACTGCTTTCCGCAACGCCGCCAAGCAGGTTGCGGTCGGCAAGCTCTCGGGCGCTGTCGGCAACTTTGCTAACGTCGAGCCGAAAATCGAAAACGCTGTCTGCCGCGCCCTCAAGCTGAAGCCGGCCGAGGTCTCGACCCAGGTTGTCCAGCGTGACCGCCACGCCGAATTCATCAGCTCGCTGGCGCTGTTGTCGTCGTCGCTCGAAAAATTCGGCACCGAGATCCGCAACCTGCAACGGACCGAAATAGGCGAGATGGCCGAAGGCTTCAGTAAGAATCAAAAAGGCAGCTCGGCCATGCCGCACAAAAAGAACCCGATAACCGCTGAGCGCATCAGCGGCATCGCCCGGCTCGTGCGCGGTTATGCCGTCTCGGCCATGGAAAATGTCGCCCTCTGGCACGAACGGGACATCGCCCATTCCTCGGTGGAACGCGTCATTCTGCCCGATGCCACCATTATCGTCGATTACCAGTTACAGAAGTTCATCGAAGTGATGGACGGCCTCGTCGTCGACACCGACCGGATGCTGGAGAACATCTACTATCGCGGCGGTGTTGTATTCTCACAGCGGGTACTGCTGAAGCTGGCGCCGGCGATCGGCTCGCGCGAGACGGCCTACCGCCTGGTCCAGCGTAACGGCATGAAAGCAGCGGCAGGTGAGGGCGGTTTCCAGGACCTCGTCAAGGCCGATCCGGAAATCACCGAACATTTGAGCGAAAGAGAAATCGACGCCTGCTTCGATTTGAAACCGTACACCCGTCACGTCGATACAATATTTAAACGAGTGTTTGGTACATGATTGCACGCGAAGGGTTGATGTTCATACTTGGCGGCCTCGTTCTCAGCATTCTGCTGATCCTCGGCGCCGTGCGTTTTGACAGCCGCTGGCTGTTTGGTATCGGCGTGGTGACCACGCTGCTGACGCTGTTTTGTGTCTTCTTCTTCCGCGACCCCAACCGCAGTTTTACGCCGTCACCGGGCATGCTGATCTCGCCTGCCGACGGCAAGGTAGTCCAGATCATACCGATCGATCATCCGCATATCGACGGTCCGGCCACCCAGGTCTCGATCTTTCTCAATGTTTTCGATGTTCACGTCAATCGCGTCCCCACAGATGGCGTCGTCGATTACGTCAATTATAACCCCGGCAAGTTCCTTGCTGCCTACGACGACAAGGCCTCCGAGGTCAATGAACAGACTGAAATCGGTATGCGCAGCGATGACGGCCACGGAGTCGTGGTCAAACAGATCGCCGGGCTGATTGCGCGACGTATTGTCTGTCGCCTCGAACCGCACGACACTGTCGACATCGGCGAGCGCTTCGGCCTGATCAAGTTTGGCTCGCGCACTGACCTGATCGTGCCGCACGACTCACGTATCGAGGTCAGGGTCGGCGACAAGGTACGGGGCGCACACACGGTGATCGGTTACCTGCCGCAACCGCAGCCGGAAACGAATCGTCCGGCCGCCGGCGTGAGGGAGCAGCATGGCGACTAATTATCGGGGGATGATCCCCGGTACCTTCACCATGGGCAACGTGGTCTGTGGCTTCGTGGCCATTTTATCGGCGATCGACGGCAAGATTCTGACCGGCGCCTGGTTCATTATCCTGGCCGGGTTCCTGGATGTTCTCGACGGTAAGGTGGCGCGGCTCTCCGGCGGCAGCTCGCAGTTCGGGGTCGAACTCGATTCCCTGGCCGACTTCCTGTCGTTTGGTGTTGCCCCGGCGGTGCTGGTGTATTCGCTCAAACTGCCCACCCTGGGCGATCTTGGCTGGCTGATTATTTCGGCGGTCTATATCATTGCCGCCGCCTATCGCCTCGCCCGTTACAACCTGTTGGCCGAAACCGATGAGAAGAAAGACTTTCTCGGTCTGCCGGTGCCGGCCGCGGCCATGCTCCTGATTACATTTATAATCTTCTGCTATGAGGTCTTCGGGCAAATCGAGTATGCCGAGTGGCTGGTATCGATGATTGTCATGGCGGCGCTGCTGATGGTCTCGCAGGTCGAATACGAGAGCCTGCCCGACCGGTTCGACAATCGCAAGGCCTTTATCCGGTTGGTAGTCATAATCATAGCCGCCCTTGCCGCGCTCTGGCAGCCCAGACTCTTCTTGTTTCCAATTGTAGCACTCTATATATTGTTGGGCATGATTCGCGAGTTCCATCGCCTGTTTACCGCCGGCGCCCGGAAAGTTGCCGGCCGAAACGGCTCTGGATCGCACAACCGAGAGGAAAAGCAGGATTGATATGAAGAAGGCGGTTGTTTACGTGCGCCTCAAAGAAGGCGTCCTCGATCCCCAGGGAGTAACCATCCAGAAAGCCCTCGGCCAGATGGGCTACGATGAATTTGCATCGGTCCGGTCCGGACGGTTCTTTGAGCTTGAGATCAAGGACGACGCCAAAAACATTGACCGTCGCATCGAGGAGGTCTGCGATAAGCTGCTGGCCAACCCGGTGATCGAGTCGTATCGCGTGGAGACGGTATCGTGAAGGTTGGTGTGGTTACATTTCCCGGCGCCAATTGCGACTACGACGCCTATGCCGCGATCAAGCATGTGCTCGGCGAGGAAGCCACCTTCCTCTGGCACCAGTCGCACGACCTCGAAGACTGCGACATGGTTGTCCTGCCGGGTGGCTTCACCTACGGCGACTACCTTCGAGCCGGCGCCATCGCCCAGTTCTCTCCGATCATGAAACAGGTGATCGGCTTTGCCCGCTCCGGTGGGCTGGTTATGGGCATCTGCAACGGCTTCCAGGTGCTCTGTGAATCCGGTCTTCTGCCCGGCGCCCTGATGCGCAACCGTCAATTGCGATTCAGTTGTAAGTTCGTGCATCTTCGTACCGAGCAAACGCGTACACCATATACACAAGGGATGAACGAAGGCGAGATCATTCGTATCCCGATTGCCCACGGCGACGGTAACTATTACCATTTCGACGACGACATCCGTCGCCTTGAAGACAACGGCCAGGTGGTGTTCCGCTATGTCGATGCCGACGGCCGGGTGACGCAAGAAGCCAACCCGAACGGCTCGATTGGCAACATCGCCGGTATCTGCAACGAAGAGGGAAATGTGCTCGGTATGATGCCGCATCCGGAACGAGCGGTCGAGAGGGTACTCGGATCCGACGATGGTTTGCGGCTGTTTGTATCGATACGAAATGCCTTGACCACCATGTCGCCGGCGGAGAAGGCGTGAAGCGGCGGGAACTGACCTTTATCATCGTCGCCCTCATCCTGGCGGCGGTCATCGGTGGACTGATTGGCGATATCATCGGTACTTACCTGCCGCCCAGTGGCGCCAAGACGCTGTTCACCAAATCGATGCAGATTGGTATTAAGACCATGCAGGTCGACTTTTACTCGGTTTCGTTGACTTTCGGCCTCATGTTTAAGATTAATTTTATGTCGGTACTCATGGTACTGCTGGTTATCATCTACTTCCGGTGGTGGTACCTCTAAACTCCCGAGTGGAGGTGTTATAATGTTTGGCCTCGGCCCAACCGAACTGATCCTTATCTTCCTGGCGGTGCTGCTCCTGTTTGGCGCCAAGCGCCTGCCGGAGATCGCGCAGGGAATGGGTAAGGGTATTAAAGAATTCAAGAAGGCGATGAAGGACACGACCGACGAGCTCAAGGGTTCGGTCGATGAAATCGATTCGCCCAAGAGTCAGCGGACCTCGCAGCCGCCGCCAGATAAACCGCAGCAGCAGTCGAAGTCGGAAGAGGACGACAACAGGCAATCCTGAAGAGCGGAGCCAGTAAACGGGCATGAACAAGAGCTTCAAGAAAGTCGATGCCGAGAAGATCGGTTCGGTCTTGGCGGCGCGGAAAGTGGCCGAAGAAAAAGACCGCTTCCGTATCCTCCTGGACAACAAGGAAGAACAGCGCCGACTCGATCTCGAGATCTTTCCCAAGGAGATGCTCGGCAAGAAGCAGGGCATGCTGATCGTCGTCTACACCGGCAACACCCATTTGCAGTTGCACAACTGCACGGGGTACGTGGTGTCCGATGAACTGGGCGAGGTTACCTTCGTCATGGAAACCGAAGAGCGCCTCTCCGGCCTGGTGGTCGAACGCGGCGCCTCCTGCTCGCTCTATGCCGGCCTCAACCGCGACCTGATCTCGTCCGATTTCACCCAGCTCGGTGTCGAGGTCATGCTTTCCGGCGTGGCGCTCTCGCTGGCCGAAGATATCCTGGGCGCCGAGGAGGAAGAGCAGGAATAAAGCACGCCTGCCGACAAGCACAAAGAAAAGCGGCCCGACATTTCCGTCGGGCCGCTTTTCTTTGATGAGGATATGCGACAGTTATCGAGTCACGTTAAACGACTCGACAAAGTCTGAGAGGTCGCGCATGATTTCGCCCGCCCGCTGATACCGTTCGCGAGGCTGCTTCTGCAGTGCCTTGCTGATGATATTGTCGAACAGCAGCGGAATGTCGGGGTCGACATTCGACGGTTTCTCCGGGTGATGGTTCAGGATCGAGTAGATCAGCGACGTGATGTTCTCTCCCTTGAACGGCCGACGTCCCAACAGCAGTTCGTACATCACCACGCCCAGGCTGAACAGGTCGGCCCGGTGATCAACCTCCAGACCCTGTAGCTGCTCCGGCGAAATGTAGTTCGGGGTACCCATCGCGATGCCGGTCTTGGTCATCGACGATGAATCGACCCGGGCAATACCGTAGTCCATCACCTTGACGCGATAATCCTTCATCACCATCACGTTGGCCGGCTTGATGTCGCGGTGCACGATACCATGGCTGTGCGCATAATCGAGAGCGCCGCAAATTTGGATGATGACCTGGGCGATGATCTTGAAATTGAACTTGGTCTTGCGCTTGATCATCTGCTCCAGGGTCTGTCCCTCGAGATACTCCATCGCGATATACTGGAGCGTACCGTCGCTGCCCACATCGTAGATCGTCACGATGTTCGGGTGCGACAACTTGCCGGCCGCCTGTGCCTCGCGGTGGAGACGTTCTTTCAGCTCTTCCATCTCCTGCGGGTCGTTGACGAAGTCGAGGCGAATGGTCTTGAGGGCGACCGGACGGTTGATAGCCGGATCGATACCCTTGTAGACATGGCCCATGGCACCCTTACCCAGCGTCCCGAGAATCTGATAGCGGCCCAGCGACCGCAGGTCGGTCGGCGTTTCGTTGAGTCCGCCCGATTCGTTGAAGTCCGGCGGACCGTCAAAAATGTCGCCAGAGCTGTCGCTGGCGCCCACGATCACCGGTTCTTCCGTCGAGATCGGGCCGTTATCCGCCGCCACCGGCGCATGCTCGGTCGGCTGGTTCGGATCCTGGCCGGCTGGATCACCGCCGAGCGTCACGCCGTCAAGGTCGAGCGCTTGGTAATCGATCGGGCTGTCATCCCTGGCATCCGGCATCGCCGCCGTCGGTACATTGACGGAGTCATTGGGTTTGTCCTTGACCACCGACACCGGCGCGGCCGCGATTTCCTGCGTCGACGGTTTTTGCTTCGCGTCCTTCTTAATCTCAACCTTCGGAGCGGCGCGCTTCTTGCCGCTCTTGGTTGCTTGCTCGCCCTTGAGCAAATCACTGTCGATCAGCGGCGCGGCCACGATCAGCAGCAGAGTCAATTCGAGGAGGAGGTAGACACTCAGCGCCAGCGTATTGGCGTACGCTACCAGGGCATAGTTGCCTGCGGCCGCCAGCACCAGCGCGGCACCGAGGAAGAGGATCCGCTTGCGCAGCCGTATCATCGGTAAGATATAGGCGAACAGGCCGCCCACCAGGAAGAGGATGAGCATGTCCACGCCGGCATGGTCACGGCGCACCTTTAACAGATTGTCATTGATGATATTCTCGATCGCCGCCGCTCGCACCAGCAGGCGGGGGAGACGTTCGCCATGCGCTGTCAGCCACATATCTTCATGCGCCGGGTCGGTCACGCCGACCAGTATCAGCTTGTCTTTGAACACGCTGCGGTCAAACTCCGGCTCCAGCACTTCGGCTGCCGAGAAGCGACGGAATTCCTGGGCCGTCGCGAAATTGATCATCATCTCGGTCGTCCGATAGGAATGGATTTCCTGCTCGTCGCCAAGCTCGATCAGGCCGCTTTCGTGTATCGTAACTTCTTCCAGCGGAACTTCAAGAAAAGCCGTTGCCGCGGCCAGGGTGAGCGACGGATAGTAATAGCCTTCATAGTGCATCAGGAGCGGTTCATGTCGCAGCACCCGGTCATCGTCCGGCATCGTGTATTCAAAGCCGAGGTGCGGCTTCCATTGCAGCAGACGTTCGCTGGGCAGGAAGATCTTGCGCACGATCGGCGTCTTGTCTTCATCCAGCAGGCCAAGCTGGTTGGCTACCGTCACGCTCCGTTCAAACAGGAAGTCCGGATTACTGGTTTTGCCGGAGCGGAATTGTGCCACGGCGATATCGTACGGGAGGACCACGTTGGTCATCCAGGACAATTGATCGGCCAGCACTTTGGTATGTCCGGCCGAATCCTGGTCGGCGTCGTCGGTCAACTCAAAATTGGCCACCAGCACTTTCGGCTCACCCGCCGCTGTGGCGGCCAGCAGGTCGGCGATGCGGTCGCGGTCCCACGGCCACGCGCCGAACATGTCCTGGGCGTACTCATCGACTGCCACGATCACGATGTGCTTGGGTTCGCCTTCATCGGAAGTCCATTCCACCAGCATCCGGTCGATGCTCTTCTGCAAGGACGCCAGGGGGCCGAAGCTGTTGGCGTATAGGATCACGGCCAGGACCACGATCAGCAGGCTCAGGATGTATGACGAGTATTTCTGCATGACAGCCTCTCTTATCGCCCCACGGCCAGGCGACTGATCAGCGGTTCCGGCAGATCAGCCTGGGCCATTCTCTGTTGCGTGAGCGAGATATCGTACGCTACTCGGTGAAACAGCACTTCCCGCGCCTCCAGATCGACGATCGCATATGAGGCCCGCGGATCGTTGTCGCGGGGTTGTCCCACCGAGCCGATATTCACCACGTAACGTTTCTCATCGTGTATGACGAACGACTCCGCCGGATAACAGTACGGCAGGCCGCTTGGATTTTCTTCAAAAACCATCGGGACATGTGAATGACCCAAAAAACAGAGTCGCTGATCAAGATGCTGAAACGCCAGCAACGCCGACTCCGGCGACACGATGTAGTGCCAGCGGTCCGGTTCGAACGGCGAGGCGTGCACGAAGTACATGTCGCCGTCGCTGTGGTCCAGCGGCAGATCGGCCAGAGCCTCTCGTTTCGTATCGTCGAGCAGGGCGCGCGTCCACTCGGTGGTCGCGCGGGCTACCTCGTTGTACGACTCCGTCGATACCAACCCCAGCGCCGCATATTCGTGGTTGCCCATCAGCGTGACCTCACACCGCTGAGCCACCAGGTCGAGGCATTCGATTGGATTGGCGCCGTAGCCGATGACGTCCCCCAGGCAGAGAACTCGTTTCGCCCCCTGCTCAGTGCAGTGGTCCAAAACGGCTGTGAGGGCTTCCAGGTTGGCATGGATATCCGATATCAGGGCCAGTTTCACTTATCTCGTTCCTTCCACAAACTTAAACGTCGACTTTCCAACCGTAATCAGGTCACCGTTGCGCAACAGTACCTCTTCTACCGGCTCACCGTTCACACGAGTCTTTCCCGCCTTGCCGATATTAGCAATCGAGAAACCGTCCGGCTGGCGCGTAACCTTGGTCTGGATACCGGACAGGAACATGCCCTTGACCCGGACATGAACGAACTTCGCCTTGCCGATTGTCGTGACGTCGCGGTCAAGACGGAACTCGGAGAACTCGACGTTCTCTTCACCGACCAGGACACTGCCGCCGTATCTTTCGACAACCGCCCGCTCGGCCTTGTCGTTTTCGACCATTTCACGGTGCTGCTTGGTGTTCAGCACTACGGTTCCGTCGAAGTTCGCCCCCGCGTCGGTTTCGCGAGTCGGCTGGGAGTGAAAAACCAGGTTGTACTTACCGATCGTGATAACATCTTCATTGCGCAGGATCTCTTCGGAGATCTTGCGATTATTCACAAAGGTTCCATTGAGCGACTCGTTGTCCATTACCACAGCGGCATTGTCGTTTTGCTCGATGAATGCATGCTTGCGCGATACGCCGCGGTTCTCCAGCACGATATCGTTATCGCGCGTACGGCCGATCGACAGCCGTTTCTTTTCGGTGACGATTCTTTCGATCACCTTGTTGTCGAATTTGACGATGATCTCCGCCATGGGACAATCCTTGTTATTCGGTAGAGTATGTTTCTTCGAGTCTCAAGTTGGTCTGTTTCCTTACCAGTTATGCCTGTAGCCGGCTGCTCGCTGTCTGCACAATCGATACCGCCGGTTTCCTTTGATTATTGTCGGCACAGCATGGTGAAACTTGAAGCAGATGTGCATTTGAGAAAAATGGCGCCCGGAGGGGCTTGCCAGCCTGACGGCAGCCGCGTATATTGGAGCCTAATTAGTTGACTGGCAACAAGTAAATATCCCGGAAGGACGTGCTAAGTCTATGAATATATTGGTCGTTGCCTTACACAAGGACAATAAGCCCGTTTCCGCCACCTACGAACTGATCGAAGCCGCCAAAGGGCTGGGTGGCGATATCTTCACCGCCTATTTTGCTGAGGATGCCTCTTCAGGCGCCGAAGAACTGGCCAAACGCGGTGGTGGCAAGGTGTTAGCTGTCTCCAACGGCGCCTTCACGTATTACAACGACGAGGCCTGGGTCAAGGCTCTCGCCGAACTGTTAGAGAAGCACAGCCCCGACGTTGTCCTCGGCCCCGCCACTTTCTATGGCAAGGCGCTGTTCGCCCGCCTGGCCGGCAAACACGGCGCCGCTATGGCTTCTGATGTTTCGAAAGTCGAGATCGACGGTGATCAGCCAATTGCCACCCGTTCCCACTTCGGTGGCGCCGCCGTCTCCCGCGTCGCCGCCAATGGCGACGGTCCTTTCTTTGTGACCATCCGGCCGAAGATTTATCCGGAATCGCAGGATGGTTCTGGGGAGGTGGTCAGCGAGTCGGTCAGCGACGATGCCGTCAACGTCCGCACTAAAGTGGTCGAGCGCAAGGTCGAGTCAGCCGGCGCCGTCAACCTGACCGAGGCCGATGTCATCGTATCGGCCGGCCGCGGCATGAAAGGGCCGGAAAATCTGCCGATGGTCAAGGAACTGGCCGACAGCCTCGGCGCCGCCTTCGGTGCTTCCCGTGCCATCGTCGATGCCGGCTGGATTGAATACAGTCACCAGGTCGGTCAGACCGGCAAGACCGTCAATCCCAAGCTCTACTTCGCAATCGGTATCTCCGGCGCCATCCAGCACCTCGTCGGCATGCGCACGTCGCAGTACATCGTGGCGGTGAATAAAGATAAGGACGCTCCCATCTTCAGTGTCGCCACCTACGGTATCGTTGGCGACGCTTTTGAGATCGTCCCGGCGCTCTCCAGGAGATTCAAGGAAGAACTGGCTGAGTAGCGTTAGTTCCGATTGAAACAACACGGCCCGGCCGCAACTGCGACCGGGCCTTATTTTGTCGTCATTTGTGTTGCTGTCTACGGCACCGTCACCACTACCGTATCGATAATCTCAACCGTATTACACGTGTTCGTCACCGTCAGCGTGCACGGGAATGTCCCGGCCTCGGTGTACAAGTGCGACTGGTTTGGCGGCGCGTTGTCGGCCGACGATCCGTCGCCAAACGCCCACCGCCTGTTTACCACAACACCGGTAACATTGTCGGTGAAGTCGACACTCGATCCCTGCACCACCGTATCCGCTGAAGTCGTAAACGGTACCGCATTCAGGGTGTCGCTGAAAATGACCGAATCAATCGCGGCGTCGTTACCGCACGGCCCGAACGCCTCCAGAAGCACTTCATAGATCCCTGGTGTCGTAAAGGCATGCACCGGGTCAAGCTCGGTTGACGCGAATCCGTCTCCGAAATCCCATCGTACACTGTCAAGTTCGCCGGCCGAGGTATTGGTAAATCGCACCTGGAACTGCTGGAAGTCGGACCGGCAGCCGGCCGACGTACTCATCGTGAAGGCGGCATTGGTGCTGTCGGATACGGTGAGAAAACTGTCGACCGAAACGGTCGTCACCGCATCCCCCAGCCAAGCGGTTTGCGATACACCATACACCCCGGCAGTCGTAAACGTCACCTCCGGATTCTGTGTCACCGTATCAAAGCCGTTGGTAAACTCCCACCGGGTGGAGTCGGGGAGAGGATCAGTGGCATCAAAGAAAGTAACCGTCAGCGGCGCGCAACCGACCGTATCACTCGATTCAAACGCTACCGTCGGACAGTCGTAGATCTGGATCAGGCCGGCTTTGCCGTACGTACCCACCCCGCAATCGCCCGATACGTGCAACGACACATCAAACAGTCCGACACTGTCGTACACGTGCGTAATCCCGGCCGTATCGACCGACACCGTATCGCCGTCACCGAACACCCACGTGAACGTATCAATAGCGCCACCCCAGATCGGCGTGAACGTCACCTCGAGACCAAGACACCCCTCGGTACTGTCGACGATGAAGCTGTCGAGAAAATTTCCGACAATGATAAAGCGTTTCTTCTGTTCGCTGTCCTGCCACTCGATTTGGGAATCATCGACAACCAGCGTGACGGTATAGGCGCCGGCAGAATCATAGACATGGATCGGGTTCGGTACGGTATCTGTTCCACCGTCGCCGAATGTCCAGGTCCGGCTGTCGCGACGTCCCCATGACGTATCTTCAAAGAACTGTACCGTACACGGCGGGTTGCAGCAGAACTCCTTATCGGCGGTGAATTCAGCACGCGGGGTTCCGAACACGGTTTCGATGATTTCTTCGGTAACCAGTTCGTCGCAGCCCGACAGGCCGAGTACCAGGCCGATGATCGCGAGGGCAATAACGGGCAGGGCGGTTCTCAATCGCATATCACTTTCCTGACTTCAATTGACACTTTTTTTGCGGCCGGTCAAACATACAGCCTGACCGTCCGATGTGCAAACCTTATACAATCCGGCCGGTCTACCGCAAAGCGGATGAATAAACCGGTCGATGCTATACTAAATGAATTAAACAGCTCACGGGAGGTTTTTATGTCCACCTTGATAGAAGTTATTGAATGGGTTGACCCCACCGGTACGGAAATGATACACCGTATCCCGCAGGAGGGTTCGGCCGATTTCAAGTTCGGCGCCCAGCTCATCGTCCGCGACAGCCAGATGGCTATATTCTTCAAGGACGGTCATGCGGCCGATTCGTTTACTACCGGCCGGCACACCCTGTCGACCCTCAACATCCCGATCCTGACCCGGCTCCTGTCGTTCCCGTTCGGCTTTGAGTCCCCCTTCCGGGCCGAGGCCTACTTCGTCAACCTCAAGGTGTTCACCGACCTCAAATGGGGCACCAGGCACCCGGTCACCTTCCGTGATTCCGAGTTCGGCCTTATCCGTCTGCGCGGCCACGGCGCTTTCACCATTAAGATTGCCAACCCGGCGCTCTTTCTGAACACCATCGTCGGTCGGCAGTCGCGCTATACCACCGAGGATATTCAGGACTACCTCCGCGATGTCATTATCGCAAGGCTCAACGACCTGCTGGGCGAACGTCTCGACACCCTTCTGAACCTGCCGGCCGTCTACACCGAGCTGAGCGAAGACTTCAAGGGGATAGTAAAAGACGAGTTCTTCAAGTATGGTCTGGACCTGGTAGATTTCTTCATCGCCTCGATCACGCCACCCGATGAGGTATCGAAGATCATCGACCAGCGCTCCGGCATGGGCGCCATCGGCGATCTCGACAAATTCGTCAAGTTCGGTATGGCCCAGGGCCTTGGCGGATCGGGCGGCACCGCCGGCGCCGGCGCCGGTGCCGGCGTGGCGGCCGGGGTCGGCATGATGATGCCCGGCATGATGGCCAAAGTCTTCGCCCCGGAACAGAAAGAACTGCGCCGCGAACCGGTCGAAACGGTCACCTGTCCAAAATGCCACACCGATACTCCCGAGCAGTCGCGCTTCTGCTACCGCTGCGGCCACCAGATGATCACCCTGAACAGCTGCCCGTCGTGCAAGACCGACCTGCCGTCCGAGGCCAAGTTCTGCTTCGAGTGCGGTGCCAAACTCGATGCCAAGGTCGATTGCCCGCATTGCGGTGCCGACGTCCTTCCTGGCTCGAAATTCTGCGGTGAATGTGGTGAGCGGATAAACGGTGCTGACAACAACGACAAGAAAGAATAACGCCGGCTTTTCGATCGGGGTCGGTTGCCCCGGCTGCGGCGGTGAACTGGAACTGGCCGACGACTTCTTTGTCGTCGGCTGTTCACACTGCGGCTCGGTCCTGCGCCTGGTCATGCCCGACATGCCGGTCGCCTGGATGGTTGTTGCCGATGTCCCAAAATCTGAGCTGCGTTTCCACATCGACCGCTACCTCAAGACCAGCAACCTGCCGCTCACCGGCGGTAACCTGATGATCAAGTCGGTGTACTATCCATACTGGAAAGTCGACGGTCACCTGCTGCGGGTCCGCAACAAGATCGAGAAACGGGTGATCGTCTCCGACGATGCCTACGCCGGCGGCGGCTATGATGGCGGCACGCCGACCGAGGTCACCTCAGAGACTCGCAAGACTGAAATCCGCGTCTCACCGTACAATCTGACGGTAGCTGCAGCGACTACTATGGACGGTGTCCCGGCCTCGATCGGTATGCGCACCCAATACATCAAACTGCTGCCGTTCACAGCAGAGCGGATCGCCGAGGATTTCGATTCCCTCACCATCACCCGACCGCTCGACGAAATCTCCGATACCGTCAACCGCTCGATTAAGACAATCGGCAACATCCAGATGGCCGACTTCGGCAAAAACCGCACCGAGCTGTACCACCCTACGTTCGCCATTGTTTATTATCCGTACCACGTGGTGGAGACGTACGATGAGGGCCGCCGACGGTTCGTTGTCGATGGCGCCACCGGGACAGTCATGGAGCCGGGGCGAGAGGGGTTCGGGACGTTGTCCGACGCTCCCGACAGTGAGTCGGGCCCGCCGCCCAACATTACGTTCGGTAAGCTTGATGTCGTCTTCCATCGCTGCGCCAACTGCGGCATCGATCTTCCCGACGACAAGTCGGTGGTCTATATTTGCAGGAACTGCCAGAGTGTGGCGTCGATCGAACCGGGCCACCCGGTGTCGGAGATCAGCTTTGCGGCCGACCCAACCAAACATGCCCCCCAGTTCCCGTTCTGGGCGCTCAAGATGCCTGAGGTAAGTCAGGGTATGATCCGCCAGATGTTCGGCGGCATGTATCGCTCCGAGTGGATGGTCATTCCCGCTTTCCGGATGCCCGACTTCGAGGCGATGTTCCGACTGGCCAAACGGATGTCGGTGGCGAAACCGCAGTTTGACCTTGGCGGTCTGGAACGGTTCGACGAGCGGTTCCGCTCGGCTTCGCTGCCGTTGTCGGAGGCGAAGGTGCTGGCCAATATCATCATCCACCGTCGTATGATCGAAAGCCGCTCGGCCGCGATCGGCCCCGACAAAGCGATCGACGATTTCCATCCGACCGACGTGAAGTTGTTCTACGTCCCGTTCGCGCCCCAGAGCTACTTCTACGTCGACACGATCATCAACGCCATCACCTTCGAAAAACGCCAGGGCGACTTGGCGTAAACCGTTTGGCGTTCACGTCGCCCCGGGGCGAAGTTACGTGTAGGCCAGAATGTCCCGCAGGG
>CAZJCK010000064.1:0-18354 GCA_964544635.1 uncultured Ignavibacteriales bacterium | reverse complement strand
CGGTGGTGCGCCCGGTGCGGAACCGTTTTCGGCAGGTGTTGTGACGGTTCGACAGGAGGGACGCATTCAGGACGAAATTGTCGGCGGCGGCGGGACACATCCTCGAAAAACGGTTTACGCCGGACAGTTTCATGGCTATGTTGTCACCGGTGCGCGAACCGCCCCAGCACCAGACAGAACTTCGCAACAGACGTCAATCAAACCCCGACGTGCACCGGTAACACTTACGAGGGCAACAGAAGAGCAGGCGAGCACAGCTGGCCGATTGAGCGGGCGGCGTTTCAGCCTGCACGACAACACAGCAATGAAGGAGCCCGGGACAATCGACAGACACCATCAGCGTAGCGGTAATCCACAGGCATCACGAGTTTTACTGACAAGGAAGCGAGCCCCGGCCCGCGCCGGCGATCATGGAGGATATGTGTCCAAACGGACCATAAGCGTCATCGTGACGGCCTATAACCAGGCCGAAAAACTCGAAAACTGTCTCGACTCGATCCTGGCGGCGTCGCTGCCGACCGGCTGGCGCCGCGAGCTGATCGTGGTCGACAACAACTCGACTGACCAGACCGCCGAGGTGGTGGAACAGGTACGGCGGCGCGCTCCGCGCGAGGTGAGCTACCTGACGGAGCGGCGCCAGGGCAAATGTTTTGCCCTCAACACCGGCGTTCGGGCCGCCCGCGGCGAAATAATCGCGTTTACCGACCAGGACTGCCTGGCCAGCCCCGTCTGGTTGCTCGGCATGGTGGATGAATTCGCGCAGGATCCGGAGCTGGGTGGTGTCGGCGGAAGGGTTGTCCTGTTTAACCATGAGGATGCACAGACAACGACCCGCACCTCAGTCGAGCGTCGCGAACTGGCGCTGGCCGACATCCTGCCCAGGAACATCCCGATCGTTGGCTGCAACTTCGCAGTGCGGCGCTCGGTGCTCGAGCGGATCGGCCTGTTTGACACCATATTTGGGCCGGGCACGGCATTGCCGGCGGCGGAGGATCTTGACTATTTGCACCGCATGACGGCGCTGCGGGCAAGACTGGTCTACGCGCCGGATCTGCTGATTCATCACGATCACGGCCGGTCCAACAAGGCCAGCGTTCAGAAGCTCAACCGTGCCTACGCCATCTCACGGGGCGGCTATTATGCCAAGTTTGCCCTCAAAGGTGACCGTCACGCCATCCGCGCCGCCATTGACGAATGTCGTCCGCTGTTGAGCCGAGTGGTTCGCGGTCCGTTCGATGAGTCGACGGCGGCCGTTCGTCGGCATCTCGGCGCGCTGGTGACCGGTATGTATCGGTATCTGATAGGGCGCCTTTGGCGGCGGGGCGGAGAAGAAACGATAACCGTTGACGCCGCTGAGCCGGTGATGGCGCAACCGCGAGAGACCTGACAAGATTTTGCAGCACGACCAAATGATAGCACACGTCAAAGAAGAGAGAACAATCGAGTCCCCAGCCGAACCGCTGTTTTCCGATGTCGCGGTGGTGGCGCTGGTTGCCGACCGCTGGGACCGCGCCTGGCAGTCGCGACACCAGGTGCTGAGTCGCCTGGCCGCGTATTTCCATGTCATCTGGTGCGATGAAGCGGACGAATGGCGGGAGACGCTGGCATCGCGGAAGCCGGTGACCGGCGGCGCGCCGTATAACCTGACAGTCTTTCAGCCGGGGGTGGCGGAGTCGAAATTCTATCGCCCCGGAATACTGGCTCGCTACGCTGAACGTCGTCGATACCGCAAGCCGATCCAGATGGCACAGGCGCTTGGCGCCAAGAAGATCATCCTGTATATCTGGCGGCCGAAATTCGCCTCGGCCCTGCAACTGGCGGCGTATGACAAGGCGGTCTATCATATCGACGACGAGTATTCGTTTTCGAAGACAGATCAAGGTATCAACCCGGTCGAGCGGACGGTCATGGAGACAGTCGACCAGGTGTTCATCCACTCCCCCGCCCTGATGGAGAAAAAGGGGCATATCAACCCGAACACGGCGCGGGTGCCAAATGGTGTCGATTTTGCGGCCTTTTCAACGTTGCAGGAGGAGCCGGAGGACCTGGCCGATATTCCGCATCCCCGGATCGGCTATGTGGGCTACTTGAAGTCGCAGCTCAATTTCGGGCTGCTGAATGAACTGGCCGGGAAGCGGCCCGACTGGTCGTTTGTCTTCATCGGCCCGACCGGCGTGCTGCACGATCAGCAGGAGGCGTTTGATTCCCTGATGTCGCGGCCAAATGCCCACAAGCTCGGCCCAAAACCGAAAGAAAATCTGCCCGCGTATGTGCAGCATGTCGATGTTTGCAGCATGGGCTATAACGTGGATGATTACACCAAGTACATTTATCCGCTGAAAGTACATGAGTATTTTGCGGCCGGGAAGCCGGTGGTGGCGACGCCTATTCGGTCGCTGTTGGCGTTCGATGATCTCCTCGAATTGGAGGAGGCTGCGGACGGCTGGGAGGCGGCGATTGAGCGCTGCCTGGC
Source organism: uncultured Ignavibacteriales bacterium (assembly GCA_964544635.1). Taxonomy (GTDB): domain Bacteria; phylum Zixibacteria; class MSB-5A5; order GN15; family FEB-12; genus CAZJCK01. The sequence goes on along the minus strand of CAZJCK010000064.1, from coordinate 15,881 downwards.
CGAGCCGTCGGAGGGTGAAAAGACCGAAAAAAGGCGCGACCTGGCCCGACGGCATGACTGGAACCGGATTGTCGGCGAGATTGCCGGACATTTCTGCAAGCTGTTGGGAGAAGGCTATTCAGCACGGCTCAAAGATGCCGAAAATCAGAATAAGTCGTAGAATAATCAGTCGGCAACATAGAGAGTAGTTATCCATCATGAGAGTATTAGTTACCGGTCACAAGGGCTATATCGGCGCCGTTATGGTGCCCATGCTGCTGGCCGACGGTTATGAAGTCGTCGGCATGGACAGCGACCTGTACCGTCGCTGCGGCTTCGGCGAGCAACCGTCGGAAATTCCGGCTATCACCAAGGATATCCGCGACGCCACGGTTGATGATGTTCGCGGTTTCGACGCCGTCTTTCACCTGGCGGCACTGTCGAACGATCCGCTGGGGAACCTGAACCCGGACCTGACATTTGACATCAATTTCCGCGGCTCGCTGCATTTGGCCGAACTGGCCAAAGAGGCGGGGGTACCGCGGTTCGTGTTTTCGTCGTCATGTTCCAACTATGGCGCGGCGGGCGACGGCCTGGTCACCGAAGATGCGAAACTCAACCCGGTGACGCCGTACGGTGAGTCCAAAGTCATGGCCGAGCAGGCGATTGCCAAGCTGGCCGACGACCGTTTCACGCCGGTCTTCCTGCGCAACGCCACTGCCTACGGCCTCTCCCCCCGTCACCGATTCGACCTGGTGGTGAACAACCTGACGGCCTGGGCGACGACGACGGGCAAGGTGATGCTGAAAAGCGACGGTACGCCGTGGCGGCCGCTGATTCATATCGCCGACATCGTCAGGGCGTTCATGGCGGTAGCAAAAGCGCCGCGTGACAATGTGCACGGCCAGTCGTTTAATGTCTGTCCCCCCGACGCCAACTACCGGATTCGCGATGTCGCCGAGATTGTCGGCGGGGTGGTGCCGGACTGCGAGGTGGCGTTTGCCTCCGACGCCGGGCCGGACAAACGGAATTACCGGGTAGACGCCTCCAAGATCCGTAAGCTGGTACCGGCGTTTGCGCCGAGCTGGACAGTCGAGAAGGGTGCCGGCGAGATGTTCACCGGCTACAAGGCAACGGAACTGACGTTGGAAGAATTTGAAGGACCGCGCTACAAGCGAATCGATCATATCAAGCTGTTGCTTGAGGAAAAGGCTATCGACAAGGACCTGCGCTGGATCGGCGCAAGCAACAGGAGCTTAGCATGAGCATCCAGCCGGATACCGACCGACGGTCACAAACGAGCGGGCAGCCGTCGCTGCGCACCCTTGAAGCCGGCTCGCGCTGCCGCTTCTGCGACACCGAACTGAAGCATGTGTTTGTCGATCTCGGCATGTCGCCACTGTGCGAAAGTTATGTACCGTCGGAGAAGCTTAATTCGATGGAGCCGTTCTTCCCGCTGGTAGTGTACGTCTGCGAAAAGTGTTTCCTGGTGCAACTGGATGAGTATGTAGCACCGGAGGAGATCTTCACCGAGTATGCGTACTTTTCGTCGTATGCCGATTCATGGGTCGAGCATGCCCGCATTTACGCGGACGCGATGATCGAGCGGTTCGGCTACAACTCCGAGTCGCTGGTCGTCGAGCTGGCATCGAACGACGGTTACCTGCTGCAGCACTTCGTGGCGAAGGATGTCCCGGTTCTCGGTGTGGAGCCGGCGGCGAATGTGGCCAAGACGGCCATCGGCAAGGGTATTCCGACTGAAGTGCAATTCTTCGGTGTAAAGTTCGCAGAGGAACTGGCCGGGCGCGGCAAGCACGCCGACCTGCTGCTGGGCAACAACGTGCTGGCGCAGGTGCCGGATGTGAACGACTTCGTGCAGGGCATGAAAATTTTGCTCAAGGCCGACGGCGTCATCACCATGGAGTTTCCGCACCTGATGTGCCTGATCGACGAAAACCAGTTCGATACGATTTACCACGAGCACTTCTCCTATTTCTCGCTGTACAGCGTGGAGCGAATCTTTGAAGCAGCCGGACTGAAGATGTTCGATGTCGAGGAAATCCCGACCCATGGCGGTTCGCTGCGCATCTATGCCTGTCACGATAAGGCCGACCGGGAACCGTCGGAGCGACTTGTTTTGCTTCGCAGGCGCGAAGAGGAGCGCGGCTTCACCAACCTTGAGTCGTACGCCGGTTTCTCGCAACAGGTGGAAGAAACGAAGCACAAGCTGCTGACTTTCTTAATCGAGGCAAGGCGCCAGGGGAAACGCGTGGTCGGCTACGGTGCGCCGGGCAAAGGGAACACACTCTTGAATTACTGTGGGATACGTACCGACCTGCTGGAATTCACGGTCGACCGCAACCCGTATAAGCAGGGCAAGTACTTGCCGGGCACGCATATTCCGATTTATGCGCCGGAGAAAATCAAGGATGCGCAGCCGGATTATGTATTGATCCTGCCGTGGAACTTCAAGGATGAAATCATCAAGCAGAACAGCTTTATCCGCGACTGGGGTGGTAAGTTCATCATCCCGATTCCGGAAGTGACCGAGATTGCATGATATTTCACGAGACAAACATACCCGGCGCCTGGTTGATCGACGTCGAGGAGCGAGTCGACGAGCGCGGTTTCTTCGCCCGGAGCTTCTGCCGTCGCGAGTTTGAGGAGCGCGGCTTGAATCCGGAGGTGGCGCAGTGCAACGTGTCGTTTAACCGGCATCGGGGTACCCTGCGCGGCCTGCACAGCCAGGCGCCCGGCTTTGAGGAAGACAAGCTGGTGCGCTGCACGCAGGGTGCGATCTATGATGTCATCCTCGATCTGCGTAAAGGGTCGGAGGCGTTTCTCAAGCACCTGGCGGTCGAACTGTCGGCCGACAGGCGTTCGGCGCTGTATGTACCGAAGGGTGTGTTTCATGGCTTCCTGACCTTGACCGACGATGCCGAGGTGTTTTACCAGATGTCGGAGTTCTTTGTGCCCAACCAGGCGCTGGGTGTGCGCTACAACGACCCCGCATTCGGTATTGACTGGCCGGAAGAAGTGACTGTCATTTCCGACAAGGACGCCGGCTACCCGGATTTCGTCGTTTCGGAGCGCGAAGGACTATGAGAAAGTAAAGTGTCGCAGACGGTATCACAGACGCAGACGTTTGGCTCCGTGGCGGAGCTGATCGAGTCGCTTGACCTCAACGTGGTCGGCGGCCAGATGTATGAGCTGGCGGCCGAGTTGTATCCGATTTGCCGGTCGATAACCGGCGACGGTTTCCGTAAATCGCTGGCGATACTCAGGCGCGATGTACCGTATGAAGTTCACGAAGTCCCGACCGGCACGCCGGTGCTCGACTGGAGTATTCCGAAGGAGTGGAATGTCCGGGAAGCGTGGGTGAAGGATCCGAGCGGGCGGAAGGTGATCGATTTCGAACGTCACACCCTCCACCTGTTGAATTACAGCAGTCCAATACATGAGACGATGTCGCTCGACGACTTGAAAGAGCATGTGCACACGCTGCCGGATCAACCCGACTGGATACCGTACCGCACCAGCTACTACAAAGAAGACTGGGGTTTCTGCCTCAGCTACGAAGATTACAGCGCGCTGGAACCGGGTGAGTATGAGGTGTATATCGATTCGAGTCTCGAGGACGGCGCGTTGACGTACGGCGAGTTCATCCTGCCGGGTGAAACCGAGGACGAAATCCTGTTTTCCGCGCATGGCTGCCACCCGTCGCTGGCCAACGACAATTTGTCCGGCATGACATTGGTAACCAAACTGGCGCAGGTGCTCCAGGGCGTGAAGCGTCGCTATACGTATCGCTTCCTGATTGTCCCTGGGACCATCGGCGCAATCACCTGGCTGGCGCGCAACCGCGCGACGGTGTCGAGCGTGCGTCACGGCCTGGTCGTCGCCTGTGTCGGCGATCCCGGACAACGCACATACAAGCGGAGCCGTCGCGGCGATGCCGAGATTGACCGTGTGGTTGCCCACATGCTGAAGCATTCCGGTCAGCCGTACGAGATCGAAGATTTTACTCCCTACGGATATGATGAACGTCAGTACTGCTCACCCGGCTTTAACCTGGCGGTAGGCAGCCTGCGTCGCACCCCGCACGGGCAGTACCGTCAGTATCACACTTCGGCTGACAACATGGATTTCATCGGCGGCGCCTTCCTGGGCGATTCGCTCGGCGGCTACCTTGAAGTAATTCGCTTGCTCGAGGGCAACCGACGGTTCCGGAACCTGGCGCCGTACGGTGAGCCGCAGTTGGGTCGACGCGGCTTGTATCGCGCCATTGGCGGACATACCGACAGTACCGGCATGCAGATGGCGATGTTGTGGCTCTTGAACATGTCGGACGGTGAACATTCGTTGCTGGATATCGCAGAGCAATCGGGCATACCGTTTGGCGCTCTTTCCGAAACGGCTGCTACGTTGGTTGAACACGATCTATTGAAGGAAATAGCGTAATATGCACAAACAGTCAGCATCAACAGAAAAGCCGAAGCAGGTCTTTACCGAGTCGTACCGGCTCAGGCAAAGGGCGCATCAGCTCATTCCCGGCGGCTGCCATACGTATGCCAAGGGTGACGACCAGTATCCGCAACTCTCCCCCGGCTTTATTGCCCGCGGCGAGGGGTGCCATGTCTGGGATGTCGACGGCAACGAGTTTATTGAATACGGCATGGGTTTGCGGGCGGTAACACTGGGCCACGCCTACCCGCCGGTAGTCGAAGCGGCCGTTGCGGCCATGAAAGATGGTATCAACTTCACGCGCCCGGCGCCGCTTGAAGTGGCCTGCGCCGAAAGGCTCCTGAGTATTGTTGATAACGGCGAGATGGTGAAATTCGCCAAAGATGGTTCGCTGGTAGTAACGTCGGCGGTCAAGCTGGCCCGTGCCTTTACCGGTCGTGACATGGTGGCGATCTGCGCCGACCATCCGTTCTTTTCCTACAACGACTGGTTCATCGGCACGACAACGATGGACGCCGGCATTCCGGAAGTGAACAAGTCGCTGACTTTGACATTCCCGTACGATGATCTCGCGGCGATCGAAGCGCTGTTTGAGCAGCATCCGGATCGAATCGCCTGCATCGTAATGGAGGCAGAACGATTTGACCCGCCGAGCGAGGGGTATCTCAAGAAGGTGTCGGAAATCGCTCACCAGCACGGTGCGCTGTTCGTGCTCGACGAAATGATCACCGGCTTTCGCTGGCACCTGAAGGGGGCGCAGCATGTGTACGGCGTGAAGCCGGACATGTCGGCGTTCGGCAAGGCGCTGGCCAACGGCTATTCGGTGTCGGCGCTGGTAGGGCGGCGCGACATCATGGAAGCGGGCGGCCTGACCCACGACAAGGAGCGGGTGTTCCTGCTTTCGACGACGCATGGCGCGGAGAATCACGGCCTTGCGGCGGCCCTCAAGACGATGGAAATCTACGAAACCGAAGGGATTGCCGAGGCACTGCACGAGAAAGGGACTCGTTTGTCCGACGGTGTCAACGCGGTCGCCGATGAACTGGAGATGCGCGACTATGTCGGGGCGCTGGGACGGCCGTGTAACCTGGTGTACTACACGCGTGACCGGGAAGGTAAGCCGTCGCAACCGTACCGTTCGATCTTCATGCAGGAGTTGATCAAAAACGGCGTGCTGGGACCGTCGTTTGTCATCAGCTATTCCCACAGCAACGACGACATCGACCGAACGATCGAGGCGTTTCGCCAGGCGACGCTGGTGTACAGGCAGGCGCTGGAAAACGGTTGGGAGCGGTTCCTGGTGGGACCGTCGATTCAACCGGTCTATCGAAAATACAACCGAGAAGAAGACATGACCTAATCGCATGAGGGGTGAGCTGATAACATGAAAGTAGTACTGTTTTGTGGCGGCATGGGCCTGCGTATGCGGGAGTACTCGGACACCGTGCCCAAACCGATGGCGCCGATCGGCTACCAGCCGATCCTGTGGTACCTGATGCGCTATTATGCCCACTACGGCCACACCGATTTCATACTCTGCCTGGGATATCGTGGCGATGTCATCAAGCAATATTTCCTGACCTATTCCGAGGCAATGTCGAACGATTTCACGCTGAGCGAGGGTGGCCGGAAGATCACGTTGTATGACCAGGACATCAGCCGGTGGAACATTACCTTTGTCGATACCGGCATGCATGCCAACATCGGTCAGCGCCTGATGCAGGTGCGGGAGCATCTCGACGACGGCGAGATGTTCATGGCTAACTATTCCGATGGTCTGTCGAATCTGCCGCTCGATGACTACCTGGCGTTTGTCCGAGAGCATGACAAGGTTGCCAGTTTCCTGGCGGTGCGGCCGAATGAATCGTTCCATGCGGTGGATGTCAGCGAAGATGGGGTGGTATCGCGCATCGCGCCAATTTCGCGCTCGACCCTGATTAATTGTGGCTATTTTGTGTTTAAACCGCAGATATTTGATTACATGGAACAGGGCGAGGAACTGGTGGTGGAACCGTTCCAGCGCCTGATCAAGGAAAAGCAGTTGATCGGGTACAAGTACGACGGCTTCTGGCAGTGCATGGATACGTTCAAGGACAAGCAGGACTTCGACGCCATGTTCGCCCGGGGCCAGACACCGTGGATCGTCTGGAAACAGCCCAATGGACCGAATGGTATTAAAGGGACCGGCAAGTGATACCGATTCGTTTTGCGCTTGATGATGACCAGCCATTGCGGGTGCTCGCGCTCGGCGCGCACTCGGACGACATCGAGATAGGCTGCGGCGGAACGCTTCTGTCACTGATCGAGGATTATGAACCGGTCGAGGTTCGGTGGGTGGTTTTTTCAGGCTCGCAGAAACGGGCTGACGAGGCTCAGAAGAGCGCAGACCTGTTCCTGGCTGAGGCCGCCGAGAAAGAGGTCGAACTACTGGCCTTTCGCGACGGTTTCTTTCCGTGGGAAGGATACCAGATCAAGGAAGAATTTGAGCGCCTCAAGCACCAGTTTGAGCCGGACCTGGTGCTCACCCACTACCGCGACGACCGTCACCAGGACCATCGTATGATCAGTGACCTGACCTGGAACACCTGGCGCTCGCACAATGTATGGGAATATGAGATTCCCAAGTTCGACGGCGATATCGGGCAGCCCAACATGTTTGCCCCGCTCGACGACGACCTGCTGTCGCGAAAAATTGAAATACTGATGCAGTGCTTTGCGACTCAAGCGAACAAGCACTGGTTTGCTGAAGAGATGTTTCGCGCGCTGCCCCGTTTGCGCGGCATGGAATGCGCCTGTGAAACCGGTTTGGCCGAGGCATTTTACGCCCGCAAGCTGTCGCTGTAATCGGATTGCTGCCGGGACATACCATCGGAAGTGAAAGGACTGATCGACCAATGTCGAAGAAGATAGCCGTCATCGTTGGGGCTCGCCCCAATTTCATGAAAGCCGCGCCGTTGATGAAACAGCTGCGGCAGCACCCCAACGCCGTCACCCCGGTCCTCATCCACACCGGCCAGCACTATGACCGCAACCTGTCGGAGCTGTTCTTCGAACAGTTGAAGATGGCGCAGCCGGATCTGTACCTTGGTGTCGGATCGGGAACGCATGCTCAGCAGACGGCCCGGATCATGGTGGAACTGGAAACGCACATGATGAAAGAGGATTACAGCCTGGTCATCGTGTTTGGTGATGTCAATTCGACGCTGGCGGCGTCGGTGGTAGCAGCCAAACTGCTCATCCCGATCGGCCACGTCGAGGCCGGGCTGCGCAGTTTCGACCCGACCATGCCCGAAGAGATCAACCGCATCGTGACCGACCGCCTGTCGAACTACCTGTTCGTACACGAACAGTCGGGGATCGACAACCTGAAGAAAGAGGGCGTGCCCGACGAAAAGGTGTTCTTTACCGGCAATATCATGATCGATTCGCTGGTCGGTTCACTCGAGGCATGCCGGCAGTCGACCATTCTCGACGATCTGGGTTTGGAGCCGAAAAAGTATGCGGTCGTCACGATGCACCGTCCGTCAAACGTCGACGACACCGATTTGTTGAAAGAGCTGCTGTCGACGTTGAACGAAATCGGTGCCCGGGTGCCGATTATATTCCCGTGTCATCCGCGGACGCGCAATCGCATGTCGGAGAACGGCGTGTTGGACAAGGTTGATACCGATCATCTCAAGATCATCGATCCGGTCGGATACCTTGATTTTCTGCGACTGCAGTCGGAGGCAAAGCTGGTGCTGACGGACTCGGGTGGCGTGCAGGAAGAAACGACCTACCTGCAGATTCCGTGTATAACGATGAGACACAACACTGAGCGGCCGGTAACGGTTGATGTCGGCAGCAATGTGCTGGTCGGCCCCAATCCGTCGAAGATCCGCGAGGCCGCCGAGGAGATCCTTGCCGGCCGGGGCAAGACCGGTGAAGTGCCGCGTCTGTGGGACGGTCATACCGCGGAACGCATTACTGAGATTATTCTCGAGAAGCTAAAGTAGCGCCGCTCTGCCGCGTACCATCGGCCGAAAGCAAACATGTCGGACTATCGTCGCTCAAAACCACCGCGCAGTTCTGTACGCCTGCTGACCAGTTACCGGGTCTGGATTATCCTGGTCGGCATTGCTGCCGTGCTCGGGGCTGTCGCGCTGTTCTTCCTTGACGAGATGATGATGTGGGCGATGATCCTCGCTATACCGTCTTCACTCGTCCTCATCCTGATCATGCGCAATCCGTTTATAGGCATTTTGACATACTATGTCTACTCGTTTCTCAGGCCGTACGACTTCATACCGGCACTGGCGTACCTCAAGTTGGGTATCCTGGTCGCGGGGCTGACGTTTGTCGTCTGGGTCTTCTATGCCCTCAGAGACAAGCCGCCGATTCGATGGGACAAGTTCAATTACGTGTACCTGGCGTATCTCTTTGTGCTTGGTGTGAGTGCGGTCTTTGCCATGAACAACTTCAAGGCGTACAAGATCTGGGAAGCCGGCTTTACCGAGTTCATTGTCTTCGTCACGGCCATGAATGTCATTCAAAACCGGAAACAGCTCAAGACTCTTCTCTGGACCCTTCTGCTGATTCACGGCTACTATGTCATCAAGGGCATTATCAACTACGTACTGTACATCAACCAGCTCGGTGATCATACAACCGGCTCGGTCGGCAGCGGATTCATTGGCGATGAAAACGACTTCGCGATGGCGATCAATGTGATGATCCCGATCGCGTTCTTCATGGCCTTCGCGGCACGGCGATTCCTTCCGAAAATACTTTTGAGCGGACTTATCGCGTTGTTTCTGGTCGGGGTCGTGCTTAGTTTTTCGCGGGGTGGCTTTGTGGGGCTGGTGGTGGTGGCGCTGTTCTGTGTCTGGTATTCGCGAAAGATCGTCATGGGCCTGCTGCTCACTTGCCTGGCAGCGGTTATGATACTGGCCTTTGCCCCCGATCGATATGTTAACGAAGTACAGTCGATTTCGAAGACGGATGAAGGAACGGCGGATGCCCGTATCCAGTACTGGAAGACGGCGATGCGGATGTATGCCGATCATCCGATTATCGGTGTCGGCGCCGACAATGGCGGCGTTCACTTGCCCGCCTACTGGCGGGGCAAGGGAAATCCGAATACCAAGTGGGGGCGCGTCTTTCACGGTCTTTTCCCTCAACTGTTCGCCGAAGTGGGTACGGTCGGCGTTGCCATATGGCTTACCCTGTTCGGATGGATGATGGTTCTGTTGAACCGAATCCGACGCGCCCCTCCGATTACCCCCCGGTTACGCGAGTATCGCTACCTGGCGGCCGGTCTGATGGTGGGCATGCTCGGGTATGTGTCGACTTCGACCTTCCTTTCTACGGCGTACTACCCGCAGGTGTGGACATTGTACACGCTCTCGTTTGCACTGGTATGGCTGTTCCGTGTTGAAGTCGGCGATGAAGAAGCGCTGACGACGGGCGTGCCGGTATCGCGCCAATCAAGTCTGAGAACCGGAGAACTCAATGCGGGCAGGTTATCGTAGTATGGCACTCGCAATTCGAACAGCACGAGTGTCGGATACGGCGGCATGGCAGACTTTTGCTGAGGGTCATCCCGGCGCTACCATATGCCACCTGCCACACTGGACGCGCATTGTGCCCGATCGCCTGGGCCATACCTCACACTCGCTGATCGCGACGGAAAGTGATACGGTGGTGGGCGTGTTGCCCTTGTACCTGGTCACGTCATGGTGGGGAACGCGCCGCCTGGTCAGCATACCGTGGCTCGACTACGGCGGAGTGATTGCGGAGACCGAGCAGGTAGCGGCGGCCCTTCTTTCGGAGGCCGAGCGGTTGCGCGCTGAGCTCAAAGCGGATGCAGTCGAGATGCGAACTGTCAATGCCCATGCTGTCGCAACCAAACACCGCACGGATAAGGTCACTTTTCGGCTCGACCTCTCCCCCGGCGGCGAAGCGATATGGAAAGACTTTAATGCCAAGCTCCGCAACCAGGTGCGTAAGGCTGACAAGTCGGAATTGACGACATCATTCGGGCGGCATGACTATCTTGACGAATTCTACACGGTCTTCTGTCGCAATATGCGCGATCTCGGCACACCGGTATGGGGGCGTGATCTGTTCGCGGCAGTGCTCGACGAGTTCGCCGATAGTGCTGAAATTGTACTGGTGAAACACGAAAAACGGACTGTTGCCGGCGGGCTGCTCCTCAAGTGGAACGGGCAATGGTATGTGCCGTCAGCATCGTCGTACCGTGAAGTCCGTTCGATGTGTCCGAATCACGCCCTGTACTGGAGCACCATCGAGCGGGCGGCCCGCGAGGGTGCGAAGTGGTTTGACTTCGGACGTTCGACCTGGGACGGCCCGACCTTCCGCTTCAAAAAGCAATGGGTGCCGGACCCGACGCCGATGACCTGGCAGTATCTCTTGCCCCAAGGCGAAGAAGTGCCGGTAGTCAGCCCCGGCAATCCCAAATACAAATTGATGATCGCGGCCTGGCAGCGCCTGCCGCTGCCGGTGGCCAACTGGCTGGGCCCCAAAGTGATCAGGAATTTCCCATGATGTCGTTCACCGGAGTAGCCTCGTGAGCCTGTTCCGTCTCGTACCGCCGGCCGGAACGCGGGTGCGTATCGGCGAGCTGTGGCGCACCGGCCTGCACTGGGCGGATGAGACCATGCCGGGCGAACTCGCCGGTCTGATTAGGGAACTTACCGGCAAAAAGCATGTATTCTCCTGCGGCTCGGGGCGGGCCGCGCAGACACTGATACTCGAGTCGCTGGCGCACCTGAGCGGTGAGGAACGGTGCGAGGTCATCATTCCCGGGTACACCTGCTACTCGGTGGCTGCCTCGGTGGATCGAGCGGGATTGCAAGTACGTCCGGTTGACATCGATCCCGATACCATGGACTATGACTATGATCGATTGGCGGCGGTTGACTTCTCGCGGGTACTGGCAATCAATGCCTCCAACCTGTTTGGTATTCCCAGCGACACGGCGCGACTTCACCAGCTGGCCGAGAAGCACCAGGTGCACCTGATTGACGATGCCGCCCAGGTGCTGGGTGTCAAGCGTGACGGTCGCTGGTGCGGCACCAACGGCACGGCCGGTTTCTACTCGCTCGATCGAGGCAAGAACCTGTCAGCATGGTCCGGCGGCATCATCGTCTCCGATCATGAGGAACTGGCATCGAAGTTGCACGCAAAGGTCGAAGCCCTGCCGCAGCGTCCCAAATCGGAGTTACGCTCCGTATACTTCAAACTTGTTGTAAGCAGCATCCTGCTGCACCCGATGTTATACTGGCTGCCGAACGCATTGCCGTTTCTAAGGCTTGGGGAAACGGTGTACGACCCCGACTTCGCCATCGCCGCCATGGGAACAACGCAGGCAGCAGCGGCCGTGACCCTTCTGCCCCGTCTGGAGCAGTTGAACGAGGGACGGCGCGTAACTGCCCGCAGCCAGATTTCACAGATTCGTAAACTCAACGCGTATCGCGTGCCCGGCGTGAAGCTGCCAATAGACAAAGTGTACGTGCGCCTGCCGGTGCTGGCCGATTCACCGCAGCACCGCGAACGAGTGATCGAACTGCTCGTCAAGAAAGGCATTAAGGCGACGGCAATGTACCCGGGAATCATAGCCGACCTTGAGGCGCTCAAAGAGCACCCGGTCGACAGTCCGAGTGAATACCCGGGCAGCCGCCATGTTGCGGAACGTTTGTTCACGCTGCCGACCCACGGCTTTGTGACACGCCGTGATCGGGAGAAGATGGCATCGGCGTTGATCCGGGCAGCCGCCGAACAAAAGTCATGAAACGACTGATCAAACAGACAATCGCGACCGGCCTGAACATGACGGGCATTGCAAGGCGCACCGGACGGTCGGAGCGCATGACACGGCCGCCGTATGTGGATGTGTCGATCCTCATGTATCATCGGGTTGTTGACGACTTCAAACGCGACCTCTTTGGTACCGAAGCATCGATAGCGGTAACAACCGACACGTTTGAACGTCAGATGGCCTGGTTGAAACAGCAGTGTACGGTCATTCCGCTGCGCGAGTTGATTGTTAAACTCGACGCCGGCACAAGGCTGCCGGAGCGGTGTGCGGTGGTGACCTTCGATGACGGTTGGCGTGACAACTTCACACATGCTGCGCCGATTCTCAAGCAGTACGACATACCGTCGACGATTTACCTGTCGACCGACTACATCGGCAGCAACAAGCTCTTCTGGTTTCAGGAGGTCGGGCTGCTGCAGGAGAGGCTGGCGATGGAGCCGACCTGGTTTGCCGCTGTTGCCCAGAAAGCGAACCTGGGTGAGGCGGGGCGGCCGGCCTCGCAGTCCAAAGAGGCTGTAATCGCCTGGTTCAAGCAATTCGAGGGGCAGCAGGTCGAGGGCATACTCCGGCAGATGAGGGACGAAGGTCGTTCGCGAAAAGTGGATACTGACATCGAGCGCCAGATGCTGACATGGGACGAATGCCGCCAGTTATCCTCGCAGGGTGTCGACTTTGGTTCGCACGGTTGCGGCCACAATATCTTTACCTTGCTGTCGGAGACAGAACTGAGTGACGAGTTGGGTCGATCGCGGCGGGTGATGGCCGATCAGCTTGGTTCGGCGCCGGTGACGGTCGCCTATCCCAACGGCAATTGCAATGATGTAGTCGCGCGGGCGGCCCAGGCAGCCGGGTACCGTGCCGGGCTGTCGACTCGCGGCTGTCAGAATCTGCCGCGGGAACTGGGACGGTACGGCATGGTCCGGATCGGCATGCATGAGGGCGTGACAGCCGGCCGGAATGGCTGTTTTTCGGCGCAACTGTTTGAGCTGGCGGTGTTCGGGCCATCAGGGATATAACCATCCAAAGACGATCCCATTGTCTACGCAAGTCATGCTATTTTTGAGGTTTACATTGGTTCCCGCCAGCCGATATACTAACCACCAGCCGGGTTGATTCGACCCGGCTCTGCTGTAAGAATTTAGCTACGGAACGACTCAGTCGATGTTATTTAACTCGTTTGCCTTCGCCGTTTTTCTGCCGATCGTCCTCGCCCTTTACTGGGTGCTGCCGTTTCGCCTGCAGAACTACATGCTGCTGGCAGCGTCATATTTCTTCTACGGCTACTGGGACTGGCGCTTTCTGTCGCTGATAGCGATTTCGACGATCGTTGACTACATCTCCGGCCTCAAGATTCAGGAGCATCGCCTCGCCGCCGGCGAACACGCACAGAAACTGATGAAACGCTGGCTGGTGCTCTCGATGTGCACTAACCTGGGTATACTCGGCTTCTTCAAGTACTTCAATTTCTTTGTCGATTCGTTTGCCGGGGCACTCTCCGGTATCGGGATTAATCCCGATCCGCTGTACTTGAACATCATTCTGCCGGTGGGAATTTCGTTCTATACCTTTCAGACGATGTCGTACACGATCGACATCTATCGCGGCCAGATGGAGCCGACCAGGAAGTTTTTCGATTTCGCGCTCTATGTGTCGTTCTTCCCACAACTGGTGGCCGGGCCAATTGAACGCGCCCGGGTACTGCTGCCGCAGGTTCTGCAGAAACGGAGCTTCTCTCGCGATCAGTTCGCCGAGGGCCTGCACCTGATCGTGCTGGGATTCTTCAAGAAAGTGTTTGTGGCCGACAACCTGGCGCCCTATGTCGATCAGGTTTTCCTGAACCCTAATCCAACCTGGTTCGAGATCCTGTTTGGCGGCTGGGCCTTTGCATTCCAGGTCTACGGCGATTTTTCCGGTTATTCCGATATCGCCCGTGGCTGTGCCAAATGTATGGGCTTCGAACTGATGGTGAACTTCAACCACCCGTATGTGGCGACCAATCCGCGGGAGCGCTGGCAGCGCTGGCATATCAGCCTGTCGTCGTGGCTGCGCGACTATCTGTATATTCCATTGGGTGGCAGCCGGGGCGGCCCCGCCAGGACCCAGTTTAACCTGTTTCTGACGATGCTGCTGGGCGGTCTGTGGCACGGCGCCGGCTGGAATTTCGTCCTCTGGGGGGCGTGGGAAGGAATCCTGCTGGTCGGGCACCGCGCCCTGGAACCGTTGGTGTCGAAGACAAAGGATATCACCTCGTTCATCCCGCGCTGGTTTAAGAAGGCGTTCTGGATCTTCGTCTTCTTCAACCTGGTCAGCTATGGCCTGATCATTTTCCGCGGGCAGTCGCTGGCTAATATCGGCGATTTGTGGTGGCGGGTGTTGACACTTGAGGGTACCGCCGAACTGAACCTGCTCATGCCGCTGGTGTATTATCTATTACCGCTGATACTGGTCGAGGCCGGTCAGTACATGGCAAGCCGCGACCAGTGGGCACGCCTGCGCCAGATCCCGGTGCCTGTCCGAGCAGTGGCGTACACCGTTATGGTTTACCTGTTTACAGTGCATGGCGCGGCGGCGCAGAGCTTTATTTATTTCCAATTCTGATGGTGACATGATAGCGACGATACTCAAAAAGACACTTCGGTACATCGGCATCGCCCTCCTCGTGGTGGTGACACTGGAAGCGTGTGCCCGCATCGAGGACTGGGTGAAGTGGGATGCGCCGCTGCTGGGCTATTATTCCTACGACGTGCTGGCGATCGAGGACGAACACGGTCGCCACAACCGTCCCAACGCTCATTACGAAAAGTGGCGAATCAACAGTCTCGGCTTCCGGGGACCCGAGATCGATGCCGAGAAGCCCGATGGAGTGCTCCGGATTGTGACAGTGGGGGCGTCGGAAACCTTTGGCCTGTACGAAAGCCCGGATATGGAATACCCGATGCAACTGCAGCACATTCTCGATAGCCTGCATCCCGGCAAATTCCAGGTCCTCAATGCCGCCACCCCCGGTATGACACCGCCGCGGATCGAGAGTTTCTTCCGGTCGTACCTGGCGGCCTTCGAGCCGGACTTTGTCTGGTTCTATACTCAACCGTCGGTGTACATCGGTAACAACCCGGTGCGGGAGGAGTTTACGTTCACGCAGCGCGACCAGGAGTTTCCGGTATTCGATTTGCGCATCGTTGAGAAGATCAAGACGTTGCTCAAGCGCTTCGTGCCGATAGACCTGCAGAAAATCCGCTGGGAGTACATGGCGGAGCAGAAGTTGGCGAAGTATCCGGAAGAGTGGCGGTTTCATGAAGTACCTGAGGATCGCATGCGACTGATGGAGCGGCAGGTAACTGAGTTGTGTACAACGGTGGTTAACTACGATGCCCGTATGCTGCTATCTACCAACGCATCAAGGATGTCGATGAAAAACTGGGATCCTGAAAATCCGTTCTTGGCGGGAACGATCCGATTTAGACCCCGGGCCACCAAGCGGGTACATATCGAATTAGTAGAAGTGGCCAATGCCGTCCTAAGAACGCTCGACACGCTCGACGGAGTCACGGTAATCGATGTCGCCAAAACGATGCACGGTGAGCCACAGTACTTCGCCGATTTGGGTCACTTCAATGAC
>CAZJCK010000063.1:0-20889 GCA_964544635.1 uncultured Ignavibacteriales bacterium | reverse complement strand
GTCTATTCCATCCATATGAAACTGGAGAACCGCGTCACCCGCTCGTCGTCCAATATCGAGGTCCCCCTGCGCATTATCTCACCGTCCGAGCTGAAAGCCGTGGCCGCATCAGCCCCTGATCGCACCGGGACTATCCCCGGGGATCCTTACGAGCGCATGACGCTCAAGCAAAAAGAACAACTCGTTGCTTATATGCTCACACCCGAACAAAAGCGGACCCTCAGCAGCCTGTCCGATCGCGGCAAAGAGAACTTCCTCTCCCAGTTCTGGCGCGAGAAGGATATCGATCCGACTACCCGGGCAATCGAAAACCGCTTCGAATTAATCGAGCGCTACCGCTATGTCAACGAGCGCTTTTCGACCAATGAGGAACGGACCAACGGCTGGAACCAGGATCGCGGCCGCATTTACATGACATACGGCCAACCGTATCAGATCAACGACTTCGCCGCGCCCGTCAACGGCGACCCGTTCACCATCTGGTACTACTACCTGATAGAAGAAGGCAAGTACTTCATCTTCGTCGACCCGTACTCGAGTGGCGAATACCGGCTTGCCCATTCTAATGTCGATGGTGAGCCGTACGACAAGGCCTGGCAGGAGATGGTTAACACCGGACGGATCGAGGAGCTGGATCTCGAAAACTGACAGCCAAACCGGTACCGCAACGAAGACAAAAAAGCCCGCCTCGATGAGGCGGGCTTTCTCTTTGTCAGTAGTCGGGGTCGAACGTTCTTACTGGCCGGCCGCCGAATGACCGGGAATGTCGCCCGGCAGGCGAATCGTTCGTTTCACCGGCACGGTAAACCGACTGGTTTTTTCATCATCCAGTTCAAACGTAAACGACTTTTCAAAACCTTCGGCAATGCCTTCTTTCGTCAGTTTGATGACGGCTTCAGCAGTTGACTGAGCCTTAATCATCTCCGGCATCGTGATATTCATCAGCTTGGATGGTTGCGCGATCATCGTCACGCTCAAATCCATGTCCGATACATTCTCGATCTCAAACGTGATTTCGTCAACCACCTTGTCGCTGTACTGCGACAGGTCCAGCTTGTACGGCTTGACGATGACCGGATAGGTAGAGTCGGGCCGTGTCACGATCTCAGAAATGATCTGCACGTACTTGTCCGGCGGACCCTCATTGGTCTGGATGCGCGGACGCTTGATCATGCGGCGGCTGTAACGCTTGGTATGGAAAATGATCTCTAACCTGGTGCTGTCACCGACAGCGAGCACGTCTCGGTCGAGAGGTGCTTTGGTGCAGCCTCAGCCAGGCACCACTTTCAGGATCTTCAGCTCAGCATCGCCCGTTGAGTACAACCAGAAATCATGGCTGACAGCCGAGTTCTGCGGACAATAGCCGAAATTGAATACCGATTCCGGAATCGACAGCCGTGGCGCTGCATCGGCGACTCCGGCCAAGCCAAACACCAAAAGGGCGACAACCAGCAGGCCCAGGATAGTTCCGGATGTTTGTAACGGTCGTCTCATATTCAGATTTCCCTTTATCGAATTGCTATCTGTCAAGTATAGCCAATTATCGTCATTCGTCAAGGCTCGACTAAGCCTCTCCACCCCGTTATCGTCAAAATGCTCAACCCTTATACCCCGTCGGCAACTAATGGATCAGATTCATCTATTCCTTAGCCTCCGGCAGGAAAAATCGCCGATGGTACGGTATGGTAATCGAGCGTTCCCGCGAATCCGACAACAAAAACGTTATCGAACCCTGAAACTCCTCGTCCAGGTACTCCGGGCGTACCCACACCCGGCCAACCACCGTTTCACCAGCGCCGATACTGTCCGGCAGGCTGTAGTCAACATGCGGCGGTTGGTATGAAACAGGCGTCACAGCTATCGTCTCATCCGAATGATTCTTAACCGTGACCTCGACCGTATCGACCGAGTTAGACTGCGTCCGAGCGAACGCCAGACGGAACGGCAGCATGGTAACCGGACGTAACTCGCCGGCCGACTTGGTGGTGGTACCGGTCAGGTGGATGTAGTATGGTTCCGGACGTGCATTCGTCTGGATTCGAGGATACACCCCGCTCGGACCGATGCGCCGCTGCAAGTCCCAGGTGAATGACACTTCCAGACTGTCGCCCGGGGCGATCCGGGCATTCGAGAGCGGCGACGTGGCACAACTGCAACCGGTGACAATGGTGTCAATTACCAGCGTGTCGCTGCCGATCGACTTGATCCACAACGTATGACTCACTGTCGAACCGAACGGGATATACCCGAACTCGATCCTGTCATGGGGAATCTCAATTTTGGGGCTTGACGATACCTGTCCCGCAAGAAGCAGTACCGTACCGACTATCGCTGCCAGGTTCTTCATAATGCCTTTATAAACCACTCACCGCTATACAGTTCCGACGATGAGCGAATATATCGGCAGACCCCTGCCAGGTCAAGCACCGGTTTACAAACTATGGACAGGCTACCGGAGCGGCGCCGCCGGCAAACAGGTAATCCACGAAATACGCCAGGTCGATCGAGTCTGGCAATTCCGGACCGGTACCATTTACATTTCCCTCCGGACCACAGACCGGCGCCATCCCGCCGTCAAACAGGAAGTCGACCATAAAGGCCAGATCAGCCGGCCCGGCATCCGCGCCGTCGCCGTTGAGGTCACCCCGTTGACCCTCACAGCACGGATCGATCGGGCAGTCCACCTCGCCACTCGACGGAATGATCTTCAGCACCTCGGCATTGGAGAAATTGACGATATATAGTTCCCCCGCGGCATCCTGACCGAACGATGTTATCCGCGCGTTGGTCGGATTCAACTGCGACGTCCACTCCGTGGAATCCATGATCGATCCGCTCACATACCGATACGACCAGATTCGACCGGCGCAATAGTCCGCAAATAAGTAATGCCCGTCCAGATCCGGGATGGCGCAGCCGCGATACACAAAGCCGCCCGTTATGGAACACCGGAATGGACTGCCGCCGTGGGAATAGTACGAAATTGGATCAACCAGGCTGTTTGTCGGATCACAGCCGCTTGATGGAATAAAGCAGTCAGGCCCCTCCTTTAACCGCCAGCCGTAATTTTCGCCGCCGGCGCTCGATGCCGGCTGAAAGCTGACTTCCTCCCACGTTCCCTGGCCAACGTCGGCGATATACAGGTCGGCAGTCTGTCGATCAAAGGCGTATCGCCACGGATTGCGCAAACCGAACGCCCAGATCTCATCCAGCGTGTCGGGCTTGCCGGCATACGGATTGTCCGACGGTATCTCGTACGGCAACGCGCCGTTTATGTCAATCCGCAACATCTTGCCCAGGAGCGTGGTCGGATCCTGCGCCCGGTTGGCCGGATCATTGGCATCACCACCGTCACCGAGGCCGATGTAAAGATATCCATCGGTCGGCCCGAACGCCAGCATGCCGGCATTGTGGTTCGAAAACGGCTGGTCGACCACCAGCAAGGTATCCCGCGCGGACATGTCGGCCGAGTCCGGATCGGTCGAAACCACTATCCGCTCGACGTGAGTGTCGCCGTTTGAATTGGTATAGTTGATGAAGAAATAACCGTTGGAGGCATACTGCGGATGAAACACCAGCCCCAGCAACCCCTGCTCGCCGCCGGATACGATCTCCGACGAGATGTTTAGAAACGGCCGCGACAGCAGGGTGTCGTTGCGAACGACCTTGATCGCGCCGCCGCGCTCGACGATGAACAGGCGGCTGTTATCAGACGGGGGAGAGGTGGCATAAACCGGCGACGACAGACCGTCGGCCACCAGCCGGGTTGTCAGCGTCGGCTGCGCCTCCGCGGCCAATGCCGATACTGCGATAATAGAAACGACAAGAACGACTGATAGAACGATTCGATGACTCTTCATTGGGTACTCCTGTTAGGCTGTACCCATAAAACGGCCCAGCGTCGGCATTGTTCAGCCGATCCAGCCTACAAATCGAATATCTTGCCCGGATTCAGAATACCTTTTGGATCGAACTGCTTCTTAATCTTTCGCATCAGCTCGATTGCATCGCCGTGCTCCAGCACCATTGCCTCCTTGTGCCCGAGACCAATCCCATGCTCACCCGATACCGTCCCATCAAGCGCCACCGCCTTCTCGACGATCTTGCGGTTCGCTTCCATCCCGGCGTTCCAGCTCGATGCATCCTCACGGTCAGCCAGTATCAGGGCATGCAGCAGGCCCATCCCGACATGCCCGAAGGCATGGATCATTAACCCCGTTTCCTTCGACAGCTCATGACAATATCCGATCATATCCGGCAGTCTGGAGATGGGGAAGGCGACGTCGTTTCTGATGATCGTAAACCCCTTTTTCCGGTGCTTGATCGCCTCCGTTACCCAGTGTCTGATCTCCCACGGATTGTGGTCATCCCGCAACCGGAACTCCTCACCACCGAGCTCCTCGCATACGTCGTTGGCCAGTTCCTTGTTCGCCGATGTCACTTCGTCCGGCCCATGAAACTCCAGGAAAAGCGTCGGCGACTCCTTCAGGCCATACTCCTTGAGCAGGTTCAGGGCCGTCATTACCTCGCTGTCCATGAACTCGATGGCCGCAATATCGAGTCCGTAGCGACGCATCTCACTGACCGCCCTGGCCCCCGATACGTCGTCCGGAAAATGATATGCGGCCTGAAGTCGCCCTTCAGGTAAGCCTGATAAACGTATGGTGGCGTTGCAGATAACTGCGAGCGTACCCTCCGAGCCGCAGACCAGTTCAACCAGGTTGTAGCCGCTCGAACGTTTGATTGCACGGTTGCCCAGCGACATGCGTTCCCCCGTCCCGATCACTACATCAAGCTCCAGGATGTACTCCCGGGTCGCGCCGTATTTAACCGAATAGATGCCGCTGGCGTTGGTTGCAATCATCCCGCCGATCGTGGCTAGATCACCCGAACCACCGGGGGAGGGCGGGAAGAACAGGCCGTCGCGCTTCAGCTTGTTATTGAGATTGTCATAGATGATTCCCGGCTCGACCCGCACCTGCAAATCTTCCGGCCAGTACTTGAGGACATTGGCCATACGGGAGAGATCGAGCACCACCCCGCCCTGCACCGGAATCGCCGACCCCTCGAGTGCACTGCCACCACCGCGGGTCGTGACGGGCGTGCCGGACTCGTAGCATGTCTTGACGACTTGCTGCACTTCTTCCGGCGACATCGCCCAGATCACCGCCTCCGGCAGTACCCCGGCAATCGTTGACTCATCCTCACTCGCCACCTTGAGTTGATCAGCCTGCGTCGAAAACTGATCACTCGGCACTAAATCTCTTAACCGGTCAATCACACTCACTACTTGGCCCTTCGCATCTTCCGTAGGGCGGCCTTGGCCTTGCAAGGCTGCCGTCTTCATTCTCTGGTACCCCGCCGCTCAGGTGAGTCTCCCTACCGCAATCTTGTCAACGATCTGAAAAAAGGCTCCCAATCCTCTACCACTACCGGCTCTTGATCCCACAGCGCCGCATCCGATTCATCCAGCAACCGCTTGTCAACCATCACCAGCAACACGTACTCGTCGAACCAGTCATCGAGCATCGTCCAGTACCCCTTGTCGCCGGTCTTGGTCCCCCAGCTGTTTTCCACCTTCCACTTGCGTGGCGCACCACCATCGGCCGTATCGACCGCCGTGATCACCATGGCATGATTCGGCGACATGTCGCCGTACTTGATCCGATCTTCCTTTTCGACATCGAAGTTGATCCCGAATGCCGAGTTGTAATCATACACGTTAACCGCAAACAGGCCGGAGTCACGGAAATTGTCCTTGCCGACGTCACAGGCGAACCAGACGATCTGGCTGTCCATCAGCGACTTAATGGTATACTCCTTAAGCTTCTCTATAGACAGGTTCACCACTTCCATGTCCGCCACTTCCTGCACATTACGGCCGTCCTCCATCCGGTACAGTTTCCCGTACTCTTTGGCCGGATTGTGCGAAATGGCTGCATATTCAGCCATCCGGCCACCGAAAAACTCGTCCATGAACGACTTCGGCGTGAATGTCTGTTCGATCACCGATGCTTCATCTCCCACATCGATCGCGCTCGAATCCTTCTCGGTCTTCTTCGGCTTGTACTCCCAACGGAAGGTAAACTCCTTCGGCGGTTCACCGTACGACAGGACCAGCAGACGGTAAATCTCCGAAAGTACCTGCTCCTTGTACATCCGCAGTTCTCTCACTCCCTTGCCGGCCTGGTGCATGTCACGGATATTCGCCGTTGCCTGGCGCAGCTTGGAGTTCAACAGACCATTCAACACCCCGGTCCCCGCCGACTGTTTGGTCTCCGGCATTACCGACGCCGGCACCACGCCGTACTTGTTGACCAGCGTCTGAAAGTAGTTCCACCAGCCACCGTCACCGATTCCCCAGTCCAGGTAATTCTGCAGCGAGCGGTCATCCAGATCCCGATCCCGGAACGCAATCATCTTCTCCATGAAGATGTTCGACTTCTCGAGCTTATCCCAGAACGCTACATACGCCTGCGACAACTCAAAGTCGGACTGGTTCAGCTTGGTCATTACTTTCGGCGCCACCACGTTGGCACCGGCGAAGATCCAGCACCGCCCCGATGCCTGCTGGTCGATGATCCCGGTCCCCTTTACCTCGACATTGAACAGCTTGTCATGGCCGATGATCTTCTCGCGGTTTAGCGCCAGATCGCGGATGCTGTTGTTGGTGGTCGCGTTCAGCATCGGCGTCAAAAACGGCGCCTTCGTCAGGTCCGCCTCAAAACGCTCAATGAGCTTTTCATTGATGGCCCCCTCGTCAGCCGCCATGGCCGCGGCGGCCAGACTCAGCAGGGCTATTACAAGCAGTCGTTTCATGGTTGTCGGTCTCCTTGGCTTCGTGATCGTTTCATTTAGCGTACATTATACGCTCCAATTGCTTCCGACACAATTGGTTGCCACATACGCACCGTGAAAAAAAACGGTTGGCCGGACCTGCCAAATCCGTTACCATACGCCCCACAGAGGTACCAGCCATGGCCAGGAAAGACAAGAAACAGAAAGTCAAACCGCAGGTGCTCAAAGGCTTCCGCGACTACCCCCCGGAAGAAGAGATCGCCCGTGAAAAGATGCTGACCAGGTGTCGCGAAGCCGTCGAACTGATGGGCTTTCTGCCACTGCAGACCGCCTCGCTTGAATTCGCCGAAACCCTGTTAGGCTCGCACTATAGCGAGGACTCCCTTAAAGAACTGTTCGGTTTTCATGGCCCCGACGACGTCAACATGTCGCTGCGCTACGAATTCACGCTCTCGCTGGCCCGCTTCGTTGCCGCCAGCCCGACCCTGCCGCTGCCCTTCCGTCGCTACCAGTACGGCAATGTCTGGCGCGTCGACAAGCCGGGTCCCGGACGGTTCCGTGAGTTCATGCAGTTCGATATCGATATCGTCGGCACCCAAAACCTGCTGGCCGACGCCGAAATCATCGCCACTATGGTGATGATGCTGCAGGCCCTCGGTATCGAGAAGTTTTCCGTGCGCTTCTCCAATCGCAAGATTCTCAACGGCCTGGTTGCGTTCGCCGGTATCGACGCTGACAAAGGCCCCGATGTCATGCGCGTTATCGACAAGCTCGAAAAGCAGGGGAGAGAGGCAGTACGGCTCGAGCTTGGCCCCGGACGCACCGATCAGTCGGGCGACGAAATCCCCGGGGTCGGTATCCCCGAAGAGCAGATCAGGAAACTCGAAAGGTTTCTCGATATCGCCGAAAGCAAACCGGACGATCCGCTCGCGGAAGCTGAGAAACTCCTTAGCGATCAAAATATCGCCCGCGAGGGCATCGACGAACTCCGCGATATCCTCGGCTATCTCGACGCCATGGCGATCGACTCGAAGCGCTACGGTATCGACCTGACTATCGTCCGCGGCCTCGGCTATTATACCGGCCCGGTGTTTGAGACCACCCTCGACGATCTACCCGAATTCGGCTCGATTTTTTCAGGCGGACGCTACGACAATCTCGTCGAACGGTTCCTCAATCGCTCCATTCCGGCGGTCGGCGCCTCGATCGGTATCGACCGCCTGCTGGCCGCGCTCTTCGAATTGAAGACAATCGAACGGATAACGTCGACGTCAAAAGTGCTGGTCACCGTCATGGACAAAGAGCGCCTCCCTGACTATCTCAAAATTCTACGGGAGCTGCGCGACGCCGGCATACCGGCCGAGATCTTCTCCGGCGACACCAGGAACCTGACCAAGCAGATCAAGTACGGTGACAAGGTGGGGATACCGTTTGCCGTCATCGCCGGCTCTGACGAATTCGAGAAGAATATGGTGACGGTGAAGAACCTCGCCGCCGGCCGTGAGAAGGCGAAGGAAACGTCTGATCGCGAGGAATGGCTGAAAGCCGAGGAGATCCAGCATTCGATCCCCCGCGAGGACCTGGTCAACTACCTCAAACGGGCATAGGGGGACAATACATCATGTTATCAAGGAGTCTGTAACCCAACGCTCACGGTGGGTATCTTCAATTCCCCCCAAGCTCCAACTGCCACAAGAACAAAACGCGCACGAGGACGTGCGCGCTGCACAATTAAAGGTGTACGTCTTGCGAATGGACCATCAAAAGAAACCCATCGCAAGGCGATGGGCTAGAAAGTCAAAATCTTCGGGCAGCCTCCGCCCTGGGAGGCTGCCATCCAGGGTGGGCGGCAGACGATTTTGTGCGCGTCAGGGCTCCCGATCCGCCGCCCGGCAAACAGAATACAACGCTTACCCCGCCGTTGGTTTTCGGCGACAGGTCGAGATGCCCAGCATTGCGTAGGGCGGGCACCAGCCTGCCAGGCCGGTCAGCAGCGGAATCAGCCCCAGCAATCCCCACAGGCTCTGCGGTCCCCAAAAAATCAGCGAGAGAACAAACAATCCCGCCAGCACCCGAATGATGCGTTCGATGTTGTGTACGTTCTGTTTCATCATGTTACCTCGTTAATGGTGATGGTCGCTCTGACAGAGGCGGAGCGTCCCTTTTTCGTGCACGCCATTCTCGTGGGCGGCGGATGTCATTGTCAGCCCCTCTTCTTGATGCATCGCCGATATCTGTCACACCGGCCGCAGAGCCGGGGCTCAGTCTGTGCATCCCTGCTACGTCTCCCAACGCCTCGTACCCGTGCAGGCGGGGTACCCATTATTCTCTTAGAGCATGTGACTCGTCTGGATTCCCGCTTCCGCGGGAATGACGTAGAGGGGCGGGAATGGGCCTATCGCGGAGTCCAGCGCTTTGGCCCCCTACACCCCCACCGCCAGCGTGTACTGGCACAACGTCACCACCCCGCTCTTGCCCGTCTCGCCGACCTCCATCGGCGGCCCCACACAGGTCGGGCAGCCGGCCTCACAGCCGCACCGCTTCACATGATCCAGGCAGGCCTCGAACAACCGCTCGAACTCGCCGAACAGCTTCTCCGACAATCCCACGCCCCCCGGGATGTTCTCCCACACAAAGATACTCGGACGTTCCGTAAACGGCGCTCGCACCATCGAGATCGCCCGCAAGTCGCGCGGGTCGCACATTACCCACAACGGCGCGATCTTGCCAAGTATATTCGCCATGCCTCGCAGCACCCCCCCCAGCTCCGCCTTAGAAATACCCAGCTGTGTCGCGATGTCGTCGGGGTAGGCCATCCAGAACGACGTTGTCTGCATCTCCAGCTCCGGCAGGTTCAACTTCCCCCACCCGACATTCTCATGGGTATGAAACTTTATCTTCTTGTACAGCACCGTCACGTTCGTAACCGTCACCTCGCCCCACTGCAGCATCATCTGGCCGTACAACTTCTCGTTCGATACATCGAGCACTTTCAGATCCGACTTGGTCTCGGCATCGGTGTAGTAGTCGACATCGACCTCCTTGACGATCGCTTTCTTGCCCTCCCAGTCCAGCTTCGTCACCTGGTACTGCTCGGCGCCGTGCAGGTAGATCGCATCGGGGTGCAGAAAAATCGGCGCCGAAAAGTAATCGACCTCACCGATTACGGCATGATTCTTCGATTCATTGAGTATGACGAAATTGTCCGGCGAGGCCGACCGCAGCGACACGCCCTGCGCCGGATAGGTTTCACTCGACCAGTGATACCGATCGCCGGAGTTGCGTATGACATCCGCCTCCGAAAGGTAGTCCAGTATCTCGGCAGTACCGTCATCGCCGGCCAGCTCCTCACGGTCGAACGGCAGTTCGAACGTCGCACACTTCAGGTGATTGGTCCGGATGATCAGATTATTCGGGTCGATGATCCCGGACTCCGGTGTCCGCTCAAAAATGTACTTTGGCTCTGCTACCAGGAACTGATTGATTGCCGTCGAGTTCGCCACCATGACTGTCAGCGACGATCCTGAACGTCGCCCGGCCCGTCCCGCCTGCTGCCACAGCGACGCTATCGAACCCGGGTAACCGACAATGATCGAGACATCCAGCGAGCCGATATCAATCCCCAGCTCCAGCGCATTGGTCGACACCACACCGTCGATTGAACCATCGCGCAACCCCTGCTCGATCCGCCTGCGCTCGTTCGGCAAGTATCCGCCGCGATACCCGGCGACATTGATGCCGCGCCCGAAACTCCCCTTCAATTCCTGCTGTAAATATGTCAGCAGTACCTCGACATACAACCGAAACCGCGCAAACACAATCGTCTGCACCTTGTGGCGCAAGAACTCCGCCGTCAGGCGGGTGGCTTCGTTCATCGACGAACGCCTGATCCCCAGTTGCTTGTTGATCACCGGCGGGTTGTAGATGACAAAATGCTTCTCACCCGATGGCGCCCCGTTGTTGTCGACGAGGTTGACCGCACGTCCGACAATTCGCTCGGTCAACTGCTGCGGGTTGGCAATCGTCGCCGAGCAGCAGATGAAGGTCGGGTTCGAGCCATAAAAATTGCAGATCCGTCGCAACCGTTTGATCACATTCGCCAGGTGCGACCCAAAGATCCCCCGGTACGAGTGAATCTCGTCAATCACCACGTACTGCAAATTCTCAAACAGCTTGATCCACTTGGTATGATGCGGCAGAATGCCCGCATGCAGCATATCCGGATTGGAGATCACGATATGTCCGGCCGAACGTATCAGCCGTCGCGCTGTCTGCGGCGTGTCGCCGTCGAACGTACACGTCTTGATGTCCGCCCCCACTTCCTGGATCAACTCGTACAACTCGGTCATCTGGTCCTGCGACAATGCCTTGGTAGGGAAGAGGTAGAGGGCGCGGCTCTCTTTGTTCTTCATCACCGCATCCATCACCGGCAGGTTGTAGCAGAGTGTCTTGCCCGATGCCGTCGGTGTGACAATCACCGTATCCTGTCCCTCGAGCACCGACTCCACCGCACTCGCCTGGTGGGTGTACAGCTTGCGGATACCCCGCTTATTGAGCGCTTCGATCAGTTGCGGGTTCAAGCCCGACGGAAACTCGGCGTACTGCGCCGCCTTGGGAGGAAATGTCTTCCAGTCCGTCACGTTCTCCATAAACCCGCGATCCGCCTTAAGCCGATCGATAATCTGTTCCAGGGTCATCCTCGGTCGTCCTTTACCAGTGGTGAGTATCATACCAGCGATGTAAGCTGGCGACGGCAGATATCACAGAACTTGCTCCCTTTGGAGTCGATGTCGAGCATCATCTGGCTGTAGAAATTCACGCAGCGGGGGTTTCGGCACTCCTGCAAGCCAAACAAATGCGCCGCCTGGTGCACCGCCTCTTTGAACAGGCGCGGATACACCTTCGCCTCATCCTCCGGCAAGCCGTAGAACTCCTGCCTGATCTGGTACAGCGACACCACCGCCGTCCCGGCCAATGTATCGGCGTAGCCCAGGATCGAGTTGGCGTCCGGCAGATAGATATCTTCTTCACAGATCGCCAGCACCTTCTCACGGCTGTTCGCTTTCGTTCGCTCGATCTTCGACAGAATCACACTGGCATAATGCTGGCCCCGTACGACATTGTACGCTTCCGACGGTGTCTTCATCCCCTTCAGGATATCCACCGAGCGATTGAAGATCGGCCCGATATCGGCAGCCACCCGATTGACCATGACATAGTCGACCTCGCCGAGCGGTACGACGACGATTTTCGATTTCAACAGCGGCATCTTCGGTGACATCTCTCTATTCGGTCGAAAAGAAGCTTGAATCGCTACCGTCCTTGGAAACCAGCACCTCGACCTTTTCCGCACATTTCGGGCACCAGCCAACGAAAGCGGTCCCCTTCCGGTTCAAGTAAATGCGGCTGTACACCTTGCAGCACTTGAACATCATCCCGATAAACGGTCGCGGCTTATGCGATGGCCTGTCTTCCATACTCGTTCCTACGCCCACAATTAACCAGAGTTCAACGCAAAATGCAACCGTTGAACCCGATCGCTGCATCACAAGTTGTTGTGGTTCAACAGAGAAGATGGCGACAATTTAACTGTTGAGGGATTCTGCGACAGACGGCGCCTGCGAACAACCCAGCAGATTGGCGCCCGCCGCCATCAATTCCCGGCATTGCTCCAACGTGCGAATTCCCCCTGCCGCCTTGATCACCACGTCCGGCCCGACTGCCCCGCGGATCAACTGCACCTGCTCAACCGTCACCGGCCCCGCCATCCCGGTCCCCGTTTTCACCACATTTGCTCCCGCCGCTATCACCCGCTGCGCCACCTGTTCGATCTCGCGATCGCTCAGCAGCGGTGTCTCTATGATCACCTTCAACTCCACCCGATCCGGTACATGTTCCCGCGCCTGGGCTACTTCATCGGACACCCGCTCCAGCGCCCCATCCTTTACCCAGCCGACATTGATGACCATATCAACACTCGATGCCCCATCCAGCACCGCCTGCTGCAATTCCGTGATTTTGATCGCTGTCAGCGATGCCCCCAGCGGAAAGCCGCAGACCGACGCTACCAGCACACCACCCTCAACCAACCGGCTCGCCGCGGCCACCCGGCACGGGTTTACCACCACCGCGCGAAACCTGTAATCGTTGGCCTCGGCGCACAATCGCTCGATGTCGGCGCGCGTAGCATCGGGTCTCAGGTTGGTATGTTCCAGCCGCGACGGTATTTCATCACGCCCGGGAGAGGCCTTACTCATGGTCTCCTCGTGCTCGCGCCTCATGCATCGCTGCAAAAAAGCCGGCACACCGCCGGCTTCTCTGTGTCATTTCGTTACAGCCACTATTAATTTCGCTGAACCAGGGTATGATCGGAATCAATCTGCACCGCCACCTGGAACGTCTCAACCGAACCGTCCTTGAGGTGTTTCTCACGATCACCATCAATCACCCAGCGCTCGCGCTGCATGACGATGAAGCCTTCACGGTACGCAAAGTAGATCACCCCGGTCGCATTGATGCGATCGACCCCGGTAATCTTCGCCGAATCCTCGGCCATCAAGTCGACCGGTATGAACATCCGACCGTCGAACTCGATCACCGCGCAGTCATACCCTGACTCGCGCGCCAGCGACTTGATGGTGAACGTTGTCGACGCTTCCGTGGTCTCGGCCGGATTGTCCGGTATCATGACGGTCGTTGTCTGTGTCCAACTGTAACCGGGCGCATGTTCGCCCGACGGAAACACCGGCAGGCCCTGTTCATAGTACTGCTTGATGTATTCCAGACGTCTCTCCTGCGTGCTGTCGATCGCCTCGAGATCGGTCACCCGACCCGACGCGTACATCGTCATCTCTATCTCTCGCTCCCGCGAAAGCGTATCCAGTTTGGTGCTGTCTTCTTTCTGCGGCTCTGTCCATGTCCAGGTGACCAGTTCTCTGACCGCCCACGATGTGTCCGACAACACCTCATCCGTGAGATAGCTGACCACGGCATCATAGGTCACTTCATACTCATACAGCGTGGAATCGCCTCGTATAACTTCAACCGCGTTACGGTTTACCTGGTTGTACGTCAGTTCCGTCTCCGGCCCGAATTTGAACCTGAGTTGTACCATCTTGTCGCCTTGCGCACAACCGAGCCAGAGGCATACCGCAACAATGGTGAGGGCAGCGGTAACAATATTCTTCAAGCTCGTATCTCCTTATATTGCTGAGCCTATAGAAGTCCTATCGACATGTTCGGGGAAAAGCAGACAACGGCCGAACATCCCCGGCGGTCCCATCACGATCATGGCGCGCGCCAGGCGCAACGCATCGTCGTGATCATACACCGGAAAATCGGCGGGGGAGACGGTTGTCTTCTGGGAGGCCGCGACGAATGCGGCCGGACGGTTATCGGCGCCCTGCAACGGCATCGGCGTCCGTCCGTTGGAGCCGACAAACAGGGCGGCGATCAATATGGCAATCGAGGCGGCTACGGAAAACAGCGCCCGCACCAGCGAAAAACGCTCGGTGTACACGGCGGCGGCGGCTTCGTCGGCCTCGACGGTACGCGCCAGGATCAAGCTCTGGGTTTCATCCCAATACTGGCGCCCGGGATCGGGCGTACGGATTTTCCCCAACAATTCCCTGAGGCGACGACTTCGGGCAACCTCTCGTTGCAACTCCGGATCATCCTCGATCATCCGACGAACCTCGTCCAGCTTACCGGACGGCAGTTCGTCATCAACCAGATCCTCAAGGAGTGACAGGGTATGGCGGTGTGTCATCTTCACTCCTTCTTGTCTAAGCGCTGCTTGAGTATCTTCTTCAGCTTGGTTCGGGCGATGTGAAGGTTGGACCGAACCGTCGCCTCCGGACACTCAAGGGCACGGGCAATTTCCGATTTGCTGTATCCTTCTATATCGTGCAAAATGGCCGTCAGCTTTTGTCGTGGAGGGAGCTGTTCCAATGCACGCAGGATTTCTTCCATTACCCGCTTGTTTTGATAGGCTTCACTTGGTGTCGTGACCTTCTGTGCCAGGTCGAGTTGAATGGTTCCAGGCAACGAGGTTACATCATCCCCCAGGCCCGAATGCCCTTTGCGCTTTCGCAACAAGTCAATGCTGTAATTGGTGGCGATACGAAGGACGAACGTCGTGAAATATTTTACATCCGATAACTCCTTGCGCCGCTTGTACAGTCGGACAAACGTCTCCTGAACCACCTCGTCGGCATCGAGATGATTCCCCAAAACCTTGAAGGCGATCGAATATATCCGCTGGCGATACCGTTGCAACAACTCGGCAAAGGCAGCGTTGTCACCTTCCATGAATTTGACGACCAGCTCCGGGACCGTTTCTTTCATGCCCGGCGCTCTCGACTGCTGTCTATGTGAAAAGACGCACCCCGGCGCCAACTGTTTAACAGTTTTTGCCGACGCCAAGAAAGCTGTTGACGGATCATGAGGCTCACAGTATGATTACCGCTGCTGATTGTCAATTCCTTTTTTACCAACGACTTACAAAGGCCCTGCGTGTCCGTTCCTGATCCACAGTTAGTAAACAAATACCGCTATCATTTGTTCGCGGCGGCCGCTTTGGGCACGTTCATGGCCACTTTCGAAGGCTCCATCCTCAATGTCGCCCTGCCCACCATCGCCCGCGCCTTCGAACTTCCCGTCGAGTCGGTCGCCTGGGTCGCCCTGGCATATACCCTGACTATGGTCTCGCTGCTCATGGCCTTCGGCGCCTGGACCGAATCCAAAGGCTACAGCTTCGCCTACAAATTCGGCTACACTGCCTTCATTCTTGGCTCCATCATTTGTGCATTAAGTCCGACCGTCGAAGTCTTGATTGCCGGGCGCGTTGTCCAGGCAACCGGTACCGCCATGTTTGCCGCGGTCGGACCGGGCCTCGTCACTACCGTCTTTCCACCCAACGAACGGGGGAAAGGACTGGGCCTGATTGTCATGATGGTTGCGGCTGGCTTCATGGTCGGCCCCACCGTCGGCGGTCTCATGCTCGATATCTGGCCCTGGCAGTCGATTTTCGTGGCCGCCATCCCAATCGGTCTGGTCGGTCTCTTTCTCGCCTTCCGCTACTTCCGTATCCTGCCGCCACCGGAAAAGTCGCGGCCGGTGCCCATTCGCAGTTCCATAGCTATCGGCGCTACCATGCTCTCAGGTATGCTGGCGCTACGCATGATCAGTGAATACGCCGTCTCGGACATACGTGTCTGGGGCCTGGCGCTGGTGTCGTTGGTTGCCGGTATCACCTTCCTCATCCTCGAGACCAAGCCGCACACGGCGTTGATCGGCCTGACCATCTTTCGCAACAAACCGTTCACCACCGCCATCCTCGCCAGCCTCTGCCAGTTTATCGCGACCGCCGGGGTGCTCATACTAGTACCGTTCTTTTTGGAGGACGTAAAGGGACTGGAACCGAAAGAGGTCGGCCTCTACTTGATTATTCTCCCCGTGCTCATGTTCATCCTGGCGCCGACCGCCGGCAAACTGTCCGACAAGATCGGTTACCGGGCGCTGACCTCTTTTGGTATGACGATGATCGCCGTTGGGATGTTCATGCTCTCTTTGGTCGAAGTTGACTCGTCGAACTGGTACGTCGTCGGTTCGCTCTGTGTCGCCGGCATCGGTGTCGGTGTCTTTTCGACACCGAATTCGTCGGCCATGATGGGCGCGGTAACCGACAAGCAGCGCGCCATCACCTCCGGCATCCTGGCCACGACGCGAAATACCGGCATGTCGATCGGCATCGCCCTGGCCACCAGTCTGTTTGCTTTTTTCGAGGTACGGTTCAGCGATCTGGGACCGGCGGCTGCGTTCGTCGCCGCCTACAAACGGGTCATCTGGGTGGCAATGGGTATCGCCATCATCGGCATCCCGCTTTGTCTCACCCGTGCCAACCGTGTCGACCCGACACCGGATTCCCGATCCCCTTAGGGCCGGCTCCGCCCTGGGAGGCTGCCATCTTCACCGTCCACCCGCCGCAGTTCGGTCCGGCAAACGCCGGACTGACGGAGAGCCGGGGCCACTCAGTTCGTCTCCGCAACGTCACGCTCCTCTTGTCATTCCAGCGGAGGCTGGAATCCACCGTGAGCTGCTCAGGGCGGTAGCCCGAATCACACCTGGCGGGTCCACTAAAATCTACAACCATTCCCAATTCCGCCCTCGAAATGACCATGCGGGGCGCCAGCCTCCACCGCAATCAATATCCCCCTGAACATACTTGACAATCCTGCCGACCATATGTAAACTACCCGCCTGCAAAAAGACATCCCGGGGCCGTAGCTCAGTTGGGAGAGCGCTTGAATGGCATTCAAGAGGTCAGGGGTTCGATTCCCCTCGGCTCCATAAGACTAAACGGGGTCCTACCGGACCCCGTTTTTCTTTGCCTAAAATCCTCGCCGAACTGGCCGTACGTCATTCCCGCGAAAAACGGGAATCCAGTCTTCCGTAGGGCAGCCTCCGCCCTGGGAGGCTGCCTGTGGCATCAGAACCACGCACTTTCTCTACCTCAATGCACAGCTACATTGCCCCGACCCCACCACACGTCGTGCCCGCGCAGGCGGGTACCTATTATTCTCTTCCGTGAACTAATCACATCCACTATCCTGCATCCATGCTCACGGAATTCCTTTACAGCCCCAGCATTTTCGTTATCGGCTGGCTCATCTTCAGCCTCGTTGCCGGATACATCGCGCATCAGCGCGGACGTTCTCCGATTCTCATCTTCATTGTCTCGATTTTACTCAGTCCCCTGATCGGTATCATCGCCGCCATCATGGTGAAACGAGGCAACGGTGTGAAAGCGCCCGACAGCCCGGCCCGCGACGACTGACCTTATATCTGCAGCGCCACCACCTCAAGAATCCGGTCCAGCCGGAATGTCCGCTCGGCCTGCACCGTCTCGCAATACGCATTCACATACACCGTCCCGCCCAATCGGTACAACTGGCTCGGCCTGATTACCCGGTCGGTGGGGATCGAATCGCGTGTCTGATACGTAATCTGCACCCGCGTCCGGCCATCAATCGCCGCCTCTAAAGGCTTCATCTCGACCGGCAGATCACCGACATCCTGTCTCCACGAATGTATATTGTACACCCCGACTTTCGAGCTCAACTTCGCTCGCGACTTCACGCCCGGAATGCGGGGGAGTACCAGGCGGAAAATATCCGTCACCATCCGGGCATCATCGAGTGCCCGGTGCATCTGGGTTCGGGCCACCTGAAGCTCCTGGCAGATCGACAACAGCGCATACGACTGCAGGCCGGGATAGTACTTCCGAAAAATCTCCACCGTATCCAGCACCGGATTTTCGGGGAACAGCACGCCGGTTCGATCGATCTCCACCGACACGAAACTGATATCGAACAGCGCGTTGTGCGCGATCAGGATGGATTTCTCCCCTATGAAATCGACAAACCGTTCCAGCACCGGCGCAATCGTCTCGGCACTTTGGACCATGTCGTTGGAAATACCGTGGATCTCCTGCACCTCGATCGGAATCGGCCTCTCCGGGTTGACCAGCGCCTCGAACTCCTCGACCTCGTCGGCGTTCGGGCGGAATTTCACCGCCCCGATCTCGACAATACGGTTGGCCGGCGCCCACACCCCGGTTGTTTCGGTGTCAAAGGCGACAAATGTCTGCTTGCGCCAGAAGTCGTTCAGTACATCGGGAGCTTTCATGATCATGCCAATATCATCCGTTCTTTTCCCTTTGACAACCTCTTGCAGTCACATATCTTCCATAACGTAACGAGAGGTAGGCCAGTGTTCGTAAGTCGTATTCTGTCAATCACCAATGTCTTTGCCGCACCGGCGATCCTGCTGGTCACCTCCATTCCTACCCGTT
Source organism: uncultured Ignavibacteriales bacterium (assembly GCA_964544635.1). GTDB lineage: Bacteria > Zixibacteria > MSB-5A5 > GN15 > FEB-12 > CAZJCK01. The sequence continues at coordinate 2,237 of CAZJCK010000063.1, read as the reverse complement.
ACACACCTACATCCGGTTCCGGTTTGCAAGACACTTAGCAATCCATTTGTCCGGCTCTGTTTTTCGCGCCAGAAGCGCATACATCCCCGTTTCCCGACAAGTAATATGTCTTCAGGAGGCCCGCCATGGCTATAAAAGAAGTTGTCATCACCGGTAACGACCTCAACATTGAACAGGTCGCCGCTGTCGCGCGCGGTACGGCAAAGGTGAAGATCGCCCCCAAGGCTATCAGCGCCGTCAAAGCCAACCGTCAGCTGATCGAACGGAAAGTCAAAGAAGGCACTAAGATCTACGGTGTCACCACCGGCATCGGCGAATTCGCTCGCATCCAGATCTCGCCTGAACAGGGCGAACTGCTGCAGAAGAATATCGTCTATTCCCACGCTGCCGCGGTCGGCCCGGAAGCCCCGGAAGAGGACACCCGCGCTGCCATGCTGCTGCGCGTCAACACCCTCTGCAAGGGCTACTCGGCGGTGCGCCCGCTCATTCCCGAAACCCTGCAAAAGATGGTTAACAAGCGGGTCACTCCGGTAGTCTACAAGAAAGGCTCTCTCGGCACCAGCGGCGACCTCGCCCCGCACTCCCAGATCGCAGAAGTCGTCATGGGGGAGGGGAAGGCCTATTTCGGTGGTAAGAAAATGTCCGGTCTCGACGCCCTCAAGGCGGCCAAGATCAAACCGGTCACGCTGTCCTTCAAAGAAGGTCTCGGCATTATCAACGGTACCGAGATGATGACCGGCGTCGGCGTCCTCGCCATCCACGACGCCGTCAACGCCGTCAAGAACTTCCTTATCGCCGCCGGCATGACGATCGACTGCGTGCAAAGCTCGATCGCCTGCTTCGACCCCCGCGTCCACACCATCCGCAACCACAAGGGCCAGATGCTGGTCGCCGAGAATATCCGCAGGCTGATCGACGGTTCCCAGACCATCCCGGAGAACAAGGGGAAGGTGCAGGATGCGTACTCGCTGCGTTGTACGCCTCAGATCATTGGCCCGACGCTTGACGCCCTCAAATATGCTGCCGACGTCCATATTGCCGAAATGAACGGTGTTACCGACAATCCGCTGTTTTTCACCGACGACGACGAATACCTCGCCGCCGGGAATTTCCATGGTCAGCCGGTCGCGATGGCGCAGGACTTCTTGAGTATCGCTGTCGCCGAAGTCGGCGACCTGGCCGAACGTCACACCAATCGGATGATGAACCCGGCCCTGTCGGCACTGCCTGATTTCCTCGTCGAAGGGAAGGGGCTTAATTCCGGCCTCATGGTGGCGCAGTACTCACAGGCCGCATTGATAGGCGAGAACCGCGTCCTGGCGCACCCGGCGGTTATCGACAACGTTTCGGTGTCGGCCGACCAGGAAGACCATGTCTGCATGGGCTCGGTGACCTCGAACAAACTCAAAGAGATCGTCCGCAACACCGAGATCATTGTCGCCATCCAACTGATGTCGGCGGCCCAGGCACTCGATTTCCGACGTCCCCTCAAGGGCGGCAAGGGAACAGAAGCGGCCTACAAGGTGATCCGACGTAAAGTGTCGAAACTGACCGACGACCGCTCGCTCTACCCGGACATTGACATCGTGGTGGAGATGGTTCGCGACGGCAGCATTGTGGCCGCCGTCGAAAAAGCGATTGGGAAGCTGGACGTGCTACCGAAGTAGGTCGGATTCCGGAGTCCGGCGTAGACCGGACGAAGAAACTCGGCAAGAACTACTCCCGATACCCCACCTTTCAGGTGGGTTTGGACGGACGTCATTCCCCCGTAGGGCAGCCTCCGCCCTGGGAGGCTGCCGATCATGTTTGTTCTGCTCGATGGGGCAGCCGAGGACGTATGCCGCCCACAGCGGTAATTCGTCATACGTCGCCCCTTCGAAGGCAGGGGCCTATTATTTGATTTGCGTGGCACTATAGCTGAGGCGATAAGAGAATAATGGGTCCCCGCCTGCGCGGGGACGACGTGGCGTGGCGCAGGCACGACGTGGGAGGGCGGTCCGTCTGCTGAGATCGTAGAATAGTTTGTAGGTCAGGTTGCTTGTCAACCTGACAACTTCGATATTGCTTGCAACACGTCAGGACCACAAGGGTCCAGCCCTACGATACAAGGGCAGCCTCCGCCCTGGGAGGCTGCCGATCATGTTTGTTCTGCTCGATGGAGCAGACGAGGACGCCTGCCGCCCACAGGAGTAATTCGTCATACGTCGCCCCTGCGAAGGCAGGGGCCTATTATTCGA
>CAZJCK010000062.1:12258-21259 GCA_964544635.1 uncultured Ignavibacteriales bacterium | reverse complement strand
CTGGGGACACACGGATTTTCAGTCCGTTGCTCTACCAACTGAGCTAGGGCGCCAACGTCGTCAGGCTCTATAATCGCCTGAGCCGCCAATAAATAGAATTTTCGGATGATGTCAAACGAAATTTAGCCGTGGCTCGCCAGATACGCTTTGGTCTGCGGAGCAAACAACGCGTACAGCGCGCCGGCCGAAATCACCAGGAGAACGGCATACTCAAACCTGGTAACATTGATGATCGAGAGAATCACAACCAGGCCGTTGATACCGATTAAACCGAACCATCCCCACTTCTTCGACTCCCGAAAACCATAGGCCAGACCCATCAGGATGGCGCCGATAATGGCAAAGCCGATCGGCGAGGCCATCGAGTCGTAGTTGCGATCAAGGAAGCTGAGGATGATCTTAACCACACCGTACAACAGGTACATGCCGGCGAAGATAAAGCCCCACCAGTTGGCCAGTTTGAAGGTGAGGGGGCGGTCGTCGTGATGTTTCGTCTGGTGCTCTTCGGCGGTCGGAGTGCTCATCGGTTATCCCATATCTTCGCCCAGCAGGCCGGCGCCAATAAAACCGGCGTCGTTGCCCAGTGAGGCTTTAATAACGTGTAGCTTTTCTACGGCGGAATCGAAGGCATGTTTCCGAATCGAGGCACTGACAGCTTCGATGAAACCGCCACCGCCTTCCGAGACGCCGCCGCCAACGACAACGGTATCGGGGTTGATCAGGTTGACGATACCGCCCAGACCGATACCGAGGTAGTCGGCAGTTTCTTCGACTACCGACTTGGACACCTCGCAGCCTTTCCTGAGGGCGGCGAATAGCTTCTTGACCGTCAGGTTCTCCAGATCGCCTTCAAGTACCTCTTCAAGTTCCGGTGTTAACGTGCCGCCGACTCTACTCTTAAGGCGCTTAATAATCGCCTGCGAGGAGCAGTACGATTCAATATGACCCTTGCCGCCGCAGGCGCACTTGGGACCGTCGAAGTTGATCGTCATGTGCCCCAGTTCACCGGCCGAGCTGGTCGAGCCGCGCCAGACCTTGCCGTTGATAATCACGCCGCCACCGACACCGGTACCGAGGGTAACGCAGATAACCGAGTCGGCCCCGGTTGCGGCGCCAAAGCGGCTCTCGGCGAGAGCCATGGTGTTGACATCGTTGTCGACCCAGACGGTCATATTGAGGCGATCGCGGAGGGTCTCCCCCAGTTCGATACCCTGCCAGCCGGGGATATTGGGGGAGGGGCCGATAATCTTGCCGGTCCTGGCATTGACAGCGCCCGGCGTGCCGACACCGAGATAGCGGACTTCGTAGTTTTCTTCCGCGGCGTAGTACATGAGCTGTTCGCCGATGTTGGTGACGAGATGCAAGAGCGGGGTGGCGCCGCGGTCAGCGAGGGTGGGGCGTTGCTGACGGTGCAGTACTTTGCCCTGTTTGTCGATGAGTCCGAATTTTATGCTGGTTCCGCCGATATCGATCCCGGCGTACACTTCCTGATCTGCCATTGGCCCGTCGTATCCTTTTAGCTCGTAAACGGTTCGATACCATACTGCGCGATCGACCACCGGCCTGGAAGCCGCACTTCAACGTTCAAAATCGGTCCGCATGATATCCGTAAGTCGTTGGCGAGTCAAGACAAAAACAGGGTAGTGGGCGGCCGGTGCTGTGACAGACAATTGCGTAATGGACAGTACTGTGCTACTTTACGTCGTATCATGACACTGTTAACGACAACCGTTCGCGATAAGCCGGGGCCGCCATCGGACTGCCGCCCCAATGGAGGAGAGACTCATGAAAACCAGCCTTGTTGCCGCCGTGTGTCTGGCCGCTTTTCTGGGGCTGTCAGGTGATGGCACAGCCGTGACCCTGAACGACCTCACTGCAGAGCAGACGGTCGCCGATTTTTCAACTGAGGCGGTCTATCTGAATGCCAACCAGCAGCCGATGGGAGCACGCTTCCGCCACCTCCCGAGCGGCTTCATTCTCGATCTCCTGCGCATCCAGTCGGTGCCACAGGCGTTTACGTGGGTCAACTCGATCCCACCGTCCAACCAGGGAGAACCGCATACCTGCGAACACCTGCTCCTGGGCAAAGGGACGCGGGGTCGCTTTGTGGCCTCGCTGGAGGATATGTCGCTGGGGTCGTCATCGGCTTTCACCCGTCAGCTGGAAACCTGCTACCATTTTAACGCGCCGGCCGGGACCGAGTCGTTCTTCTCCCTTTTCGAGGCCAAGTTGTATGCGATGATTCACCCCAACTACAGTGCTGAGGAGATCCGCCGCGAAGTGGCCAACATCGGCTACTCGATCAACCCGGAGGACTCGACCATTCGTCTTGAGGAAAAGGGCACTGTCTACAACGAAATGGTAAGCAGCTACGAACGGCCGTGGGCACGCTTATACGACGCTCTGGACGACCTGCTGTATGGGGCGGGGCACCCGCTCTCGTTGTCGTCGGGCGGCGAACCGTCGGCGATCCGCACCATGACGGTCGAGCAGATGCGTAAGTTTCAGTCGGACGCCTACCAGTTGAACAATATGGGGACGGTGGTATCGATCCCCAACGAGATCGAACTGGCGGCGTTCCTCGAACGCATCTCAGCTATTCTCGAGCGCATCGATCCGGATGCGACCGTTGGCGAGGATCCGGCGCGGCTGTACAAACGCCTGCCGGAGCCGAATTCGGCGCCCTATGGAGCTATTCGCATGGTCAGTTTCCCCCACCAGAATCCAACTGAGCCGGGACTGCTGACCTTTGCCTGGCCGCCGGTGCAGGAGATGGACGCGGTGGAGAGCTACCTGTTCGAGCTGTTCCTGAGCAACTATGGGTCGGGCCAGACCTCAAATCTTTACCGTCGGTTCATCAACTCAGAGACGCGCGACATCAATATCGGCGCCTCGTCGGTGTTCGTCTGGACGCCGGACTACCCGGGCCGGGCGGTGTATGTCGGTTTCAACAATGTGGCCGTGGAAAACCTGACCGAAACAATGATTGACTCAGTTCGCTCGGTATTGATCGGCGAACTGAAGAAAATCGCCGCGTATGAAGTCGGCTCCGACCAGTTGCAGGCGTTCAATGATCGCGTCAACAGCCAGGTGGTGCAGGACCGTCGAAATCTCCGCCAGTTTCTCAACTCTCCCCCGGGCTTTGGGTTCCGTGGCAGCGGGTCGCAGTGGATGGAACACCTGCGCCAGTTGCACGATATCGGCGGCTTCGAGCGCCAGTTGGCGATGGATGACACCTTTGACAAGGCAGAGCGGCGTTTGGCTTCGGACGGCAATGTCTGGGCGGAACTGATACGCAAGTGGCGGTTGACCAAGATCGAACCGTATGCGGCAGCGTCGCGCCCCGACCCGAAGCTGCTGGAGCAGTCGGAGAAGGAACGCGAGACGCGGATCGAATCATTCGTCATCTCCCTCATGGAGCGCTACGGCGTGAGCAGCCGTGATGCCGCCATCGCGCAGTACAAGCAAGAGTATGACGAAGGGACTGAGATCATCGATAAGGAAGCGGCGACGATCGAGATGCCGGGGTTTGTCGAGGATCCGCCGATGACGCTCGACGAACAACTAATCTACTCGGTTGAAGCGATGCCGGGCGGCGGCGCCTCGGTGGTATCGACCTTTGACAATATCACCAGCGGCACCGCCGGGCTGGTGTTTGACATGTACAGCGTGCCGGAGTCGCTTTTGGTCTATGTCTCGATGCTGCCCAGCCTGATGACCAGTGTGGGTGTGATCATGGACGGTGAGCCGGTAGCGTACGACGAAATGACCGAGGCGCTGCGCCGCGAGATTTCCAGCCTGAGCGCATACTACACGAGCAACTACCGCACCGAGCGGATCGAGTTGCAGGTCGAAGCGGCCGGAAGTAATGCCGAGGAGTCGCAGCGGGCGATGCAGTGGCTGGAGGCGGTGATGAGGTCGCCCGACTGGCGGGTCGAAAACCTTTCGCGAATTCGTGATGCCGTCGACCTCGCCCTTTCCTCAATGCGCAACCGGATGCGGGGGTCGGAAGAGTCGTGGGTAAACGACCCGGCGTATGCTTTCTGGAAACAGGACAACAAGCTGCTTCTGGCGACCGAGTCGTTCCTGACACGGGCGCACAACGCCCACCGTCTGCGCTGGCTGCTCAAAGAGGCAGCGTCGCGCGACGACCAGATGGCGTTCGTCATGTTCATGGAGGATTTCAAGAAGCAGCTGCATGATATTGACCGGGACAAATTGTCCACGTTCTTAAAGGCAAAGTCGGAATCCTCAGAGTATGATCTTGTAAAGGCGGCGGCGCGCGACCTGACCCTGACGTTGTCGGATCTGCCTGACAACTCGCTGGCCGACGATCTGCGCTACCTCGCCAACCAGATGAGTCGCGACCTTGCCGTGGCGCCATCCGACGCCCTGGCGCAGCTGAAGGAAACCCTCCGCCTGCTGCGCAACCAGGGTAATGTGCGGTCGTACGTGGTCGCCAATTCGACGGATGCCGGCAGGCTGAAGGCGACGGTTGACAAGCTGGTGGCATCGTTCCCGTCGGATTCGGCGGTACGGTATACGTATGACGGTGACGATGTTATTTACGCGCGGCTGGGCGAGCGCGAACCGTTTGACAGCAAGCCGCAGTTTGTCGGTTTGATCAACAATAACACGCGCAGCGGCGTGCATATCAACACCGTCGACTGCGCACACTACCACGACTATAATACTGAGACCGTCCGCGAATTCGTCGCGGCCCGACTCTACGGCGGCGGCGGGGCGCATTCGATGTTCATGAAGACGTGGTCGGCCGGACTGGCCTACTCCAACGGACTACGGAGCGCGGAGGGTATGGGACGGATCGTCTACTACGCCGAGCGCTGCCCTGATTTGGCACAGACGATGCAGTTCGTGGTCGACCAGTTAAAGGCTGCACCGTACGATCCTTCGCTGGCCGAGTATGCCGTGGCGCAGGCGTTCAGTCGCAACCGGGCGGCGTCGGATTACGAAGGGCGTGGCCGGGCCATGGCGGCCGACCTGGCCGATGGCGTCACGCCGGAGAAGGTGCGTGGCTTCCGTCAAACCGTTCTCGATCTGAAACAGGATGATGACCTGTATCGCAGCCTGCACAACCTGATGCCGGAGGTGTACGGTCCGGTGCTGCCGGGGTATGGTGCGACGGCGAGTCAGTCGGCGACGGCGTTGTATTTCGTGATCGGGCCGGACGGTCAAATGGACTCGTATAATCAGTATCTTGGTTCAGTTGAGAGCAAAGATGCAAAGGTGTATCGTTTGTATCCGCGGGATTACTGGCTGGTGCATTAGACAGTAAGCAAACGTGATCGGGTGGGCAGAGGATCTGTAATAATGGAACAATGGGTCCCGAACCTCCGTCCCGGCTGTGTCGGGCCTTGTCCGGGATGACCTGTTGAAGCCGCGCCGGCGTCGCGCAGCATCAACCGTTCTTGAATTCTCTGGTCTCGGCGATGACGGCGGCGCCGATCGAGTCACCCCAGACGTTTACCGTCGTGCGACAGCGGTCGAGGAACCAGTCGACGGCGAAGATCAAGCCTATCCCCTCCATCGGGAGATTCACGGCGGCAAGTACGGTTACCATCATGACAGTCCCGGCGTGTGGGATGCCGGCCGCGCCGATTGAGGCGAGGGTGGCGGTAAGGAAGATGATTACCTGCTGGCCCATTGTCAGGTCGACGCCATACACCTGTGCGATGAAAATAGCGGCGACCGCTTCATACATAGCGGTACCGTCCATATTAATGGTCGCACCGAGCGGCAGGACAAACGACGCCGCGCGGGCATCGACTTCATTCTTCGCCTCCACCGCTTCCATCGTGACCGGCAGTGTGGCCGATGATGATGCCGTCGTGAAAGCGGTCGTCAGGGCCTCGCCCATATTGGCAAAGTAGCGGAACGGTTGCCGTTTGCCGCGAATCTTGAGTATGAGCGGCAGGACGATTGTGGCGTGGATGAGCAGACCGAGCAGCACTGTCAGCGAGTACATACCGAGACTCGAGAACAGCTCGCCCAGTTCGTCGCGTTTCTCGGCGACAATGGTGCCGATCAGCGACATAACACCGATCGGCGCGAAGTAGATGATAAGATGGACAATGCGCATCATCGCTTCATTGATACCCTCGAAGACAGCGATGACCGGTTCGCCCCGCTTGCCCAGAGCGGTCAGGACACCGCCAAACAGCAGCGAGAAGACGATGAGCGGGAGGATATCGGCCTCGGCGGCGGCCTTGATCAGGTTGGCCGGCAGCAGGCCGACCAGAACATCTTTCAGCGTCTTGCCCTCAGCTTCCGCAATGATATCCGGCGCTACCGCTCCGAAACCGTCGATCCCCTCCCCCGGCACGAAGATGTTAACCAGCACGATGCCGATAAAGACCGAAAAACTGGTTGTAACGAGGTAGTAAAGCACGGTCTTGCCGGCGGTGGGGCCGAGTTTGCGGATGTCGCCGAGGCCGGTGACGCCGACGATCATGGAGGCGACGATGAGCGGCACGACAACCATTTTGAGCGCGTTGAGGAAAAGGGTGCCCAGGAAGTCGGTACCGAGGAAAAGGGCGGGCAGGAAGTAGCCGCCGATGACGCCCAGAATAGCGCCGACGATCATGCCGAGGAGGATTAGGTTGTTGTGCTTCTTGTTCATACCGGCTGCGTTTCAGGTTACGATCGTGTCCGTGCGGGATCGCATGGACGGCAGTATAGAAAAGAATACAGCAGGGCGCAAACGCTATCTGGGATCGCATTGTGCATTAGCGCTTGACGATATGGACCGTATTAGGTATGTTGTGAGCATAGGGTGTTCGCTTAACAACCGTCGTCTGTTCACACCACGACGCGAATTCCGAGTCTGACATTTCAGTACATTGAACAGGTTTCCCAGGGAGGAAAGCCATGCGACGTACTCTCCCCTCGCTGGCGCTTTGTCTGCTGCTCTGCCTGCCGTGTGTGGCGGTATGGGGGCAGGACGGCAGCTTGTCGCTGGATCATGTCTCGGGGCTTAACGCCAACGGTAAGTTGTCTACCGACGACACGATCACTTATTTCATTAGACTCACCAACAACACCGGACTGAACATCACGCTTTACACGCTCGGCCTGCGGGTCTATTCTGATGATCCCATCACTTGGGACACAACCCTCGGCGAGACAACCGGCGTGGTTACCGCCGAGATGGTCGAGAACTTCTTCTTGAACCCGTACAGCGTTGATGGAATGGCGGCCGATACCCTTGGCTTTGGCGGCTTCCGGCTGCAGAAACCGGGGATACCGGACGGCTTCGATGAAATAGTGTTCAGGGTCAAGATTCCGCCGATTGGACGGGAAGCTCACGGTGCGACGATTTGTATCGACTCGTCGTTCTACCGGCCCAACAACTACTGGATCTGGGCAGTGACCGGCGCCCAGCCGTTCCTGCCGGGCTGGGATGGACCGCACTGTTTCGAATTCGACAGTTGCGCTTTTCAGCCCGACCCGGATGGTGACGGTGTCGCCGGGGTATGCGATAACTGCCCGACAGTGGCAAATCCGGACCAGGCCGACGTCGACCTCGACGGCAGCGGCGACCTTTGTGATAACTGCCCCACGGTTGCAAATTCGTCGCAGTCTGACGATGACGGCGATGGTATCGGCGACGTATGCGACGATTGTGTTGATACCGACGGTGACGGTTACGGTGATCCGGGTTATGCCGGCAATGCGTGTCCTGACGACAACTGCCCACTGGTATTCAATCCCGATCAGGCGGATGATGATGGTGATGGCGTCGGCAACGTCTGCGAGGGGTGCTGCGTCGGCATTACTGGTGACATCGATTGTGACGGCGGTTACTATCCGACTGTGATCGACATTGCTTACATGATTGACTATTTCTTCCGGGGCGGTACGGCACCGTGCTGTTTGGATGAAGCGGACATGAATCATGATGGGAGAGCCAACTTGAGCGATGCCATCTGGCTGGTCGACTTTCTCTTCGTCACGGGATGGCCGCCGTTGCCATGTCCCGGGCAGTAGCTGGAGAGCCGAGCAGGCGTTACGGCGTTGCCGGAACCTCGGTGCTGCCACCGGAGCCAGATCCAAAATCGGGGCGAAGATTCCTGGCAGTCTGCCGATAAGTTAAGTAATTCACATGTCAATTTGTCTTGACAGAAATCGTCTTGTGGCCTAAACTAATTGTGAGCATTCAGGATACACATCCGGTACCCCACTAAGACGATCACCGTTCGTCGCAACTGCTGTTGGGAGCTGCTGTGACAAGAGTAACACCGTTGGCAACAGCCGTCTGGGTTGGGCTTTACGTATTCGTAGCCGGGGGATTTGCAGGGACGGTAGCAGGGCCAGACCGACACGCTCCGATTGATAACGGATCGAAGGCTGTACGATTCATAGAAAACCGGGGACAGTTCGCCGAGACAGTCGGTTTCCGCGCAGATTTGGCGTATGGCACCGCCTGGCTGACGTCCGACGGCATCTACTATCAGTTTCATAGTGCTTATGAGATCGCAGATTCAATCTATGCTTTCCCCCACCTTGCGGAAACGCTGCCGCCATCGCGACACCATTTCGTTCGGGCCACCTTCCCCGGCGCATCTCTGCAGCGCCCGACGGTGCAGATTGAGCGGCCAATCGGCAGTTACAATTTTTTCATCGGCAATGATCGATCACGCTGGGCCACCAATGTCCCGGCCTGGCCGTCGGCAGCCTATACCGATGCCTACGACGGGATCGATATTGTCTATTATTCTCGCGACGGCAAGCTGGAATATGACTTCGTTGTCGCCCCTGGCGCCGATCCATCGCAGATCAAGATCCGCCACGAGGGTGTCAGCGGTGTTACCGTTAGTGACAATGGCGACCTGGTGCTTCAAACGCCCCTGCGTGACGTGACCGTCGCGGCCCCGGTGGCGTTTCAGGTGATCGACGGCCGGTCGACTGAGGTCGCCGTATCATACGTTAAGGTCAATGACAATACCGTCGGGCTGGCGCTGGACCCGACGTACGATACCGC
>CAZJCK010000062.1:0-12248 GCA_964544635.1 uncultured Ignavibacteriales bacterium | reverse complement strand
ATACCTGGATTTCATGCTCTATTTCCCTCATCTTGACCACGTCATCCTGATCAACATATTTTTTATACCGTGAAAAAGTATTAATGGCCGAATCGAGCTGGTAATTGACCCGGTGCTCGAATACAGCGCCCTGCTGGGCGGTACCGCCAACGATCTGGGCCGCGATATCGGCATAGATTCGCAGGGCAACGCCTATATCGCCATGGCCGTGGCGTCGTCGGACTTTCCGTTCACCAGCGGCTTTGACCCCACCTACAATGGTGGCGGTATCGACGGTTTCGACGCCATGGTGTTGAAGTTGACGCCGGAAGGCGACAGCGTGCTGTTCGCAACCTACCTTGGCGGCAGTGATGGCGATGACCAGGCGCTGGGGATCGCGGTTGACGGCGGTGGGACGTCCTGGATCACCGGATATACAGAAGCGACCGACTTCCCGACCGTATCGGCGCTGCAGGCCAGTTCCGGCGGCTTGCGCGACGCCTTCGTCTGCGAGTTGTCGTCGGACGGCACCACCCTCAATTACAGCAGTTATCTTGGCGGCAGTGATGTCGATGCCGGCGCTGTGATCAAGGTCGACGGTTCCGGCCGGGCCTTTGTCGCCGGACGAACTCTCTCCAGCGACTTTCCGACCGCCGGCACGCCGTACCAGGCCAGTCTGAGCGGCGGCCAGGATGGGTTTCTGGTGAGCGTGGCGTCGGGAGGCGCTTCTCTGGAGGCCGCGACATTCTTTGGCGGCAGCCTGACAGATTATGCGCTCGGCCTCGCGTTCCTGAGCGGTGGCGACATCGTCGTCAGCGGCTACACTATCTCGGAAGATTTCCCGCTGGCGGCGGCATACGACGGTACGCACAACAGCCCCGGCCTCGAGGATGCCTTCGTGGCGCGTCTGACCTCCGACCTCTCCTCTCTCATCTTCAGCAGTTACCTGGGCGGCGACGGAGCCGACTTTGGTGGCGACATTGATGTCGACAATTCGGATAAGATTTATGTGTCCGGCTATACCCGGTCGTCGAACTTCCCTGCCAAGCAGGCGTTCGATGCTACCGCCAATGCCGAGTTCGATATTTTCGTGACGAAGATGCCGACGAGCGGCGATTCCCTCGAATACTCGACCTACCTGGGTGGCTCCGGCGCCGACCTGATGTCGCGGGCGGATGTTGCCGGCGATGGCCGCTTAACACTGATCGGTTCTACCTCATCGACCAACTATCCCACGGCCGATCCGCTTGACGGCACCTTCAACGGCCAGTTCGACGTGTTGATTACGACCCTGTCTCCAACCGGCGATGCTCTCGAGTTCAGCACCTACTTCGGTGGTTTCCGAGTCGATTTTGGCTATGGTGTAGTTCTGGACAATGTCCGCGACGCCTTCATCACCGGTTACACCGGCTCACCGTTCTTCCCTACGCTGAACTCGCCGATCGACACCCTGACCGACGGTTTTGACCTGTTCGTGACTCGCATCGTACAGCAGGAGATTATCTGCATTGACTCCGACGGTGACGGCTTCGGTGATCCGGGCAATCCGGAAAACGAATGTCCCGACGACAACTGCCCGACCATATCCAATGTTGGACAGGAGGATGGTGACGGTGATGGCGTGGGCGACGTGTGCGATAACTGTCCGACGCTTGCCAATCCGCTTCAGTCGGATGTTGACGGCGATGGTATCGGTGACGACTGCGACGACTGCACCGATACCGACGGTGACGGCTATGGCGATCCGGGCTTTCCGCAGAATACCTGCCCCGACGATAATTGCCCGACGGTAGCCAACCCGACGCAGGATGATCTTGACGGTGACGGCATCGGCGACCCGTGTGACGATTGCATTGATACGGACGGCGATGGCTTCGGTGATCCGGGCCTCGGCAATACCGGATGTCCCGACGATAATTGTCCGGAAATATTCAATGCGGCGCAGGATGATGTCGATGCCGATGGCGTCGGCGACAGCTGCGACAACTGCCTGAGTGTGGCCAATCCTCTGCAGGAGGACGCCGACAGCGACGGCATTGGTGACAGTTGTGATACCTGTACCGATACTGATGGTGACGGCTTCGGCAATCCCGGTTTCCCGGCCAACACCTGCCCCGATGACAACTGCCCGTTCGTGTCCAATCCGACCCAGGCCGATGCTGACAGCAACGGCATCGGCGATGCCTGTGATGTCGGCTGCTGTGTTGATCCGCTGCGCGGGAATATGGATGGCGATGCGATGGATACGGTTGATCCGGTCGATCTTTCGTACCTCGTCGACTTCCTGTTTGGCGGCGGACCACCCCCGCCCTGTCCGGAAGAGGCAAATTTCAATGGCGTGGGCAACGAGGAGGCCGACCCAGTAGATCTGAGCGCCTTTGTCGATTTTCTGTTCAGCGGAGGGCCCGGTCCCGCCGACTGTCCATAGAGGTTCCCCCCAGGGAATGCACGGGTTACCGGGGATACAGCGTGTCCCCGGTTTTCTTTTGCTGAGAATTGTCGTTGCCAAGATTGCAAAGATTGGCCATACTTGGTCGCTTACGGATTGGAAACAACAGTAGTCGCGACCGGGCGCTTTAGAGTCCTGATCATCCCAACCCCTCCGCTTCTCGTCCGGTCGCAGATAATGAAATGTACGAGGGAGCACCATGACGAACGCATGCCTGTCCACCTCCAGGATCGCGGGGGCCTTACTATTTCTCATGTTGCCGGCACTTTGCTTCGCCGCAGCGCTCGACATTCCAGGCGCCAGCAGTGAACCGCAGCGGGGTATACGCGAGAACCCACCACAGAAGTTTGCGCTGATCAATGCGTATGTGATCGTGTCGCCGGAGCAACGAATCGATTCCGCCGTTCTGTTGATCGACAGCGGCCATGTCGTCGGCGTCGGCCGCAAAGTACCGATACCGTCGGACGCCCGGGTGATTGACCTGGCCGGCAAGTATATCTTCCCAGGTTTTGTCGATCCGTATACCGATTACGGTTTGTCCGATGCCGCGGAGCAACGGGGGCCGAGGCCGCGTGATCCCAAGTACACGGCTGATCGTACCGGTGGCGGATCCTCGAATGACGCCATCCACGCCCACCATGACTGGTCGGAACGCTTCAAGCCCGACAGCAAAACATCCGAGCAACTCATGAAGCAGGGCTTCACCACTGTGCACTCGGCACGCTTCGACGGTATTTTCCGGGGTAACGGCTTCGTTACGCTGCTCGGGGACGGCCTGCCGAATATGCTCCTGCTGGAACCGGTGACGATGCCGTTTGCGTCGTTTGACAAAGGCACGTCGCACCAGCAGTATCCCAGTTCGCTGATGGGTTCGATCGCGCTGATCCGTCAGACGCTCCTCGATGCCGACTGGTACCGAGATGCCAGGGCAGCCTGGAAGGTCAATCCAAAGCAGCCGCAGCCGGAATTCAATGCCACGCTCGACGCGCTGAATCAGCATCGTGATCGCCCGATAGTCTTCGAAACCAGCGATAAGTTCAGCCTGCTGCGGGCGGCCAGGATCGCCGATGAATTCGGACGTACCTTCATTCATGCCGGCAGTGGCGATGAGTATGAACGGGTGGACCTGATCAGGGATGTTGGTGCGTCGCTGATTGTACCGGTTGATTTTCCGGACGCACCGGATGTTTCAACTGCTGAGGTTGCGCTCGACGCTACCCTCGCAGAACTGCGCGACTGGGAACAGGCGCCGTTCAATCCCCTGGCGCTGGCCGATCATGGTATCGAATTTGCCTTCACGACACACCGCCTCCCGAAATCGGACGACTTCCTGAGCAACGTTCGCAAAGCCATTCGCTGCGGTCTTTCCGAAGCGGCTGCCCTGGCGGCACTGACCACCGTCCCTGCCAAACTGTGCGGCGTCGACAACGTGACCGGCACTCTCGAAATGGGTATGCTGGCCAACTTCTTTATTGCCGATACCAACGTGCTGGCGGCTGATGCAACCATCCAGTCGGTCTGGGTGGCGGGACAGGAGACGGTATTATCGGAGCCGGCGCCGGTCGATCTCGCCGGTACGTATGATGCAAGGCTGGGAGAGTTTTCGGCAGAGCTGGTGATAACTACCGGTAAAAAACTGACCGGTACGATTACCGTCGACGACAACTCGGAGAAGCTCAAGTCATTTGCCGCGGATCGCAAGCACATCAGTTTCCAGTTTCCGCTGACCGTGTTCGGGCTGGACGGCATCGCCCGGGCGACCGGTCGGGTGGTTGCTGACGACAGCCTGCAGGGCACGCTGGTCATGGCGGATGGAGCCGAGTTCGACTGGCTGGCCGTTCGGACCGCCAGAGCAACTGCAGCAGAGGATACTGATACTACCGATGTAGATAATGACAGGAGCAAACAGCTGCCGTTGGAACCAGTATCGCGGCTGACCTATCCGAACCGTGCGTTTGGTGTCGAGGCACTGCCGCAGCAGCAGACACTGTTCATCGACAATGCGACGGTGTGGACGTCGGATACGGCCGGTATCATCGAAAACTGTGACATCATCGTCGACAAGGGCCGATTCAGTGGAGTTGGCGTTGATCTAACGGCGCCGAAGGATGCACTGGTCATCGATGGCACCGGGAAACACGTGACGGCCGGTATCATCGACGCCCATTCGCATATTGCCATTTCGCGGGGCGTTAACGAGGGAACCGACGCGCTCACCCCGGAAGTCCGGATTGGCGATGTTGTCGACGCCGACGATCGCTCGATATATTTCCAGCTTGCCGGCGGGACGACGGTCGCGCACCTGCTTCATGGTTCGGCCAACCCGATTGGCGGCGAGGCCCAGGTCATCAAGCTGAAATGGGGCGCTCCACCTGAAGAGTTGAAGTTCGATACCGCGCCGCGCTCGATTAAATGGGCGCTGGGAGAGAATGTCAAGCAGTCGAACTGGGGCGAACGGATGGACGAGCGTTATCCGCAAACGCGCATGGGTGTCGAAACAATCATGCGCGACGAATTCCGTGCCGCCCGCGAATACACCGAACGGTGGGAGCAGTGGAATCGGCTCGGGAAGTACGTGAAGCAGCGGACCGTACCGCCGCGTCGCGACCTCCGGCTGGAGACGATCCAGGATGTGCTCGACATGGAGGTGCTGGTGCACTGTCATTCGTATCACCAGACCGAGATTCTCATGTTGATGCGCCTTGCCGAGGATTTTGACTTCCGCCTGCACACCTTCACCCACATTCTCGAAGGCTACAAGGTGGCGCCGGAGATGGCAGCCCATGGCGCCATGGCATCCGCTTTCTCCGACTGGTGGGCCTACAAGTTCGAGGTGTACGACGCCATACCGTACAATATCGCAATCATGCACAAGCATGGTATCGTCTGCGGTGTCAACTCGGACAACTCTGAGCTGGCACGACGGTTGAACCACGAAGCAGCCAAGTCGATGCAGTACGGCGGGCTGAGTGCCGAGGAGGCGCTCAAGCTCTGTACTATTAACCCGGCGATACAACTTGGTATTCAGGATCGGGTCGGGTCAGTTGCGATCGGCAAAGATGCGGATTTCGTAATCTGGAACGGTCCGCCGCTTTCGAATTACACGCGGTGCGAACAGACGTGGATTGAAGGTGCCCGCTACTTCGACTACGAAACCGACCGGGCGATGCAGCGCGAGGTCGAGGAAGAACGCCAGGCGTTGATCCAGAAGGTACTGGCGCACGGAGGACAGAACAACGGCTCCGGCTCGGGCTATTCCCGCGGCGGCAATGAGGACTGGGAGTGGGACTGTGAGCATGTCTTCGATGTCTGGCATATCGACACTGACGGAGGACAGGACTAATGATTACTACACGATTCATTCGGGCAACAGCGTTGGCTTTGCTTGTGGTGGTGGCCGGGGCGAGTAAAGCCCATGACTACATTCCGGGCGAGCCGCAGTCACAGCCGATCCTGCTGAAGGGCGGCGACCTGTATACAGTCAGTGATGGTGTGAAAGAAGCAACCGACCTGCTGTTTGAGAACGGTACGATCGCGCAGATCGGCGCGGGTATCACACCGCCGGAGAACTGCATGGTGATCGATGTCACCGGCAAGCATGTCTATCCCGGCCTGATTGCGTCGTACAGCGCGCTCGGCCTGATTGAGATTTCAGCGGTAAGGGCGACGCTCGACCATCGCGAGATCGGCCGCAACAATGCCGACGTCAAGGCGCACATCGCCTATAATCCGGATTCGGAGATCATACCGACCATCCGTTCCAACGGCGTCAGCACAGCCCTGGTAGCGCCGTACGGTTCGCTCATTCGCGGCCAGGCCGGCCTGATGAACATGGATGGCTGGACGAAAGAAGATGCGGCGGAGCAACTCGAGGTGGCGATGGTTATGTCGTGGCCGGATGTACGGATCCGTCGCGGCTGGTACATCCGACAGACACCGGAAGAGCAGGCAAAGCGGAATCGCGAGCTGCGTGAAGCGGTGTGGGATATCTTCGAGACGGCGCGTCACTACAAAAAGGCGCGGCTGTCCGACCCCGATACCCGGGTCGATCAGCGTCTCGAGGAGATGATTCCGCTGTTTGGTGGTGACATGCCGCTGCTGGTTGAGGCCGACGATGCGCGTCAGATTCGCGGCGCCCTCGACCTGGCCCGGGAATATGACCTGCGCATAATCATATTAGGCGGCTTCGATTCCTGGCGGCTGGCTGACCGGCTGAAAGAACAGAATGTCCCGGTCATCTACACCAGCAGTCGCACCCGTACGCAACAGCGCAGCTATGAGCCGCAGAACCTGAATTACACGATTCCGCTGAAGTTGCATGAGGCCGGCATTCGCTTCGCCATCAGCGATGCCGGGACTACCCGACTTCGCGACATTGCCTACGAGGCGGCGATGATGGCGGCGCATGGTTTGCCGAAGGAAGCGGCGCTAAGGGCAATCACCCTCTCCCCCGCCGAGATCTTCGGTGTCGATAATCGGATCGGCTCGCTTGAGGTCGGCAAGAAGGCGACAATTGTCGTGTCCGACGGTGACATCATGGAACATTCTGAGGTGAATGTTACGCACATGTGGATTGGCGGTGCGGCGGTGGATCTGTCGGATAAGCACAAAGAGTTGTACGAAAAGTACGACGCGAGACCGGTGGCGGAGTAGCAGAATTGCCGGTCAGGAACAATGTGGCGCTGACCTTTTCAAACCGGGAACTCTGCTCCGCCTTCGGCGGGCTTGAGATTCCGGGCTACCCACCCGGGTATGATGCACGTGTGGCAGCTTTGTTCATAGCGCCGAAGCGTTCGGCCGGAACTGGCCTGCGAGGATCATGCTAAAAAACCGAAAACTTGAAGTACTCGCGGGGGCGGGCCTGGATATCAGCGATCAGGTTGCTCGCGCGGACCAGCAGGTTGGAGACATCGTTGTACAGCGAGGTATCGTTCACCAGCAGACCAAGACTTCCCTCCGCCATATTGATGCGCTGCATAATGGTGTCGAGACGCGCCGTGCTCGTCGCCAGGTTGTCATACAGTTTTGGATCGTTGACCAGGCGTCCGATGGTCCCCTGGTTTTCATTCACTTTTGCCGACAGATCGGCCACGGCGCTGGCAGTTTGTTCGAGCGAGACAGTAATCCGTTCCTGATTCTTTTGCAGCGCCGCCGTCAGGCGTGTCATTTCAGTCATGAGACTGGTCAGGCTGTGGTAAAGCGTATCGTTGACCGCCATCTGCCCCAGGGTGCCGCGCCCGTCGTTGATCCGCGTCAGCACGGTATCGAGGTTTCGCACCAGGCCGCCGGCTTCATTCATGGCGTCCTCGCCGGCCGCAAACAAATCCTCGGCGCTGCCGATATCGCGCGTCGGCAGTATCCCACCCTCTTCCAGCGGATCACCCTCATGGCTGGGGAATACTTCGACATACTTGTCACCGAGAAAGCCGATAGTACCGAGCGCCACCTCCGACTTAGTGGTCACCATCGGCCAGACATCTTCCTTTACCCGTCCGACAATCTGCACCACCCTTAGCGAGTCGAGGTTGACGAATTTGATCGACTTGACATTGCCGACCTCGACACCGGCCATCCAGATCGGCGAGCCGGCCAGGAGGCCGTCGATGTTCTGGAAGTAGGCGGTGAATTCGTTCTTGGGTTCGAAGATGGAGGTGCCGCCGCCTGAGAACGACGCCCAGAAGAGGATCGCAATGGCGATCGTCACCACCAGGCCGACGCGCAGGTTAGCCCATCGGAGTCTGCTCGGTTTATCCATACCGTAATCTATTCCTTGTATTCTGACAGTCAATCATCAATATGGCCGTTTCATTTATACGAATCGTCTACCGGCTACTTCGGCGATAGAATGGCGGAACGGCGCGAGGAAACTGCGCACCCGTTCGTCGGTCGAGTCGCGCAACTGGTCGACCGTACCGTCAAAGACCATCTCCCCTGCCACGATGACGACAAACCGTTCGGCAATCTGCAGGGCGTCGGCAATCTGGTGCGTGACCATGATAGTCGAGACCCGGTTCTCGCGGTGCAGCCGCTGAATCAGCCGCAGGATATTCGCGGTCATCTGGGGATCGAGGCCGGTGGTCGGCTCGTCGTAGAGCATCACTTTCGGGTTGGTCGACAACAGGGCGCGGCCGATGGCGACCCGTCGCTGCATACCGCCGGAGAGCTGGTCGGGCAGCTTGCTGATCACTTCGTCGGCATCGAGGCCGACAAAGCCGAGCATTTCACGAGCCTTGCGCTCGATGTCGCCCCAGTCCATGCGGCTGTGTTCGATCAGGTAGTAGCCGACATTTTCACCGACAGTCAGGGAATCGAACAGGGCGCCGTCCTGAAAAACCATACCGATCTGTTTGCGGATCTCCTGCTTCTGTCTTTCCTTCATGACACAGATGTTGTTGTCGTCGACGAGGATGCGTCCACGTTGCGGACAGACGAGGCCGAGCACGAGGCGCAGCACGGTTGACTTGCCGGAGCCGGACGGTCCCATGACGACGACCGACTCGCCGGCGTCGACGGTGAAAGAAACATTCTTCAGTATCGGCTGGTCGCCGTATGAAAAGTCGACATTCTCAAAAACGATCATAGGTAACCCTTGATAGCAGAATGAACGACCTTGGTGATGAAAAAGTTCACCATCAGAATGCTGATCGATGACAGCACGACCGACTCGGTGGTCGCCTTACCGACTCCCTTGGTACCGCCCTCGGCGGCAAACCCCTTGTAGCAGGCAATGAAGGCGATTACGAACGAAAAGCAGATCGGTTTGAAAATGCCGATAAACAGGTTGCCGAAGATGAGGCGCTCTTTCACGGTCGCCCAGTACAGCGTACCGCTCATATTGGCAATCAGGGTGGCAACCATCCAGCCGCCAATAATCGCGATAGCGTCGGTGATAATCGTCAGGACCGGCACCATCACGATAAGGGCCAGCAGGCGCGGTACCGCCAGTTTCTTGATGGGGTCAATGCCAAAGGCGATCATGGCGTCGAGCTGATTCGACGATTTCATCGAACCGATCTCGGCGGTGATGCCGGCGGCAACGCGGGCCGATATCATCAGGGCGGTCAGGACCGGGCCGAGTTCGCGGACGATGGAAATGGACATGATCCGCCCCAGATAATCCTTGGCACCAAAGTCGGCCAGTTCGTTGGAAAACGCCAGGGCAAACCCCTGGCCTGCGAAAATACCGGTGAGGCATACCAGGTACAGAGAGCCGACACCGATAAAGGCCATCTGCTCGAAGATCTCGGTGATATAGAACGGCCGCTTGAAAAGACCGGCAAACATTTTGCCGGCCAAAATCGTGATCTCCTGGCAGCCGAATGCAAACCGCTTGAGCCAATTGTTTATAGGAGCAAAAATAGGTACTCTACCTCGTTGTTCACTAAGAGCTGAAGGGTAGCCGGAAAGCCAGTTACCGTCAAGCCAATTTGCGCAAGCAAAGCGACCAAAACATTCGTATAATACCGTTACAAGAGGTCTATGGCCTCTTGTTTGTGTGACAGTGACAACAGCGAAAGAGACAATGGGTTTGAGTTATGTACAATAATGCCAGCAAGAAACGTGGCCATGCCATCGCCCTGTTTTCCGGCGGCCTCGACTCGGCGCTGGCTATTCTGTTGATGCTGAATCAGGACATCGAGGTCACCGCCCTGACGTTCATGACCCACTTCGGGTGTGATCTGGGCGACCGTTCGTCGTGCGGCGCCAATCCGTACCCGGCCGCCGAAAAATACGGCTTCAATGTTAAGCTGATGCACCTGGGCCAGAAGTTCGTCGATATCGTCGAAAATCCGCAACATGGCCGCGGCAGGAATATGAATGTCTGTACCGACTGCCGCATCCTGATGCTCAATGAGGCAAAAGAGTTCATGGAGATGGTCAACGCCGACTTCATCATCACCGGCGAGGTACTGGGGCAACGGCCGATGTCACAGGTGAAGGACAAGCTGAACCTGACGATGAAGGAAACCGGCCTGAAGGGACGCCTCCTGCGTCCGCTGTCGGCCAAACTGCTGGAGCCGACCGAGCCGGAATTGTCAGGCATGGTCGACCGTGAACAGCTCGAGAGAATCTCAGGGCGCGGCCGCAAGCGCCAGATGGAGCTGGCAAAACAGTTTGGGCTGGAGGATTACCCCTCCCCTGCCTCGGGATGCCTCTTAACCGATGCCGGCTATTCAAACCGTCTGCGCGACCTGTTGACCAATACCGGTCATCTGCAGTTTGGGGACCTGAACCTGCTCAAGTATGGCCGTCACTTCCGCTTGGACCCGAATACCAAAGTGATCGTCGGCCGCGACGAAGACGACAACAAGGCGCTGCGGGCCCACAAACAGCCGCATCATATGATGCTCGAGGCGTTGGGCGTGGGTTCGCCGTTGACACTCCTTATCGGCGACCAGTCGGACGATAAGATCGAAAAGGCGGCGATGATCACCGCACGGTATACCGCGGTGAAGAACGAACCGTCGGTCAAGGTGACGGTGCTCGATACCGACCCGCCAAAACAGGTCACAGTCCCGCCGGCGAAGGATGAAGATCTGGAGTATGTGATTATTCGGTAGGGCGTCCTGCGAGTCGATCAGACGAGAATTCGCCGGCAAACGGCGCACGAAACAGTCCGGCCGGTCATTGATTCTGCACAAGTTTAGTACTTTCTTGCGAGCGAAGTAGACGCCTTCGGGGGTGGCGGTCCGGTAGGAAAAATGATCCCTTGACAGTTACTACCGTGACGGTATCTTGGGATATTGCTATCGACGGTACGTCGGTACAGTTTTTCCACGATAGTGTTACTCGGGAGTTTTATGAGAAAATCGCTATATGCAGCAGCTATGCTGCTCGTTGTGCTATTGTTACTGACCAGTACCGGCAACGCCAGAATTCCGATCGTCTCGCACATTGACGCCTATGTCATCGGTGACCGCCTGCAGTATACCGCCCATTTCGACCCGTCGCTCACTATCTATGCGCCCGATCTTATCGGGGGCTGGGCCTTCAACCTGTTCATGGACATGGACCAGGACTCACGGACGGGGTATCGCAACGGCCCTCTGGGAGTCGAATATGTGGTGCGTGGCGTGGATGACCGTGCCAACAATACTCTCGATGTCCTTAATCTGTCCCCCGGCTTTCCGGCCGGCAACAGTGGTACGGCGGCGTTTACGTGGGACCGTTACATGATGCAGCTCGACATCCCGCTTGCGATACTGGGCAACGACCAGGGGTACTTCAATTACCGTCTGGAGTTGTACGATGTCGTACCGCTGGGTGGCAATGCTCTGGCGACGACCCATGAGCTGGCGACGTTTCACGACGGACATTCCCATGTCATCCCGGAACCGTCGACGGTTGTCCTGATGCTGGCTGGCCTGGGCGGACTGTTTGTCGCCGTGCGGCGTTTCAGCTAAGCCCGATTCTTTCTTTTTCACGCAAATTTTCCAGGCTCAATGAAAGAAGGTCCCAGCAGAATCTGTTGGGACCTCTCTCTCCTCACCAACCGGAAACGTGCCGCCATAACATCGACCCGGCCCGACCAGCCATCCTGACCGGTCACCCGATCGAAGTTATTCGCTTCCGGCGAACCAATATACATACAAACAGTGTGCCGGGGCGCGTTCAATCGGCGTATCCTCTTGTTGCATAATCTCTTAACGTTCCTGTGCTGATCCCTTGCCTGTGACGGGCGGGACAGATTTCGCAGAAACGGCGATCTATCGGCGCAGGAATTGGTGGGGATTCAGGCAGGCCGGAATGTCCCGCAGGGACTTCCGGCGTATTTGTATTGTAGACTCGCTCCCCCACGTCGCCCTCGCGAAGGCGAGGG
>CAZJCK010000061.1:0-22089 GCA_964544635.1 uncultured Ignavibacteriales bacterium | reverse complement strand
GCGCCCAGATGGTCAAGGAGGTTGCCTCCAAGACGTCTGATATCGCCGGTGACGGCACCACTACCGCCACGATCATTGCCCAGGCGATTTATCGCGAAGGCCTCAAGAATGTGACTGCCGGCCACAACCCGATGTCGCTCAAGCGCGGCATCGAGAAAGCGGTGGCCGTCGTAACTGAAGAGATCCGCAAGATGTCGAAGCCGGTCTCCGGCAAGAAGGACATCGCTCAGGTCGGCACCATCTCCGCCAATTCCGATGTCCAGATCGGCGAACTGATTGCCGAGGCGATGGAGAAGGTTGGTAAGGATGGTGTCATCACGGTTGAAGAGTCGAAGACTGCCGACACGACACTCGATGTTGTCGAGGGTATGCAGTTCGACCGCGGCTACCTGTCGCCGTACTTCGTGACCGACCCCGATGCGATGGAAGCGGTGCTCGAGGATCCGATGATTCTCATCCATGACAAGAAGATCGCGAGCATGAAAGACCTCCTGCCGATCCTCGAGAAGGTGGCGCAGCAGGGCAAGCCGCTCATGATCATTGCTGAAGATATCGAAGGCGAGGCACTGGCCACGCTGGTGGTCAACAAGCTGCGCGGCACCATCAAGGTAGCAGCCGTCAAGGCCCCGGGCTTTGGTGACCGTCGCAAAGCGATGCTCGAAGATATCGCCACCCTGACCGGCGGCAAGGTAATCTCCGAGGAAGTCGGTTTCAAGCTCGAAAATGCCGTTTTGTCCGATCTTGGTACCGCCAAGAAGATCTCGATCGACAAGGATAATACGACGATCGTTGAGGGCGCCGGCGAGGCCAACTCGATCAAGGGTCGCATCCAGGCGATTCGCAAGCAGATCGAAGATACGTCCTCCGACTACGATCGCGAGAAGCTCCAGGAACGCCTGGCCAAGCTGGCCGGTGGTGTGGCCGTGATCAATGTCGGTGCTGCGACCGAAACCGAAATGAAGGAAAAGAAGGCGCGCGTAGAAGACGCTTTGCATGCGACTCGCGCGGCCGTTGAAGAAGGTATCGTGCCGGGTGGCGGTGTCGCTCTGCTCCGCGCCATGAGTGTGCTGGACACCATCACCGGTGTCTCCGAAGAAGAGATGGTCGGTGTGAGGATCGTCCGCAAGGCGCTCGAAGAGCCGATCCGTCAGATCTCACAGAACGCCGGTGTCGAGGGTTCGGTGGTGGTCAACAAGGTGCTGACCGAAAAAGGCGCCTATGGCTACAACGCCTCGACCAACGCGTTTGAGGACCTGGTCGAAGCCGGTGTCATCGACCCGACCAAGGTGACCCGCACGGCGCTGGAAAACGCGGCCTCGATTGCCTCGCTGCTCTTGACCACTGAAGCGATTGTCGTCGACAAGCCCGAGAAAAAGGGTGAAGGCGGCGGCATGCCGGGCGGCGGCGGCATGGGTGACATGGGTATGGGCGGCATGGGCGGCATGTACTAATCCGACCCCCACATCACATCGCATAGATAAAAAGCCCCGGCTATTGCCGGGGCTTTTTTGTATCTGCGCGGGTAACAGGACAGGTATTGCTACTCGTCGACCCACACCGTATCGTCGGCCGCACCGTTGATTTTGACAACGAAGAACCGCAATGGCCGGTCGCCGACATTGGCCGTCATATGCACGTCGCCCGGTTCGGTGACAATCATGTCGCCGGGCTCCATATCGAAAGTTTCATCGCCAACCGTAAATCGGCAGAGACCATCAATCAGGTAAATGAATTCGGTCTGCTTCTTGTGATAGTGGCGGCCGACAGTCTGGCCGGATTTGATTTCAACAACCTGGGCCTGAATGGAGTCATCAGAGTATTCCCCAAACGGCATCATCACGCCGCGCTTGTATACCCCCTGGTCGGCCCAGTCGATGTCGGTTTGTTTTTTGAAGATCATAAAGAGAACATACGTCGATAGTTACTTTCGCTCAAGCGTCATTCGATTTCTTCGTCGCTGTTGTTATTCCGACGCAGATGGTCTTTCAGTCCGGGGGTGAGCCAGAGGGTAAGGAAGTTGATCAGTGCCAGGACAAGGGCAATTTCGTAACGCCGCCAGGCCACCGCGATGCCGATACCGCCGACATTCCAGATGGAGGCAGCCGTGGCGGTGCCGCTGACAGTCCCCTTCGTTTTCAGTATCGCACCGCCGCCGATGAAGCCGATACCGGTAATGATACCGTACATGACACGGGCAGCCGAGGAATCGTCGGAAAGCATGGTGATACCGACCAGCATATAGCCGCAGGCGGCAACTGCCACGAGCGGAAAGGTGCGAATGCCGGCTGAACGGGAGCGCCGTTCACGATCCCAGCCGATTGGAAAGGCCAGGGCGTAGGCGATCGCCAGGTGATACAGGTGTGAAATTATCTGGCTCAGGGAACTGTCAACATTCATGTCATCTCACATTGTTTGCATCTCAACAGGAAGCGGAGTGGCGGCGGTACCGGGGAGGGCAGTACCGCCGCCGTTTGGGCTACTGCGACAAAGGGCAGAGATCGGCAGGCGAATTTTGATTGCACGCCGTCGTGCCGGTCACAACTGCCGACCGTCACTGCCATGTAAGAGCATACCCCGTGCCGACACCTCCGGCGTTGTCGTAACTCTTTTTGTGCAAGTGGCTTGCTCGACGGCGCGCGACGTCTGCCGGCGGTGCGGCAGTCCCTGACTGTACCAATCCGTAACAGCGTGCATAACGCATGAGATCAATCTCTGTCACGCTCACTTGCGGATACGGCCGGTTATGTCATATACTGCCGGGAACCAACATGGGCAGGTACGGGAGCTGAATCAGTGGTTGTTGCAGGAAGACAAAGACAATGACGCCGGCCGGATTCAAACCGAAGGCGCCCGAGCCGTCGATGTACGTCTCGCCACATCACCTCGGCGATACCGATCTTTGGCATCTCTGGAAAGCGATCGCCAAGCCATCGGGGGAGCCGGTACTGGTGAAGGTGGCGCGTGACGGTATGTCGCTTGATGCTCAGCGGCTGATCCGCCTCTTGACGCAGAGCACCGAAATCCAGCGGCCACTCGACATTCGCCTGATCGTCACGCCTCGGCGCAGCGACGCCCGGCCGGGCGGTATATCGATTGCCTACCCCTTCTTGTCGGCGGCAATCTGGTCATCGCTTACCGAAGACGTCTTCCTCGAACAACCGCTGGCGTGCCTGATCGAGACTGTCTTTGTCGTCGACTACCTGCATCATTACCGGCTGGTTCATGGCGACTTGAAGCTGAGCAACTTCATGTATTGTCGCACCAGCCGCGGTATCCGTCTTCGCCTGGTCGACAACGATTTCATGCGCAGCGAGTTTGAGAGAAGTGATGCCATTATCCTCGGCACACCGTCACATGTGGCGCCGGAGATATTGGCCAACAAGCCACCGTGCGTCGAGTCCGACAGCTATTCCTTTGGTCGCATGTTAGCCGACCTGCTGGTTAGTCTCAGGAACTGCCAGGACAAGCCAGTCAGCGCCGCACAGGAGAAGAAGCTCCAGGCCCTTTCGGAGGCATGCGTCAGGTCAGAAGTCACCGCCCGTCCGAGATCATTGCTGCAAGCCTTGCTTCAGGCAGGATTAATCGAAGCATCCGAATACCAGTCACTTTTGCGTCGACTCCTGGGCGCGGTCGCGGCGGCTCAGGCGCGGACGATATTGCAAGCCGGCGGCTCTCGATCAAATCTGTTGTCGCGGCTGACTCGCGAGATCCGGCTGTTCGGCCTGCCGGAAACGGTGTTGACGGAGCTGACGGCGACGGTTCAGTCGCAGCCGATCGCGGTCATGCGGCTGTGGTATCGCTGGTTGCAGCGTTCGACCGTGGAACGCACCCCGGACTACTGGCGGATCGATCTGCCGAACGACGGACTGGTTGCGGCCTACCGGTTGATTCACGACGATCCGGGCTGGCCGGGCAGCGTGGCGTCTGCCGACGGCGTCGTTCGCCTGGCGCAGGAAGCCGACCGGCTGGCCGGGGAAACCGACTACCTGCGTGCGTGGCTGCACCTGCGCCTGCTGCTCACGGTGCCCGACCGGGCGGCCGATCAACTGTCAGGCGGGAGACTGCAGCGCGCCGCCATCAGGCGCTGGTACGACATCATCTCGCAGGTACGCCAACCGCAGGAACTGATCGACGGCCTGGCGGCGCTGTATGAACACGAGGGACTTCCCGACGATATTCGGCTGCACATCGGTATGCTGGTGGTGCGCTGTTACCTGTTGATGGGGCGCAAAGATGAGGTCCTGTCAATGTGCGAGACGCTCGAGGCGGCGGCTATTGAGCGGGACGAATGGTCACTTCGGTCCGTCCTGGTGCGGCAGCGCTGCTGGGCCATGGTCAGCCTGGGCCAACTCACAGCTGCCTACGAGTCATTGACGCAGTTGCGCGACGAAGCGCTTCAGCGGGATGATTACGTTCAGGTCGGACATGCCTTGATCGAATTAATGAGGCTGGAGGAGCAGACCGGTAACAGCGAACGTCAACTGGAGCACATGCAGGAACTGGAACGTCTGGCGCGCCAGCACGAAGTGGCCCCGGCCAGCCTCATCAGCATGCACCAGTTACGTGCCGCGCGACTGTTCCAGCAGGGACGATACCACGAGGCGCAACGTCACGCCCGCGCCGGCCTGAAGCTTTCCGAGGAACACAGCCTGTTTACAGTACGTCCGTTTCTCTACGAACAGATCGCTACTGCCAACATCCGTATGGCGCGATATGATGCCGCCCATCGTGAACTCACCATGTCGATGGCTGACCGCTGCGAGACGCCGGGTGCCTTTCACATTACGACCTTTCTGCGGGGCATGTCCTTCCTGGACATATCGAGAGGCCGATATTTCGACGGCCTTCGTTCTTTTCGGCAGGCGCGGGCATACCTGGATGCCGCGTCTCCGGTGGCTCAATCGCGGTACTGGCAAATTTTTGCAGAGCTGGCCTGTTGGCAGAATGATCGCGAACGCCTGGCCGAGGCCGTCAGGTCCGGACAGAAACTGATTAAAGAAACGCCCTCGACTGGCATTCAAGTCGAGCTGGCGGGCGTGGCGGTGCTCGACAAATTGCACAATATGACTGAAGCGGTCAGCGCAGACGATATACTGTTTATCAACCAGCTCCTGAAAGAGCAGCACTTCATGTTTGCAGCCCGCCTGCTGGTGTTAATGCTGTTGTATCCCGACGCGTCAATCCGCCAGCGAGCGCGCCGGTTGGCCGACTCGTTGTCGCCGGATCAGCGACTCGACACGTCGGTCGTTCTGGGCAACCTGTTTGATAAGATGTGCCGCATCGATGAAGCCGACCGTGAGCGATGCGCCGAAACCCTGAAGGAAAGCTACATTCTGTGCAACCGTACGGGCACCTTCGATATCGGTATCGCCCTCTGTCGCGCACTCGCAGAACACTATGCCGCCGCCGACCGCACCAAGGTGGCGCGCCGCTATTATGAAGCGGCGGCGCAACATGCCCGCGACATGGGGAATGCTCTGCTCATCCAGCGATACGAACGGGCGGCCGCTGCGTTAACCGTTGGACCGGCTGTCCATACCCTGCTGGCTTCAGTGCGCTCAATGTCCGGTATCCTGGCATCGCTGGAAGATCGTCAGGATGCCATGCAGCGGTTGATACGGTACGCCGTCGACCTGACCGGCGCCGAGCGGGGGGTACTGTTCGACGTTGCCGGCGACCGCCTGCGTCCCGCCGCTTACATCAGTTGCGACACGGCCGACCTGAAGGATATAACTGACTTCAGTCATTCCATCGTCAAGACGTCGGTTGGCGAAGCCCGCACTGTCACGATCGACAATGCGGTTGAAGATGATCGCACCAGCCAGTACAAGTCGGTCATCGCCCATAATATTCGGGCGGTCATATGCACCCCGATCATTTACGACGAGCATTTGCTGGGGGCGTTGTATCTCGATCATCACAACCTGCCGGGATTGTTTACCGATGATGATATTCAGCTGGTCGAGACGATTGCCAACTTCCTGGCGGTGAGCCGCACCACCCTCGATCGCATGGCCAGCCTGTCGGCAACCAATGAAAACCTGCGCACCCGACTGCGCTCGGCCGGCTACGACAGCGAGTTCATTGGTCGCAACAGCCGCATTCAGGACATGCTGTCGATGCTGCCGCGAATCGCGGCATCGACGGCGCCGGTGCTCATCATCGGCGAAACCGGGACCGGCAAGGAGTGCCTGGCCGACATGGTGCACAACCTGTCGCCGCGCGCCGGCCGCCCGATGGTGAAACTCAACTGCGCATCGTTTGCTCCCACGCTCATCGAAAGCGAATTGTTTGGCGTTGCCGCCGGTACCGCTACCGGGGTAACGGGCAAGCCGGGCAAATTTGAAGCTGCCGATCGCGGCAGCCTGTTCCTCGACGAGATCGGTGACATGTCGCTTGAGGTGCAGGCGAAAGTACTGCGGGTACTCGAGTCGCAACAATTCGAACGAGTCGGCAGCACCAAGCCGATCGAGACCGACATCCGCTTTATCTACGCCACCAACCAGCCGTTGGAACGGCTGGTCGAGGATGGCCGTTTCCGTCGCGATCTCTACTACCGCCTCAACACCTTTGTTATCGAAATCCCGCCGCTGCGCAAGCGACGCGACGATATCCCCCTGCTGGTGGAGCACTTCATCAGGCTTTTGGCTACCGGTGACGGCGCCCTCAAGTTTTCGAAAGCTGCAATGGAACAGCTGACTCGATACGATTGGCCGGGGAATGTCCGGCAGCTAAAGAACTTTGTCGATATGATGCTCATTCTTTATCCGGGCACAGTCATACAACCCGATCATGTTCGCCGGCACCTCGAGAGGCCGGAGGTGGCGCCCGATGCCAACCCCGACGACGAGGAACGCGATCGCATTATCAAGGCGCTGGCGCGTCACAACTGGAACCAGACCCGTGCCGCGGCCGCGCTGAACCTGCCGTTGTCGACGTTAAGAAATCGCATGAAACGTTTCGGGCTGCGACGTCCATAGCACCGTAATCCTGCCACTGGCAGGTCGTCGGCAGATTGCCGGCCACCTGCCAACCTCCTGAAAGACAAGACGTTCTACCACTCACCTGCCGGTGAGGTCATTGCCGACGGCCATTAGGACTCTGACCCGGCCGCACCCCCACACGACTACTCTCAAGCGCCGCAAGAACTTACAGCCATGTCAGCGATGCCGTCCCGAACGGCAGTCGGATTGATATCGCTTCCCGTGTGAACAACAACCACACACCACAGAAACTCAGACAGGGGAGCGACAATGAACGGTTCTTTGCGCAGGCTTGGGGTATTGACACTGACGGTCGCACTGGTCCTTGGTATCGGACTTTCCGGCGGCCACGTGCAGGCCGACGGTGGCGGTGGTGGAACAGTCCCGCCGCCAGATTCCAACGGCAGCGCGCCGTCGCCGATCGACACGACGACTACGACAACCGACGTAAGGCTCGGTGTTGAGGCCGACTATTGGGTGGTTCTCAAGACTGCCTTCCGGATTCTCTTCTAAGAACCCCGGCGCGGGCATTCACCGCCCGCACCCGGATTAAGGAGATGCTATGAGTTCGCTGCGCAAGTTATCACGGCTCCTCGCACTCTTATCGTCGCAGCGAAGAGTGCCCCGCGAACAGATCTGCGAAGAACTGGGAATTTCAGTTCGTAGCGTATATCGCTACATCGGCCGTCTCTCGGAGGCCAACATCCCGGTCTATTTTGACGCCGAGACAGGCGGCTATCGGTTGAACCAGGAAAGTCAGTTGGCCGGTCTCAACCTCAGCGACACCGAGGTGGCGGTTGCTGTCATCGGCTTGCTGCACATGTGCGAGCGCCTGCCGGAGCCGTACCACGATGCGATGCGTGACGCCGCTATCAAACTGTGCGGACAACATGGTCTGTCGGTAGAAGATATTGATTCGATCATCGCCACCAGTGATTCGAGGCAGATCGATGGTGAGGAACTGGCGTGTCAGATCACCAACGGTTTGGTGCTGTATGCCATAGCTGTCGAACAACCGGTCCAGATTGACGTACCGAGTGACCGCGACAGGACACCGGCACGATACTTGATCGAACGACCGGGCTTACGGTTTGATCGCTGCTGGTGCCTCGTTGATCAGGACGGTGCTGAAAGCGCTGCCATACCGCTGACCGACATCGCCACGGCCTGCCTGATCGGTCGCTGATGGCGGCGCCAAAAAGCGTTTTGCCCGGTGGCGGTGCCGGGCTATACTAACGGGTCATGAATCTGCGCAGTCTCATTCCCCGTCTCCCCCGCCTTGCCTGGGTGATACTTACGGGGGCTGCCATCCTCCGCCTTGCTTATCTCCTGCTCTACAGCAGCCTGCCGGAGTTTCGGCAGTTGACGGTCGACGCCAACTTTCACCACCACTGGGCGTCGCACATCGCCGGCGGCGACATCGCCGGTGATACGACCTTCTTTCGCGCGCCGTTCTACATATACATGCTCGCGTTCCTCTACTGGCTGTTCGGAGCCTCGCTCTGGGCTGGACGAATCTTCGGCCTGCTGATCGGCGTCGCATCGGTAGGCATGACGTTTGTCATCGGCCGGCGGTTGTTCGGTGAGCGCAGCGGTATGATCGGGATGCTCTTGCATGCCCTCTATCCGATTGCCATCTATTTCGAACCGGAACTGCTGGTCGAACCGTTGTTCCTGCTGCTGGTGCAACTGAGTATTGATCGCTTGATTGTCTGGCAGCAGTCGGGTGAGATTGCGCCCGCTTTCTGGTTTTCTATTGCCGCCGGGCTGGCATCGATCACCCGGCCGACCGGCCTGCTACTGTTCGCCGCCGCCCTTTTGGTGCTGCTGCTGCAGCGCCGTACACTGAAGCAGCCGCTGGTTCACATTGCGGTACTGATTGTCGGTGGCATCATTACGATCGGGCCGGTCAGCCTTCGAAACCTTGCCGTTGCCGATGACCCGACACTGATAGCATCGTCGGGCGGCATCAACCTGTATATCGGCAACAACGATGAGGCTGACGGTGTGTCGGCGGTGCTGCCACCACCACTGGGGCCGAACTGGCGTCTGCAGCAGATCAAATTCGTTGCTGAAGACGTGACTGGAAGCGACATGGTATGGGGCGAAGTATCCACCTACTGGACAAAGCAGGCAATCGACTGGATGGCCGATAACCCAGGTCGCTTTTTCGGCCTGTACCTCTCGAAACTCTACTGGTATCTCAGCGCCGACCTGATTTCGAACAACCGCGAGTTGCCCCCGTTTTTTGACCGGGTCGGATTGCTCGGCTGGAATCCCGTCCGTTTCTGGCTGGTCCTCCCACTGGCAGTGGTTGGGCTTATTGCCGGCGGTTGGAGCAGGCGCGAGATCCGACCGGTTCTGGTGTTCGGCGCACTCTATATCCTTGCCGGTGCCTTGTTCTTCTACGCCACCCGCTTTCGCTATCCTCTTCTTCCGATCTTCTTCGTCCTGGCCGGATACGGAACCGTGCAGCTGTTCGAACAGTGGCGCACAGATCGGCGCCGGATGGCCATCCTGATCGCGCTCGGCTTCGCGATCAGCGTATTCAGCGTGCTGTCACTGGCACCCCTGCCGCAAGACGAATCGACTCATGCCCTGACCGAACGCGGCATCTTTGAATACTCGCGCGGCAACTATGAGGCTGCGGTGCAGTATCAACGGGCGGCTATCAGCACCGATCCGGACTACCCGGGATTGCACAGCAACCTGGGAGCGTCGTTTCTGGAGCTAAGCCAGTCAAACGTGCAGGCGACACCCTTCCAGAAGGGGCTGTGGCTTGATTCGGCAGCGACGCACTTTCGCCGAGAGTTGCAGTTGCATCCATGGTACACCAACGCCCTGTCGAACCTGGCGCTTGTATATCTGCTGCAGGAAGCGTATGGTCGCGCCGCCGCGCTTTCCAGGCAGGCGATCGAGCAGGCGCCTTATGACTACAGCCCGAATATCATCCTGCTCCGCGCCATGTACGCCGACAGCACGGTAAACGACACCGAACTGGCCATTGAAGCGCTCGCGGCGGCACGACGCACCGACAACTACATCTTCCTGCTCAACGATGCCGCCGAACTGCTGCTTTTGCATCGACTGGCCGACCAGGCCGAGGACCTGTACGAGCGCGCGCTGAGAGCCGAGCCACCGCCGATCGAGACCGACGACCAGGCGTTTCGCCACAATTTCCGGCACAGTCAACCGATCATCGGCAGCCAGCGAGCGAAGGCCGCGGTGATGGTCGGACGTATCGCCGCCTCGCGGATGAATTTTGACCGTGTTATCGAACTGGCCCGGACCGCCCTTGAGCATGATCCGTCGACTGCCGAGGCCTGGGGACTCTTGTACCGCGGCTATCGTGCCACCGGTCAAGGCGGCCGCGCCGAGCAGGTCCGGCAGGAGGCAATGCGACGCTTCCCCGGGAATGCACAACTGCACCAACTGCTGACGCCATGAGCATTCGGCTTGATTTCCGGATCGCGACGATGATATCTTTCCGGTACTTCAAGGGAGATTGCCATGTTGTCACACTCGGTTCTGTTTGCCACCTATGCGGAGACTGATGACGAACTGTCGGATGTCTTGCTGCTCGCAAAGAGCCTGCGAACATTCGGCGGCCGGTTCGCCGATACCCCGATCATCGCCTGCCATCCCGAGCATGCCGATCTAAAGCCGTACGACGGTCTGGACGCGCTTGGTATTTCGCTGAAATCCGTGCTGGTGCCGGACGACGTATCCTCGTTCTTCTATGCCGGTAAGCCGTTTGCCGCCGCCCGGGCCGAGGCTGAGGCTGACGGTAAATACGAACTGCTGGTCTGGCTCGACGGCGACACGATCATCCTGAACGAGCCGATCGACTTCGATCTCCGTTACATGAAGAATCTCGCCTACCGCCCGGTGATGCACAATCGGGCCGGATCGCGGTACGACGAGCCGCCGTCACCGTACTGGCAACGAATCTACGATCGCTCCGGCGTTGCCGACGATCGCCTGTTTGTCATGCACTCGCAGGCCGATGAAGAACGAATCAGGCCATTCTTCCAGGCCGGCTGTCTCGTCACCCGGCCGCACCTCGGCATCTTCAGGCGTTGGGCGGAACAGTTTATCGAGCTGGCTGCTGACTCCGAACTGGCTTCAATGTGCCGCGACGACCGCACCCTGAATGTTTTTCTCCACCAGGCCGCGCTGGTCGGGCCGGTTGTAAAGAGGCTTAACCGCGACGAACTGCTGGAGCTCTCGGAAGGGTACAGTTACCCGCTGTTGTTCGAACGGGCCTACGACTCGAAGCGGTCGTTTGCTTCCCTGGCCGGCGTGGTTACGATGCGCCGCGTGGTGTCGCCGGCGGAACTTGGCGACAACTGGTTGTCGTCGCTGGACGGCCCGATCGACAAGCTGGCCTGGCTGCGGGAGCAGCTGGGTTAAGCCGGGCGAAACATTTACCGGTTGCTCCACGTATCAAGCTGCATACAGCCGTTGGTTCGGACAGAGTTGCAAGGGAGTTTGTATGCAGGCACGTCGCTACGCAGTTGTCGCGTTGATTTCACTGACATTGATACCACTGGAGTTGAGCTGGACACGGATCTTCTCGGCCGAGTTTTACTATACCTTCGCCTTCCTCGTCCTGTCGCTGGCCATTCTCGGGTTGGGTCTTGGCGCCCTTGCCCTTCGCCTGTTCGGCGGCCTTGACCGACCGTCGTGGCTCGGCGGTTATCTTGCGGCAGCCGGGGTGATGGCGCTGGTCGGGCCGATTCTCGTGTTCAAGCTCGGTCTTGATTTCAGCAGCCTGTTTTCGTCGTGGCTGATGGTGCTCAGGCTGCTGGCGACGGTGCTCATACTCATGTCGTCGTATTTCTTCGGAGGC
Organism: uncultured Ignavibacteriales bacterium; assembly: GCA_964544635.1. Lineage (GTDB taxonomy): Bacteria > Zixibacteria > MSB-5A5 > GN15 > FEB-12 > CAZJCK01. The sequence goes on along the minus strand of CAZJCK010000061.1, from coordinate 10,254 downwards.
ATGGCGCTCGCCCTCATATTCAAGCATCACGCCAACGACATGCCCAGGCTGTACATGTATGATCTCATCGGCGCCGGAATTGGCGTGCTCGTGGCAATCGGCGCCATGAACTGGTTCGGTACGCCGGTGGCGGCGTTTCTTATTCCCCTCCCCATCCTCCTTGCCGCCATTTTGGTGACACCGGGCTGGCCGAGACTCGTGCCGGCAACGGTTGCAACGGCCGCGCTCTTTATGACCCCGGCGGCCGAGAGCCTGCTCCACACTAATCGGGTCGAGCGCGCCCCGGTCGTGTACACCCATTGGGACGCTCTTTCCAAGATCAAAGTCTATCACTTCAGCGATGACTATCGCGGCATCAATATCGACAACGTGGCCAACTCGCCGGTCCACGGGCTGGACAGTGCCTGGCGGACGATAGACCCGGATACGGCCGATTGGGGGATCGATGCATCCTATCTCATCCAGCAGTTCGATTCCTGTGTCTTCATGTCGCTCGGCGCCGGCGGTGGCAGCGATGTCGTCCAGGCGCTCGTCGAGGGTGCAACCGAAATACACGCCGTGGAAGTCAATCCGCATATTAATTACATGATGACAGTGGGCGATCCGGACGGCTGGCGAGCGCTGCCACCCGATACGACCGTCGATACCCTGACCAATGACACGACCATACTATGTGATACGACTTTCACGCCGGTCACCCTGGCCGAGTTTTCGGGCGGCATCTACAACGATCCGCGCGTGACGGTGGTGACTGACGATGCCCGCGCTTATGTACGGCGGTTCGACGACAAGTTTGATGTCATCTATTCGCTCTCCTCCAATACCTGGGCGGCGCTGGCATCGGGATCGTTCGCATTGGCGGAGAATTACCTGTTTACGACCGAGGCCTTTGTCGACTACTGGACGGCCCTGACCGATTCCGGCTTCCTGATGATGGAGCACCAGGTATACGTGCCGCGACTGGTGACCGAGGTGATGACAGCGCTGGAGGAACTGGGGGTGGAACGTCCCACCGATCACTTTGCCGTCTACAATCTACCGAAGATGCGTCGCAACATCATCCTCCTGTCGAAACGGCCGCTCATCGACAGCCTGCGTTACTATGCGTTTGGCCCGCTGACAAAGGAACGTTTCGATGATATTCACTTGCTGGTGCCGCCGGCCAACGATTCGCTTGCCGATAACCTGGTGAATCGAATCGTGACCAACGGCTGGCAGCGCGAGGCTGATTCGGCGCGCATCGACATCTCGCCGGTGAACGACAACCGGCCGTTCATCGCCCAGTTGGGTCGCTGGCGGAATGTAAACGCAGAGTCGTTGGAGCGGGTCGTTCCGTATGCCGAGTTCCAGGGTTTTCCGCTGTCGCGGCTGGTCATGCTGATCATCCTGGCGGTGGTGCTCCTGTTGATCGTACCGCTGAACCTGCTGCCGTATTTCAAGAAGGGTGAAACACTGCGACCGCTGCCGTGGCTGTATTTCTTCTGCATCGGCGTAGCCTTCATGGCTGTGGAGATCATACTGATCCAGAAATACACACTGTTGATCGGTGCCTCGATCTACAGCCTTGCGACGGTACTGCTCGTGCTGCTGGTGGCGTCCGGTATCGGCAGCCGATTTGCCCGGTCGTTCAACAACCGCACGGTGTTTGGTATCATCGTCGGCTGGCTGCTTGTCGATGCCTTCGTGTTTCCGTCGGTTATCTATGCCGCCGGCGACCTCACCCTGTTGCCTCGCATCCTGATAACCGGGCTGCTGATACTGCCGGTCGGCTTCTTCATGGGCATGCCGTTCCCCAAGGCGGCGCTGCGCGTCGGCGAACTGGTCGACTGGGGGTTCGCGGTTAATGGCGCCGCCTCGGTCCTCGGTTCCATACTGGTGCTGCTGGTGGTGTTTGCGTACGGCTTCAGCGTGGGACTGGTGTTGTCAGCGCTGGTGTATGCTGTGGCCTGGCTGTTGATATCGAAACAATCGGGATGGACCGAAGCCCGGGCGCAAGTGACGACCGTCGATTTCTCCAGCGAACGGCGCGGCGTGGTCTGATCAGGGCGACGCCTGGAGACAGGGGAGGGTGATGTCAAACGTCGTCCCTTCCCCAAGTGCCGTCTCTATCTCTATCGAGCCGCCGCACAGATCGACAACCCGTTTGACAATCGCCAGCCCGAGGCCGCTGCCCACGCCCGGTCGGGTGGTAAAGAACGGCTGGAAGATCTGGTCCCGATGCTGCGGGTCGATTCCCTTGCCGGTATCACTGAATCGAATGTGGGTGGTGGTGCTGGTGCCTTTTGCCGCGATGATTATCTCCCGGCGGGATGACTCCCGCACCGCGGCGATGCCGTTGGCCAGCAAATTCTCTATGAGGCTGTACAGGTGGGCACGGGGACACAGGATGTACAGGTCGTCATCGATCCGACACTGCAACGCCACCGCCTCGGAGTCGAGCTGATCGCGTCGCTGCTGCACCACTTCGGCGACGAGTTTCTTCAAGTCTACCGGTTTGTCGGTTTCGAGATGTTCGAGTCGTGAAAAGAGGCGAACCGATTCGGTCAGTTCGATGGTGCGCTCAAGGCTGCGTTTGGCCAGGCTGAGCGTTTTCAGGTAGCTATCACGTTCCGGCTCGGACGATTGTTTGAGGCGCTCCTTCAGTTTGAGCAACGCAGCGCCGGCCGGAAACACGGCGTTGAAGATTTCGTGCGCCAAACCACCGGCCACCCGCTGCAGTTGACCGGTCTGCTCTCGCTGCAGTTGCTGGTACCTGTCCTGCTGGTGGCGGCGCTCGGTTGTTTCATGCGTGAATTCGCAGAAACCAACCACCCCATCACTGTCGCGTATCGGATAGAAGGTATGTTCAAAATAACGCACCCGGCCGTCAGCATCCGGAATCGAAGACTCGGCACGGAACTGCTCACCGGAGAGGACGCGACGGTGGTAGTCGTCCCATTCTGCGCGCGCAGCGGCATCCGGCAGCAAGGTGTGGGGCTGCAGGCCGGGTTTCATGTCGATCCCCATTATGTCCTTCATGATCGCGGCATAGGCGGAGTTGAAGTAGACCGGTCTGGCGTTGCGGTCGGACAGCAGGATGAAATCGGAGGTACTTTCGAGGATGGCGCGGAGGTTGGCCTGGGAAGCCGTCAGCCGCTCCTCCATCAATTTGTTGTCGGTGATATCGACCGATACCGACAACGTTGCGGGAGCATCGTTGTACTGTATGACGGTAGTTCGAGAAAGTACCCAGCGTCGCTCACCGGCGATGGTGTAGACCGCGATTTCACGATCCTCCGGAGAAGCCGGAGGGTTGCGATGCCGGGCTTCGGCGCGTTGCCGCACGCCATCACGATCGCCCGGCGCCAGGCAGTCGAGGAGGCGGCCGCGGTTGGCTGCGGTTGGCTCGAGACCAACACATTCAAAGGCCGCTCGATTGGCAAAGACAATACTGTCGTTTTGGTACATGGCTATCGCCGCCGGGATCAGTTCGGCCAGGCTCGTCAAGGTATGCCCGGAGGTGAGTCTGTCCATCTGTAACCTGAGGGTCGCCATCTCGTCACGCAGCCGCTGGTTCTCCGCCCGCAGTTTGTGCAATGAAGAATGATCTTCGGCCATGTGTCCAACAGTGCCTTTGTAGAGCTATGAGGTATGTTCGCTGTGCTGATCGCAAATATACACAATTTTGTACTGACTGACAATATCTGTCAGTGAAATGTGGATAAGTTGGAGCCGTCCCGTTAGCCGGAACACAGCCGGCGATATATCGTTGTTTATACTACAAGCTCGAACTGGACGGATAACCGATTTATTATCAATGACTTAATAATACCTGTGAGGTTTGGTCGCCTCGCTCCAGTTTTCATGTTAAACGAAAGGATGCGTTATGACTACTCACAAAGCACAAGCACTATGGCAGGGAAATCTCAAAGAAGGCCAGGGCAACATGAACCTCGGCAGCGGGGAATACAAGGGCGACTTCAGCGCCGCTACTCGTTTTGAAGAAGGTAAGGGGACCAACCCCGAAGAAATGATCGGCGCCGCTCATGCCGGCTGCTATTCGATGGCGCTGGCCCACCTGTTGTCCGAGGACGGTCACAAGGCCGAAAAGATCGACACTAAGGCGGCGGTAAATCTGGACAAGACCGATAACGGCTTTGCCATCACCAGTATCCACCTCGACACCACGGCCAACATTCCGAACATGAGTGCCGACGAGTTCAACAAGTATGCCGAGAAGGCGCGTACCGAATGCACGGTATCGAAGGCGTTGAAAGTCGACATTACACTTGACGCCAGGCTGAACAAGTAGGCCAACGCCGGGCTACAAGCACTGCGGCCGCCCCATCGTATGATGAGGCGGCCGTTTTCGTTACTATCGTGATCCGATGCTACCGACCGTCAACCTCACTCGTACTCATCGGGGCGACATCCTCCTGGAGGAATTCGGAGCGGAGGTACCGGTGCATCGCCACCGACGGATCGGCGGTGTCGGGCGGCAGGAGGAACTGGAACGGCCGTTCGCTGTCATAGGCTGCGATCGAATGGCACATCGTGCAGTCATGCGCAATGCGCGAACCGTCCTCGGCCACCAGATTCTGGTTGTGACACCGGAAACAACCGTCGTGACTCAGGAAGTTCGGGTACGGATTCCAGCGCACGTTCATGCCGTGATGCACGTTGCGCCGGTAGACCGCTTTGAGCACCGCCACGGCGCTGTCGATCAGGACGGTGTTGCCGGTCAGCAGTTCGGGAAACTGCCGCCTGTAGAAACCGTACAATTGATTTTCAATACCGGCCATGGCGGCGGCGCTGTCGGCATAGCTGTTGGTGAGCGCCGTCACCGCCTCCCGCTTGATAAAGGGCAGTTCCTCAGGCAACAGCCCGATCGCCAGGCGTTCGTCGACGGCATCATCCGGGTCTTCGTAGATGTGAGTAGCGCGGTTGTGGCAGTCGACACAATCGAAGACGCGCGGTTCGTCGAGCTCATGGTCGCCGACCAGCCGCCGGTTGTAGAACCGCTTGTAGCTGCCGTCCGACTGAAGCATCTCGACCCAGATCATCTCCTCGCGTTCATCCCTGACCGACGCATACCGGATCTCGTTCTCCTCGGCGATATGCCAGTGGATGCCGCCCTTGGCGGCAGTCGTGCCGGTATCGACCTTGAGACTCAGGGTTGTATACAACGGGGTCGCGGCCGAGTCGTCGGCGTAGCGAACGATGCGGTCGATGCGGGAGCCGTAGAACTTCGACGGCCAGTGGCACTTTTCACACGTTTCGCGCGCCGGCCGCAACTGGTGCACCGGTGTAGGGATCGGCTTTTCATACAGGTTGAACGTCACCGAAATCATCTGCCACATACCGTTAAGTTTCGAATCGATGAGGGCATCGACTCCCTCACCAACGTGACACTCGACACACGCCACTCTCGCGTGTGGCGAGTCCTGGTAGGTTATCCATTCCGGGTGCATGACCGAGTGACAGGCGTTGCCGCAAAACGACGGTTCATCCATGAAACTGAGCATCCTGCTTCCGGCCAGTGACAGGAACACGACGTTGGCAAGCGTGAAAACGGCGACCGTCTTGATGACGCCCGTGCCGAGAAAACCGCCGGCGGTCTGGTCGCGGTCGAAGTGCCGGTCGATCAGCTCGCGCGTCGACAGGCCGGTTCGTTTCTTCTCACCAAACCAGGCGATGGCAATCAGCACCAGGCCGACCACGAAAACTGTCGGCAGCGCCAGGTATGATACCAGCCCGGCGTAGGCGTTGTTGTTGACGCCGGTCAGCCGGGTCAGCTCAAAGATGACAAAGCTGATGAAGGCGGAGGTGGTGAGCACCACCCCCGTCTTGCCGATCTTGTTGACCGAAACACCGCGAATGAAGCCTACATACCATCGAAGCACGGTTACTCTCCAGTCTCCCTGAACATCTCCTGGTAGATCTTCTGCATCTCGCCGCTGCGGATCTGGCGGGTCAGGTTGGCGGTCTCCTGGTTGACCCAGTTGTGCATTGGATCTTCGGTCAGCAGGCTGTCGATGTAGGCATTGACTTCGGGATGGTCGTATGCCCGCGCCTGCGGCAGGAGCTTGAAGTAGAAGTTCTGGGCCACCATGTACATACCTTCCCACCAGGTATAGTCCGGTCCCATCATGGACGCACCGTGGCGGGCGCGACGCCCTTCATGGTGCCAAAGCTCCCAGAATGTCCACTCGATGTCGTTGGAGAAGCTGGCCGGCGTTTCAAGCAGGTTGTTCTCGCGTACGAGATTCATTATATCCTGCGACGGTTTGGCGAACTTCTCGTTGTAGATGCGTACCACGGCGTCGTACTGGTAGTAATGACCGTCGGCAAAGGTCTGGCCGTGGCAGGTCACACACACATTCTTCATATTGGCGCGCTTCTGTTGCCAGTTGTCCTTGTGCACGGAGATTATCGGGCGCAGTGTCCAGCTGATACGCTCGCCGACGTCATGAGTCAGCGCCATATCTTTGGTCGCCGACATGTGACAGGTGGCGCAGGTCGGTGCTACGAAGTAGTCCTCGCCAACCACCCAGGAATCGGACTCGAGATTCATCTTGGCCTTGTTGGTGTAGTAGGTGTTACCGTGCTTGGACTCTTCATACACCTCTTTTTGCGGATGATCCGGCCCGAGATGGCACTTCGAGCAGGCCTCGGGTTGCCGTGCCTGCGCTTTCGAAAACTCGTGGCGAGTATGACAGGCGTTGCACGAACCGAGCGAACCGTCGGGGTTGATACGACCAATACCGGAGTTCGGCCAGCTTTGCTTCGAGAGCTTGTTGGGTGAATCCGGATCGATCTGTACGTTGGCGCCGTGGCAACTTTCGCACCCGAGAATAGCGACCGGATCACCGGCGGCGACATGTGCCAGATAGGCATCCTTCGATTCGAGAATCTCTCCGGCCTTGGCATGATAGGAGTTGCTGACCTCTTCGGCTTCTTTCTCGTGGCACTTGCCGCAGTCTTTTGGCGTGACCAGTGTGGCAATCAAGCCGTCGTAGTGCATGTAGGCATCAGGTTCGCCCTCCTGGGCCTGGTGGCAGTCGATACAGGTCACCTTGTGAGCGGCGTGCTGGCCGCTGAACCACTGACGATACAGTCCGGGGGACTTTTCCTTGTGACAAGTGACACACTTGCCGGCGACATCCGACGGTGTCTGGGCGGTAATCATCGGCGCTGCTGTAAGCACCGCCAGTGCCGCCACCAGCAGTGTTCGCATTAGATTCATCATACCTTGCTCCTTGCGGGTAAATTGCCCGCCTATTCATTAGTCAAGAATTGTCTCTGAAAAGTTGACCGTGAACATTGTGTACAGCCAGAAGCCGGGGTCGGCGTTTTCACCGCCAAACTCCTCGCTGGGGACGAATACCGAGGCACCGGAGGTCCAGTTGACACCCTGTATGCGACTGGTCGAGGCGTACAGGTCGAGTTCACCACCCAGATCAGTGGCCGGATCGGCACTGCGAAAGTAGTGCAGGTCGGCGCCGAACTTCCAGCCCTCGATCGGTGTGGTGCTGAAGCGACCGATCAGGTCAAGCAAACCGTCGGTGTTCGACGCTATAAAGTAATCCATGTAGCCGCGAAACTTATGTCCGGTGTAGTACAGGTTGTCGTAGGCGGTGTAGCTGTCGTCGGCCGGGTCGTCGTCGCCCGACGCATAGTCGACGGCCACAGCTATTCGCGACCTGTCAGTGGAGTAGCCGGCCTCGAAGGTGACCAGAAAGGCGCTGATATCCTGGTTCGGTTCGATGCCGGCGCCGATGACGACCTGTTCACCGAACTGATAAACGACATTGCTTTCAAAGTCGAATTGTCCAACCAGGCGCTGGTAGTAGAAGCCCGATGAAATGCGATCGAGCGCATTGTTGTCGGCCGTGGTCGAGAATGACGCATGGTATTCATAGAACGTAAACAGTTCGATGTTACACGGTGCCAGATCGATTTGGAAGCCGAACAGATCGAAATCTTTGTTTTCGATCTCGTCGTTCACTTCGAGTCGCTTGAGCCAGAACAGGTCGAGCGCAACATTCGGCCATACCCAGTCGGCGGTAATACCTTCCCACGACCGCCCGACATTGTGCCAGCCGACGGCGCCGAACACGCGCTGGTTGCCGAGATTGACCTCGAACCGTCCCGCTTTCAGTCCCGGGCCGTTTGCCCACAGTTGCATGATACACAGATACGCCTGGTGGACATCGATATTATCGGTGGCGACCAGCGTGCCGGACTGGCTGTCGCCGTCTTCAGACGTCCCACCGAGGCGGCGGCTGTCCTGGAACTGGACATAGGCTTCGGTATTTTCGTTGATGAGGGCGCGCAAGCCGAGGCGGGTCCGAAGATCGGAGAACGACTGGACCGTGAAGTCGGATGAAAACTCCTTGCGATCGACCTCGGTGCGCGATCTTACCTGGCCGTCGATCGATAATCTCGTTGCCGCCTGCGTTGAAAGAGCAACTGACAGAACGACGCCGGCTGTGAGCAGACATCGGACAATAGAACCTTGCATACTACCTCTCCTTGTCTAACCGGCCGGACTACACTTTGTGCATACTTTCACAAACAATGCTCGACCCGTTTTGTGCCGTAAAGATCGGCGGCAACGAGGAAATGCCCTTTGACTTTAGTCAAAGGGCATTTCCATCGCAGGAGAGATTTGCTAATTAGATGTGCAGCAGGAGCTTGTGCAACGTCAGACAACCGCGCCGGAACAGAAACCGCGCAGTGCCTCAACCTGGCTGTCCAGCCCGAGCATACCGAGATACTCCAGATCAATGAAGGAGTCGGTCTCGATCTTTACCTTGTGACGCTCATCGGCGTCGATCGCCCAGGCCAGGTGTACCGCTGTCAGCGGGCCGATCACCGGCGTGGGAATCAAACGGGGGCTGTAGCGCATGGCTACCGCTTCAATGATCGGATCGGACAGTCCCCACAGCGAGAGCAGGTACCCGCCCATGACTGCATCGCTGGCGCCGAGCAGGCGGTCGGCGGCCTCATGGAACGGTACCCGTTCCTCCTCGGCCATGCGGATCGCCTCTATAAAGTCTTCAGCAAAGTATCGCGCCATGATGAGGCGCCCGATATCATGCAACATACCGCCGATCAGTGTATTTTCGGCGGCATACGGATCGAAATCAAAGGCATGCGCCAGCAACCGTGCCTTGGAACCGACCGCAATGCTGCGGCTGAAGATTTCTTCAATCGACGACCTGGGTATCTTGAGATCCTGAAACTCGTCAAAAACTGAACTGGCCAGTACGAGACTCTGGATGGTATTCACCCCGACCAGGTTGACGGCGTGATTCACGCTCGTTACCTGGCGCGACAAACCGAAGTACGCTGAATTGACCACCTGCAGCAGTTTGGCGGTAATCGCCGGGTCGGCGCTGATCAAGTCGGCCACCGTATGGGTGGATATATCGGGGTTGCGCAGCGCGCCGACAATTCGGGTGTAGGAGTCGGGCAGCGACGGCAGGGAATCGATCGACGCTATCCGGGCCTCGAGTTGATCGTTGGACATCAAACGCCGCAGGTTCATGGCGCTGCGCACCTGGTTGACAAGTCGGCCGGCCGAGACATCGGGACGTACCACCTGGTGCACCCGGTCGATCAGCAGGAGCATCGTCTGCCTGTCATCGGGCGCGACGACGGCGAAACGTACGACCGACGGATGGTCTTTGGCCAGTCGACCGACGACATCAAGGTTGGTTGTGGCGTTGGCGGTGCAGTCGACAAGGACTGCGACGGTGCTGTCGCTGACCAGATCCCGGGTCGATCGAATCTCGTCCCAATGACAGATACCGTTGAATTCCCCTCCCGGATGTGTAGTCAGTTGTTGTATCGTTCTCATTACCTGTTCATCAGCCCCGAGATAAAGAATGTCGGTACGGGTCACGCTCGCTGTCCTTCCTGCCGTATCGCTAATAAACATTGTCGGATTGCCCGCCGGTATCGACCGGAGTGCAGGTCGAACCGTGGTACTCAATAAAGAAAACGAGGGCGCCGGCGTTAGCCGATGCCCCCGATATATCAGAGCTATCGGCAGATGACCGGAATCAGGTTAGATGGCAAGGTGGGTATTGATCGAAAATTGATCAGCCGTCCGGTGAGGAGAGGTACGGTTCCATGATCTGTTGATACATTTGCAGATACCGCTGTGCCTCGATTTCCAGCCCGGCTGCCCGCAGCGATTCGTACGCTTGAAAAGCATGGCCGGCGCGAATCTCGGCGATTGCTCGATCGGATAAACCGGCCACAACC
>CAZJCK010000060.1:0-22249 GCA_964544635.1 uncultured Ignavibacteriales bacterium | reverse complement strand
ACCCTTCCGAGTAGTTCGCCTGCATCTCTGTAAACACCTTGGCGTTGGGGATGTGGATGATACGCCCGGTCGGCTGGTCGGCATGGACCCAGTTGCCGATCTCCATGAGCGTGAGCTGGAAGATGCGCTGATCGATGACATCGCCGGCATTGCCGCCGATTTCGATTCGATCGCCGAGCGAAAACGGCCGCCGCCAGAGTATGAACAACCAGCCAGCGAGGTTGGTCAGCGGGTCGCGCAGCGCAATGGCGATACCGGCCGACACCAGGCCGAGGTAGGTGGTGATCGACTCGAAGCCCTGGAACCAGATCCGCAGGATACCGATGAGCGCGAGCAGGACCGCCACATAGAGTGTCGTCTTGCGCAAGCGGTAGCGGGCGTTCGGTTCGGTAACCCGGGAGCGGATAAGTCGCAGGACAACAAAGCGAATAAACCAGAGCGCCAGAATGATGACGACCGTCGTCAGCAGGTCTTCAATCAGGTCGGGCCGGAGCCGAACGACGTCTATTATATTATTGATAATCTGGTTGAGCGATTCCTGGGGCATACTATAAGGTATGTCGAAAGTGATTGCCGGACAAGCAAAAGAGGCGGGCCGCTGTGCGACCCGCCTCCGGTAATCCCATGCGCTGTCGGGCTGTGATCAGGTGCCCATCTCCCAGCTCGACAGATATTTCTTCTGCTCGGCGGTCAGGCGGTCGATCTTGATGCCCATCGACTTGAGTTTTAACCGCGCGATCTCGGCGTCCACATCATCCGGCAGCGTGTACACCTTCTTCTGCAGGGTCTTGTGCCCCTTGGCGACAAACTCACTGGCCAGCGCCTGGTTGGCGAAACTCATGTCCATCACCATGGCCGGGTGCCCTTCGGCGGCGGCGAGGTTGATGAGACGGCCTTCCGCCAGCACATAGACAAGCTTCTTGTTGATCGTCAGCTCTTCGACATTCGCTCGCACCATGCGGCGCTTCGATGCCGCCCTGGTGATTTTCGGCAGGTCGATCTCGGCATTGAAGTGACCGGAGTTGGCGATGATGGCGCCATCCTTCATCTTCTTCACATGCTCGAGGCGAATGACGTTGATATCGCCGGTGACGGTGATGAACAGGTCACCCTTCGTCGCCGCCTGCGCCATCGGCATGACGTCGAACCCATCCATGGCTGCTTCGAGCGCCTTGACGTGATCGACTTCCGTCACGATCACCCGCGCCCCCAAGCCGCGCGCGCGCATGGCCAGGCCGCGGCCGCACCAGCCGTAACCGGCGACGACGACGTGCGAACCGGCGATCAGCATGTTGGTGGCGCGGAGCACGCCGTCGATGGTCGACTGCCCGGTACCGTAGCGGTTGTCGAAAAAGTGTTTGGTCTTGGAATCGTTGACCGCAACCACCGCAAACAGCAGTTTCTTATTCAGTTCCATCGCCTTGAGGCGGATGACCCCGGTGGTGGTTTCCTCGGTGCCGGCCATAACGGATTCGGCGAGGTCGCGACGATCGGTGTGCAGGGTGCTGACCAGATCAGCGCCGTCGTCCATCGTAATGTGCGGCTTGAAATCAAGGGCCTGGTGGATGTGCTTGTAGTAGGTCTTGTTGTCCTCACCGTGAATGGCAAACACGCTGATACCGAACTCCTTGACCAGCGCAGCGGCGGTATCGTCCTGTGTCGACAGCGGGTTGGAGGCACACACCGCGACATTGGCACCACCCTCTTTGAGGGTACGGGCGAGGTTGGCGGTTTCGGTAGTGACATGCAGGCAGCAGGCCATGTTCAGTCCCTTGAGCGGCTTCTCTTTTTTGAAGCGGTCGCGGATGAGACGGAGCACCGGCATGCGCTTCTCGGCCCATTCGATCTTCTGCAGGCCCTGTTTGGCAAGTTTCGGATTGGCAATATCGTTTTTCACAGGCATGGTTATGCGTCCTTCGCAAGTGTATCGGCTTTTGTCGTTTGTTCCCACGTGAATTCCGGTTCGGTCCGCCCGAAGTGGCCATAGGCCGCCGTCTTCGTGTAGATCGGCTGCAGCAGGTTGAGCTCCTCGATAATACCGCGCGGTGTGAGATCGAAATGCTTACGTATCAGTTCGGCAATGCGCTTTTCGGGAATCTTACCGGTCTTGTCGGTAAAGACCATCAACGACACCGGTTCGGCCACGCCGATGGCGTAAGCGAGCTGGATGGTGCACTTCTCGGCCAACCCGGCGGCGACCACGTTCTTGGCGATGTTACGCGCCATGTAGCAGGCCGAGCGGTCGACCTTTGTCGGATCCTTGCCGGAAAAAGCGCCACCGCCGTGGGACGCCATACCGCCGTACGTATCGACGATGATCTTGCGACCGGTCATGCCGGTGTCCGACTGCGGACCGCCGATGACGAACTTGCCGGTCGGATTGACAAAGTAGCGAGTCTTGTCGTCGAGCATGTCGGCCGGGATGATCTTGTTGATGACGTGCTCGCGAACGTCGTCGATCATCTTCTGAGTAATTTTCTTGCCGGATTCATCGAGGACTTCCTCGGTGTGCTGCGACGACACCACGACGGCGTCGACACGTTTCGGCTTGCCGTCTTCATACTCAACCGTTACCTGGCTCTTGCCGTCAGGGCCGAGATACGGCAGCGTCTTGTCCTTGCGGACCTCGGCGAGTCGCCGGCACAGTTTGTGCGACAGCATGATCGGCATCGGCATCAGTTCCTCGGTTTCGTTGGAGGCATAGCCGGTCATCAATCCCTGGTCGCCGGCGCCGCCGATGTCGACACCCTGCGCGATGTCGGGCGACTGGGCGCCAATGGCGTTGAGGATGGCGCAGGAATCAAACTGGAAACCGAAGTGGCTGTGAGTGTACCCGATCTCTTTGACGATGCGTCGCACCAGGCTGTGGACGTCGACATAGGTGGTCGTCGTGATTTCACCCCCGACGATGACCAGCCCGACCGTCACGAACGTCTCGCACGCGACGCGTCCTTTCTTGTCATCCTTGAGCACTTCATCGAGGACGGCATCGGAGATCTGGTCACAGACCTTGTCGGGGTGCCCTTCGGTAACACTTTCCGACGAGAATACAAAATTGCCTTCAGACATGCTGTTCTCCTTATGTGATTGAACGGTGCCGGCTTGCGTGCATCGACGGGTCGGAGACCTCAGAGCTTGAGGCTGGACTTGTCGGCGATGTCGAGTGTCTGCCTGTCGGCAGTCACGACCGCCGATTCGCCGATGACGGAATCGGTCAGCACTACATTTTCTACCTGTGCATTGGCATTGATTATGGAATTAGCGATGACGCAGTTGCGTAACACCGCGCCCTCGCCGATCGACACATGCGGCCCGATCACACAACCGGTGACGCTGGCCCCGGGCGCGATGTAGACCGGCTTGATAATCGCCGACTGATCGGGCGTTTCCGGCTGCGGCTGATTCTTCAAGAGAGTCTGGTTGGTCGCCAGGAGCGTTTCGATCTTGCCGCAGTCATACCAGCCGTTGACTTCAAACGACTTGAACTTGATACCGGCATCGATCATGGTCGCCAGCGCATCGGTGAGCTGGTATTCACCACGCGTTGTCTTGCCGGCGTCGATAACACCCTTGAGATGATCCCGAAGCATGTCGCCGCTCTTGAAGTAATACAGGCCGATCAGGGCGAGATTGGATTTTGGGTTGGACGGCTTCTCCTCCATCCCCACCAGGTGACCGTCCCTGATCTCAGCAATCCCAAATCGACTGGGATCGTCGACCTGTCGCAGCCCCAGCACCCAGTCGTCGACATCGATGAATTCCTGCAGATCGACCGTGACAATGGTATCACCGAGCACGACCAGCAGTTCATTGGTCGAGTGATCTTTGAGGGCGAGATACAGGGCATAGCCGAGACCAAGAAGATCGGTTTGCTCGACATAGGTGGCATTAAGTGAGGCGTACCGCTCGTCGATATACTGCCGAATCTCATCCCCCTTGTAGCCGACGACAAACACCACTTCGTCGGGATTGAGATCAACAATCGGATCGAGGATATGCGCGAGGATCGGTTTGCCGGCAACGTGAATGAGCGGCTTGGGATGAGCGAATGTATGCGGCTGCAAACGGGTACCGACACCCGCCAGCGGAATCAACACTTTCATTAGTAACCCTTAGTTTCTCATGTGGGCTACAATGGTAGACAATCGAAGTCGCTTTGACAAGGGCTAATCGGAAGATTTCGAGTCGACCAAACGCAACGGCACAAACATCTTACCGGTTTCCAACTGACGCGCGAAGATATACTCCTGCTCGCCCGGTTTGACCAGGGTAAGTTGCCAGTGCTGGTTGACGGCGGTCGAGGGAATGTCGCCGGTGACAACCATGGTTCTTCCCGGCTCCCACTGGTCGATCGGCTCCCAGGCGGTGAGCGGAACAGCGGCCGCAAAGCCAAAGGCGCTGTCGGCTGTGGCCTCCCCTTTCAGGCTGTCGGTCACCAGCCAGAACTGCCACTCGGGATCGAGCGACTGTCCGGCCACGAAATACAGTTCGACCTGCATCGTGCCGCTGTGTTCATCGAGGCGACGGTTGCGTGCGACGAGGCGGATATCGGGATTCTCGAAACTGACCAGGGTGGTATCGGGCGGACCAACGGCATAGCCGAGATAATCGATCAGCGCCACCTGCCGCGGGCTGAGCGACCGGGCAATCTGCCCGGCGGTGGTACGCACCGACAGGAAGGGATCGAGAATGGGCGCGGCCAGGTGCAGGCGGGTGAAGGCATGGCAGATCGGTTCGGTGAACAGGCGGCTGTGCAGGAAGCCAAGGCGGTCGCTCAAGCCGACGCTGTCGGCCGACGTATCGGCAAACCCCAGGGCGGTGCTGTCGAAGCAGAAAAAACGACGGCTCCGGGTAACCGCCCACTCGTCGTCGGGACGGGCGGCCGCCGCCAGAGCATACAGGCTGGTCACCTCGGGGAACCAGGCCAGGCCGGAATCGATGAGCTGATCGGCGCGATGCCGGAACTTGATGCCGAGCTTCGACATGACATCATGCCACCGCTCGTTGTCCAGCAAACTCGGATTGTAGGTGTACAAATCGGCCAGGTCGATGGAGATGCTGTCGGCCGGGTAGATCGGGTTGGCCTCGATGCTGTCGATCAGCGCCAGCGCGGCGGACGGGAAATCGTGCGGATTGGCCTGCGTATCGTACACCGGGTCATCCGGATTGTAGCCGCAGCCGGCGGCGACAGTCAACGCCAGAATAAGAAACAGTATCCGTCGCATAGTTACAGTATAGGCATTTCGCGTCGTTTGGAGCAAGGTTTGCCTGCTCAGAACATTTGGCCGAACGAGCCGATCCAGTCCTCGACCAAAAACTGCACGCGGCCGATCAACAGCGAGACTCGCCCCATTACCGTGTAACCGAAGTGCGCGCCGAACGAGACCATGATGAACCAGATGCCGACCTTGGCAGTTACCCCCAGCACGCCGACATGTTCGTGCGAGAAGTAGAAGTAAATCAGCGTGGAACAGACCCCCACCACGACAATAACCCACAGCAGGTACAACAGGTTGACCCGCTCGACCGTGAACTTGACATCGTACGTCCCGGCCGGCAAGACATCGCCGGGAATGGTGTAAGCGGCCAGGTATTCCCCCGCTCCCCGGCTCTGGACCATCAGGCCATAGCGCTGCGTGATACCCTTATCGAGCAATATTGTATCGGCGCCTGACTGCTGATTGAGGAAAGAGAAGGAGACGCGGTAATCTTCGATATCACGATCGGGCGCGTCGTAGAATCGGGCGGCAATCATCACGCTGTCGGACTCGCTTCGCGTAACCACCGGATCAATCACCGTGATCGACCGTTCCGGAATGACCAGCGTATCGGTGGTGCCGGTGAATGCCGAGGGCATCGGGACGGCTGTCGTATCGGCCGGCCACTCGGCGGCTTCACCCGGTTCGACGATGGCAAAGCGGGCGATATTGCCATCATGCACGTCGAACTCACGGTCCAGTACCTCGACAGGCGGCTCCATGGTACTTTTCATCTGCGGCAGCACCAGTCCGTGGAGCTGCGTCGTGAGGAAAACACCGGCTGTTACGGCCATGACGATCGCCAGCGGTGTACGCGCCATCCACGATTTGCCCGGGAGAAATCGTGCGAACATCAAAAAGCCGAGTATTCCCGGAACGAACAGCCACCAGCGACCGTCCAGCATGGGATCCCAGAGTTTCTGGAGGATGACGGTGTCCCATATCAGGCCGACCTGGTAGCCGGCGGTCAGGCCGGCGAAGATATGTTCGGCGATCTTGTAGATCGGGTTGTCTTTATAGAGGAATGAAAAGAGGGCGAGCGTGAAGAACGCCTCGAGCCACAGTTCGAAAGTCTCTATGCCGCTCACGTCTTCAACCCTCGTTTGTGTCGACGGCTGACAAAGAAACCGATGTTCCCCATCACCACCATACCGATGATCAGCAGGTGCACCATCGACTGGATGTCCATGCCACGGAAGGCCGCATCCTCGCGTCCGAGCAGAATCTCATACTCCGCCGCGCCCTTCATGCCGCCGAGCAGGCCGACAATCTGACCGGACCCGACGAAGGCGTAGAATTTCGGCGCCATCACGGCGGTGGCACCGACGCCCATTGGCACACCGTAGCCGGCGTTGACAATCGATACCCAGTAGTCGGCGGTGGCGTTGTCGGCGATTTCGAAGATGAAGTCGATCTGGTTGTAGTTGACGACGTGTTCCATCAGCGGCAGTGAATCGAGCGGCGTACCATAGTAGTCAGTCGGAAAGATCGACTCGATTGAGTTGCCCATCCCCTTGAGCACCGACACATAGCCGTACTTGTAGCCGAGATTGATATAGTCAATCCCGTACTCCTTGCCGAACTCCTCGGCAATCCGGCGGGTGACGGCATCGGCCATTGTCGGACCGCCGAGTGGAATGTTGCTCAGTGTGATAATGCGACAGTCCTTACCAAACAGGTGGCGTGCCGCCGCGATCGCCATCGGTTCGCACTCGGCCAGGGTCGACGGGTAGTAGTCATACACCAGCATGACATTGGAACTGTCGGGGAGTTCGTCGACATATTCAAAGAAGCTCCGTACTTCTGGCGTTACACTCACCGGAAATTTCATCGGGATGATGAACGGTATGATCACCGACAGGCCGACCAGCAGGTAGACCCAGCGACGGTCAATCGATTCGATCTTTTCCCAGAAGGTGGTTGGTTTCTGTTTCGCCTGCTCTTCCATCAGCCCTTACCCATGTAGGTTCGTTCGATGCCGAGGATAATACGCAGCGACATCGCCGCCGCGCCGAGCGCCGCGCCGATAATAATACCGCGTTGCACCGCCAGGTTGGCGCCGTTCATGATGTAGCGATTGAGAATTGCCGGCATATCACCCGGGAATAGATTCAAGAAGGCCTCACCCATGGGCACGCGCCAGAGCATGACGAGGATCGCCGTGATCAAGAGCACGGTCGCCTCGGGATTGCGGGCGCGGAAGGCTCGGTAGGCGGCCGACGCTATATAAAACGCCAGGGTAGCGAACATCGTCGCCATCATCGGCATCTGCATCTTGATGAACAGCCAGTCGTAGACCGAGCCCACACCGACACCGAACAGCGACGACCAGGTTTCGGGCAGTACCGACGGCGCCGCCATCGCGACCAGCGAGACCAGCGTAATCAGGTTATAAAACCAGCCGGACTTCTGGCGCACTACCGCGGTGAAGTTCACTCGCCAGATCGACACGATACCCAGAAGCAGTGTGAAGCCGCCGATAATGATGAGCCAGTTGAGCAGTTCACCCTGGAGCCCCCCCACGAAGGTGGTTTCTTCGTTGAAGAAGAACGCCACCACCATGATCATACCGGTGATAAAGGCTACTACAACAGGGAGAGTCCTGCGCATCGGAATCCTCTACACCGCCTCAAACAGGTTCATAAAGGTATCGCCGCCGGTGAAGCCGACATTGATCAAACTGATCACGACCAGTACAACTCCGATGACCATGGCGATGGTGATGATAATCTTAAGCAGGTCCTGCCCCTTGAGGCCGCCGAGCATGATCGGCTGGTGCGACAGGTAGGCGCTGGCGGCATACAGTTCTTCGCCCATCAGCGTATAGTCGCAGGCGGCGATGAAAAACGGAAGCTGTTCCGGTCGTGCCGTGCCGGCGATCTGGATCGAGCCGGCGGCGTTGCCGGTCTCGGCCAGCAGCAGCGACTCGGCGAAAAACGCACCCATGTAGATATTGGTGGCCGGTCGCTCGCGCATCATGTAGCCGTTGACGGTCGCGGTAAACGCAAACTGCTCACCGGCCACATAGCGCACCATATCTTTTTCGTAGGCATCCGGCTTTCCCGCTTCATTGTATGACTGCTCGACAACTTCCTGCCCCGCCGCCAGCACCAGCGGATAACGCACCGGTACCATCAGCGGTGTTTCGTACTGGGCAGTGATCTTGGCGACACGACCGAGAATAGAGATCCCGGCAATTGTCTCCATTTCGTCAAGCTCCTGCAGCCCCGGAATGTACAGAACCGGCCGTCCCATCTCCGTAGCGCGGCCGACCGCTTCCTCGACAGCATCGAGGCCGGGAATCTTGCGCAGGAACAGGTCCTTGCCCTGTTTGGCCCAGTTGGTGTACATGAGGATAGCTGCCGAGAAGACCACCACCAGCACCAGGGCGTTGATCCGGTCGGTCAGGAAAACACCCTGATCCTCGGCGGCAAAAGCAGCCTCGGAAAGTGTAAAGAGCAGTATGGCGGGTAGATAACTTACTAATCGCATTGGCGTCTCTATACCGGTTGCCGGGCAGTATGGGGCATCCGGACCGGAATGTCAAACCATAAGTTATTCGTCGTCAATAGAGACGGACCGGGCGTGAGTGACGTTTAGTGGCACACAGAACCTGCCGTGCGTCGGTGGGAAATTATAGCCCGGAATCTCTAATCCGCCGAAGCCGGATGCAGAATTACGGGAAGTGCCGGCCGACGCCAGAAGTTCACCGGACATTCCGGCCCTGGTTGTGCCGACAAACAGGGGCAGACGAGGACGTCTGCCGCGCACCAAGACGACTCTACTTCAGCAACACCATCTTGCGCGACTTGACAAACTCGCCCGCTTCCAGCCGGTAGAAATACAGGCCGCTGGCGACACGGTTGCCCGACGCCGACCGTCCGTCCCACTCAACCTCATACGCACCGGCCGGCTGAATCTCGTTGACCAGCGTACTTACCACCTGGCCGAGACTATTGTAGACGCGCAGTGTCACCGGGCCGCGTTGTGCCAGCGAGTAGCTGATAGTCGTGCTGGGGTTGAACGGATTGGGGTAGTTGTTCGAGAGCGAATAGCTGAACGGGCGCACGCCGTCGCCATCACCGATATCGGTCGGCACGCGCGGGCCGAAAGCGCCGATGTCGGAGCGACTGCCATCGAGATCGTTGTACCGGGGATCAGGATGGCCGACATCGATCAGCGGCGAGGTGTTCTCCAGCCGGTAGTCGAGCGCAGGCGGATCGACATACTGCGGATCAACCGTCAGGCTGTTGTTACCGAGCGTTATCCCCGACGATGCGTTGGCGCCGTTGTTGAAGAAATTGTTGAAATCGTTGTCGACAAACGAACCGATCAGCGCCTCATCGGTCAGGTTGGTGAACGAATTGTTGTACGCCGTGACGGCGCTGTTGGAGACAACACCGCGACGGTTGTTGTCAAAGGTATTGTCGATCACGCGGACATCGCCGAACGACGCGAAGACGACCGCCAGCGCGTTGTTGCCTGAAAACAGGTTGTTCGCGATCAGGGCGTTGCCCCCGGTGATGTCAATCGTGCGGCCGCCCGTGGCGGTGTGGTCGATGATGTAGTTGTTGGTGACGGTCGACTGCTGGTTGGTCGGGAGGTTGATCACGCGGGCTGCGCCACCGCCGACAAGGGTAAGTCCGCTCACGGTGACCGGTCCCGAAACATTGCCGAATTCGATCAGGTTGCCCGTCTCGCCAGTCGGCATGCTGAGCGTCGTCGCCCCGGGACCGTCGCCGACAATATGCACGTGCTTGTCAATAACGAGCACCTGCTCTTCATAGCTGCCGGCTGCAAGCCGGATGGTGTCGCCGTACGATACCGCGGCGTAGGCAGCTGCAATCGAGCCAAATTCAGTCGGCACCGTGACGCGCGCATTCTCGCGGGTTTGAAACTGCGCCACCCCGGACCAGGCCGAATACTCGCCGCCGTCAAATGTCCGCGCCCGCCAGTAGTAAAGCTCGTTCGGATCGAGACTGAGGAATCCGGACGAGGTCGAATCGGCGGTCTGCGGCACCGCTGCAACCAGCGTGTCGCGCATCGTCAAAGCAGCGTCGCGGTACACTTCGAAATCATAGAACAACCGGTCACCGTCGGTATCGGCGCCGTTCAGCACTTTCAGCTGTACGAAGTCAAAAACCAGGGTTGCGCCCGATCCGGGCGAAAGGATGGTCGGCCCGGATGGTGTTCGGTTCATGGTGAAGCGTCCGGTACGCCATTCGCCCCACTCCAGGCCGTTGTTGACACGCAGGCGAAAGAAGTAGGTGGCGCCCTCGATCAACGGATCACCCGTGTACAGGTGCGAGGTATCGGTCGAAATCAATTCACCGGTGGCAAACATCTCGGCTACCGACCAGTCGGTATCGGTGCCGACTTCGAGCTGGTAGGCCGTTTGACTGCCGACAGTATCACGGAATGACCAGTAGAATGTCGGCTGGTCGCCGACTACCTGCGTCGGATTCTCATCCCCAAGATTGATCGCCACCGCCGCCGGCAGATCGATCGACGCCAGTGAGCGGAGTATGAACAGCTTGCCGTTGTCATTGGAGGCATACACCAGGCCGCTTGCGTTGTGCGGATACACACCCCAGCAACCGTTGAAACTCGGGCTCTCCCCAATTGGGTAGGTATCGAACGCACCGACCAGTTGCGGCAGCGACGGCGAGGTCGGGTCGATCACCAGCACGCCCGATTCATAGTGCGAGACATAAATCAAGCCGTTTTGGAAGTGCGCGTTATGCGCCAGGCGCGAGTCGCCCAGGTATTCACCTACAAGGGTGATGTTGTCGAGGTCGGCGATGTCCCAGATCTTGATCGTCTTGTTGGCTGTTTCTTCGGTGGTGACCACATAGCGGCCGTCCCCCGACGGCCAGATGTTGTGCACATAGCCGGGGTTGGGGATGGTCACTCGCGCCAGCAAGGTCGGATTGAGCTTGTCGGCAACATCCCACACCGAGAATGTCGGGTTGGTACCGTCGGCAGTGTACACCCGGTTGTCATGGGCATGCAGGTCGTGGATACCGGTCTGCTGAAACCCGCCGACAAACACCGGCGCCTCCGGATTTGACAGGTCGTGGATATACACCGAGGGACTAAAGGCGCCCTCCACGTACGCATACCCCTGTACCGTATCGATCGACAGGTTGTGCGAGGTATGCGACGCGGTACCGTCGACCGGAAATGAACCCACCACCGATACACTGTCGGGCAGGTACTGCAAATCTATCACCAGCAAACCCTGGTTCAGGCCGGAACACTCCGAGACCACATACAGGTAGTGCTGATACGTTTTCAGATCGCGCCAGGTGGCGCCACAGCCGCCGGGTGTCATCGCTACCTCCTGGACTACCGTGAGATCGGTGACATTGACAACGGCTACGCCGTCGAGCACACCCATGAAGGCGTACTCGGTGCCGTCCGGCGCGGTCCAGCCCCAGCAGTCGGAACCACCGGCAGCAATGAATTGAAAGGTGGCAACAGAGTCGAAACCGAAGTTGTCGGCGACAGCCTGCCGTCCGTTGTAGCGACTCTCGCCGTGGGTCAGGACAGTATCGAGAGGGACAGCGGTGGCGGTGGCGACTGTCAGGGTGAGGCCAAGTGCAGCGGTAAGAAGACGACGTATCAAGATATGCTCCTGCGGTTCAGTGCGATATTGGTTGCCGGCTTTGGACCGGCACGGGCGGCCGTCGCCGGTCCGTACCTGTAACGGCCAAAACGGCAGAGTAGTTCAAGGCTAAATTGTCGATGGTACCAGCGATCGGGTGTACCCGGCCGCAGGCAAAGAGACCTTGACGAATCGGGAAAATGGATATATCTTGCCCATAAATACACAGGCAATGAGGTAATCCGATGAAATCCACCACCCTGCTTGCGGCGTTGCTGCTGTGTGCGTCGGCGCCGGCAGTAGATGCAGCCGAGCGCACCAAGTCAGTCGATTCTCCGAAAGCAAAAATCGAGCAGGCGGCCGAAGCGGTTTCGCCGAAGAAACTGCCCCCGACGCCACAGGCATCAGCCGCCGGTGAACAAATCAACTGGCAGGTACTCAGCGGTGGCGGTGGACAAAGCAGCTCGACCAGCTATACTCTGGTTGGCACGGTTGGTCAGACGGCGGCCGGTCCCGGCAGCTCAACCTCGTATAACCTCAATTCCGGGTTCATCCAGAATTTTACCTCATCGGGCGGCAATTGCTGTACCGGCGACCGCGGTGATATCAACGGCAACGGTGTTGACAACGAACCGCTCGACCTGGCCTTTTTTGTCGATTTCCTATTCAACGGCGGCGTGACGCCACCCTGTACGGATGAGGCCGATGTTGACGCCGACGGTGCGGTTGGCCCACTTGACCTGTCCTTCTTTGTCGACCTGCTGTTTAACGGCGGTGTATCGCCGGGATCATGTTAGGGACAGGATGACAAAACATCGTGAAAGTATCGAGCCGATTGGTTGAGACAAACTGATCGGCTTTTTTTCTGTTAGCTTTGATTTCGGGTAAAAAAAACCGGGCAGCCGACTCAAGACGACCGGAAGTCGGGCTGCCCGGGGTCATTTTTTAGCGGTACGGGGAATCGAACCCCGGTTTGATGGCTGAGAACCATCCGTCCTGACCACTAGACGATACCGCCAAAAAACAATGCGCAATGCTAAAAGAACGATTCACAATATGTCACTGGCGGGGCATTGTCAAGGAGGCGTATAGCTTTGCACTTCAACACCTTAGCAGATCGGCCGATAGTAATGCTTTGACTGTTAACATCTTAAGAATTGTCCTGCCCTCAACATTTTTTGCCGACCACGGACACAATGTGACAGTCCCTGCCAGCCATTTCGGCAGGCCAAATTGACACCGCCACGCATTATCACGGCCATAGCTGTTTTTTGGCCGATCGTGACGACAAATGCCTGGTTGGTCGATTTCTGCTTTCCTGCCCGACGCAACCACCCTATGTTGTCGAACGACCCACATTTTCGGAGGCTACAGCATGGCAGCGCGCAAGAAATCTATCTACGATAAACATGAACTCGCCTACAAACAGCTACTCTACGAAATAGATGACCGTCCGGCAGGCGTCGAGACCAGCGACGATGTCGATCCCTGCTGCGGCATCATCGGCCAGAAGAAGGCGATCGACGCCATCAAGCTGGGTTTGAGCGTACGCAGCGAAGGCTACAATATCTTCGTGACCGGTCTTACCGGGACAGGCCGTACCTCGACCATCAAGCACCTGCTGGAACAGCTCCCTCGCGAAAAGCCGCAACTTCACGATGTTTGTTATGTCAATAACTTCAAGAATGAAGACAACCCGCGGGCCATCATTTTCAGCGTCGGCGACGGCCGGCGTTTCAAGAAAGACATGAACTACCTGACCTCGTCGGTGCGCAAGGTCGTACCGAAGATTTTCCTGTCGGAAGATTTCAAGGATCGCCAGAACCGCATCATGCGCGAGTTCGAGGGTCGTCAGAAGGAGTTGATCAGCGGCTTCGAAGACAAACTCAGTGAAGCCGGCTTTGTCATGGTCCAGATCCAGTCGGGTATGGGCACGCGCAACGAGATCCAGCCGCTGGTCGACGAAGAACCGGCGTCGCTGGAAAAGCTCGAGCAGTTGTCGAAGGAGGGCAAGTTCTCACTCAGCCGTCTCGACGAGCTGCGGCGTCGCTGGGATTCGCTGCGCCGCGAGTTCGACCTGGTATCGGTTGAATCGAAGAAGCTGACCGGTAAGCTGGAAGATGCCATGGAGAAGCTGGAATACTCCATGGTTGCGCCGCTCGTCGCCGACAAGATCAACCTCCTTAAGAAGCGCTACGCGCAGGAAAAAGTGCAAGAGTATCTCGACGAAGTGGAGGAAGCGCTGCTCTCCGATCTCGACCGGTTTAAGGAAGCGCAGCCGAGGCGCGGCGAACAGGATGCTCCCGCCTTCCGCAAACGCGAACCGTTCGAGGAGTTCTCGGTCAACCTCGTACTCGACAATGCCGAACGCGACGATACCCCGATCATTATCGAAAAATCACCATCGTACAAGAATCTCTTCGGATCGCTCGAACGTGTCGTCGATCGCTTCGGCTACTGGCGCACCGACTTCACCCGCATCTTCGCGGGCTCGCTGATCGATGCTTCGGGCGGTTACCTGGTTATCAATGCCATCGATCTCCTTACCGAGGCAGGCTCGTGGCTCTACCTGAAACGAGCGCTGAAGAACGGCGAGGTTGAGATCGCCGGCTATGATCCGTTTTACATGATGGCCGGTTCGGGGATCAAACCGGAACCGGTGCCGATCGATGTGAAGGTCGTGGTCATCGGTAACCCCGAGCTGTATCGCCTGCTGCTGAGTCACGACGAAGATTTCAAGCGTGTCTTCAAGGTGAAGGCGGAGTTCGACGTTGAGATGAAGCTCAACAAGACGAACAGCAAGCAGTACTTTGAATTCATCCGCCGCGTCATCGACGAAGACAGCCTTTCTGCTTTCGCCACCAGCGGCATGCAGGCAGTGGTCGAGTTCGGCATGAAACTGGCCGGGCGCCGCGACAAACTTTCAACCCGCTTCACGCAGGTGGCCGATATCATCCGCGAAGCCGCCTACGCCGCGCAGGAGCGCAAAGCGAAAAAGGTGGAACGAATCGATGTCCACCGCGCTGTGCGCGACCGCATTCTCCGGGTCAACCTGATCGAAGACAAAATCCAGGAGATGTACGACAAGAATATTCTGCTGGTCGACACCAAAGGCTCCGAGGTGGGCCAGGTTAACGGTCTGGCCGTGTACAACATCGGCGAATACGCCTTCGGCCGGCCGACCCGCATTACCGTCGCCACCTCCCTCGGCCGCGCCGGTGTCATCAACATCGAACGCGAGGCCGAGTTGTCCGGCCCGATTCACAACAAGGGCGTGCTCATCCTGACCGGCTACCTTCGGCGCATCTTTGCTCAGGACAAACCGCTCATGATGTCGGCCTCGATCTCGTTCGAGCAGTCATACTCCGGCGTCGATGGTGACTCGGCCTCGTCGACCGAAGTCTACGCCATCCTCTCGTCGCTTTCGGAGATCCCGCTGCGCCAGGATATCGCGGTGACCGGCTCGGTCAACCAGATGGGTGAAATCCAGGCGATCGGCGGCGTGAATGAAAAGATCGAGGGCTGGTTCGATGTCTGCAATGCCAGGGGCTTGACGGGTGACCAGGGCGTGCTGGTGCCGTGGTCGAACCGCGAGAACATCCTGTTGCGTCCCGACGTTATCGAGGCGGTGAAGGCGAAGAAGTTCCACGTCTATGCGATCAGGCATATCGACGAGGGGATCGAGATTTTGACCGGCAAACCGGCCGGCCGGCCGCTCAAGCGCGGCGGTTTCACTAAAGACTCGGTCAAGCAGGCGGCCAACGAAAAACTGCTGGACATGGCGCACGCCATGGAGTCGTACCTGCGTGATACCCGACGAACTCTGCCCAACTCCAAGTCAAAGGGAGCGGCTCTGCCGTACAACCGAGAGTAGCACAGTATGAAACTCATCGATTACCGCTCCCGCTTCGACAGTCTCAAGAACTGCTGTCACATGATCTCCAACTCGCTCGGCGCCATGCCGAATGGCGCCGAGGCGGCGCTTTTGGAGTACACAGCACTGTGGAAAGAACGCGGCGTGCGCGCCTGGTCGGACAGCTGGTGGCTGATGGCGCGCGAGATCGGCGACCTGATTGGCGCCATCATGAACGCACCGCCCGACAGCGTGACACTTTCACCCAACGTTACCACCGCCCAGGCGACACTGCTCTCCTGTTTTGAAATCAAACCGCCGCGCAACAAAGTCGTGATGGTCGACATGGAGTTTCCGTCGCTTTTGTACCTGTACCGTCAATGGACCGGCAGCAGCGGCGAGGTGGTAACAATTCCGTCGGATGATGGTATCACCATCGATGCGCAGAAGATCGTCGACGCAATTGACGACCGGACGTTGCTGGTGCCGATTTCACACGTCCTGTTCCGGTCGGCCTGCATTGTCGATATCGCCCCGATCATCGAACGCGCGCATTCCGTCGGCGCCCAGGTGGTGCTCGACACCTACCAGTCGCTCGGCACCGTGCCGTTTGACGTCAGCGCGCTCAATGTCGACTTCGCCGTCGGCGGTTGCCTCAAGTGGTTGTGTGGCGGTCCCGGCACCTGCTTTTTGTACACTCGCCCCGACCTGGTTAACAGGCTCACGCCCCGTTTCACCGGTTGGATGGCCCATGAGGAACCGTTCGCGTTCGACAACAGTACGATGCGCTACGCCAGTGGCGCCTACCGATTACTCAGCGGCACACCGAATGTACCGGCGATGTTCGCGGCCCGGCCGGGCCTGGAGATCATCGACGAAATCGGCGTCGAGCTGATTCGCGGCCGCTCCCTTGAAATGACCCAGCGCCTGCTGGATCTGGCTGCCGGGCACGGCTGGCCGACGACCGCACCGAAGCAACCGTCGCAGCGCGGCGGCACTGTCGCCATCGATGTTGAGCATGGCCTGCCGATCGCGACCGAGCTGAACGCCCGCAACTTCCTCGTCGACTACCGTCCCCGCGCCGGCATCCGGCTGTCACCGCATTTCTATAATACCGACGACGAACTCGCGGCGGTCATCAACGAGATCGCCGACATCATCCAGAGTCGGGCGTACGAGAAGCACCTGCAGACCGCTCGCACGGTAACCTGATCTCTTGTCCGTGAAACAACGTATTATCGACATCACGCAACCGCTTACCAGCGCCATCGCGGTCTGGCCGGGCGACACCGAATTCAAACCGTTCCAGGTGATGCGTATCGGCGACGGTGATTCGGTCAATGTCGGCAGCGTGACCATGAGCATGCATACCGGCACGCACACCGACGCACCGTATCATATCATCGACAACGCCAAGACGACATCCGACCTGCCGCTCGAATCGTTTGTTGGTGAAGCGCTCGTCGTCGACTTGAGTATGCAACTGAAGGACCGTCACCCATGCAGCATTGAAGTTGCGGATCTTGAGGAAGCAGTACAATCGGGAGCCGAGCGTCTCCTCCTGCGCACCGGTACCGGCGCCGTCGATACCTTTGCTGAAGGTGCTGCGTACTTCTCCCCGGCATCTGCCGAGTGGATCGTGGCGCGCAAGATCACACTGGTCGGTCTGGACACCCCATCGATCGACAAAGCGGATTCAAAAGCGCTGCCGGTGCACCACATTTTCATCAACGCCGGGTTGTGCTGGCTTGAGAATCTGCATCTTGTCGATGTTGCCCCCGGGCGTTATGAACTGATCGCCCTGCCGCTTAAGATCGAGCAGATGGATGCTGCACCGGTACGGGCGATACTCAGGACTTTTGAGTAGTCGATCCTACTCCGGCTTTTTCGGCTCCACCATCAGCGACTTCTCCCGTTCGACCGTCACCAGCCCAGGCTTGGCCTTGCGCGGCTTGCGCACATACTTGCGCGGCGTATAGACCACCGGCACCGCCGAATCGTTCTTCGCTTTGGAATGCCAGGCAGCTATGGCGGCAGTTTCGGCAATCTCTTTCGGCGACGGTTCGAAACTCTTGTTCGGAAACTTCATCACCACGTGCGATCCCGGGCACTGCTGGGTATGAAACCACAATTCGTACGGCCGGGCGAATTCGAATGTCGTGCGATCGTTGTCGCTTCCGTCGCGGCCTATGTAGATCGTCAGGCCGGTGGACAGGGTGTGCTCACGGTACGGCAGGCGCGGCTGATCGTCGCGCTTGACTCCTTCTTTGGGCAGCAGGGCATCGATCTCCGAGCGATACTGCCGGCAGGCTGCATCGAAGTTGGCATCAAGCGCGGCGGCGATCTGTTCGATCTCTTCAAGCTCGCTGCGCGTGATCTCGAGGCGACGTTCGAGTAACTCCAAGCCTTCCTTCCCTTTGCGATGCTTCTTGAAATACTCCTCGGCATTCTCGTGGGGCGGCAACGCCGGATCGAGCGGAATACTGACCGGCGCCGGCGGATCATGGTAAACGTCATCAACCGTTACCTCCGCCATTCCCCGCTTAATCGACGGCAGGTTGATCTTGAGAAGCTCGCCATACTTTCGGTACTTCTCGTAGTCGGCCGCTTTCTCGATATCGTTCTGGATCTGGCCGAGACGTCGACGCAATCGTTTGACCGCCCGCTTGACGGCATCACGGACGGTCTTCTCGATCGACTCTTCTTCCTTTGAAACCTGCCGCAACTCGACCATCGCCTGCACCGCCAGCGAGAGGGTCTTGTACTTTTCCGGCTGCTCGTCGTAGACCCGCAGTTTGAACGGATAGACTTCCAGGGTCGGACCGCCACGGTGCATGTAGCCGGCATCGGGATTGTCGAATGCTTCCGCCAACCGTCGCATCTCCGCAACCAGGCGCTGCACCCGGTCCTCGGTGGGGACAGCATCACCATCGATGTCGCACCGTTCGAGCAGCTCGTAGGCCATCGTCTTGTTAAAGCCCATCACCTGGCGGGAAAGAAATGTGCCAAGCATCGGCGCATCGTCATCGTTCAGTACCGTTGCAAGCTCCCCAGCCGTCACCGTGTACGGATCAAACTGCGCCGGTTGCGGTGACGCTTCGTACGGTTCGCCTTCGACAAAATCCCGCTTGCGCAGGGTGGCCAGGCGCCCCCCCTGATCATCCAGCAGCCAGATATTGCCGTTCGCCCCGATCGCTTCGAACACGACCCGGTACCGTTCATCGTTGCGCACCACCACCAGCTCGAAGATACGATCCAGGCCGTACTGGTTGACCGCCTCGACAATACAGCCGTCCAGCTTGAAAATCGGCCACGGTTTTTCGCGGGTGTCCAGACGCATCTTGGAGGCCGGCACCAGAAAACTGCCGAAGCCGGCCGGATGATAGACCATCCCAAGCGCCTGGCGCCCCTTGTCCGACTTGATGATGAACCAGGCGGCGCGCTCTTTCTTGTAGAACTCGGTGGCCACAATCCTGCCGCCGACCGCCTCGCGCTCAAGCTGTTTGACCAGCGAACGTATGTGCAGGGCTGTTTGCATAGGCCGCAATAACGGGGTCGAGCGGTCGCCTCGCAACCGTCATTTGCGCCCGCTCCGGCTGGTCTAAAGTCGGTGCACACGCCGCCGATCGACATTCTGCCGGTCGCACCGTGACCAAAATCGAACAAATTTCGGGGTGAAACGTATCATATAGTGGAGAGCCAAGGACGGTTCCAAGGTACGAGAAGGGAACACTTTGTGTACTGTTAGGTTGGCGGCAGGACTTTCGGGTCCTGCCGTTTTTTTATGTCACACTACTCGTCTTGATCCAAATCATCTGCGAGACGGCGAATCGTCTGTACCATCGCACGTAACCCGTTGCCGCGCACCGGCGATAAGTGCTTCTCGATCCCCAGCCGTTTAAAGAGCGACTCGATATCGAGCGCCTTGATCTCTTCAGCGGTCTTTCCGGAGTATGCGATCAGCACAATCGCTATCAGCCCCTGCACGACTTGCGTGTCGGAACCGGCGTGCAGCTTCAACCGCGGCTGGTCGCCGGGAATTTTCTCGGCAGTCATCCAGGCGTTCGACTGACAGCCGACAATCCGATTTTCTTCGGTCTGCGCCGATTCCTCAAGCGGCGACAGCGCCCGGCCCAGTTCGAGAATATATTTGTACCGGTCGTCCCAGTCGAAACAGTCCTCGAGGTTCTCGATCAGGTCGTCGATCGTCATGTCGCGGATGTCAGTCATTTTCCACAGTCTCCTCACTGCCGGGGAGGTGGTCGCGGATGATCCGGGCATGGTCGAACGCCAGCTCGTGCTCAAGCGGTGACTGGGTGAGCATGATCTCGGCCGCATCGTCGGCCGCTTTCGGCTCGCCGGTCACCGGGACAGCGTGGAAGACAACCGAAACGGTGTGCCGCCGCGGGTCGCGTTGCGGATCGGAATAGACCCCCACCAGCTTGACCAGTTTGACCTCGATAGAGGTCTCCTCTTTGGCCTCACGGATCGCCGCCTGCTCGACCGTCTCGCCGATATCGACAAAACCGCCCGGCAGCGCCCAGTGGCCCTTGAACGGATCGTTTTTGCGTTTGATCAGCACCATGCGGCCGTCGGGGTACTCGATGATGACATCAACGGTGAGTGATGGTCCTTTTTGCTCCATACTGCATGGTAACGCTTATCTATTGATGTTGCAATGAATTGACTCGAAAAAGACGGCTGTGCCAGCCACGACAGAAACCCGACAGGCGGCTTGTCGGCGCGGCCGAAAGGGGATTCGAGACGTTTGAGGGGATACAAGCATCAGATGCGGAGGCTGCCCAACCCTCCGACCTATCTTGTTTCCTTCCCGTGATCAGTGCCACCGCGCGGGCGGGCCCTCCGGCCCGCCCGTTGTCGTTTAGGCAGATTAGTAGGCGAAACAGGGGTACGGCCCCTTAGGGCCGCCATTGTACAGAAAGTCTGTCAAAATGGCCAAATCGGTCGGGCCTGTTTCACCGTCGCAGTCAAGGTCACCGAGTAATACGCTGGGAAACGGATCAGCCCCTCCGGAGAAGACGTAGTCAATCAGGAAAGCCAGGTCGAGCGGATCGTACGAGTCGCCATCATTATCCAGTCGTGAGCGAGAATATCACGAAGTCGTCAATAGCGGGCTGGTCCACGAGCATGTGCTCGATGCGATCGACTGACTCAGCGAAGTTCTGCAATTCATCTGGTCCGAACACCGATTCAAATCGAATCGCACAGCGCGAGCATACAGACCATCATCGACTTTAGAGGGGACATGAGCCCCTCCCCTTCATTGAGATTTCCGTCATTTGATTTGTTGAACCGTTGGATTTGTGAGTACTACAGTTCCGAAATCATGATAATGGACAAGTGAATCGTGCTCTAAATCGTAAAGGTAGAGTACTTGCGGCGCAAGCTGAATGCCCGCAATTACGATCAGCCACCTGCCGCCCGGTGAAATAGCGGCCATATTGGGTGCGCAGATACATGGCGGTAGTTCGTACTCCAACGTCGAAACAGTATCGAGTATTGTATTAGTCTCGACATCATAGATTGTAAAGGTTCCTGGCGGAAGTGGATCGGTTCCGCTTCTCCCCGGATTGGTATATATCGCAAAACGGCCGTCAGGTGTAATTTCGACCTGCCCGAAACCGGGCACCAGGACATCCTGGAACACGGTCGAATCGAGAAGTCTGTCGTAGACTTCAAAAGCGAACAGGAAAGTGTCGTATCGAGCATACAACATGAGCTTTCGCTCATCGACCGACGGCACGGCAAAGTGCAGCAGCCCGTCCGAAACTTCCGTAACGGATGTCGGATAGGTGGAGTCGCCCAGGTCAACCGTATACACGGAACCAGTCCCCTGCCGAACGCAGTACAGCGTCTGATTGTCTTCTGAAAAACGGCAATGGATGACCGGCACCGTATCGTCAAAAACCACGCTGTAGTCGCTTGTGCTGAGCAGGTGAAGGCCGCCGTTAGCGATTGCAACCAGCCGGTTGTCGGGACTCACCGCAACCTGGTCATCCGGCTGATAGGGCAGACGCGTAACTTCGGTGAGCGACCCGGCATCGACGACGACGACTTCGTTATACAGAGCGAGGTACAGCAGACGGCCATCCGCCGAAACGGTAATCCCTTCCTCCGCGCGCCAGGGTATGTTGGCTGAATCGATTGTGCGGCTCTGTGGATAATAGGTAAACAGGCGCGGCTGATTGATATCGGCAATGTAGACCGGGTAGTCTTTCTCCGGGTCCGGTTCGGTCGGTTTGTCGTCGTTGCACGATACCACCAGCAGTCCGGCGCACAGCGCGACAAGCACAAACAATTGTCTTACATCATGACGCATAATCCTCCCCAGTTCAATTTCGTGGGTACGGACCGTCGCCTTGTATCCAGTTAACGATCGAGGGTGTAGATCCCGTATAGGTGCCAATCTAAAACCGCTCTCTTTTTCGTTCTAATTTCCCTCCCCTAAGGGCTGCTAAAGACTATTCTGACAGGTGACATCCCACAGAATAACCTGATTGCCGAGATACT
>CAZJCK010000059.1:0-22464 GCA_964544635.1 uncultured Ignavibacteriales bacterium | reverse complement strand
TCGTTGAACTTCTCGAATCAGGCTCAGCGCGTGATACCCGGCAGCAGTCATCGAGGTTCATCCAATGTACGGATTAATGAGCGGTGTGCAAACACCTGAGCATCTGGAGTCAGACATTGTATCCGTCAGATTCGATGGCAGGGCAAGACTTTCGGCTCCCAACGCCTGACTTGGCCGATCGAGTCATTATAGATTGCCGGAACCGATCGAATAGCATATGCTGTTGTCAGTTGTGACGGTAGCGTAACTGCAATGTTTCACCAGGGAGATGCGTGGGCCCCTGGCTTGCCCCCAGGTCGTTGAAGGCAATAATCTGGTGGAGGTCCGTTTGGAGAACGCCGCAACCTGGTGACGTAAGAACTCAAGGACAACATGTTCAAGGCTTTTCCAGCTGAATTGGCCATGATGCTGCGCAGCCGGCGCGGCAGCCGCAATCTTCGCGTACTCCTGCGTTTTCTCGCCGTACTGGCGGGAATGATACTGATCTTCACGGTGGTATTCCATCTGCTGATGTTGCGCGAAGGGCAGGACCACACCTGGATCACCGGCTTCTACTGGACGCTCACTGTCATGTCGACGCTGGGGTTCGGCGACATTACGTTTCACACCGATCTGGGACGCCTGTTTTCGATTGTCGTCCTCCTCTCCGGTATGATCTTCCTGCTGGTGTTGCTGCCCTTCACTTTCATCGAGTTCTTTTACGAGCCATGGATGAACGCCCGGGCCGCCTCACGGGCGCCGCGGCAGCTCCCTCCTGACATCCGCGGTCACGTCATTCTCACGCACCACGACGAGGTCAGCAGCGCCCTGATACGCCGCCTCGAGCAATACGACTACCAGTATGCACTGCTGGTACCTGAAGTTGAGGACGCCCTGCGGCTGCACGACCAGGGGCTGAAGGTAATGGTGGGAGATCTGGATGATCCGGAAACCTGGAAACGGGCGCGGGTGGAATCGGCTGCCCTTGTCGCCAGCACGGCCGGCGATGTCGTCAACACCAACGTGGCCTTCACGGCCAGGGAACTGGCGAAGAACGTACCCATCGTCACTTCGGTGCGTGAAGACAATTCCGTGGACATCCTGACACTCGCCGGCAGCGATCACGTGCTTAAATTCGCGCAGATGATCGGCCAGTCGTTTTCCGTGCGCACTCTGGGCGGGGATGCCATGGCGCATGTCATCGGGCAGTTTGATCAACTCCAGATTGCGGAGGCCGCAGCGCATCGTACACCATTGGTGGGAAAAACGCTGCAGGAAACCGCATTGCGCGAGAAAGCGGGAGTTACGGTTGTCGGCGTGTGGGAACGCGGTCGCTTTGAACTGGCACGCGGGGAAACGATGATTCATGACAACACGGTGCTGGTGCTGGCCGGCTCGAAAGAACACCTGGCCCGCTACAACAAGACCTTTAGTGAGTACAGCACAACCGCTGCTCCCGTGATGATACTCGGCGGTGGTGGTGTCGGACGGGCGACCGCCCGGGCGCTGGCGTCGCGGGGGGTCGACTACCGTATCGTGGAAATCAACCCCGACCTGATCGTGGATCCGCAAAAGGACATTCTCGGCAATGCCGCCGACCTCGCTATACTCGAGAAGGCCGGGATCTACGATACCTCGACCGCCATCGTCACTACCAACAAAGACGACCTGAATGTGTATCTCACAATCTACTGCCGACAACTCCGCCCCGATATCCAGATCCTCAGTCGTGCGACGTATGAACGCAATGTCGCTACCCTGCACCGTGCCGGCGCCGATATTGTCCTTTCCTATGCCTCAATGGGGGCCGGCGCGGTCCTGAACATGCTGCGACGCGGGGGGGTATTGATGGTTGCCGAAGGCCTGAACATGTTCAAGGTTCGCATGCCGGCGCCGCTCGCGGGAATGACGATTGCGCAGTCGGCAATTCGGGAAGATACCGGGTGCAGCGTGGTGGCAATGGAGACCGAGCGTGGTACCGAAGTCATCCCGAACCCGTTCGAGACTATGCCTGCCGATGCCGAGATCGTGCTCATCGGCACGGTCGATGCCGAGGAACGTTTTCTTGAACGGTACGGCGCCGGCAAATCAAGTTGATAGCCGGCATAGTGCTGACGCTGGGACCGATGCGCTGCTGTTGCCCGTACTTTGCAGACGCCGCCGGCAGTCGGGCGGACAAATGGAGGGCAAATCTCCTGTTCGCTTTGGGCATGGAAACGTACACCGAAATGTGACCGCAGTCTCGCCGCTTCAGTAACCTGAGCACACGCCAGGAACTAATCCGCCAAACCGACCTTGTTGAGAAATCTCGGCCAGCGAGGATCATCTGCCAGGGACGTAAAGAAGCGGGACACTTTGGTGAGCGGTACGCCGGCATCGCGAGAGACGACGGATCTCTCCAGCCATTCAAACGCCTTGTCTACGTCTCCCATGTAACCGTAGACCGTGGCCACCTGGAAACTCCAATCGTCACCGCTCTCGTTGAGAAGACGGTTTAGCTGTTCCCGCGACTCTTCGGCGCGTCCCAGCGCATGATATACCATGGCCAGGCCGCAGGACTGATAACCCGACGACTTTTCCTGTTTCATTTCTTCGAGCGCTTCATCCAGCCTCCCCTGCAACAGGTAGGCCCAGCCGAGAGAAAGATGCACGGTCGCCATTCCGGGGCTCAGTTCGAGGGCTCGGCGGAACAGCGCCTCCGCCTCAGATTCCCGGCCCGCCCATACCAGCAGCTTGCCGTAGTTCATGTATGTCTCCGGATTGAGCGGGTCGAGGTCGAGCGCTTTCGACAAGTAGGTCGAAGATTCCTCAAAGTCACCCTTCAACGCGGCTATCAATCCGAGGTTGCCGATAGCCCCGGCATTGTTAGGAGCTAGATCGTACGCTTTCTTGAAATGCTGGTATGAATCATCGAAGTCGTATTCAAACGCCGCCCGTACCCAACCGAGTGTCCAGAAGGCTTCGTGAAGCTCCGGATTGATCTCCAACGCCCGCTTCGCCAGTTCTTTACCCCGACGGTATTGTTCCAGAGAGTCCTCATCGCCAAACCCATACGCTGCCTGGACAACCCACGCCCGACCCAGTCCGGCGATCGCTGCGGCATTGTTCTGGTCGAGTTCGATCGCCCGGTCGTACAGTTTGCGGGCTTCGGCGACATCTGCCTCGGTGAATTTCCGGACCAGTCCGTTGGCCTGCAGTGTCAACTGGTAGCTTTCCGGATCAACCGTCTGCTTGATAGCGGATGTACCCAGGAGGGTCACATGCAGCTCCCTGGCAACCGCAGCAGCGATTTCATCCTGCACCGCGAATACGTCTTCGACGATCCGGTCATACGTTTCGGACCAGAGGTGGAAGCCGTCGGCCACATTCACCAACTGAGCCGTAATGCGAACACGATTGCCGGCTTTGCGGACGCTGCCTTCCAGTAGTGTTCCCACGCCCAGTTTCTGGCCGATTACCCGAAGGTCCTCCTGTTTGCCCTTGAAAGCAAACGACGACGTACGACCGGTTACTTTTAACTCGGGGCTTTTGGCCAGCACGTTGAGTAGTTCCTCGGTGAGGCCGTCGGAAAAATACTCGTTCTCGGCATCGGCGCTCATGTTGGCAAACGGCAGGACGGCAATGGAGGGCCTTTCCCCGGCTATGCTTTCGCTTGCCCCGGACAGGCCCGAGCTGAATGACCGGTGTATCGTGCTAAGATCGGCGACAAGATCGGCCGCCGACTGATAGCGCTCCGAGGGATTCTTGGCGAGGGCTTTGTCGACCAGTCTTTGCAGATCAGGCGCGACATCGGCCTTGTAGCGCGCCATCGGTTCGGGAGAATCGCTGATGATCGCCTGCAAACTGGCCGCGTCACTGTTGCGCGTGAACGGTGTGCGGCCGGTGACCAGTTCATAGAGCACGACACCGAGAGAGAAAATATCCGAGCGGTGATCGGCGTCGCGACCCTGTACCTGCTCGGGCGACATGTAAGCGACCGTGCCAAGGGTCGATCCTGTCCTGGTCAGCATGTCGCCTCCCCTGATGGTGGCCAAACCGAAATCCAGGATCTTCGGGCGCAGTTGGCTGTCCAGCATGACATTCGACGCCTTGATATCCCGGTGGATGACGCCGGCGTTGTGGGCCGCAGAAAGGCCCGCCGCTATGTCTGACCCGATCGACGTAATCTGCTCGAACGACAGTATCGTTTTCCGGCAGTAATGATGAAGGGTGTGACCTTCGACATATTGCATGGCGAAGAAGGGCTGGCCATGAAATTCGCCGACTTCGTATATCGTGACGATATTCGGATGATCCAGCTTGGCGGCCGCTTGAGCCTCCCGGGCAAACCGGAGCCGGGTCTCGGCATCCCGTGCCACCTGGGTGGGCAAAAACTTCAAAGCGACCCGGCGCTTCAAGTTGGTGTCTTCTGCCAGGTAGACCTCTCCCATGCCGCCGGCACCGATTTTCTCAATGATGCGGTAATGTGAAACGACCGTCCCTTCGGTCAGAACGACGTGGGCGCGCGTTTTGTCATCTTGCTGTTCAGTCACGGTTTCACATTCCCTATCTGCAAACGCGATCCTGGGCGCTGAATTCACGGGCTGTCGGCTCCCGCCCGGTTTTCCACGTGGGCGACATACTGATCTGAATATATCACGTCAACGTGGCCAACATAACTACAAAATCGACAATGGCAATCCACGTAGGCAGCGGCTGAATGCAGACAAAACGATTCTTGATTTGACATCCACCGTCGCACGACATGGAGAGAACGCCAAATCGCCGAAAACTCTACTTTTGAATTGTCTACTTGACGGTAAAGCTTACGTCGACCGTCCCGGACTCAGTGAGCTTCCTGAAAATATTAAGCATAACAAGGTCGATGTGGTCGTTACGACCAGGA
Source organism: uncultured Ignavibacteriales bacterium (assembly GCA_964544635.1). Classification (GTDB taxonomy): domain Bacteria; phylum Zixibacteria; class MSB-5A5; order GN15; family FEB-12; genus CAZJCK01. Next base: position 17,600 of record CAZJCK010000059.1, on the reverse strand, counting down.
TGGATCGGCTGACCAGGAATTTCAAAGCCTATTGCGCGCTTCATGAAATCATCCAAGAGCATGGTTGCGTTTGAATTGGACCGAAGCCAAGGCTAAAGCGCTAACCTAACCCTTTGTGCCTTCTTCGATAAACAACACCTGTTCGCACACATTGACGAGATGATCTGCAATCCGCTCTATATACTTTGCCGTCGATTGAAATCCGGCTGCAGCCCGTGCATCGAGACTGCCGTCCACTACACTCGAGACCGTTTCCCGAAACAGCGAAGTACACAGGGTGTCGATGACCTCATCTCTGCTGATCACTTCCCGGGCAAGCCGGCAATCGATGTTGCGCAGCGATGTCTTCGTGTCGGCAAACATACCGTAAAGCTCCTGCACCATGCGAGCGACACTATCCTGAACTATTGGTGGTCCGCCGATCAGAATCTGATCGCGTCTCTCCACCACATTCACAGCCAGATCTCCGATGCGCTCCAAATCGGTGATCATCTTAAGGCAAGCGGCTACGAATCTCAGATCCGAGGCGACCGGATTTCGCAGAGCCAGAATATTCAGACAGAGCTCGTCGATCTCCTCTTCCAACCGGTCCAGCCCGTCTTCGTCGTGCCGAACTTGCGCGCCGGCTTCCCGCCCGGTCTCCTTCAGCGATTCGATGCACGCTCCAAACATCGCTTCGGCCAGCATAAACATCTCTGAAAGTTTCTGCCGCAGAGTGTTGAGTGCGACCTGAAACTCGTGGTCGATGTGTCGGTTGCGCATTTATTTCCTCCGGGGGATTACCCGAATCGCCCTGTTATGTAGTCTTCTGTGCGTCTGTTACCCGGCTTGGTAAAGATCCGTGTTGTAGCGTCGAATTCGATCAACTCGCCCATAAAAAGAAATGCGGTATCGTCGGCCACCCGTGCAGCCTGTTGCATGTTGTGCGTGACAATCACCACCGTGTACTGCTGCGCCAGTTCATGCATGAGTTGCTCGATTCGACTTGTTGCAATAGGATCCAGTGCTGAGCACGGTTCATCCATGAGTATGATATCCGGATGCAATGCCAGTGCGCGGGCGATACATAGTCGCTGCTGCTGCCCGCCGGACAGGCCCGTAGCCGACTCCTCCAGCCGATCTTTCACCTCGTCCCAGAGTGCCGCCTGCGAAAGGCTCTCCTCGACGACGCGCGCTTCGTCCCTGACACGCACGCCTTGCATTTTGAGCCCTGATACGATGTTGTCCTTGATCGACATGGCCGGAAAAGGATTGGGCTTCTGGAATACCATTCCAATGCGCCGTCTCACTTGAACAGGATTGATGGGACTGTCATAAATATCCAGACCATCAACAAACACCTGGCCCTGCACCCGGGCGCCGCGTACAGTCTCGTGCATACGATTAAGGCACCGCACCAGGGTTGATTTACCGCAGCCGGAGGGCCCGATGACAGCTGTTACCTGTCGGCGTCGGATATCCATCGATATGTCCTTCAGTACCTGCGTACTGCTGTACCAGGCATTGAGTTGACGGACTTCAAGCGCTACCTTACTGGCTTTATGCTGATTATTGTGCATCGTCACCGCATCCTGATAGACCATTCAGATTTATCCTTGATACCATGTAGATCATTATCCGCCATAAGTGTTACTGTTGCATTTTCTTTTGCAGTCGGAATCTCAAGTATATGGCCCCGGCATTCATAATCAGCATGCCGGCGAGCAGCACGACAATACCCGCCGCGGCGGTTGTGTGAAAGTCGGCCTGAGGTCGAGAGACCCAATTGAAGATCTGGATCGGCATGGCCGTAAACGGATCGTCCAGACTTCTGGGGAGAAACGCGACATAGGTTAGTGCGCCTATGGTAATCAGGGGGGCGGTTTCCCCGATCACGCGGGCGATCGCCAAAATGATCCCCGTCAATACTCCAGGCAATCCCAGGGGTAACACCACGTGACGTATTACTTGCCAGCGATCCGCTCCAAGTGCCGTCCCCGCCTCCCGCAATAAATGTGGCACCGTCCTGAGGGCTTCACGTGCCGACACTATTATAATAGGCAAAGCCAAAAGTGCAAGGGTCATCGCTCCGGCAACGAGACTTCGGTTCAACTGCATCACCCGAACAAACAGCTCAAGCCCCAGCAGCCCATAAATGATGGATGGGATGCCGGCCAGATTGCTGATGTTCACCTCAATGAGGTTTGTCAACCTCCCCGGCTGGGAATACTCCTCCAGGTACAAAGCAGCGCCCACACCAACAGGAATGGCGATAATTGCGGTGAGAATCATCAAATAGGCGCTCCCGACGATGGCAGGAAGGAAGCCGGCCTCAGAGGCGATTCGTGAAGGATAACTGACCAGAAAGTCCCAGCCGATTCTTTGCGATCCATCGACCAGAGCATCGGCAAGAACGACCACAAGAAAAGCGAGCGGAAGAATAACAGCCAGGACACCAACGGCTTGAAAGACGCGTCCTGTCGTTTCGCCTTTGGCAGACCTCGTCAGCATATCTTTATCGATGTTTGGTATCGACTCGTGCGGCGTTATTTTCTGATTCATGGTGTACTCGCTCGCTTTCTAGCCACTCTTCGTCACCCGGCGGCGGAGGCGGTGTGCCACGATATTCAGGAGAAAGGTGAAGAGGAACAGCGTCATGCCGACGGCAAAGATGGTATGGTACGCCAGTGTTCCCGTCGGCGTGTCCCCAAGGCTGACCTGCACGATGTATGCGGTCATGGTTTCAATGGGTACCCGGGGATCGAGAGTGAAACGGGGTTGCTGCCCGGCTGCAATGGCCACAATCATCGTTTCCCCAATAGCGCGAGATATGCCGAGGATTACGGATGCAGCGATGCCGGAAAACGCCGAGGGTACGATGACGCGGCGCACGACTTCGATTTTGGTGGCGCCGAGCGCCGTCGCCCCTTCCTTCAGCTCACGGGGCACGGCATAGACAGCATCCTCGGACAAGGAAGCGATGACAGGCAGAATCATGATCCCCATGACGATCCCTGGACTCAGGGCATTGAACCCGGACAATCCGGGAACAATCGATTGCAGTACGGGCGTCACAAAGGTTAAAGCGAAATAGCCGTAAACCACGGTAGGGATTCCCGCCAGAACTTCCAGAATGGGCTTTATCACCTGCCGTACTCCGGAGGAGGCATACTCACTCAGATATATGGCAGCCAGTAGACCCATCGGCAGTGCGGTGAGTATTGCAATGGTGCTGGTCAGGGCTGTACCCGACAGGAGCGGCAGGATGCCGAACTTCTTGTCCGCAAACAGAGGCGTCCACTCTGTCCCCGTAAAATACTCCAATATGGGGACTTCACTAAAGAACGCCCAGGTCTCCCTGACGAGCACGACAATCACGCCAATGGTGATCAGAATAGACAATCCGGCAAAGCCAAACAAGAGCCGCTCAATAATCCGCTCGCGCCAGGAGCGCGGACTATCCATGCCGGCAGCCTTCGTATGAAGAGTACTATCCATCAACGTCATCCAGGGTGTACTTACCGATTCAGACCGGTCTTTAAGAGCTCTTCGAGATCCACGCCAACCTGCGAACCCATTCCGCCGAATATCGACCCGACAATACGGGAGTCAACTCGGTTCTGAGCGAGCGTGTAGGCACTATCCGACAACGGGATGAACCCCACCGAAGGGACCAGTTCCTTCGCCGAAGACAGATAGAAGCTCACGAACTCGGAGACGGCTCCCAGGTCGAGCGCCGCCTTGTTTACATATATGAAGATAGGACGTGAAAGCGGCTGGTAGGTCATGTTACCGATCGTTTGTGACGTTGGCTCGATCGGTCCAGCGCCATTGTCCGGGTTCTCATCCTCGATCGGGACTGCACGCAATTTATTCGAATTTTCTTCATAGTAGGCAAAACCGAAGAAACCCATTGCCAGATCATCGGTGGCAACTCCCTGTACGAGCACGTTGTCGTCCTCACTCGACGTGAAGTCACCACGGCTGGAATGTTCTTCCCCGACGATGGCGGCCGTAAAGTAATCGAAGGTCCCGGAATTCACCCCGGCGCCGTACAGGTGCAACTCGTGATCCGGCCACTCCGGCCGTATGTCCTGCCAATGCAAGACCGTTCCCTGGGCCGACGGTTTCCAAACTCTGCGGAGCTCAGCTACCGTGAGGTAATCCACCCAATCATTCGACGGGTGGACGACAATACAAATGCCGTCGTACGCAACCGGCAGTTCGATGTACTCGATTTCGTTCTTCCTGCAGAGTTCAACTTCTGACGGCGTGATGGGCCTGGACGCCCCTACAATGTGGACCTCGCCCGCCCCGAACTTCTTAAAACCGCCACCGGTGCCGGAGATGCCGACCGTCACCCGGTGCTGTTGATTGATCTTTCCATACTCTTCCGCAGCCGCCTCGGAGATCGGGAACACGGTGCTGGAGCCATCGACCAGTACGATCGTGCTATCCTGATTGCCGCCGCAGCCAATAAGGAACGAAACCAGTCCAACGAGTGTCACGAGCTTTGCGCAATAGGAGCAACTTGACATATCATACCTTTCATTTCATGGTCATAGGGGTGTTTATAAAGAAAGACGGAATCCGGCGCAAGTCTTCTCATGGGCAACATGAGCACATCTCTAAAATTGTTCCCCGGGAAACAATTGCTCTGTAAATACAGCTCGACATGGACCAGGCCAATCAGCACAGAAACTTCGAGAATTCGGCCGATGCCCACAGCAAATATCCATACGGAGAGGTACCGATCCAGAAAACCAGGCCCTTTGACGACTGATCCGTCAGCACTCACAGCACAGCACCCCTCTACTCCTTTGAAGCCTTGTCAGTAACCGCAGCGAGCCAACTCCTGATTTTTGCACCTATCTCGTCCCGCACCGCCCGGAATCTTTTCAAAACTTCCTCATCATTACCCTGAACCGCAGCCGGATCATCAAAAGGCCAGGTGATCTTTTCGAGAGCAAACGGGTAGATGCTGGGGCAGTTTTCCTCGGTGTCCTGACAAACAAAAATGGCGTGCTTGAACGACTGTTTGCCCAGCACAGCCTCAACTCCTTTCGACTGCTGTCCGGAGATGTCGATTCCGATTTCGTCCATAACCTGTACCGCGAGCGGATGCACCGCCCTTGGCTCAAGGCCGGCACTGAAGACCTCATAACGGTCTCCAGCATACTTACGGAGAAATCCTTCGGCCATCTGGCTCCGGCACGAATTGCCGGAACAGAGAAACAAGACATTCGCCTTCACGTCTGTACCTCTGGCTTTTTGGGGAGTGACTCCGGCAACGTAGTTATGAAGTCCTTGACTTCATCCCGCACGCGCCGGTAGTGTGACAGCGCTTCCTCCGGGGTCTTTGCAGCCCTGGCCAGCCTGGGCGGATCGTCGAACCCATGGTGGAGTCTGACGGCTTTCCCGGGAAAAATCGGGCAATTCTGATCGGCATCGGAACACACGGTAATGACGTAGTCAAACTCACGGGTTGCGAGATCTGCCACCGTTTTCGACGTTTGCGTGGAGATATCGACTCCGGCTTCGGCCATTGCCTTCACCGCATTCGGATCCAGCCCGTTAGCCGACGTTCCGGCGGAATACGCCTCGATTACGTCGCCCTTGAGTTTCCGTGCCCAGCCTTCGGCCATTTGACTGCGACAGGAGTTCCCCGTACACAAAAACAGTATCTTCAGCACCTCTTTTGCCTTTCACATAGCTCCTCGGGATTCAGCTTCAGTATCTCATTGAGACGCTGCGTGCCCGCTCTGGCCGTTTCGGTGTCCTGAGCCGCTGTCAGGATCAGGTCAAGAGCAGCTATTGGAACACCGGCGGCATCAGACTCAGAAATACTGTAATAGACCCAGCGACCCTTTTTACGAGACACGACCAAGCCGGCTTCCCTGAGAATTTGCAGGTGCTTGGATACGGTCGAAGGGGCCAGTTCGAGGAGCTCAACAATTTGACAGACACACAATTCCTGGTCCCGCAGCGCCAATACGGCCCTCAATCGGGTTCCATCACCAAGCGCCTTCAGAGCTTTTACCATAGGAACAGTTTCCATAGTCACGCATTCACCTCTGGACTTACGGCAATATAGTCCGCTTGATAGCATAAACCAGAGCAAGCAGAGCACAGTTCAACACCATGCCCATTGAAATGTACAGCCGGCAGAATATGTCGTCGCGAAGACGGACAAAGTCCTTTACCTCCGTGGCGCCGATCTTCTGTGCACGGTAATGAATGACAATTATCGTCTGCCGCCATACGAAAAATGCCGCCACCATCAGGCCCAGGTTCAGAAATATGACAATAATAATATTCATTGCAGAGTGAATATCCACCTATCCTCGCTGGATGGGCGGCTTTACTTGACACACTCAATCCTGTTTGAAGACTATATTTCGCCATATAACGAATCGTTACCAGCTTATGTTCCCATTGTCAAATCTATATAAAGAAAAAATGAAGATATGGTGAGGATCTGCCGAACAGCCGTCTGCCGTCAGGCCATGAGGATTCGCTACAGGCGAATAAGCGTGGCCGTGCAGCGCGTTTGCCGTGCGTTCTGATCGCTCCAGTGGTTTACGATCGGGCGGGTCACCAGACTTCCGAACCGTAATTGCAGCGGGCGCAGTATCTCTACTGCGCCCGCTTATCTGACATTCGTCAAAACTGACAATTCAGGGCGGCAGAATCTACAGCCGTCGCAGAGTTATTGCCGTTTGTAACGAATACGCCCTTCCAGACATATCATACAGATATATCTTCTTGTTCTCGAAGTCGTTTAGACCGGCATTGACCGTAAAAAAGACGTTCGACCACAAGTTGTACTCCATCCCAATATTGAGCCACAACTGGCGATAGTCGTGCTGCGAAAATTGGTTGAGATTTCTCAAGTCAACAGTGTCGGTCGGTTCGCCGTGATCGGGCAATCCGATATAATCCTTCGTGTCGTAGAATGCTTCGGACAACACATATGTTGCCGACGCATTGAAGCTGACCTTCTTGGATACCTGCGCGATTCCAGACATGGTAAGAGTGTGGACGTCTTCATCGTATGGCACCAGGCGGTAGAAAGATCCGTGATGATACTGCAGTTGTCCGCCTTTGAGCAGCATGTCAGGCGCCGAGAAAAGGGTCTTGGAGCGATTGCGAAAATAGCTGTATCCGGCGGAGAGCATGCTCCCTGATTGGGACATGATGCTGACGTTAGCGAACGGCGATATCGTCTTCGATTCCCAATCGGTATCATCATTAACCCGGCTCATCCATGTACCGCCGACGACGTATGAAAACACGCGACTAAAGGAACCACTCAGTCGAGCCTTTACTTCATGGCGATCGGTGGGATCGGCGGCGAGCGGGTCCTCCCGTATTATCCGAGCAAAGGTCGAATAGATGGCGTCGTAGTAAGACGTATCGGGCGGACCTTCCTTGCCTGCCCTCGGATTGGAAAACGGATTATCGATGAAGCCGGCTTCATACTCCACCTTGAGCCGTCCCCGCTGAAAAGGCCTGGTAAGGACACCGATCGATCCCCGGATCTCGGTGGTTGGCTCGGTACCGAAATCGTCGCGGTCGATATAGCCGTAGCCTGCTCCGAACAGAAGACTGGTAGCGCGGCTCAGGCGATACGATCCGAACAGATCGCCATCATGTGTGGTTCGCGTGAGCGCGGAGTTGAGAAGGTTGTCGGCCGTAGGATAATAAACGTCCGATGTATCCATCAAGGAGTTGATTGTGGCCAGTTTGGTCGAAAGCAGATCGTCATTGTCGATACGTTGGAACTCGTAACGGCCACTGAGCGTCAGCTGTTGCGACGCAATATACGTGGCAAGGAAGCTGCCGTGGCCCTGCATCATTTCGAGTCCGGTATATTGATTCTCCGTAGAGACATACGCCGCCTGCAGCAGCAGAGACAACTTTGGAGTAAGGGACTGGGAGATGTCAAGCAAGTGCGACATCTTCCGATGACTCGGAATCAATGAATACGGCTGCCAGGAGTTATTGTAGAAGCGCTTGTCATCGTAGGTTGGCGAATAGCCGGTGTTCCAGGTTTCGAATAGCGCTGTATCGGGATTCCATGCCGGCCCACCCATGTAGCTCTGCGGCGCATCGCGGTTGTCATCGAAGTCGCGGTAGGTGAACGTATAGTCAATCTCCCCTTTTCCGGCGGCGACGGCTGCGCCGATACTGTAGTCGCTCACCAGTTGATTGACCTCGCGGCCGCGCGAGGATATGTGGCAGGTCTGACACATATCAAACGACACCGCCTGCTGCCGTCCGTGCCGCGACTCGCTTCGCACCGAGGTATGGGCAGTTATGCCCGGCGCGCCGGGCACCCGGAACTGCGCGTTGACATCGGAAACGGAGTGGTTGACCTGGTAAATGGCCCCCGGCTCCTCGTCAATTTTATATACCTTTCGGATCGGCGGCAAACCTTCCACCTCCACGCCGTAGGCGAGAGGGTCATGGTCCAGCCAGTGTCGAAACTTGCTGAAATTAAAGTCCGCGCGAATCCACTGATCGAGCCTCAGATCTGCTGAATATGCCTGGTCATCGTTGGCCAAGTGGGATGCCAGCAACCAAAACCGGGAGTTCTGACTGGCGCCAAGCAGCTCAACGCCAAATTGTGCCCGCGCGCCTTTATCAAGAATCTCATATTCACTCACCTTGCCGCCGTAGTCCTCGATATCGGACCCCTGCGCTCCAACGGTGAGCGATTGCACTTCAATTACCGGGCGCACTGAATCAGCCGACGATTCTTCAGCTATTGCCCGTTCAGGACCCGCCAGCCCACCGGAGAATATGATCACGGTGAGGATCAGAATTTTTATCATCTGTACACGCATAATCACGTCCTCCTATCGTGTTAATCCGCGGCCACCGGCGGTTTTGAGAGTTGACGGCAGATCGCTGCCGTGTATTGCGGGGTGACACTGGGTGCATCGAGCCGAAGCGGTCGCCCGCACATCGAGATGTTCTCGAATCTGAAAATGCACGTGATGACATTGCAGGCAGAGAAACGGTTCGGAATAGGAAAGAAGATGATTGACTGTCGCACCATGCGGATCGTGACAGGTGTGACACCCCTCGACCACGGCGGCGTGTTCGAACTGGTAGGGGCCCTGCTTGTCGGGATGACAGCGGAAACACAGATCGTTCGCATTCGTATGCGATTTGATGCCGCGAGATTCACCATGCACATTGTGACAGTCACCGCAGGTCATTTTGCCTTCGCGCACGGGGTGGCGGGACGGCATATTCATTTTGGCTGCGATGTCCTGGTGACAGGAGTAGCAAAGTTCCGGATCACGCTCCGGCAAATTCTGGTGAAACTCGGAATGCACATCGTGACAGTCCGCACATCCGACGTCATTTCGGCCGTGAGCCCCGGCATGAAACTGCACAAATTTCGCACCCCCGTGACAGCTCAGACAAACGTCCGACGCCTGATTGGACGGCAGTTCAGAGAGAATCCAGAGATCCTTCGCCTCTCCGGTTTCGACGTGCACACTGCCCGGTCCATGACACGATTCACAGGTCGGTTTTTGAAGTCCAAAACCGGCCCCTGCGCCGTGCGCCGTTCTCGTGAAAGCATCAAAGACGTCTTCATGACACGCCTGACATGTTTCATCGCCAACGACTGTTGCGCCCTCCGGACCGGATGGCAATGCCGAGAGTTGCGAAGCAAGGCCTATCGACACCGCCGCAGCAAATGCCAGCAACCTTGCAATTGGCCTCTTGAAAAGAAATATGACAAGGTTCATCAAAAAGACCTCCAGACTTGATGTTGAGAACCGAAACTATCATTCGAACGATCACCGATCGTGATCTTTTTCACAAGAACATGGGGAAATAGATACGGGTATCTCTATTCCTTGTCAACATCTTTTTGGGGGTACCAAAATAAACTCTTGCTTAGATCAAGAGGTGATGACTTGCCCGCGACCGCGGCGGTGCACCGTTTTAATCGCTACTTTATAGATCTTTGTTAGTGGGCGCCAGGAGCGCCGCAGCGCGCACAAGTGGATAATTTTCGGGTGACGATCAGCCCTGGCCAACAATTGATACCGATTATGCCCGCCTTTTGGCCAGGATGTGATAGCAGACCGCTGCTATAAATCAGATCCTGGCCAAAACCGAATCAATTTCCGACTTGACGTATTCAAAATATTCTGCCTTGGCGTCAACCAATTCCCAGATATCGTTCAGATCTTTGTAACCTGATTCCTTGCCGTCTTTCATCTCCACCAGCACAAGCGCCTGAAAGCCGAGATTGTAGTCCGTCAGAAAGTGCTCGTTCCGGGGTTCGTCGAAATTTACAATCTGCCACTGGACTCTTCCGGATTGCAGTTCCTCGGCATAGTACGACTCGACGACCTCCTTCGCGTATTCTTCAAGCGTTATGCACGTCGGGCAACGGACATCACCATGGAAATAGTAGACGATCAGCCGATCATCAGGCAAGTGGTCGGCGGCAGCCATTTCTTTGCTGGTACCGGCCGATGGCGCGTCGCTCGTTTGTTTGGCAATCAAGGCGACTACACTAATGGCCACGAAAAGCAGCAGCCCGGTGGTGATTAAGGCTTTAGTCTTCATGAGTATTCCCTCAGTTGAATAGATTTATCCCGAAGATGTAGATGATTGTGTAATAAACACCAACCGCTATGAACACTACGCCGGTGATTCGTCGCGCCCATTTTTCGATGGCTTTGAGTTTGTCAAACATGACGCCAACCATGCGCGTGCTTACGGCTATCACGAAAGCAAACACGATTACCGGCAAGGCCGTTCCAACACCGTAAACTGTCGGCATTACTATTGAAGATTGATGATCCAAAGCCAACGGAATGAGGCTCCCGAAGAACAAGGCCGCCGAAACCGGGCAGAATGAGAGTGCAAAGAGCAGGCCAAGGAGAGCGGCGCCCCAGATACCAAACCGTTCCACTTTCCCCTGCATCGATGACCCAAGACCGCGACCGGGGAGACTGAATGAGATCAGATCGAGAAGGAACATCCCCACGACAATGAGGATAGGCCCGAGGAACTTGTTCATATTCTGCTGAAGAAACATCGCCAGTTCCGGAATAGACAGTACGCTGGCCACAATCAGGATACCCAGCACAAGATATGTCAGCATCCGGCCCAGCGTGTAGAGCAAGCCGGCTGCAAGGACTTTTCGGGGACTATCGACACGCCGACCGATGAAGCTGATCGCAGCGATGTTCGTAGCCAGCGGGCATGGCGATATGGAAGTGAGGATTCCCAGCCAGATGGCGGAACCGAGGGCAACAGTGTAAGAATCCATTAGTCTTCCTTCAGGTAGGCACTGATTTCATTCTGAACGTAGTTGATGAACTGATCCTTGCTGCCAACGAGTCGCCAGACTTTGTCCAGGTTCTTCCACTGGACCTGCTTTCCATCCTTCATGTCGCAGATCACTACCGATTTGGTATAAAGTTGGTAATCCTCGATGAAATGCCTGTTCTTGTCTTCTTGAATATTGATCGACTCGAATTTCAGGGTACCGTTCTTGAGCTCCTCGCCAAACCCTGTCTCGATTGCTTCTTTGGAATAGGCTTCAATCTTCTTACAAGAGGCGCACCTGACTGTCGTCCGGAAGTAGTAGGCAATAACTTCCGGCGTGGTGGCCGTGGTATCGCTCTCTTTTGTTTCTGAAACAGTACGCACGGCCGAATCGACGGCTTGTTTACCGGCTCGTGACTCGGCTGTCGAGTCTGCCCCTCCAAAAAGTACCAGCGCCAACGCTACCGCAATCAGCAGCGAGGCCATTGAGATTCGTTTCATGATGTCTGTCTCCTTGATTCTCTGTTACCTAATATTGACTCAACCCGATTATAGACTCGGGCAATATGCTTCTGATCGACTTTGGTATGGCCCTTTTCCATGCCGAGCTCGGAAAGCAGGACGTGATCAACGGACGGCGCTCCCGCCTTCTCGATCGTGAGCCTGGCGCAATTCTCCGGGCATCCATCAATGACGATAATGCGTTCCGCCTGTTTAACCGGGTCTATCGCGAAATCAAGTCCGTTGGCAACAGCCGCCAGACAGCCCATAGACGCCAGTTTCATCCGCGAAACCCGCCGCACGGTTTGATCCGCTACCGCACCAACATCGGACGCACCGGAGCAGGCAAATACCAGTCGCGGAGCTCCGCCGCAACATCCGCTTCGCTTCATTGCCATAACAATAACTCCTGTTCATCATCCGTCTACTGCGCGATGAGCTCCTTCAGTTCATCAACTGACGGGACCTTGCCGCTGATCTTAACTTTACCGTCAACTACCAGCGCCGGCGTTATCATTACGCCGTAGGCCATGATTTTCTGGATATCCTCTACCTTCTCGATGTTACAGTCCAGCCCGAGTTCGCCGGCTGCCTGTTGGGTTTGTTCCGTCAGTTTCTTGCACTTGGGACAGCCGGTTCCTAAGATTTGAATCTGTTTCACAAGATTTCTCCTTGTTCAATTTACTAACTACTAACTATCTCTTGTTCTCGATCAACATCTCTGCCTCAGCCGGGTGCTCTTCGAGTTGCTCCCTGCGGGTAATCTTCCCGTGAAGCCAGAACAGGCTTCCCGGGAATCGCCCGGGGCGAAGATGGACATTGTACATATGCCATACTGACAGCGCCAGAAGCGCCAGCAGGGCCTCATGGGCATGCACTTCCTTCGCGGCGTCAAACACCGTGATAGTAGCTGTCGGCCAGATGGTCGCGACAACCTCCGGAAACCACATGACTAATCCTGTCGTCACCATTATTGCGGTGCCCCAAAACACCGCCCAATAGTCGAACTTCTCGCGCAAGGAAAAGCGTCCAATCCGGGGCCGCTGACTCGTTTGACCGACTCGCCACTTCAGGTTTTGCCAATAGTTGCTCAAGTCGGTTTTTCGAGGCATCATCAGCAGAAAGTCACGGCGGCCTTCCGGGTGCAGCAACGAGTAGAGCAGATGGTAGGCCGATACGCCAATCAAGAGAACGGCGCTGAAACGGTGTATAATGCGCCAGAACTCAACTCCGCCTAAAAAGCCTGTCAATGACGACGCCCATGGCGCTCCCGGATAGCGCAGTGCCCACAAGAATACGGCGGAAAACAGCAGCACCATCACACTTATCATCAGAACGAAATGCTGCGTTACATAGTGAGTGTTAAAGCGCTGCACCATGACATTTTCAGCCGGCTCGAGGTTGCGTTCGATGTCAGCTCGGCGTCTTTTGCGAGCCACATAATCGAGCACAATGTGAACGATAAGCCAGGCCATGACCACAACAGTCAGCCATCTGAAGAACCTTACTATCCAGGCAACAACGCCGGAGTACTCTCTGGGAGTACCATCATATCCGATAATGTCGCTCTGAGCCGTCAACACCGGCCGGCCCGTCGTATCGAAGGGATAGACGGTAGCCGCGGCAAAAAAGAAGGCCGAGTTCTTGTCATGGCAATCGCCGCAGCCATTGGCGCCGAGGGCGACCTCGGCCGGGTAGATATCGTGGTTGTAGATATGAACATTGGCGTAGGGAGACGCTTCCCAGGGTTCTTTATCAATGATACGGTATTCGGAGCCGTTGTAATAGACCCGGTCATCGTATACCCAAACGACACGTTTATTTTCCATGGGGTAGTCGATGTCGGCCAGCATCTGTGACATGGACGTAATCAAGGCATCGATTTCATCCGGCCGATTTACTTCCGGAACACCGTCGCCATTGTCATCGCCGATTCTACCCAGAGCAGGGTATGAAGATGAGTCGGCAAAGTAGCTGGTCCACATATTTCGTACATCCCTCATACGCGGTTGCATGAGGGCACTTTGACCGTCGGCCTCTATACCCGGCCAGGCACTATGTATGCGATTTCCCGGGTAAATTTTGCCCTTGTAGCTTACAAGCGATGGACGGAACAACTCAGTCGGCTTTTCGTCGTATCCCATCATTTTGAGATAACCGTAGTGGTTGCGCCACTCATTGTCAGGACCGTAAAACGTCCAGAGTTGCTTGCCGCCCTTCGGAATCCGGGGCGCCGGATTGAAAACGTCACCGGCCTGAAACTGAATCGGCATGACCACCCGCTCCGGTATATGACATGCCTGGCAGGATATCCGGTCAAGATGCAGGGGCGGCAGCCCGTCGTGCTTCGCCAGTGGTGCTCCCAGTCTGCCGCTTTCGTGACAGTCTGTACACGAACGCATCGTGTTGTCGAGGTCATTCCGTACCAATCCGCCCGGGTCATCACCTTTGGCAATCTGGTGTTCTTCGCGACCGGATATTCGTGGATCGGTTGCCGAACTTCCGGCCGGATGGCAATCAACGCAGCGCAGGCCTGCCCTCAAGTGAACATCGGTGCGTTCCCGGTAATTCGCTCCGCGTTTTTTCCAGCCGGGTTGTTGATGGCAATGCAGGCAGGCCTGATTCTGAGGCGACCGAACAAGAGGCAGCTCGACAGTCCCGTCAGAATTGAAGTAGTCCTGAGTATACTGCACCTGAGGTTCATCCCCGGCGCTCACCGAACCGGTAACTTTGGCAAGGCCCGAGCCGGCCGTTGCGGCCCAGCGATAGTTGAGTGAGCTGATGTGCTTCTTTCTGGCGTCATTGTCGTAGCCCGGTAGATGACAAAGCAGACAGTCAGCTTCAAGAACACCCGAGCCGGCCCAGTTCGCCCTGTAATAATCACCATCAAGATTGTTATCAGCACCGTCAGAAAAGCCGCTTGCCGGGTCATTGATCCACTGGTCATACCGGCGCCCGTCGCGATCATATTCCGCCGAGCCGCCACCCGGATGACAGGAGCCACAGGTTGAAACAAACGTATACGCCGTCATGTCCATCACAACAGGCGACGTATTCTGCTTGGCCGAGAGGTAGCGATAGAGGGGGGCCGGAGAACACCAACTGCCGCCGAAATTACCCGGTGACGAGGCCCAGGCCACGCGTGACTTCTGCGCCGCCGTCGGCTCCTCCCCCGCGCCTTGCGTGAAGTGATACCCCTCAGTGATTTTGGAGTAGTCATGGCAGCCTTCGGCGCCACACGTCTGCCTGGGAGAGTACGGCACCTCTGTATTTACGCCTCGCACAGGATCAATGACGTTTCCCTGTTCGTCCTTTAAGAAAAATGGCGGACAAACTCCCTGTGGCGCGGCGACTGCTGGTGCACTATGTGCCGGTTGAGCAGCGATTTGTCCGGCAAGCAGAATAGCCAACGCAACCGTGCTGACCAGACACATTCCCAGGAGGTGACCCGTACCCTGTCGAAGCCACCTGCGTAACAACTGCTGCTTCCACCGTAGCTCCCTGATGACCCTGAATACTTTGCTTTCGTACATACTAATTCTACTCCTCAGGCTGCACTTGGCCCGACTCTCTACTGAACAATACATACAGGCTCGGCATGAGAAAGAGCACTACCAATATCTCCATTGACAAGCCGCCTATGGCTGCGACCGCCATCGGCTGAAGCATTTCCCCACCTCCCTCGAGAGACAAGGCCAGGGGTAAGAACCCGATGAGGGTGCAGGCGGTGGTCATGACAAGCGGCCGCAAGCGGATTCGCGCCGCCTGGACAATCGCCCGTTCGGCGGGGGTGCCTTGGGCCGACTGAATTTCGCGAGCGAACTGCAGCAGTAACACGCCGTCATTGACCGTGGCGGCGATAATTACCAGCACACCTATAATGACCGTCGCCCCCAGAGGCAAACCCGTCAAATACATGATGAAAACCAATCCCACCATGCAGAATGGCATGCTGCCCAGGATCAGAGCCGGAAGGCGAAGACTGTCGAACTGAACAGCCAGCACGATAAAAGCAAAGAATATGGCGAAGGCCAGCACCGCGAAAACATTCCCTTTCATATCACTCATCATTTCCGCTTGCCCGCCGTATTCAAACTCATAGCCGACCGGCCGGTCAATCGAGGCCACGGCGTCCTGTAGTTCGGTAAGAGCCTGACCGACGCTGACACCAGCGGCGTCGCCACGCACGATGACCTGTTTGATCTGATTTTCCCGTACGATTTCCACCGGCCCCACTGCTTGAGTGACTTCGGCAACGTCTTTGATCCGAAGATAGCCGCCTTGAGCACAATTGAGCGGCAGGTTCTCTACATCCTGACGGCTGGTTAATCTCGCTTCGGGTACAAGCAGACGAACATTGTAGTATTCGTCACCGTCCCGATAACGTGTCGCCACCGTGCCGGTGATCAACGACTTAAGCGCATTCGAGATATCGGCTATTGACACGCCCAATTCAGCCGCCCGTGTCCGGTCGATCTTGACTTGATACTCCGGCTTGGTCATGTCCATCGACACGTAGACGTTGGTAAAGTGAGCCAGTTCGTTCATGCTTGCGGCTGTCTGACGAGCCAGAGCGTCGAGTTTCGCCATATCCTGACCATTGATCTTCACCTCGATATCTGCCTCTCCGAGCTTGCGAATCCCTTTCAGCTTCATCTGCATGACCATCGCCTTGCCACCTGGAACAGGTACTTTGGCGACGGTGGGTCGCAATTTCCGAATGTACTCATCGGTACTGATCGAACGGTCGGCGCGCGGGACGAGCTGAATGTTCAATTCGGCTTCATTGGCGATTTCGTAAGTATACAGACCCCACACCTTCCCGCCGGCAAGCGCAAACATGCTCTCGATATCGTCGTCTTGACCTATTCGTTCTTCGATCGCTTCAAGTACGCGATTGGTTTCTGCAACTGAGGTGCCGGTGGGCAGTTTTACTTTTACCATGATACGCCCATCGTCCATCCGTGGAAGAAACTCGCTACCCAGTTGTGTCGCACCAAACACCGCCGCCAACAGGATTCCCACGAAGATCAGGACGGTAACACGACGCCGCTCGATGACCTTTTCCAGCGTGTTGGCATAAGCATCTGTCACCCGGCTGAAGAACCGGTCGAAACGGGAGAGCTTGCGTTGAGAGCCGGCCTGCTTGAAGACGATCGACATCAGCAGGGGGGTGATTGAGAGTGCTACGATCAGACTGATAACGACAATGCCCGCGACAACCAGTATCAACTCGCGGAACAGCAGACTAACCAGCCCCGGGACCAACAAAAAGGAAGCAAACAGCGCCAGGAATGACAGTGTCGCCGCCAGCACGGCTACGCCGACTTCAGCAGTGGCGCCCTCGGCCAGACGGTTCATTGGTCGGGTGTTGACATCAGAGTCGTCTGTCACCACGTTTTCCTGGCGCCATCGAGTGATGTTCTCGATCACAACGATCGAGTTGCTGAGCAGGACGCCGATGGCGATGACCAGACCGCCAAGAGAGAAGATGTTCAGTGAAAAACCGGCCAGCTTCATAAGGCCGAAGTTCAAAACCAGCGTCAGTGGTATGGCAATGACCAGGACGAGCACCTGACGCCAGGAACCAACGAACAGCCAGACGATCAGAATGACGAAAATCGCGGCCTCGACCGCGGCATTCCTGACACCGTTAATGGCAGCCATAACGTAATCGGCCTGGTTTTCCACCATTCCCAGAGTTATTCCGGCCGGCACGGCCGATTCGAGCTCCGCAATTCTCTGGCTGACCGCCCTCGCTACCTCGACGGTATTGGCATCGGCTTGTTTGAGTACACTCAGTTTCACAGCCG
>CAZJCK010000058.1:20832-22784 GCA_964544635.1 uncultured Ignavibacteriales bacterium | reverse complement strand
CCAGGAACAACTTGATATCGAGGCCGCCATCGGCGAGATGGATGCCGCTGCCGCGTTGGCCGCAGAGAAAGTCGACTTTCTCCGCACCACGCAGCTCGACAAACTCCAGGCGGAGTTGATCTCGCGCGAAACCCACAGCAGTCTCGCCGAACGATCGGATAAGGTGGAAGGCTCTGGTCGCCTGAATGAACTTATGCAGGACTCCCGCCTCCACTATCGCGACTTCCGCCGCACTGAAGACGCCAAGTACGCCGAAATGCTGCGTGCCTCGATCGACGAACTGCTGCAGACCGGCACCGATCTCATGAACAAGATGAACGATCAGGCCGACAAAGATGCCGTTCAGGCCGTCATCGACGCCGCGGCCGGCTACCAGACGGAATTCGACAGAGTCGTCAAACTCAAGCAGGAGACGGCTGAGGAGATGGCTCACCTTGCCAAGGTTGCCGGCGAAGTTGTCGAGGCCTTCGAAAAAATCGGCTCAGGCCAGGTGCAAAAGAAACAGGCCGCGCAGGCCTCTGCCATCACCATGGCTATCAGCTTCGTCATCGGAGCCGTCCTCATTGGTGTCTTCATTGCCTTCTTCATCGCTCGCGGCATCTCCAAGCCGGTCTCCGATATGGCCCGGATCGCTGAGGAAATCTCGAAGGGTGATGTGAATCACGACATCGACATCAACCAGAAGGACGAAATTGGCACTCTCGGTGCTTCCTTCCGACGTCTGATCGACTATATGAAGAACCTCGCCGAAGGTGCCCAGCGCATCTCGGAAAACGACCTCACCGTCAGCGTCGAACCGAAGTCGGAACGCGACGTTTTGGGGAATGCCTTCAAGAAGATGGTCGCCAACCTGACCCAGATGATCCGCGAACTGGGCGACAACGCTACCCAGCTCGTCTCGGCTGCAAACGAAATCGCCTCGTCATCCGAGCAGATGTCGCGCGGTGCCAACGACCAGTCGAGTCAGGTCAATCAGGTCTCGACCGCCATCGAAGAAATGACCGCCACCATCGTCGAGTCGTCCAAGAACGCCGGTGATGCCCGCGACGGCGCCAAGACCGCGTCCGATACCGCCACCAGTGGCGGCACCATTGTCAACGACACCATCCAGGGGATGCAGCGCATCGCCGGAGTCGTCCGCGAATCGGCCGACTCGATCGGTAAGCTGGCCAAGTCGGCCGACCAGATCGGCGAGATCATCGGCGTTATCGACGACATCGCCGACCAGACCAACCTTTTGGCCCTCAACGCCGCCATCGAGGCCGCCCGGGCCGGTGAACAGGGTCGCGGCTTTGCCGTCGTCGCCGACGAGGTCCGCAAGCTGGCCGAGCGGACCGGCAAAGCAACCTCAGAAATCACCGACATGATCAAGGGCATCCAAACCGAAACCTCCGAGGCCGTCTCGTCAATGGAAACCGGCATCTCCGAGGTCGATTCGGGCCGTGACCTGGCCGACAAGGCCGGCAACGCCCTGACCGAGATCGTCTCCATGTCCGACCGCGTCATGGACATGATCCAGCAGATCGCCACCGCCGCCGAGGAACAG
The DNA here is from genome assembly GCA_964544635.1 of uncultured Ignavibacteriales bacterium. Lineage (GTDB taxonomy): Bacteria > Zixibacteria > MSB-5A5 > GN15 > FEB-12 > CAZJCK01. The sequence continues at coordinate 21,238 of CAZJCK010000058.1, read as the reverse complement.
TCGGCCGCGGCCGAGCAGATCTCGAAGAATATCGAGGCTGTCTCGTCGGTGACCAAGGAAACCGCTACCGGCGCCGAACAGTCGGCCGCCGCTGCCGAGGAACTCAACCGCCAGGCCGAGGGACTCAAGGAAATGGTCGCACGCTTCCGACTGGCCCACAGCGAGTAACTCCTGCAAGGAAGCAGGCACGGTCAGGGGAGAGGCTGCGGCCGGCTCAAGCCGATAGCACGGGAACCACACCCGCCCCGACCGACTCCTGTGACTTTCACATAGAGACAGGCGGAGGATCCACCACGGATCCCCCGCCTTTTCTCATGCCTGCATTTGATGGCGACGCCTTGATTGCGTATACTCTCGTCATGAGACATGTGTCGACAAAGCGAACGACAGACCATAAATCCGCAAC
>CAZJCK010000058.1:0-20732 GCA_964544635.1 uncultured Ignavibacteriales bacterium | reverse complement strand
TCTCCAACCCTACCCGCTTTCCGGGCACGCTACCGCCCGCAACGCACGCCGGGTAACTGACCACACCCCATGAACCTCATCCTTCTCACTCAAGGCGACCTGGAAGCCGACTCCCGCGCCACCCTGAGTGACCACCGTGCCGAACACATCCGGGCCATCCTCAAAGCAAAAGCAGGCGATAGTATACATGTCGGCCGCGTCAACGGTCCCAGCGCCACTGCCACCATAGCGTCGATGTCAGAAACTGAGATAATTCTCGACATCGAAACCTGGAACGAGCCCGAACCTGTCCAACCCACCGTCGACATCATCATGGCGCTGCCGCGCCCCCAGATCCTCAGGCGCGTCCTCCGCACCTGCGGCATGATGGCTGTCCGTCGGCTCGACCTCATCCGCGCCAACCGTGTCGAAAAAAGCTACTTCGATTCACCCCTGCTCGAACCATCCGCTTACACCAAGTACCTTTTGGAAGGGATGTCCCAGGGCGAATATACCCGCCTCCCCGAAGTTGAGTTTCACGACCGTTTCAAACCATTCTGGGAAGACACCATACCGTCCCGTGACTACACGAATGCCATTCGCCTCCTCGCCCACAACGAGACTTCGACGAATCTTTTAAGCCTTTCGATAAGCAGAAATGGCCACATCGTGGCCGCGATCGGACCGGAAGGAGGATGGGTGCCGTTTGAAGTTGAAACGATGATGAACGCACACTTCCAGATAATCAACCTCGGCCCCTGGAACCTGCGCGTCGATGCCGCCCTTGTCGCCGCCCTGGCACAAATCGAACTTCAGGTCAGTTCGACCTGCGACTAAAACTCCCGTCTTAGCGCCTTCTCCAGATCCTGCTTGCGGCGACGGCTCATATCGATCCAGTCGATCTGGTCAACTGCGACCAGTTCAACTTTGCTTCCCGTCTTTACCGGGATACGCCGCAGCCATCCAGCCCCGGTCTCATTCGCCTTCGATCCGTTGCCCGGTCGATCACAGATTTCGGCTTCGTGCAACCCCCTCCCAACACGAAAAAGCCGGTGCGACCGTACGGTCACACCGGCTTTTTTATGTGCAATTCAGTCAGCTCATTACGGACATGGCACCGGCGCCGTTCCTCCTGAGAACAGGAAGTCTACCAGCGCCGCCAAATCGATCGGATCGGACGAGGTTGTATCACCGTTAATATTCGCCTCGTCATCGCACGGAGGTGTGGTGCCACCAGAGAAGAGGAAGTCGACGAAGAAAGCCAGGTCAATCGGATCGGCATCGAGGCCGTCACCGTTGAGATCACCCGTCGAGCCGATACAACAGCCGCAGGTCGGTACAATCTGCGACCGGAACCAGGTCTCGACATCGCGCAACGACAGGTCAAGCGCGGCATCCGAGCCGGTAACCGCCGTCGCCAGCGCCGAGTAAATGTACACCGTGTCACCCGGCGCCAGCGTAGTGTTTTGAAGGTACGTGATAAACGAGAACAGGTCCTCGATTGAACCGGCCGCCGAGTATCCCGGGTTGTCAGCGATCAGGGTATCAAACTGCTGGGTGACCGGGCCGTTATTGGGATAGACATACAACGCGTTCCGCTCGGTGAAGCTGCCGAACGGCTCGGCATCGTAGTCGGCGCAACTGGCCGTCTCGCCAATACTCAACAGCTTGATCGCTCCTGCCCGACCGGTGTTATCCTCGCAGTTGAATCCGATACCTTCCTGGAATACGTAGTTCTCACCATCGACCGAACCAACCCCGCTGGAGTTGCTCGAGCCGCTGGTACTGGGGATGTCCCAGTCAAGAAACTCACCGATCGTCACGCCGCTATGGGTCTGGCCGTCAGCGCTATACACCGCAAGGCACTGCACCACCGCCTCACAACCGTCTCCGCCGATCTGCGGCGCATACCAGACCTTCTCAAAACCGAGCATGCTGTCCGGGGTGAGGAAACTGCCCGAACGATATACTTCGTAGTCACCCATGTCGGTTGTAGCTGCCACAGGATTCCCCGCCACATCGGTGATGAACTCCGATGTTCCGTACAAACTGCTCCGACTCACCAGCGTGCCGGCGCTGTCATACAACACCATCGGGCTGCCGTCATACAGGTACACCGACTCACAGTCGCCCGTAATCGAATGATCCAGCGTCACACCGCCGAAACCCGAGGCGCCGGCAGTGTTGCCGAAGTTGCCCTGGCTGCCTACCGACAAGCGAACACACAACGTCGAAATAGTATCATACACCTGCGGTTCACACACATCGCCGATACCGTTGAAGTTCAGGTCTTCCTGGCCCGGATTGAAAATGTCCGGGCAGTTGTCGTCAGCAGCGCAGAAACCGTCACCGTCGGCGTCATTCAACGGATCATTCGGACAGGCGTCGCACAGATCACCCTCGCCGTCACCGTCGCTGTCAAGCTGGCTGGGGTTGAAATCAGCCGGGCAGTTGTCACACGCATCGTTGCGACCATCCCCATCCGTATCCGCCTGCGACGGATCAAACACCGCCACGCAACCGTCACATGCATCGCCGATCAAATCACCATCGGCATCGCGTTGAACGCCGTTGGCCACGGTCGGACAGTTGTCGCATGCATCGCCCACGCCGTCGCCATCGGTATCGGTCTGGCCGGCGTTCGGCGTCATCGGACAGTTGTCAAGATAATCGAGCACGCCGTCGCCGTCGCTGTCGACTGACTGGCACGCATCCGGCAGGAAATCGGCGTTTACGTCATTACTCGAGGCAGGCAGGGTTACGATCGGACCGGGGTTGCCCAGCTGGTTGTCGCCGCGTACGAACGATCGGTAGTAGCGACCGGCTTCCGGGATGTATTCCACGATGCGGCCCTGCGACCCCACCAAACCGGTAATAAAAACATTACCCTCGAGCGACCTGGCCAGGCCCCACGGTTCCGCGATACCAAAATCATCGGTGAATACGCGAACAAAACTGCCGGTCGTGCCATCATACTCGAGCACCTGGTTACTGTTAAAACTGCTTACCAGCAGGTTGCCGTTGTCGAGGAACAGGAGATCGCGCGGGAGATTCAGACCACCGGAGCCGGACGATACAAACGTCCCCAAGTGATTGCCGCTTAAATCGTACTGTTCTACGGCATTATTGCCCGATCCAACCACGTACACGCTGCTTCCCTTGTAAGCAATCGCCGACGGACCGGAAACCGTGGCGGGAACCGGTGCTACAAAGTCGCTCAGGTAGGCGCCGGTGTTGATATCATACTCACGCACCGCACCATTGCCGAAGTCCGATACCAGCAAATTGCCGCCCGGGCTGACCGCCAGGCCCGACGGATTGCCCAGGCCACCGCTGCCGCCGGTTACCAGGATACCGGTGCTGCCGGTGTTGATGTCCACCTCGAACACCGTCCCGAGCACGAACGACGCGATCAGCAGCCGCCCCGTCGACTCAGCATATAACAGGTCATACGGATCACTGACCGAGCCACCCACAAAGCGCGACGGTACCCCCGAGATCGGGTGGAACTCCCGCACCCGGTCATCACCGATGTCGCCGACGATCACCCCGAACTGGCGATCCAGATCCACCCAGTCCCACTGCAGATTGCCGTTGCAATCATCACACTGGTCCAGCGCCCGGTTTCGATCGATGTCGAGACTCAGGTCATTGAAAATCTCGACAAAGTCAATCTGACCGTTGCTGTTACAGTCCGGATCGCAGGCATCGGGCACATTGTTGCCGTCGACATCAGTCGCGGCGCCCGTCCACGTTTCCCACTGGTCCGGCAAACCATTGCCGTTACAATCCGTTTCACACGCATCCGGAATACCGTTACCGTCAACATCCGGTGCGCCGCTTACTATGTCCTGGTCATCCAGGATGCCGTTGCCGTTGCAGTCTTCGCACTCGTCCGGAATACCGTTGCTGTTGACATCATCACTGGTACCGTCAAGAATATCCTGCGCATCTTCGACATTGTTGCCGTTGCAGTCAAACCCGCTGCAATCGGCGAACTCAACGGTACCGACAATCGTCCCCTGCACCCGGCGGTGAAACCGCAGATCGGTGTTGTTCAGGTAGCCGGAATGGATGTGACAGTAACTCATGATCGTGCCCAGCGCCGGGACACCATTGCCACAATTGTCGATCAGGGGAGAGTACTGGTTGTCATGAGTATGGCGAGTCCCCAGGTTGTGACCCATCTCATGCGCCGCCACCACCACATCCCAGTTGCCGTTGTCGACATCCTGCAGCGGCGCCGCAAAACTGCCGTTTAAGACCGCATCGATACCGAACGTGAAATCGCTGCAGCCGTCACTGATATAGGCCACGCCGCCATACGGCGTACTCCGCGACCCGGAAAACATATGGATGATATTGTACGCACCCGGGCTTTCGTTGTTTATCCAGTAGCTGCGGAATCCCGACAGGTCGCTGGCATTGAACGGTTCGCCGCCCGACGGCCATATCCGGGTGAACGCCAGGCCCAGCCGGATATTCAGGTCACGTATGTAGATGCTGCTGATGGCCCCGACCAACTGCACCACGTAATCCCGTGCCATGATCTCATCATTGAAAAGCTGGTAAAACCGTTCGTCAGAATCAATGGCCAGGCGCAACAGGCGAGGACCGCGATTGGTTGTCGGCGACTGTACCTCGACCATTTCATAGGTCTGGCGCAGATCCTCTTCAAACTCGACACCACAGAACGGCCGTTCGAACACTTCACCCGGCACCGATTCACGGACCGTCAGCACCCGCTCACCGTCCAGATCGTCACGCAGCGTGGAGAAATAGTATTTTCGTCCCGAGGCTTCGCTGACGAATCCATTGATCAAGCCGCTGCCCGAATAGGCGATATAGGCGAGGCTGTGCGGTTCCCCCTCGATCGTGCCGTGATACATGACCACATCCGACGGTGCCATGTCACGGTCGCCGCCCGGCCCGCCGATCAGAAATTGTGCATCCGGCGTAATGATATCCAGGCGCTCAAACTCCAGGGGCATTTCACGGTCAGCGGCCACCGGCAGGGCGATGCGATGATATTGCGCACGGTCGACAACCGGCGCATAAGCCGCCTGCGATACCGTCAGGCGCACCTCATTTCGTTCTGCCACCGCCTCCTTGATTTCAAATGGCGCCACCTGGGCCACCGGCGCCGTCCTGGCCATCAGCCCGCCCGCACAAAGCAACAAGCCGACACACACCAGCGCCGCCAGGCTGCCCGTTCTCCGCAACGTGAACAATGAATACACTTCAGCCTCCAGAGTACCTTTATGATCCGTAGATGTAGTTGTCGTCGTCATATACCTGACGGTAGTGAGGGTAAATACGCGTAAAACTGAGAAGAGTCGTTTGGTGGACGTCTCTCCGACAGCTTACAATAGCCCCAAAATTGATTTTGGTCAAGCCAAAACCCCTCTCCGTCGCTCCGGTCCTCTCCCACGTCGCTGGCGCGCCCGATCATGACCTCCTCCAGCGTGTCCGCGTCTGCTCATCGTCAATGGGACACCGCTTACCCCACTGCGCACCTCGCACGGTGGAAGCCATAATCCCAGATAAGAAAAACGGCCGGCTGGTAGACCTGCCGACCGCTTGATTCGACGCATTGTTAACGTATGAGGTACGCCGAATATACCGTTCTTCGTAGGTCAGGATGCTTGCGGTCCTGACGCTGTACGTTGTGAGCCGTTGTCGGCAGGCATTGCGGCCCGCCGCTCACCTCAGAAGTCCTTCATATCAGCATGAATACACATATCATTCCCTTTCTTCGTCGCCCTGGATTCGATCCGGGGAATCCTACCATTCGGTCTCGCTTCTAACTCGCCCTTGGAACGAATCTGTATAGTTTTGCTTTTCAGCTACGTCCTCTGTCACCAATCTGTTATGTACCTACGACACCACTATCCAAGTGTTGCCCCCTTTTTCGCGAATGACCCAACTCTGCGCACGTAGCTGGTAGTTGAACAACCCTGAATCAATGTTCACCCGGCCCCCCGGCGTCGCCGGCCATGCCCATCTCCGTAGGGCAGGCTCCGCTTTGGGAGCCTGCCATCGTGTGTCCAGAATCCTGCGTCGAAAGGCTGGACTCTCCGGCAGATCATCGGGGATTCGATCCGGTACCCACTCAGTATGATAACTTGATGACGCCCCCACATGTCTGCCCGTCCCACAGGTCACATGCCCTCCATTGTGCAGCTCGTACGTCCTCGTGTGCGCTGGTCGGATGCCCAATGGGGGAGAAGAAGGCCACTCCGGTACCCGGTAGCCCAGTTCTAGGGTAGAACCTTCTCCGTCATCCCGGTCCGGGATCCACAGGCCCGATTCGGCCTATGAACGCTCGTCGTCCAGACCGACGAGATCCGGCCCGTGGATCTGTCACCTGCAACCTTGAACTGTGAACTGAAGGAAATAAGAAATGCCGGAGGCCGGACTCGAACCGGCACGGTGTTGCCACCGGGGGATTTTGAGTCCCCTGCGTCTACCAGTTTCACCACTCCGGCAGTGATCGGCAATTAATCGCCAACACTTTGTGAAGTCAAGAAGTTATAAGCCCCCACTTTCAACCGTGCGGCGCACGAAGACGTACCCCGATGGGGCCCACCCGAAAGGCGGGCGCTTCCGCCACGGACTTGATCCAGGGTCCAGGCCGAACGCATGCAAAAGAAGCTCGCACCACGCCGTCCTCGCGCCGGCGAGGCCCCATTATTCTTTTCTCGCCTCAGCTATAGTGCCACGTAAATCGAATAATAGGCCGCTGCCTTCGCAGGGGCGACGTATGACGAATTACTCCTGCGGGCGGCAGGACGTTTTTGTCTGCCCCAGGGAGTAGAACAAACATGATCGGCAGCTTCCCAAGGCGGAGGCTGCCCTGCGGAGAGTTGATGTCACCATAGCCCACCCGAAAGGCGAGCTGCCATCACCTGTGTCTGGTTGGCACCATCAAGAGTCCCTAAAAACGCGTCCGCTCCGAACTGGTGTCGGCCGCCTGGTTCTCACGGCGACGTTCCGACAAGTAGCCCCCCTTCGACGGATGAATCGTACACAACGCCGTCGGCTGGTTATCGACCGTAAAGACCTCTTTGCGCACGTCAGTGCACTGGTCGGTCGCAATCTCACCCGACTCCAGGCAGACCTCCAGATGCACAATCCCGTCCGGCTCCTCAAAGCCGGCTATTGGTATCGTATCATGCGCCGAGATCATGAACTCGGTCCAGATCGGCACGCCATTCTTGGCGCCATCCTGATTCCGTCCCAGCGATGTCTTATCGTCGAACCCAACCCAGGTGCCCGCCGTAATCTGCGGCGTGTAGCCGATAAACCAGTTATCGCAGAAATTATCCGAGGTTCCCGTCTTGCCGCCGGCAGGACGCGTGAAACCCATCCACTGCGACCGACGGCCGGTACCTTCTTTCACCACCGACTGCATCATATCCGCCATGATAAAAGCCGTCTGCGCCGACAATACTTCCTCTTTCTGCACCGCCGTGTTGTCTTCGAGTACCCGGCCATACCGATCGATTATCTTGTGCACATACCGATAAGGAATACGAATTCCCTGATTGGGAAAGACACTGAACGCCGAGACCATCTCGATCAGCTTCACTTCGCTGACGCCGATCGCCAGTGAATAGACATCGGCCAGCGGCGTGGTGATACCCATCTTCCGGGCGTAGAAGATTGCCTGCGACGGATTGATGTTCATCAGCAGACGGATCGCTATCAAGTTGCGCGAATGCTTCAGGCCGTCACGCAGCGTGATCGGGCCCATGAATTTGTCATCGAAGTTGTGCGGCCGCCACTGTTTGGCGCCCGGTATATCCAGCACGATCGGGTTGTCGTCGACAATCGTCGTCGTACGGTACCCGTTATCAACACAGGCCGTATACACGAACGGCTTGAAACACGAGCCCGGCTGACGCAGCGCCTGGTTGGCCCGGTTGAACTTCGTCTCCTGGAAATCACGACCGCCCACCATCGCCAGCACATCACCGTTCTCATTATCTATCGCGACAAACGCCCCCTGCACCTTCTTGTATTCACGGATCGGGAAACCGAATTCGTCGGTCGTATCCGGCAGCATATACGTGTAGTTCGGGTCATCCTTCGGGTACAACCGCTCGATGCGCGCCCTGAGAGAATCAACCTTCTTCGATACCGCCGAATCGGCCGCCCGCTGCAGGTCGATATCAACCGACGTGTACACCTTCAATCCGCCCGAATACAACGTCTCCTCGCCATACTTTTCGAGGATATACTGACGCACCGTCTCGGTGAAATATGGCGCCACCCCCACCTTCTCTTCCGGCGGGTTCAATTCCAGCGGCTGCTCTTTCAGCGAATCGTACTGAGCCTGCGTGATACCGCCCCAGTCACGATACGAGTACAACACCCGGTTGCGCGCCGCCAGCGACTTGTCCGGGTTGTTCATCGGTGAGTTGGTATTCGGCGCCTTGAGCATGCCGATCAGAATGGCACACTCGCTGATGCTCATCTCGCGTGGTTCCTTGCTGAAAAACAGGCGCGAGGCCGCCGCCACACCATAGCAGCCGCGACTGAAGTAATACTGGTTCAGATACATCTCCAGTATCTCTTCCTTGGAATAATTCCGCTCCAGCTTGATCGCGGTCAACGCTTCCTTGGCCTTTCGCTCCAGGCTGACCTCACGATTAAGAAACAGCATCCGCGCCAGCTGCTGGGTGATCGTCGAGGCTCCCGCCGACACCTCCATCTGCACCAGGTTGGTCGCCGCCACGATGGCGATACGCCGCAGGTCGAGGCCCCAGTGACGGTAGTACGCCCGGTCCTCCGTCGCCACCAGCATGTTGATCAAATGCTCCGGCATGTCGTCGTACGGTGTCAGCACCCGGTTCTCGCTGTAGATTTCTTTCAGCAGGATTCCGTTGCGGTCATACACCCGCGTTTTCAGGCTCGGCTCGATATTGTGAAGCTGCTCAAAAGAGGGGAGATCGGACTGGTAAACACGATACGTCCGATAGCCGACAATAGCGAAAAACACGATGAGCAAGACGCCCAAAAGAAGGAGCGAATTGCGGAGGCGCCGACGGCGCTGTTGGGTCTTATGAAATACTGGTGCCATAGGCTGCAATCTCAATCCTTTGACGGCGCACCGTCAACCAAAATCGGCCGTCACTACCGATAATTGCTATTTGACAGCCAACCTGTTATCCTGTTGTCTTCTTATCGGCGTCCGGCTGCAAAAATCGGCCTTCGCCTAACCCGGCTCCGGCCGTAACTTATATGTTATACACCGTCAAAAGTTCAGGTGAGGACAAACCATGACCTTTGAAACGGCCCCGGCGGATATTCGCCAGGAAGTCGAACGCCAGCTCAAGATAATCGCCCGCAAGGCTGTTGATATTATCCCCGAAGACGAATTCAAAGACAAGCTGGCCGATGCCATCGCCAACAACCGTCCGCTGCGCATCAAGCAGGGCTTCGACCCCACCTCACCCGATATCCATATCGGCCATGCTGTCGGTATTCGCAAGCTCCTCGACTTCCAGACGCTCGGGCACCAGATAGTCCTCATCGTCGGCGACTACACCGCTATGGTTGGCGATCCTTCAGGTGTCTCCGCCACCCGTCCCAAATTGTCGCTCGACGAAGTCATGGCCAACGCCCGCACCTACCAGGACCAGTTTTTCGAGATCCTCGACCGTGACAAGACCGAGGTTCGCTTCAACTCCGAATGGTTCAAAGCAATGGACTTCGAAGCCGTCATGGAACTGGCCGCCAAGTTTACCGTCGCCCGCATCCTCGAACGCGACGATTTCGAGAAACGGATGCGCCGGGGCGTGCCGATCTCCATCCACGAAATGTTCTACCCGCTCATGCAAGGCTACGACTCGGTCGCTATCCGCTCCGACCTCGAAATGGGCGGTACCGACCAGAAATTCAACTTGCTGGCCGGACGCACCATTCAGGAAGCCTACGGTCAGGAACCCCAGGCCATCCTCACCATGCCGCTGTTAGTCGGCCTCGACGGTGAGAAGAAGATGTCCAAGTCGCTCGGCAACTACATCGGTATCACCGAACCGCCCCGCGAAATCTTCGGCAAGGCGATGTCGATTCCCGACGATCTCATCGCCACCTACTACGAGCTGGCCGCCGATATCTCCGAAAAGGAGCTCGCTGAGGTTAAGAAACAACTTCAGGACACATCCATTAACCCTATGAACCTCAAAAAGAAACTGGCTGAGGCGCTTGTCGATCTGTACCATCCGACCGGCTCCGGACAGGCCGCCCGCGAGGAGTTCGAGCGGATCTTCTCGCAAAAGAAACTGCCCGACAACATCCCCGAAATGTCGTGGCACCAATTGCAAGAGCTTGGTTTCGACGATCCGTCGTCGATTTTCCTCGTCGGCCTGATCAACAAGGCCGGCCTCGCCAAATCAAACAGCGAAGCCCGGAAACTTATGCAATCCAACGCGGTATCAATTAACGACGAGAAAATCACCGACCCCGACTTCGAATTGAATCTGAACAGCGATATGATTCTGCGGGTGGGGAAACGGCGCTTCCTGAAACTGAAAGCCACATAGGATCGTTAACGAACACATGAGCGACCTCCTTCGCACCGCCTCACCCATCAGGCTCCGGCTCCTAAGCGCCGCTATTGCCCTGCTCTGCACCCTGGTGCCGCTCAGCGGCCGGGCGCAAACCGATACCGTCCCGGCAGATACCAGCCGCGAGCCACTGCCGCGTATCGACGAACGCGCCTTTCAGTATTTCGTCCAGGCCATGTTCTTTGAACAGGTCGGGGAACTCCACGCCGCCGCCGAAAACTACAAGCGCGCCCTCCAGTACTACCCGAACTCTGCCGACATTCGCTGGTCGTACGCCGAGGTTCTTTACCAGCAGGAGGAATTCGACGATGCCGTCAAGGTACTGCAGCTCGTCGACGATCCCGATGCCCCAATCCTTGAACTGCTCGCCAATACTTACCGTGCCAATGGCGATATCCGGCGGGCTGTCGAGACCTATCATCGGCTGGTCGAAGTGGACGATTTCAACGCCTCGGCTTACTCCTTCCTCGGCACCTACTACCGCCAGGTCCGTAACATCGACTCCACAATCTGGGCGTACGAGAAACTCGCCCATATGATGCCCGGTAACTACCGCCTCTGGACCGAACTGGCCAAATTGCAAGCCCAGAACGGCGGCATCGAGGCTGCCAAGGAATCATTCCGCCAGTCGATCAACGCCGGACGCAACAAAGACAATATGCTCGCCTTCATCGGCCTCGTCGACCTCTACCTCTACGAGGAGAAAGTCGACTCCGCCATGCTGGTGATGAAGCAGGGCCTTGATGTCGATCCCAACGAAATCGTCCTCAATCGCTACCTCGTCAACCAGTACATCGTCAACGACTCGTTCTCCATGGCTCTGCCGTATGCCCGGAAACTGGCCAACCTCCAGCCGCTCGACCGTGCCGCCTGGCGACGTCTCGCCACCCTGTACTATTTCACCGATTCGCTGAATATGGCCGACTCAATTTTCTCCGAACTGGTCCGCACCGGCGATGTCAATCCGGCCAACCACAACTTCCTCGCCCAGATCGCCATCCGCGAAGAAAACTACAACCGCGCCGCCAAGGAGTTCGCCCAGGTAACTCAACTGGCCGACAGCGTCGCCGACGGCTGGCTTGGACTCGGCTTCGCCCTCTCCCAGCTCGATAAGCGCGACCTCCAGATCGAGGCCTACCAGCGCGGCCTCAACCATATGACCGATGAAGAGTCGGCTGTAAAGCTCCTGTTCGCGATGGGTGCCGCCTACGAACAATCCGATAAGGACTCGCTCGCTGTCGAAACCTTCGAAGAGCTGATCGACAACCGTCCCGACCATGCCCAGGCCCTGAACTATCTCGGCTACATGCTGGCCGAAAAAGGGGAGAGGCTCGACTACGCCGAAAAACTAATTGCTCGTGCCCTCGAGCAGGATCCCGACAACGCCGCCTATCTTGACAGCTACGGCTGGGTGAAATACCAACAGGGCGACTATGGCCAGGCGATCGAATTCCTCGAGCGCGCCGCCACCCTCGGCAGCGATGCCGTCATCTACGATCATCTCGGTGATGCCTATCAGGCTGACGGCGACGCCGACAAAGCTCGCCAGTGGTGGGAAAAGGCGCTCACTCTCGATCCTGATAACATAACCATCCGGGAGAAACTCGAAGATTGAACCAGTGGCGTAAGGGAGGGGTTGCAGCCGCAGCGCTCATGCTGCTGCTTATCGGCTGCGCCGAAGTTCTGCCGCCCCCCGGCGGCCCCGAGGACCGCTCCGGCCCCAATATCATAGGCTCGGAACCGGCCCACGGTGAGGTCGGGGTCACCAGCCTCGATCGCGTTACCATCTACTTTTCCGAAAAGGTCGACAAGCCGAGTACCGGTTCCGGCATTATCGTCTCTCCGCGACAGGAAGAGGAGCCCGACGTAAACTGGCAGTCCGACCGTGTCGAGATCATACTCGCCGACTCCCTTTTGCCCGACCGCACCTATATGTTTGCCATCGGATCAGGGGTCCGTGACTACCGCAACAACCCGCTCGACTCCAATGCCGTGGTGGCCTTCAGCACCGGCGAAACCATCGACTCCGGTCTCATCGCCGGACGTGTCCTGCGCGGCGATCAGCCCGCCCCCGGCATTTCGGTCGCGCTCTACGATATTCAGTCAGGAGCCGACGTCCTCGACTACGACTCCCTCTTTCCGGCGTACCTGACTGAAACCACCCGCGACGGCGGCTTCAGGCTGCAGTTTCTCTCCGAAGGTCGCTATCGCCTGCTCGGCTTCAACGACCGCAACCGGGACAGCCGCTTCAATTCCGCCCGTGAACCGTACGCCCTCCCCGACCGCCCCATCGTCGTCGGCGGTGTCCTGCCCCTCGATGACCTCACCCTTCTCCTGACCGCCACCGATACCACCACACCGGCTATCGCCGGCGCCGACTTCACGCCCAACAATCTTCTTCGCCTCCGGCTTGCCACCCCCATCGATCCGTCATATCTGCTCGACAATCCGGGCGGCCTGCAACTTGTCACCAAGACTGCCGACAGTGCGGCCATACCCGCCGTAGCCGTCCGTGAAGCCCGCGACGAACAGGCCGGTGAACTTAACGCCGTCTTCGATGATCCTGGCGACGGTGGCTACCTGGTACGCCTCACTTACGACACGACCGCCCCGACGCTTTTGTACGATAGCATCGTTGTCTCGCGCCGCAATGACAACACGGCCCCACTGCTGCTGAGCAATCAACCGGAGGACGGTACCTGGTTCGTCGAAGACGTCGCCATTCGCCTCCAGTTCAGCGAACCAATCGATACCACCGGCCTCACCGACGAAACCTTCGCCCTCTTCGACAACGACTCCATCCCGCAACCCCTCGGCTGGCAATCGCTCGATCCGTTCTGGCTGCAACTTACTCCCGACCAGCTCGTCGGCGGACGAAACTACCGTGTCATGATCAGCGAATTCGACATCGCCGATCAAAGCGGCAACCTCATGGGCGATTCCCTGCGCGAATTCTCCTTCCGTACCATCAACCCCGATTCCCTCGGCGCCATCTCCGGCGACATCACAATCCTGCTGCCCGACCGCACCGAACAGCCCATTATCGTCACCGCCACTCAGCTCCCGAACGGCCAGACATTCGAGCAGACCACTACCGGCAGCCGCTTCATGCTCGACGTACCGGGTGGGCAGTACCTGGTGAGCGGCTTCATCGACGCTAACGGCGACGGTGAACTCAGCGCCGGCAGTATCGATCCCCTCATCCTCGCCGAACCGGTCGCGACCATAGCCGACACCATCCGCGTCCGACCTCGCTTCGAAACCTCCGGTAACCCGCTCATCTTCCGTTAGGCAAAAAAAGAGCGGAAGGTGGTTACCTTCCGCTTCATCGTTCGGGCTGTTACCGCGCCGTTACTGGTTCGTTTGCGGCGGCCCCCAGATCTTGATTGAAACCCGACGGTTCTTCGAGGCCGCCTGGTTTTCATCAGCCATCGCCACCGGCTTGCGCTCGCCGTGCGACACCGTGAACAAACGGAATAGCGAAATGCCAAACCGCTCGGTTAAGAAACGCTTGGCCGCCTTTGCCCGTTCTTCACCGAGCTGGATGTTGTAATTCGATGATCCGGTGCGGTCGGTGTGACCTTCAAATTCGGCGATCGCCTTGGGGTTGCGCTCCAACGCTTCTCCCGCTTCCATCAGGATCTGCTCGGCATTCGTGGAAATCTCATACGAATCAAACGCAAAGTTGATCTCGCCCGACCAGATGACGGTGTAAGATTCAAAGCCGGCCATTTCATTGATCGCCTTGTCAACGCGACCCTGCATCTCTTCCTGGGCCTTCATCAGGTTCTGGAGCTGCTGATTGTTCTCCGCCACTTCCGTGTTCAACTGGTCATACTTGGCACTGAGGCGGGCTTCGGCATCAGCCACTTCCTGCTCAACCGTGCCCTTGGTGGCACAGCCGGTCAGGAGCCCGACACCAGCCAGCATAATCACTAAAAGCGTTAAAGACTTCTTCATGCTCTTCCTTTCCTTCCGTGTTCCGTTATCATGTTAGCCGTCATAATCTTATACCTGCAAAGTAAGCCTCAAGCTTACTGCCACGGCAATCACTTGGCAAGGAAAAAAGTGGGGGAGACAGACGGCCGGCCGTTACTGCTTGATACTCCCTGCGGTTATCCCCGATACGATCTGGCGTTGCATGAATGCGAACAAGATCAGTATCGGTATTACCGCGATCGACGATCCCGCCATCAAGTGCTGCCAGTCAATTGCCTGGTGCCCTTGTA
The DNA here is from genome assembly GCA_964544635.1 of uncultured Ignavibacteriales bacterium. Lineage (GTDB taxonomy): Bacteria > Zixibacteria > MSB-5A5 > GN15 > FEB-12 > CAZJCK01. The sequence continues at coordinate 5,950 of CAZJCK010000058.1, read as the reverse complement.
ATAACGCCAGACCCACCGGCAGTGTTCGCAGAGATTCATGCGACGTAAGAATATACGGAAACAGAAAAGAGTTCCAGTTGGTCACGAACACCTGGATTGCCAGTACCGCCAGGGCCGGACGGCAGACCGGCATGACTACCCGAAATAGTATCCGCAATTCACCCGCACCGTCTATACGCGCCGCTTCCTCCATCGACGGCGGGATCGACTCGATGTACTGCTTTACCAGGAATATCCCGATCGGATTGACCAGCCACGGCAGGATCAGCGCCCAGTACGAGTCGTAAATCCCCGTCTTTAAACACAATACATACAGGGGGATGATCAGTACATGTGCCGGTATCATCAGCACGATGATCGCCGACACAAACAACAGCTTGTTCGTCAAGTACCGGTACCGCGCCAGTGAATACGCTACCATGAAACAGAACAGAATATTTCCAACTGTCACCGCCACTCCCACAAAAAGCGAGTTGAACAGATAACGTCCCATGCGAAGCGATTGAAACAAATCAAGATAATTATCGAAAGTGAAAGTGCTGCTTAAGGTCAGTGAAGCCATGTCGATCGACGCTCCTGCTTCCTGTAGCGATACCCGAAACATCCACAGCAACGGAAATACCATCACCACCAGCAGCACCACCAGCAACAAGTACCGCAGCGCCAGGCCGACCACAGTCTGCCGGCGGCCTACCACAACTGCCTCCGCCGTTGTAACAGGAAGAACTGCAGGGCCGACAACAATGCGATGATCCCGAACAACAAGTAGGCTGCCGCCGAGGCATACCCGAACTGGAAGTTGGTCGTCAAACCGGTCTCATAAATGAAGTAGACCATTGTACTGGTATCGAACTTCCCCTTGGTCATTACGAAGATCTCGACAAACACCTGGAACGACTTGATCGAGTTGATCACCAGGATAAACAGCATGACCGGGCGCAACAACGGCAGCGTGATCGAGAAAAACTTGCGTACCGGCCCGGCCCCGGCCACATCCGCCGCCTCATACAACTCCCCCGGAATCGACTTCAACCCGGCCAGGAAGATCAGCATGTAATAGCCGAGCGACATCCACACATCCATCGCCATGATCGAGTAGAGCGCCGTCGACGAAGCATACAAAAAGCCGTACTCCGGCGGTGTGACGCCAACTGCCTCGGCCAACAACGCCACATACCCGCCGCGTTGATAGAAATTCGTAAAGATCAGTGCGACTACCACCATCGACGTGATCCACGGCAGGAAAAAGCCGCCGCGGAACAGCCCTCGGCCGGGAAACTGTCGGTTCAATAGCAGTGCCATCCCGAGCGCCAGTACCGTCGTCACCGGAATCGTCCCGAGCACGAACACAAACGTATTCTGCGTCGCCCGTACAAAGTCCGGGTCATTGATAAGGTCACGGTAATTGGTCCAGCCGACCCAGTCAAACCCCGACCCCAGTAAACTGTAGTTGGTGAAACCAAGAACAAACGAATAGACCAGCGGAAACAGCCAGAACGCCACCAGCGTGATTACCCAGGGGAGGGAGAGGGCGAACGGTATGGCGCGGTGCGACCTCATTCAGCCATGACGCGTTCAATCTTCAGGCGGGCTTCAAGGAGACGGTCTGAGACCAACTCGGTATCGCCGAACAACAGATCCTCCAGCGCCTCCTCCAGGATAGTCTCAACCGACACCCACTCCGGAATGACCGGCGGATGTTTCGACAGCCGCAACTGACGGATAAACGTGCTCAAATGCTCGTCCCCGGCAAAATACTCGTCCCGCTGCGCACTCCTGCTCGACGGGTTGGCCGAGAGGTTGGCCCTGCAGAACTTGACTTGGTTCTCCGGTGACGTTACAAACTGGATCAGTTTCATCGCGGCCTCTTTGTTATCACTCGCCGCATTGACGGAGAGGAACTCACCCCCCTTGAACGAATGTCCCGGATACTCCTGACCGGGGAAAACCGTGGTCTCAAAATTCACCGTGCGGTTCTCGTTGCGAATCCGCTTCAAGAGCCACTCTCCCGACAGGATAAACCCGACCTTACCATCCAAAAAGGCATCCTCGATACCCCGCTGGTTGGCCACATACCCAAACTCGTCATGCAGCGTCCGGTAATACTCCAGGGCGTTGATCGCATAATCCGACGCCAGCAGGCAATACTCCATATCATCGGAAAACAACTGCCCGCCGAACGACCACAAAAACGGCAGAAATTTCTTGTACAGACGGTGCTTTTCGGCGGTGTTCGAGCCCCAGCCATAAATGTCAGCCCCCAGGCTGTCGACCTTCCCAATCGCTTCCTTGAACTGGTCCAGCGTTATCGGCAGCCATGTCGGATCATACCCGGCCCGCTGCAGGAGATCACGGTTGACGAACACAACGCGCGTTCCCAGTATCCACGGATGCCCCCATACGCCGTTGTTCCACTGCGCCATACTCCAACCGTCATACTCGGCACTGTCGCCGGCAATCATGCTGCCGATATCGTAAAGATGCCCCGATTCGGCAAACTGTGCGATCCAGTCCGACCCCAGCTCGACCACATCCGGCCCCGTCCCCGACGATAACGATATCACGATCTTCTCATGGCCGTTCGCCCATGTCAGGTCGGTCAACTGCACATCGATATCCGGATTCTGTTTTTCAAATTCGGCGACCATTTCCTGGATAACCGGCTTGATCGCCGGATCAGTCCAGAACTGCCACCAGTCCACCGTCGTCTGTGCCCCCACCGACGTTGCCGCCATCAGGCTCAATGCTATTGCTGCAAGTATTTTCCGCACCAATTCCACTCCTCTGTGTCTATCTTGCGAACGGCAGATGTCTCGTCTGCCCCTTCCAATCGAGTATGTAGCCCACCGCTCAACTCCAGTTCATTCCCGTGTAAACGGGAATCCAGCCCCCCAAAACATCGCGGCCTCCGGTAGGTCGGGTTCCGAGATCGGCCGGAGGCGGAACGAGAACGCCGACACCATTTAAAACTCGCCCCACGATATCCCCCCACGCGCCCCCCGTCAACCTCAAACAAGTCTCAGTGAAGACAGACCTCCCCGTCTGCCGCATCCCCCGACCTTTTTGTTGATTCAGGTACCATCCCCCCATACCTAATCCCCATGCTACCCATCGCCACCACATTCACCGCCATATCCTGGTTCGACACGACGCGCCTGCCGACCCTGTTTGCCGCCATCATCGCCATTATCATCGTCGCCTACACCACGTACCGCCAGCGCACCGGCAAACCGTTCCACCTTCGCGAGATTCCCGGCCTGCAGGCCGTGGAAGAGGCGGTCGGCCGCGCCACCGAGATGGCCCGACCTCTTTTGTATACACCCGGCTGGGGGGGAGATATCCAGCGCCCCACTACCATCGCGTCACTGAACATCCTCTCCCACGTCGCCGACAAGACCGCCCGCTACGACTGCCCCCTCATCTTCCCGACCCACGACCCGGTCATTATGACCGTCGCCCAGGAAGTCATCCGCGAGGCCTACTCCGAGGCCGGCTTCGCCGATCGTTACCGCGAGGACAACGCCATGTACGTTTCCTCCTCCCAGTTCGGCTATGCCGCTGCTGTCGACGGTCTTATCAGCCGCCTCAAGCCGTCGTCGATATTCCTCTTAGGCACCTTCGAGGCCGAGTCGCTGATCCTGGCTGAGACCGGTAACTCCGTGGGCGCCATCCAGATCGCCGGCACCGATTCAACTATTCAGTTAAGCTTCTTTATCGTTGCCTGCGACTACACCCTGATCGGTGAGGAACTCTTCGCCGCCTCCGGCTACCTCTCGGGCAACCGCTCTATCCTCGCCTCCGTCCTCTCGCAGGACATCATGAAATTATTGATCGCCCTGATCATAATAGTCGCCGTCGTCTGGGCCACCATCGAAACGCTCTCCGGCAACGTCACCTCCGACTGGTGGAACTTCTGATGAGCCGCCATCTGGCTTTCGCAGTCTGTCTCATCTCCGGCGTGCTGATGTTCACCATGTATTTCTCGCAGCACCCCATCGCGCAGGCGATCAACATCGCCGTTCCCATCTGGTGGCAGATAGTCTTCGCTTTCACTCTCATCATAGGTGTCATCAGTTTCGTCAGAAACAACGTCAGGGCGGTCCGCCGCGGCCACGACACGCCCTACCGCATCGTCGCCATCGCCGGCGTCATCACCATGCCGCTTTTGGCTGTTATCTGGGGGATCGGCGCCACCTCGCCATTCATGTGGATATTTGAAAACGTCCAGGTACCATTACAGGCGACTGTCTTTTCACTGCTCGCCTTTTTCGTCGCCTCCGCCGCCTTTCGCGGCTTCCGCGCCCGCTCAGTGCAGGCCGGGCTGCTCTTGGGCGCCGCCCTCATCATACTGATCAGCCGCTCAGCGCTGGGCAATGTGGTGGGCGAGTGGCTGCCCGACCTCGCCGACTGGATGCGCAACTACCCGTCGATGTCGGCACGGCGCGCCATCCTCATCGGCATCGGCCTGGGTTCACTCACGACCGCCCTCCGTGTTATCGTCGGAATCGAACGCACCTGGCTGGGAGGCGCCAAGCGATGAAACTCCACGCCCGCCACTGGTGCTTCTTAGGCTTGCTCGTCACCATCGCCGGTTCGATGCTCATCCGTCTGCCGATCGAAACCGGCATCCGCCCCAATACCCGGAACATGTACGACTACATCGAGTCCCTCCCAAAAGGCTCCGTCCTCATGGTTTCATTTGATCACGAGGCTTCGTCAATTCCGGAAATCCGCCCCATCGCCCTGTCACTGTTGCGCCACGCCAACGAACGCGACCTCAAACTGATCGGCGTTTCGCTCCTGGCTGAAGGCACCCTCATCGGCTACCGCCTGATGCAGGAGACCGCCCTTGAGTATGACCATACCTACGGCGACGACTGGGTGTTCCTCGGCTTCCGACCCCAGTTCATCGCCGCCATACTCTCGATGGGCGAGTCGATTCCGCAGACCTACCCGCGCGACTACCTCGGCAACGCGGTCGACAGCCTGCCGATGATGCTCGACATCGACAACTACGACGATATCGCCGGCGTGTTATCGATCGCCGACGGTTCTTTGACTACTCACTGGATCGAGTATGGCGGGCGGTTCGGTGTACGCGTCATGGGTGGTGTTGCCGCCGCGATGGTGACGACGTATGATCCCTACCTTTCATCCGGCCAGCTTTCCGCCATGATCGGCGGCTTGCGCGGCGCCGCTGAGTATGAAATGCTGATCGATCGGGGCGGCGCCGGCCTGCGCGGTATGCTGGCACAATCGAGCGCCCATCTCTATGTCGTCCTGCTGGTCGTTATCGGCAACATCATCTACTTCCGCGGACGGCAGAGAGGGGAGAGGCGTTGATGGATCTCGCGACGATCATCGCCGGTTTGCTTACTATCGCCATCCTCACCTTCCTCTACCGCGATAACCCGATCTACAAAATGGCCGAGCATTTGCTTATCGGCGTCTCTATCGGCTATGTGCTCGTCATCACCTGGTCCAATACCCTCATGGACACCCTCTTCGAACCGCTCTACGAAGAGGGCTACTGGTGGTTGCTCATCCCGCTGCTGCTTGGTCTTCTCATGTTTGCACGCTTCTTCAAAGGCGGGGAGAAGCTGTCGAAGATCCCGATCGGTTTCATGATCGGTTCCGGCGCCGGCGTCGCGATTCCTGCCATGCTCTACAATCGCACTCTCAAACAGCTGTCGGCAACGATCGTCCCACTGACCAACGAATCCGGCCTGCCCGACTTCACCGGTATCGTCGTCATCGTTGGTGTCCTGTCGACATTGTCATACTTCTACTTCTCACGCGAACACAAAGGCGTGATGGGCGGCACGGCTAAGATCGGCACCTGGTTTCTGATGATCTTTTTCGGCACGACTTTTGGGTATACCGTCATGTCCCGCATGTCGACATTTATCGGCCGCATGGAATTCCTCCTCACCGACTTCTTCCACCTGAC
>CAZJCK010000057.1:0-23097 GCA_964544635.1 uncultured Ignavibacteriales bacterium | reverse complement strand
TGTTCCTGCAACCAGCATACGCCAAGGGATGTGTGCAGGCCAGAGTGCCCGCAGGAACTTCTGTCGCAAAGTACGTTTTCAATCACGCCCAAGAGAATAATGGGTCCGGGACGGAGTACGGGATGACGTGTGCAGGTCGTGCGAAACGACATAGTAAAAGGCCCTGCTCGGGAGTAAGCAGGGCCTTTGAATTGGCTTACTTCAAATCTCTCGTAAGAGAGTGTAATCTTGACTTAGAAAACGCAGGACGCTAAAGCAATCGCCTCCTTACGTCCCTGAGTGTTACTTCAGGAACATCATCTTCTTCGTTTCACTGAAAGTTCCGGCAGTGAGACGATAGAAGTAAACACCACTGGCCGCAGTTCCGGTATTCCACTCAATTTCGTGCTGACCGGCCGACATGTTGCGATCGAGCAGGGTTTCCACCTGCTGACCGAGGACATTGTAGATGTCCAGGCGCACATGATTGGCTTCGGGCAGAGCAAACGAGATAGTCGTGGACGGGTTGAACGGGTTGGGGTAGTTCTGCGACAGAGCGTACTCGGTCGGCAGGTTGCCACTGTTGGCCGCATTCAACGCCACTACCGTGCGTCCGAAATCCGGGGTTTCGACAAAACGACCAATCTGGCCGTTCTCGTCCCAGGTGTGATAGATGAACATGAGCCGATGGTTCGGCGATTCCGAAGTGTAGTCGGTCAGTTCGATCTGTTGCACGCTCGGATCGGTAATTTCAAACACCAGACGCGCCACCGGGCCGCTGCCGGCTTCGAGGTCCGGAGCACCGTTGTGACTCATCTTCGGAAAGAGTCCGATCACGAAGCGATTCTTGTCGGGTTCATGATAGTATGCCTGGAGGTCCCAGTTCTCGACCCGGGTGCCATCGAATTCAACCGTTTTGAGCCGTACGCCGTCGGAGTACCGCAACGGAATATCCATGGCCGCCAGATTGGCCTCGTTGGTAATCTCCAGGGGAACCACGACTGTGTTGTTGGTTTCCTGGGCGACTGCATTCGACGCCACCAGCTTGTGCGTACCGGCCAAAGCCAGGGTCGGCGACAAGAGGAGTGCGATGGCAATCACCAGCATCAGACGTTTAGTCAAGGTCCACCTCCTATGGGATGAAGTGAAAAAAGGTTTCGGTCGTTACGGGCGGACGTACATCCTGTGTGTCCTAACGCCGCAACGTACCCGAAATACGTTACTTGTTTGTCATCTCTTTGGTCGAGAATCGGAAAATGTATGTAGTGTGGAGATCCCCAATCCTATCGTCACAAAGGATTGTGCTGTGCTTAACACAGCATACAGGTTATACGGAACAGTGTCAAACTGTTTGTGGACCTAATTCGTTAGAAATCGGTTAGAGTCAAAGGTCTTTGCAATCGGTTACCTTACCCTGCCCCATCCGGACAGGGCAGCAACGGGGTACTGTTCCCACAGTACAACTGCTACATGTTCTACACTGTACGACGCGCGTCTGTTCCCGGTGTTCAACAGAAAGTTTCCGGACGGTTGAAATGGGCCATGAACGGCGTTTCCGGGTGGTCATTACTGTCGTGAATGATGCGACAACGGCATGATTGACGGGCGCAGAAGTTGCGATGCGAGCGGCAGCGGCGATCGACTGCCGGCGTTGACCTGTAGGGATTCCCGGAACTCTGCACCCGCCTTCGGCGGGCTTGAGATTCCGGCTACTGTGGACGCCCCACTGTCACGAGCACAGAGATCGTGGCACGTGACTCGACTCGCATCGGGATGACTTATGACTTGACTTCAGTTGGCGGCCATCACCTTATTGCCGGATAATAGTCTTCACCGATCAACAGGGAGGGCGCGTGAGCAGCCAACAGCAAGACAGCCAGTCCTTTAGCCCGTTCATTTCGGCCGCTAAGAACATCGCAGAAGTTACCTGGAAATCAGTCATCCTGGGCGCCTTGATATCGGTCATCTTCGGTGTCGCCAACGCCTACCTGGCGCTCAAATTTGGCATGACGGTATCAGCATCGATCCCGGCGGCGGTCATATCGATGGCCGTGCTGCGCCTTCTGTACAAGCGGAATGTGACAGTACTGGAAAACAACATGGTGCAGACCATCGGTTCGGCGGGTGAATCGCTGGCGGCCGGTATTACCTTCACTATCCCGGCATTCTTCATCTGGTCGGCCAATGAACAGCTGGCGGCGATGGGATACTTTCATGAGGTAACGAAGATGCAGATCTTCTGGCTCGCCATGCTGGGCGGCTCACTCGGTATTCTCCTGATGATTCCCCTGCGCAAGTACCTCGTTGATCGCGAACACGGCCGTCTGACCTTCCCGGAAGGCACTGCCTGCGCCGAAATTATTGTCGCCGGTGACGAGGGTGGATCGAAAGCGAAGCTGGTGTTCACCGGTATCGGGCTCGGGGCTGCATACAAGATTGTCATGAATATGCTGAAAGGCTGGTCGGAGTCGGTGAACTACGACTTCCAGCGGGTACTGAAGGGCGGGACGATTGGCATTGATGCTACCCCGGCGCTCCTGGGTGTCGGTTACATCATCGGCCCCCGTATCGCAGCATGGATGCTCTCCGGCGCCGTACTCGGCTACCTCGGGGTAGCGCCCTTAATCAAGTTCATCGGTCTGCAGTTGCCGGAGGGAATTATCATCAGCCCGGGCGAGATCCCGATCGCCGACATGGACTCGACCCAGCTGCGCGGCTACTATATCAAGTATCTCGGCGTCGGTGCCGTCGCGCTGGGCGGCTTCGTGTCGCTGCTCAAGTCGATTCCGGTGATTATCTCGTCGTTCAAGAAGGGGTTTGGTGAACTGTTCGCCGGCGCCACGGCAGCCGGTGAGGATGTCCCCCGCACCGACAAGGACATTCCGATGAAGTGGGTGCTGCTCGGCGTACTCGGCGTCATTATCGCCATCTGGATTCTCCCCGGCACCGAGCTGCATATCCTCGGTGTGGTCATGGCGGTCATGTTCGGTTTCTTCTTTGTGGTGGTAGCGGCGCGGATTGTCGGTATTGTCGGTTCGTCATCGTCGCCGGTGTCGGGCATGACAATCGCAACCCTGCTCGTCACCTGTCTCATTCTCGTGTATTTTGGGGTGTCGGGGGTTACCGGGATGGTGACCGCGATGTCGGTCGGCACGATTGTTTGTATCGCTGTCTGCATGTCGGGAGATATCGCGCAGGATCTCAAGACCGGTTACCTGCTGGGGGCGACACCGTGGCGACAACAGTTACTTGAATTCATCGGCCTGCTCTTCCCGGCGCTGGCGATGGGCTTTACGATTTACTTCCTGAACGAGGCGTTTGGTTTTGTCCAGCTACCCGACACCACGCGAGCGCCGCTGTTGGCGCCGCAGGCCAATGTGATGGCGACGGTGGTGCAGGGTGTCATGAACGCCAACCTGCCGTGGGCGCCGATCATTGTCGGTGCCATGATCGCACTCGGCGTGGAGCTGCTGGGTGTATCGTCGCTGCCGTTCGCGATCGGGCTGTATCTGCCGCTGTCGCTGTCGACCCCGATTATGACGGGCGGTCTTGTCGCAGCCATCGTCCAGCGGTTCTCCGGGAAGGACGACTTCCCGGTCCGTCGCGAAAGCGGCATCCTGTTCTCGTCGGGAATTGTGGCGGGCGACGCCCTCATTGGCGTCATCGTGGCCGGCATGATCGCCTTCTGGGGCAGCTACCAGACGTTCTACGACGAACATGACGGTATGATGAACACGCTGACGGGCGCGTTCGGACCCTGGCTGTCGCTCATCATGTTCTTCGGCCTGGCGGCTGTCCTCGGCTGGCTGTCGTTCCGTGGCCTGAAGAAACTTTCAGCGCCACCGAAAGCGTAAGATCTGGAACCGGGGCCTGATGGCCCCGGTTAACTTTTCGTGAAGCTGCTCGACAAACAGCACCGTATCGCCTGGCTTCTGGCCGGGCTGGCATTCGCCGTCCGGGCCGTCTATCTGCTTGAGTTGAGTCGCGATCCCACGTTTAGCGTCCCGATCGTCGACGAAAAGTGGCACTGGGAATGGGCGCACGCCATTCTCGACGGTCCCGTTCTTGGCGAAGGGGCGTGGTTTCGCGCGCCGCTTTATCCCTACTTTCTGGCGCTGCCGGCATGGATAACCGATTCGTCGGTCTTCTGGTCGAAATTGCTGCAGTCGGTCTTGTCGATCGGCACGACGCTGTTTATTTATCGGATCGGTTTGAACCTGTTCGGTCGCACCGTGGCGATCATCAGCGGCGCGGCCTACGCCCTGTACGGCGTGCTGGTGTTCTATGAAACGTCGTTTCTCATCCCGGTTATCTTCCTGTTCTTCATCTGCTGGGCTATGGCGCGGCTGCTGGAGCATCGAGATTCCACGCGACCGCTCGACTGGATACTGACCGGCATACTGTTCGGCCTGGCGGCGATCTCGCGACCGAACATTCTCCTGGTCATGCCGTTGCTGGCAATCTGGTTGTGGTGGGAACATCGCGACAAGATGCCGCTTAAGCGGCTGTTGCTGCCGGTGTCGCTGGCGGTCGGTGTCTGCCTTGTCGTGTTCAGTGTAACCGCGCGCAACTATGCCAAGACCGACGAGTTCATACTCATCTCATCGCAGGGCGGCGTAAACCTGTATTTGGGTAACAACCCGGTGGCGGACGGTTTGACCATGCTGATGCCGGATGTCGATCTCGACGAATCGGTGAGTTGGCGTCAGTTTCAGTCGGTAACTGAAAACGCCGCCGAGTCGGAAATGGGAAGACCGTTGTCACCGGCGCAGGAATCGTCATACTGGAGCGACAAAGCGTTCGACTTCATTCTCTCACACCCGGGTGATTTTATTTCACTGGTCTGGCGCAAGACGGTATACCTGCTCAGCGGCTTCGAGAATTCCGACAACGCTGACATCTACTACCAGCGCAACTACTCGGTGCTGTATTCGCTCCTGGTGTGGGATGGACCTGTCGCCTTCCCGTTTGGCCTGCTGCTTCCGCTTGCGATCGTCGGATTCGTGTTGACCCGTGCCGACCGGCGCAGGCTGCTGCCGGTCTATTTGTTCATCATCGGTTACATACCGTCGATTGTTCTCTTCCTTGTCACGGCACGACACCGCCTGCCGCTGGTGCCCTTCCTGATCGTCCTGGCGGCCGCAGGAGTCGTGCGGGCAATCGCGCTGGTTCGAGAGAAGCGACTCAAACCGGTGTTGCCGGTCACGGCCGTGGCCGTGGCAGCGCTGGTGCTGTGTAACATGACGTGGTATGACATCGGTCGAGCCTCGGAGTTCCAGATCTACTTCAATAACGGCCTGCGGTATGAAAAGATCGGCGACTGGCGCGCCGCCGAACGTGAGTATGAAAAGGCATACCGTGAGTTTCCCCAGTCGGCGTCGATCGCCAACAACCTCGGCCATGCCCGACTGCAACTCGGTAAGACGGAAGAGGCGATAACGGATTTCAGGACGGCAATCCGGCTCAACCAGGCTTACGGCCCGGCCTACACCAATCTCGGCATGGTGTATCACCGTCGGGAACAGTATGACACCGCCCTGACACTCTACCGTCTGAGCATGGAGCGGAGTACAACCGTCGATTCAGTCAACCTGGCACAGACGCACGAGAATATGGCGCTGTTGTTTGCGCAAGTCGAACAGTTGGATTCGGCGGCGCTTCACTGGCAGCAGGCGATTGCGTACGCACCCGATGATGCTTCCCGCTATTTCGGGGCCTCGGTCTTCTTCAGCCGGACAGGTCGCTTCGACGAATCCGATCGCTTGTGGCGGCAGGGCAGGTCGCTAAGCGAACCGGATGCCTCGGCGCACTTTAATCGCGGCCTGTCGCTGATTCAGGCTCGTCGATTCACCGAAGCGATTGCACCGTTGCAAAACGCCGTGGCGCAGCAACCCGACTTCTTCCAGGCGCACCACCTGCTGGCGGCGGGATTCCTTGAGTCGGACGGACCGGTTGATTCGGTCCGGGTACACCTCAAGCAATGCCTCGACCTGGCGCCTGACTATCGCCCGGCCAACGTCATGCTGAATCACCTGCAGCAACAGGGAATCAGTATTTACTGATTCAGTATTTCTCTCTTCGCTCGACCATGTAGTTCGAGCCGTCCATCGCCTTCGTCGCCTTCTTCAAGTCCGCCAGCATTTTCGACATCTCGCCGATATGCTTGAAAGTACCGTGACGGTTGATCAGGACAGCTATGGAGATTGAGAGCAGTGAGAAGGTCTCGAGTTCTCCCTTGCGGTTGCGCGTCATGATCTCGCCATGGGTCCGGTCTTCGGGTTCATACTGGTAGGGTATCAACTGGTCAAACGTCCGAACAATATTCGAGCAGACCGCGTCGATTTGCGACGGTGGCGTGACGAAAATAAAGTCATCCCCGGCGATGTGGCCGACAAAGCCGCCGGGACACAGATCAAATACGATATCTTTAATTATGCGGGCGGTGAGACGGATGACCCGGTCACCGTAGGCATATCCGTAAAAGTCATTGTACGCTTTGAAATTATCCAGGTCGGCGTAGTGCACGGCGAAGTCCTGCGAGATATCGAGCATCCGGTTGATCTCGCGCTCGATGATGGTCGGTCCGGGGAGGCGGGTCGAGGGATTGACGGCCAGGTCGCGGCGGTTGCGCTCGATTACGCGGCGGATGCGCACTTCCACCATCTTGTCCATCCAGGCGCCGCCGATGACATCCTCAGCACCGTTCTCATACGCCGCGATGACCAGGTTTTCGTCGGGCGAGGGGTGGTAGAGGACGGTCGGGATGATGGAGATGAAGACGTTGTCCTTGACCTGGCGGAGCAGGTTAATCTCCGTGAGCAGGTCGGTGTAGCCGCCGATGATAACGGCGTCGACCGGGAAACGCTGACAGATCCGCACAAGCTCCATGAAACTGTCAAAGTGGTGAATCGAGACTTCGGCGTGGCGGAAATATTTCCGCAGGTGGAAGTCAATATTCACCCCTGACTGTTTCAGGGCGAAATGGAAAGCCGGGACGTGATCAAACTTGTCCTCTTTGACGTCCGGCCAATTCTCGAGGGTGGTACCTTTTGTGTTCGGCAATGAGGTAATCCCGGTCAATACTCGTATAGATCTGTGTAGTAGATATATCGGCATGACCGAGCATTTCTTGCACTACTCTTAAGTCGGCGCCACCTTCCAGCATGTGGGTGGCGAAGGAATGCCTGAGGGTATGGGGAGTTACCTGTTTGGTGATACCGGCGGCGACAAACCGTTTGTGGATCAGCTTCCAGAACCCCGGGCGGCTGTATTTTCTACCGAACCGACTGAGGAACAAGAACTTAGCATCGGAGCTGGAAACCGGTTTGGGCCGCTTGTCCAGATAGATCTCAATCGCCGCTGTGGCCGGCTGTCCGATCGGCACCAGCCGCTCTTTATCCCCCTTTCCGAGCACCCGGATAAAACCGGCGTCGAACTCTATCTCCCTGACCTGCAAGTTGATAGCCTCGGAAATGCGCAGACCGGAGCCGTACAACAGCTCAATGATGGCGCGGTCACGCAGGCCGGACGGCGAACCACTATCGATCGAGTCGATCAGGGCGGCGATTTCCCGGACCGACAGATAGGGCGGGTGATAACGCTGGATACGCGGCGCTGAAAGGCCGCCAAAGGGTGACCTGGGGATGAGACCGGATTCGACGAGCCAGTCGAAGAATCGTTTTACCGACGACAGTTTGCGGGCAATCGTCGCCGGCCGTCGACCGGCCGCGCTGAGCTTACCAAGCCAGGTGTTGGCGATGGTGCGGTCGACCTTATTGGGCCGGCCGACACCACAAACCCGGCTGAACTCTGTCAGATCGGTGCGATAGGCAGCCAGGGAGTGACGCGACAGGTTGCGTTCCAACTCGAGGTACTGCAGATAGTCTTTGATAAGGTTCTGCCACATCGATCATGCTCCGCTTTCACCAGAGCGGCAGGCGGTAAGGTCTGGCGGCCACAGACTTGCAGGGGCGGCAGCCCCGGCGGTCTGCCCCGGCAGGATCTGGAGTCCGGACAACGGCATCACCTCTCCCCTACGCCCTCGCCAGCGCCACGGTGGCGATCACGCGGTGACCGTCGGATTCCAGCGTGCTGACGGCCTCGCGCATGGTGGAACCGGACGTGACCACATCGTCGACAAGCAGGATGCTATTTGGCTGGTCGCAGGGCCGGGTACGAAAGACACCGCGGATATTCTCGGCACGACGGTGTAGTTTGAGGCGCGATTGCGGCGGTCGCCAGCCGGAACGTTGCAGCAGGCCGGTGTTTACCTCGGCGCCGACGACCGATTGGATACGTTCGGCGATGAGCATCGCCTGGTTGTATCCGCGGCGGTACTCTCTCCAGGGAGCGAGGGGCAGCGGTACAATCGCATCGACGTCAAGCGCGGCCAGACCATCAGCGTGCAGATCGAGCAGCGCCAAACAGAGCTGATCGGCGACCCTGGTAACAGCGTGGAACTTGAGATTAACGATCATCCGCTCGAGCGGGCCGCCGTACTGCCCCATTGCATAGAGCGGGATGGTCCGTTCGCATTCGGGACAGGACTGCTTGTCAACCAACCAGCGGTCACAAAACAGGCAGGTCGGTTCATCGAGCACGAGCAGGCTGTTCATGCAGCGCTCGCAGATGACGTCGCCGGCCTCGACATACCGCTCACATCCGGAGCAGATGGGCGGGAAAGCGAAATCGTTCAGCATGTTGCCGAACTCGCTGACTATGGAGCGGATGGTTCCCACGCTGTAAGTATGGTACGGAGCCGGTTCAGGCTCAAGATAAAATTCGGCGCAGCCGGCCTCCCCATTGTCGCCCAACCTGGTAGAGTATGAGCGCCGTGAGGAGCACGGCCGAGGCGACATAGAGCCAGCCGCCGGCCATGTCGTGACCGGCTTGATAGGCGGCGTCGATCTGCAGCCACCGGTAGACCTGATCGGTCAGCAGGCCGCAGATAACGGCAACGACAGCGATGCTGACGACATACCGCACGGTCGCCCAGCCGCCGAGGATACGCCCCACGACCGTGAGTGTCGCGATGTTCGTCGCCGGCCCGACCAGCAGGAAGACGAGTATGGCGCCGGGCGAAAAGCCGCCGGCCAAAAGCGACGCAGCGAGAGGCGTTGATGACGTGGCGCAGATGTACATCGGCAGCCCCAGCAGCATGGCGGCGGCATAGCCGCCCCAGCCGGTACGGATCGTTTCTGACAGCGTGATGAAATCCTGGTTCAGCAGCACGCCGACGAGACCGGCCAGAAGGTAGCCGACAAAGAGATAGGGGGCCAGATCGCCGATCAGGTCGGTGAAAGCGTATTTGATGCCGCCGAGGATACGTCTGATAAGAGGCCGCTTTGGATTGGCGGCCGTTTCGTCGGGCGGGCAGCAGCAATCGTCATGGCAGCTGTCGATCTCAGTCCGATTTGCAGCTGTGATCTCATCGAAATTCTGCGATTGCTCTTTAGTCGCTTCCACCAGTCCCGCCACCGAGGCGGTGGCGAAGGCGGCGATCGGCCGCGCGACCGTCAGCACCGGATCGGTAAGTGAGTAAGTGAGCAGGATGGAATCGACGCCTGACTCCGGGGTGGCGATCAAAAACGAGGTGGTGCCGCCGCGTCCAAGCCCCGATTGCCGCAACTGGTGAGCGACCGGCAGGACCGAACAGGAGCAGAGTGGCAGCGGCACACCGAGAAGCGCGGCTTTGAAGACGGCGGCGCGTGGTGAGCCGGCAAGCAGCCGCTGGAGTTTACTTTCGGTAAGGACCAGGCGGATGAGACCGGCCAGAATGAGGCCGATCATCAGCAGGAATGCCGAGTCGACCAGCATCGACCAGGTTTCGCCCAGCCAGCCGTTCAGAAAAGAGGTCAGCTCATTCAAGCTGCGCCATCAACTCCTTTGCGCGATCGGCCGCCGGGCTTTCCGGCGCCAGTTCCAGCAGGCGGTTCCAGTAGGTTTTGGCCGAGTCGTACTGGCTCATGGTGTAGTACACGATGCCGGCATTGAAATGGGCGATCGCATGCTGTGGGTTACCGGAAATTACGGTCATGAACTCCTGCAATGCTCGCTGCGGCAGACCCATGCCATTGAGGCAAGCGCCATAGTCGGTGCGGACATCAGGTGAACTGGGCTGGAGCGCCAGGGCGCGCTTGTATGCCTCGGCCGCCAGAGCGTAACTCCCCTGATCCATCAACGTGTTGCCGGCATTGACATAGGAACTGAAGTCATTGGGCAGGTTGTTGAGCATCTCGATGGCGCCGGCATCCATCCCCTGGTGCGGGTTGTCGCTCATACCCTGTTGCTGCTGTGCTTGTGGCGGCTGAGGAGCTTCGGGTCGATCGGCAAAGGCGAAATAACCGACCGTAATCACCACCAGAGCGCCGACGACGATGACGGTGTCGCGCACCATACTGTTTTTCGGCGGCGCGCTTTTCTTCTGTTTGGCGGCGACCTTCTTCGACGTTGGTTCACCGCATTGCGGGCAAAACTGGGCTTCGGCGGGGATCTCGGCGTGGCACGCCCGACAGGTTTTTACAGACATCTCAGCAATCCTCTAATTTCGACATTGGCGAGCAATATAGTCTCTATCTGCTTGCCTTTCAACCTCTTTTCGACCATGATAAAGACCGTGACAAAGAACCTCGTCTCGGCTATCTTGGCTGCATTCGAGTATTATACAATAGAACCACCCAAGGATATGAGGATAAACGATATGTTTACGCGACTTTTGGGCTTGTTCACTTTCGGTCTTGTGCTGGCGGCTTCAGCGTCGGCACAGCAGCCGTACACCATCACCGCCGATTCGCTGATGCACCATATCGAGGTGCTGGCCGACGATTCGCTGGAGGGACGCGAAGTTGGTGAGCCGGGCGAATGGAAGGCAGCGCTTTATATCAAGGCGATCCTGGCCTCGGCCGGATTGGCGCCGATCGATGCCGACGGCGACTACCTGCAGCCGTTTGATTTCATCAAGTCGATCGATGTCGTCGAATCGAGCGAACTGGTGATCAACGACACGAAGCTGACACTCGATGAGGAATGGGAGCCGATGAAGCAGTCGGCCTCGGACGCCTTTTCTTTTGTCACGCCGGTGTTTGTCGACTACGGCATTGTGGTCGATTCCGCCGAAGGTTCTTACAACGATTATGAGGGCAAGGATGTCGAGGGGAAAGCTGTCGTGATCAAGCGCTTCTCTCCCCCGGCCGACGACAATCCGCATATCGACTTCTCGAATTACGAATCGCTGACCTCCAAGATCATGACGGCGCAGGACCGCGGCGCCACCGGTGTCATCTTCTACACGCCGGAGGAACATGACGACACCCTTTTGGGAATCACGGCGGTAAACCTCCAGGCGAAAGACATCCCGATCATCTTCCTGCGCCGTGCCGCTTTCGAGCGACTGGGGCTGGACCTGCAGGAACCCGACCTGCGCATGGTGACCGGAAACGTCGAGCTGGTGAAGACGCGGGATACCGCCTACAATGTCATGGGCTACCTGCGGGGCAGGTCCGACACGACGATCGTCGTCGCGGCGCACTACGATCATCTCGGCTACGGCGGGCCGTCATCGCTCTACCGCGGCGCCGAGAAGTTGATACACAACGGCGCCGACGACAACGGTTCCGGGGTATCGACCCTGCTCGAGCTGGCGCGCCATTTCGGCTCGCGTCCCGACCAGATGCAGTATTCATTCCTGGCGGTTGCCTTCTCGGGTGAAGAGTCGGGACTGCTGGGTTCGAGCGATTTCGTCAACAACTGGCCGATCGATTCGAGTCGCGTACGCATGATGCTGAACATGGATATGATCGGGCGGTTGAAGGACCAGGACGAGGGACTGGCGGTGCTCGGTGTCGGCACGGCCGAAGAGTTTCAGCAGTACTTCGAGGAGATTGAATACGACGGTATGAAAATCGTGACCAAAGAATCCGGCACCGGGCCGTCGGATCATACCCTCTTCTACAACCGCGACATTCCGTGTCTCCACTTCTTCACCGGTGCGCATGAAGACTACCACAAGCCATCGGATGATGTCGAGAAGATCGATGCCGAGGGGCTGCTGACAGTCGCATCGTTCATCGGCGATGTCATCGCGCATTTCGACAGCATTCCCGAACCGCTCACGTTCCAGAAGACCAAGTCGGATACGGAAGGGAAACGTCGCGCCATGTACTCGGTAACACTCGGTATCATGCCGGATTACGTGTACGAAGAGAAGGGGCTGCGGGTTGACGGTGTCATCGCGGAGCGACCGGGCGAGGCGGCAGGTTTACTGGAGGGAGACGTCATCCTGAAGATGGGTGATATCGAGATTGGCGATATCTACGACTACATGGGCGCGTTGAGCAAGTTCCGCAAGGGGGATACGGCGCAGGTTGTGGTCAGTCGCCAGGGTGAAACAAAGGCATTGACGGTTATCTTCTAATCGCCGGACAGCTCCGATGCTCCGGCGGCGCGATGGACCGAAATGACGCCCCGCACTCGTCGCACCTTGTCGATCACGCGATTGAGGTGCGAGAGGCTGCCGACCTCGACGACGAACTTGCCGATACCGGTAGCATCCTCCGAGCGCATCTCGGCGGCTCGGACGTTGGTATCGGAGTCGGCGATGGCGGTGGTGATATCGCGCAGCATGTTCTTGCGATCCTCGACCATGATATCGAGCTGCACCACGAACGACTGGCCGCGCGAGGTGTCCCAGCTGACATCGATCAGCCGTTCCGGATGATCGTGGCGCATCGCCACGGCGCTCGCGCAATCGGCGCGGTGGATGGTGACGCCTCTGCCCCGCGTAATAAAGCCGGTGATTTCTTCTCCCGGCACCGGCTGGCAGCAGCCGGCGAAACGGAACATCATATTTCCCATCCCCTGCACGCGGATCCCTTTGGAGCCTCGGATTCGCTCGATCACCTTGCCGACGAAACTCGGCTGCACCTCCTGCTCGGCGGCGGGGGCGATCATTTCGGCCAACTTGTTGGTTGATATCGAGCCGTTGCCGACGGAGGCGAACAGGTCTTCGACCGTCTTGCGATCGAGCATCTGGGCGCATTCCAGCAGGCTGGCCTCGGGCGGCATCTTGACGCGTTGCTCGCGAAGTTTG
The DNA here is from genome assembly GCA_964544635.1 of uncultured Ignavibacteriales bacterium. Lineage (GTDB taxonomy): Bacteria > Zixibacteria > MSB-5A5 > GN15 > FEB-12 > CAZJCK01. Next base: position 10,031 of record CAZJCK010000057.1, on the reverse strand, counting down.
CGTTCGAGCATCTCCCTGCCGAGCTGAACCGACTGCTCGAACCCGGCCTGCTTGAGCCATTTGCGGATGCGCGAACGGGCGTAGGTCGTCTTGACGAGTTTGAGCCAGTCGTGCGACGGTGTCCGGTTGGGGTTGGTGATGATCTCGACGCGGTCGCCCGACTTGAGCCTGGTCGACAGCGGCATCAGGCGATTATTTATCTTGGCGCCGGCACAGTGAATACCGACATCGGTGTGAATCTGGAAGGCAAAATCGAGCGGTGTCGATCCGGCCGGGAGGTGAATGATCTTGCCGACCGGCGTGAAAACAAAAATGTCTTCAGAATAAAGATCGATCTTCAGGTACTCGAGAAACTCCGCTGGATTGGTCGTATCCTTCTGCCACTCGAGCACGTCGCGCAGCCACGCCATCTGGCGGTCCGACTTGCTCATCTGTTGCCGCCCCTCTTTGTACAGCCAGTGGGCGGCGATACCGTTCTCGGCGACGTAGTGCATCTGGTGGGTGCGGATCTGGACCTCAGTCGGCCGGTTTTCCGGGCCGATAATGGTGGTGTGCAGCGAACGGTAGCCGTTCGGCTTTGGGGTCGCGATGTAGTCGTGGAAACGGTTCGACAGCGGCTTCCACATCGAGTGCAGAATACCCAGCGAATGATAGCACTCGCGTTCGCTGTTTACGATGATACGGATGGCGAACAGGTCGTAGATTTCTTCAAACGGTACCTTGCGGTGCACGATCTTTCGGTAGACCGATTCGAGGTGTTTGGCGCGACCGTAGACGGTTGCCTGTATACCATCGTTCGAGAGCGCCTCCTTGATCGGCCTGATCAATTGCGAGACATACGCATCGCGTTCATCGCGGCGCTGGTTAATCTTGCGGGCGAGCTCAAGGTAGGTCTTCGGTTCGAGAAACTTCAGCGACAAGTCCTCGAGTTCGACTTTTACCTTGTTGATTCCAAAGCGGTGGGCCAGGGGAGCGTACACCTCGCGCGTTTCCAGGGCAATCCGTTTGCGTTTATCCTCGGGCAAATGCTCGAGCGTCCGCATATTGTGGAGGCGGTCGGCCAGCTTGATGAGGATGACGCGAATGTCGCGCGCCATCGACAAGAGCATTTTGCGGAAGTACTCGGCCTGCTGCTCTTCGCGTGACTTGAACTCGACGGCGCCGATCTTGGTGACACCGTCAACCAGGTCGGCGATTTCGTCGCCAAAGTCGCGGCGCAGTTCCTCGATGGTGACATCGGTGTCCTCAACCACATCGTGCACCAGCGAGGCGGCAATGGTGGCCGAATCCATGTGCTGTTCGGCGAGGATGAGGGCAACCTCGAGGCAGTGTTCGACGAACGGTTCGCCGGAAACGCGGACCTGGTCGGCATGCGCCTTGTCGGAGAACTCATAGGCGCGTCGGATGAGCGGGATATTGACATTGGCGTTGTGAGATTCAACGCGGATGACGAATTCGGCCACGTTCATGGGTGTTCTCGCAGGCGGCCGCGGCCTAACCGACATACTGCTCCTGCAGGATGTCCTGGACTTTTCTGGCCACCAGTTCCGGGGTGATCGTTTCCATGCACCGGCAATGCTGATCGGGGCAGCGACAGACGACGCCGACCGGCTGGAGGACGTGGTTGCCGTTGCCGAGAGGGCCCCAACGGCGCGGTGACATAATCCGTTTCGACGGATACAGGCCGACCACGCGGGTGCCGACCGAGACGGCCAGGTGCAACGGGCCGGTCGAGTTGGCCACCACCACCGAGGCCAGGGACAACACCGCCGCCAGCGTGCGCAGATCAGTTTCGCCGGTAATCTTCTTCATCGGCTGACTGATCGGAAGCTCCATGGTGTCAAGCTTCATGCCTTCAGCCTCCGAACCGGTCACGACCGCCTGGACGCCGGCCTGGCGCAGCTTCTCGTACAGCTCTGCAAAGTGCGGCACCGACCAGTTCTCGGCGGAGCCGCCGGAACCGGGATGGATGACGACAAAAGGCGCATCGATCCCTTTCTCGGCCAAAATGCGCCGGGCGTTGCGGATCTCCTTTTCAGTCGGGTAGACACGCGGGAAGTGATCGGTCTCGCCCGGAGCGAAGTATTCGAGAAAATCGAGATTGTATTGATACTCGTGCTTGCGATTGGTCTTGCGGCTGTGAAAGATATGCCGGTTGAAATAAACCGAATGAAACCGCCGGGCGGTGCCGATGCGTACCGGGATGTTCGCCTTGTAGAACAACTGGCTGACCCGTCGTTCCGGATACAGCACGACGACGGCGGCATATTCGTTCATCTTGATACGGTGCAGCAGGTCCTTCTTGTACAGCTTGCTGGCAATGAGCTGGTCATTCTGCACCCGCACGATCTTGTCGACTGCCGGGTTGTTCTCGAGTATGGGCGAGGCATAGAGTGAAGTGAGGACCTCGATCGAGCATTCGGGATAACGTTTCTTGAGGGTCTGCACAAACGGCAGGGCCAGGATGAGGTCGCCCAGTTTATCGGTTCTGCTTATGAGTACCCGGTCGCCCGGTTTCAGATCTACAATATCAGCCATAACGACTTAGGTGTTTCCTTCCCGCTTTTTCGCCAGGTGCCGCAGCTTGGCGTACTTCACAAACACACTGACCGCCGACAAAACCGAAATGACAAAGCCCTCAAAGCCGTCTCGAAAGCCCTGCCGCGCGACATAGTGTGCGAAAAACGACGCCACCGGACGTCCGGTGAGGTCGAACAGATTGGTTCGCTTACCCCGGTTATACGCGGCATCGGCGCCTATCGACGTATACCGGTTAAACTTAGTAAGATACTGCTCTAAGCTCACAAAGCAATAGTGCAATAACTCGCCTTCAAGACGCCCCTTGGGGCCGTCCAGGATGACCGCCTCGTGGATCGGTGCGTCGTCGAAATTTCCCTTGTCACGCCTGAACAACCTGGTGACGTAGTCCGGGTACCAGCCGCAGTGATAGATCCAGCGCGTCAGGAACCTGGTGCGGCGCGGCATTTCGTAGCCAACCGCAGCGGCCTCGCCGTCGACCACCTGCTTGATTTCCTCGGCCAGCTCACCGCTCACCTGCTCGTCGGCGTCGATATTGAGCACCCAGTCACCGCCGGCCGCATCGACACCGGTCCGCTTGGCCGGACCGTAACCGTCCCAGCCTATCTCGAGGATCTTCGCGCCAAACTGACGGGCGATCTCCACGGTTCGATCGGTGGATCCTGAGTCGACCACAATCAGCTCATCGGCCCAGCCGACCGATTCGAGGCATCGAGTGATGTTGGCCTCCTCGTCCTTCGTAATGACGACCACCGACAGTTTACTCACCTGGCCGCCTTTCCCGTCTTGGTGCGGAGGTGCGTATAGACGTCGCACACCTGGTCGACCGAAATATCGGTGATACGGTGTGGCGTGTCGGCGACGAGGGCGCCCGCCTCCTGGCCGTACGGCCGCCACAGTACCAGGTTCGGCGGATAGTTTATGTACATGCCGATCACCTTGACTTTGAACGATCGGGCGATGTGCACCAGCGAGGTATCGGGCGTGATGAGGATATCCAGGCGTTTGAGTATGGCCGAGGCCTCGATCAGACTGAGGCCGGGTGGGACGAGGTGGGCGGGCTTGTCGACCTGTCGCATGATCTCCCTGGCGCGTTCGCGGTCGGGGCCGACAGCGAAGAGGATCACGCTCGGTGGATCGTCAGACTCCTGCAGCCGCTTGACCAGTTCTATTGCCTTCTCGGTCGGCCAGATCCGGTTCGACATGCCGGCCGAAAGATTAAGACCAACCAGCAGATCATGCGACGGCAGCGTGCGCACGAACGACTCCGCCTTCTCTTCGGCCGGCGCGGGAAGGTGTGGCGGGGCGTAGGGATCGGCACCCTGGCTGTCGATGCCGAAAGCGTCGACGAGCCGTAACGTTTCGCGGATGATGTGGCGGTCGTGGAGTTCCCCCCGGTCGCAGTTGTGGGTATAGAATTCGCGATACCTGGTCTTGCCGATGGCGACCCGCGGCTTGTTGCGCGCCAGCAGTTGCGTGAGAAACAGCACGGTGATCGAATCGTTGTAAATCATGTCAACGACGACATCAAAGTTCATTCTGCGCATGCGCATCAGTTCGACCATGTCCTTCCACGTCCGCTTGGTGTAGCGGAAGATCCGTTCGAAGCGAGGATCATCTTTGATGAGTGGGAGGCCGCGCGGGGCGCAGACTATGGAGATTTCGATATTCGGAAATTCGCGCTTGAGAGCGTCAAAGGTCGGCAGCGATATGACCATATCGCCGATCTTATCCGGACGGATGAACAAAACGCGACGCACCCTGGAACCGTCAATCGGTTCAACATCGCCTCTCCCCCGCTTCAAGAACGGTGCGATGAGCCGGAAGACGACCGATTTTATTCTGCGTTCAAGCGGTTTGAGAGCTTCCATGGTTCTTGTGTTTCTCTATCAGGTCTTCGAAGATCTGTTCCCAGCGATCGACCACGGCGTCGATGGTGTAGTGCGTGAGAAAGCGCCTGCGACCGGCGACGCCATACTGCGCCATCAATTCCGGATTGCCGACCAGTTTCTCCAGTGCCGCGGCCAGTGCCTCCGGGTTGCGCGGCTCGACCAGCAGGCCGGTTTCGTTTTCGACAATCACTTCCGGCATGCCCCCGACACGGCTGGCGATAATCGGCAGGCCGGCCCGCATACCCTCGAGCAGCGAGTTGCCCATCGGTTCGATGATCGACGGCTGGATCATCAGGTCGCAGCCGGCGAGTATCTTGTGTACCTGTTCCTGCCAGCCGCCAAAGTGAATGCGATCGGCGACCCCGCGGTCGTTGGCCTGGTCGCGAAGTTTCTGCTCCCACGAACCGTCACCGAGCCACAGCAAATGCAAATGCGGCAGTCTGTCTGCCACGATTGCAAGGGCGTCGATCAGGTAGGTGTGCCCCTTGTGCTCGACAAAGCGGGCCGAGTTGATACCGATGACGGCATCAGTCGGAATATCGAACTTCCGGCACACCTCCGCCTTCGCCTCTTGGGAGCGCAGTGCACCGTCGAGATCGGGATGGCCGCGCGCTATGGCGAGCGTGATATCGGGTGATACGTACCCACGGTGACAGACTTCCCGCTTCAGGTCTTCCGAGCAGCAGATGACCAGGTCGATCACCCTCGGTGTGAACTGGTGGTGTATGAAGCCGCCACCGGTGAGATCAATACCCAGTGACCAGACGATTGGGCAGCGTTTACCCATACTCGTTGCCAGGCCTGCCAGCCGCAGTTCCTTATTGAAATTGACGGTGATGATGTCGATCTCGTTCGCTTTGAGGAAACGCCGCAACATCCAGATAGTCGACGGGTTGAAGTCGCTGGAGAACGGTATGCTGACCGGGGTAGCGCTTGACCGCCGGCTGATACGATCGAGAAACCTGGAGTCGCGCCGTCCCCCGACATACACATTGTGGCCGCGCTTGGCGAAGGCATCGGACGACAACCGAATCCACTCCTCCATGCCGCCGTACACGGTCGGGTCTATCGAATCGAGCATCAGGATGTTCATTGGTAGTCCCGGAACTGCATGTTGTAGAGACGATTGTAGGTGCCGCCGCGCGACAGCAACTGCTCGTGCGTACCGCACTCGATGATCTTCCCTCTTTCCATGACGAAGATACGGTCGGCGTGCTTGATGGTGGAGAGGCGGTGAGCGATGACGAGAACGGTGCGTCCCTTCATCAAGCGATCGATCGCTTCCTGCACCAGGGCCTCGGCCTCGGTATCGAGCGCCGAGGTGGCTTCATCGAAGATAAGGATCTGCGGATTGCGCAGGAGGGCGCGGGCGATGGCGATACGCTGGCGCTGGCCACCGGAGAGGCGTACCCCGCGGTTGCCGACAAACGTATCATATCCGTCCTCGAACTCCCGTATGAACTGATGGGCGTTGGCCATCTCGGCGACGCGGATAATCTCGTCATCAGGCACGCCGTTGAGACCGTAAGCGATGTTGTTGCGCACGCTGTCGTTGAACAGTTGCGTTTCCTGTGTGACAATGCCCATCATGCCGCGCAGCGAGGCAAGCTTGATGTCGCGGATATCGACGCCGTCGATACTGATCCGGCCCTCCTGCGGATCATAAAAACGCGGCAGCAGATCTAGCATAGTCGACTTGCCGGAACCGGAGGCGCCGACCACCGCAACCACTTCACCGTGGTTTACGTCGAAGCTGACGCCCTTTAATACGTTTTCGAAACTGGTGTAGCCGAAGGTAACGTTTTCATACTTGATGACTTCTTTGAAATCGGTCTTTTCCTGTGCATTGGGGCGGTCGGAGACGCGTTCCTCGGCATCGAGGACACTGAAGATGCGTTCGGCGGCGGCCATCCCCTCTTGCAGCTTGATGTGAATCTGCGAGAGTGACTTGGCCGGGTTGATGAGCGAGAACATGGCCAGCAGATAGGTCATGAAATCGCCGGGGCCGAGTTCTCCGGTCCCCTGGATAATCCGGCTGCCTGCGAACCACAGGATTATGACCCCGGCCAGTGTCGCCAGCATGTCGTTGATCGGCTTGGCCAGGTGGCGGATGCGCGTCATGCGCAACAGCGAATCGAAGTACTCACGGGTGGTCTTGAAGAATTTGTTCGATTCGAATTGCTCCATCGAGAACGCCTTGACAACGCGCACATTACTGACCGCCTCTTCGAGCACCGAGTTGACATCCTCCATTCGCTCCTGTGTCCGCTCGGAATACTTGCGCAGCTTTTTGGCCACGAACCAGATGAAACCAAACACGGCCGGCAGGACAATCATCGCCAACAGGGTCAGTTTCCAGCTCAGGACAATAAGGAATGTCGAGAACAGCATGACTGTCAGGCTGTCTACGACCAGCCGGTTGAAACCGATGTCGATCGATTCGTTGAGCACCAGGACATCGTTGGTGACGCGTGAAATGAGCTGGCCGGTCCGGCGGCGGTGAAAATAGTCGAGCGACAACCGCTGATACTTTTCGAACAGGCGATCGCGGAAGTACCGTATGACCGACTGCTGGATAAAGGCCATGAAGTAACCCTGAATGTAGTAGAACACGTTTTTGAACACTGCCACCGCCAGAATGAGCCAGACAAACCGCAGCAGGGTGTCGGTGCGCGTTTCGGCCTCGACGACATTGTTCACCCAGCCCTTCATCGTCTCGCGGATCGACACCAGGCCGTTCTGCAGGTCCACCAGCCACGACTGGTCGGCGGCGGTTGAGGCCTGTTCGGTGACGGTTGTTTCGGCGCCGCCGGTCATCGAGGTCGGATCAATGCCGCCAATCGCGCCGACCTGGAACAGCGTCATCAACAGCGGGCCAAACATCCAGACCAGCGCGCCGGAGAAGACAGCGTGCAGCGCCGCTGAGCTCGATGCTATCACCAGCTTGCCGACGTGGGCCTTGAGGACCGAGAATGTGCGTGCGTACAGGTTCATGTTCTACTCAACTATGTAAACCTCGAAAGATCGGTCAATTAACAATGGAAGTCAATTGGGGCGTTCAGGGGTAGATGCGGACGGCATCGGCAGGGATATCGACCTGAAAGCGAGTCAGTCCGAGATCGGCGTCGTCGTTGTAGCGGCGGCGGCGGGCCTCGAGACGGGTGTCGTGCCCGTCGTCGAAGTAAAACTCCTCCACCCGCCAGCCTTTGTCTTCGTCATCGTAGATGAGCTGTGCGGTCCAGTCGCAGTCGACCGGTGCCAGGGTGTAGGTCGGTTCATTCTCGTTCTCGATCTGGAGCACCAACCCCTCGCCACTCCACGCCGCCGGATCGGGCAGATCGGCAAACAGGTCCAGAACATTGAACGTTGCCAGCGGCGTGGCGCAAGCAAACGACGACACCAGTTCCGCCATGTCTTCACGGAGGTATTCGTTCACACTCGGGAAATAGATCAAGATCGAATCGGTGGTGACACGTCCCTTGAGAGCGCCCTTGCCGAGATAGCCACGACCGCCGAGACCGATCAGGGTGTCGGTCTGGAAGATGTGCAGACGAAACGAGGTCGGCTTACCGTCGCGCCACAAGCGGGCGTCGAAGAGGTATGCTTCACCCTTGATCTCGATATCGGATACGGCTTCGTCGCCAGTCTGCGGCGGCGTCGTGCAGGCGGCGGCAAACGCTGCTGCGGTCAAGGCGAAGGTGATGACGATGCGAGAAAGGCGCGGCATCATGCCACCAGGAAATGAATGATGACTCGGGCGGGCGGCCCGATGATATACCAGAGCAGGCCAAAAATGACCAGGCCGATGAGAAGGTACGGTCCGACCTGCTCAAACTTGTCCAGTTCCGGGCTGTACTTTTCCGGCAGCAGATTGCGCAACATATGGGAACCGTCGAGCGGAAAGAGCGGGATCAGGTTGAACAGGGCCAGGAAGACATTTATTTGCACGGCGTAGAAGAACAGCACCTCGGCATTAGCCGCCATCTGTCCGGACTCAGGAACGAGTCGAAGAAGGATGGCGAAGATCGTCGCCAGGCCAAGATTGGACAGCGGGCCGGCAAACGAAATCCAGAAGTCGTTCTTGCGCGGGTCGCGAAGATTATACGGATTGACCGGCACCGGTTTGGCCCAGCCGAAACGGAACTGCGAGATGAACATCATGATGGTGCCGAACAGGTCGAGATGTTTCAGCGGGTTCAAGGTCAGGCGTCCCATGCGCTGGGCGGTATCATCGCCGAACTTCAGCGCCGACCAGGCGTGAAAGTACTCATGTACGGTCAGCGAGAAGACGATGATCGGGAAGCCGATGATGGCGCGTTCTATAAAGTCAGATCCCATGGCTGTTTCCGATGTCGATTGCGGGCAATTGCATGTTGCTGATTATACGTCCATCAACGATGGTGCATAACAAAAAATTCGGCCCCGACGAGCGAGGCCGAACCAGAATATTGGATGCCCGGCAGGCGATTACGAGTAAATCCCGCGCTGTTCGACGACATCGAGCACCCGCCGGATGGCGACCATGAAAGCGGCGATGCGCATGGTCGTCTTCTCCTTCTTGGCCACTTCCATGACGGCGTCGAAAGCCGGCACGATCTTCTCTTCGAGGCGACGGTTGACCTCTTCCTCGGTCCAGAAGTAGCCGATACGGTTCTGCACCCACTCGAAGTAGGAGACCGTCACGCCGCCGGCATTGCAAAGGATGTCGGGGATGACCGTCACCTTGTTCTTCTTCAGGATCTTGTCGGCCTCCGGCGTCACCGGGCCGTTGGCGCCCTCCGACACAATACGGCACTGGACCTTGTGGGCATTCTGGCCGGTGATGACATTTTCCAGCGCTGCCGGAATCAGAATATCGACTCGGGCAAAGAGCACATCGTTCGGCCTGATCTTCCGGGTGCCGGGGAAGCCGATCACGGTACGGTGCTGGTCGACATACTTGATCAGTTCGCCGATGTCGATGCCGGCCGGGTCGTGGATGGCACCGGTGACGTCGGAGACGAACGTGAATTTTACGCCCAGCTCCCACAGCAACTTGGCGGAAATCGAGCCGACGTTACCAAATCCCTGCACCGCCGCGGTGGCGCCCTGGAGGTTGATACCATGGTGACGGGCGGCTTCGCGGGTTGTGATCATGACGCCGCGACCGGTAGCTTCGTTGCGCCCGAGCGACCCGCCCAGCGAGATCGGCTTGCCGGTGACGACGCCGGGGATGGTGTGGTTCTCTTTCATCGAGAAGGTGTCCATCATCCAGGCCATCACCTTGGGACCGGTGCCGACATCAGGGGCCGGGATATCATCGTCGGGTCCGAACAGGTCGATCATGTCGGCCATATAGCGTCGGGTGACGCGCTCCAGTTCGCCGGTCGAAAGTTTCTGGGGATCACACACCACCCCGCCTTTACCGCCGCCGAAGGGGATGTTGACGACGGCGCACTTCCACGTCATCCAGGATGCAAGCGCCTGCACCTCGTCGAGATTCACATCCGGGTGATACCGAATACCGCCTTTGGCCGGGCCGCGCGCGATCGAGTGTTGCACCCGATACGCCTTGAACAAGCGATAACTGCCGTCGTCCATGCGCACCGGCAGATTCATGAT
>CAZJCK010000056.1:0-23198 GCA_964544635.1 uncultured Ignavibacteriales bacterium | reverse complement strand
CATGGCTGTTGCCGCCTGGCTTATCTGGCGACACGGCGGCTTTCGCGGCAATCGTGCGCCACTGACATTCTATCTGGTCCAACTCCTCTTTAACGCCCTTTGGTCCTGGCTCTTCTTCGGGCTTCATCTGATCGGCTTTGCCGCTTTCGACATTCTGCTGTTACTCACCTCGCTGATTATCACAACGGTACTCTTCTGGCGACAAAACCGCCTCGCCGGCGGTCTCCTCATACCCTACGCCGTCTGGGTTTCTTATGCCTCCGCGCTTAACCTCGGGATCTGGCGACTCAACTGATCATGCTCATATCTGCCCGTGCTCATCTTCTGAGCCTTGTCCATCCTTGCTTTTTAGATCGCGGAACAATACTCTAACAGTATGTCGGGCAAGCAACCAGAACATCCATGGAGCCAGTCAGTCGACACTATCCTCGATAGTCTCGAAGTCTCGGTGAATTCCGGCCTGTCCGGCGACGAAGTGTCGTCACGTCGCGAGCAATTTGGCCGCAATGTTCTGGCTAAGGCCAAACGCCGCCACCCGCTTGCCATTCTCATCGATCAGTTCAAGTCCCTGGTCATCCTCCTGCTTGCCGCCGCCGCCCTTGTTTCGTTTTTCATCGGCCAGACAGTCGAGGCAATCGCCGTCGCCGCGGCCATCCTGATCAACACGGTCATCGGCTTTTTCACCGAGTTGAAGGCAGTGAAATCAATGGACGCCCTCCGTTCCCTTGGCACCGTGCGCTGTCGGGTACGGCGCGACGGTTCTGAAAAGTCGATCCCTGCCGACGAGCTCGTTCTTGGCGATGTCGTGCTTATCGACGAAGGTGACGTTATCCCCGCCGACCTCCGACTGGTCGAAGCCAACAAATTGCAACTCAACGAATCGGCACTCACCGGTGAATCAGTTCCCGTCTCCAAGCACACCGACGCTACCGACGAAAGCACACCGTTGGCCGAACGTTTGGGCATGGTCTACAAGGGCACCGCCGTTACCAGCGGTACCGGCATCGGCATTGCCGTCGCCGTCGGCACCGATACCGAAATCGGCAATGTCCAGGCGATGGTATCCGAGGCTGAGGATGAAGCCACGCCGCTCGAAAAACGTCTCGACCATCTCGCCCGCAGCCTCATCTGGGTTACCCTCGGTCTTACCGCTATCGTCGCCGTCGTCGGCATCCTGCGCGGTCAGGATACCGCCCTCATGATAAAGAGCGCCGTCGCTCTCGCCGTGGCCGCTATCCCCGAAGGCCTGCCGATTGTCGCCACCGTCGCCCTCGCCCGCGGTATGATACTGATGGCCCGTCGCAACGCCCTCATCCGCCGCCTCTCTTCGGTCGAAACCCTCGGCGCCACCAGTGTCATCGGTACCGACAAGACGGGCACTCTCACTGAGAACGAGATGACTGTCACCCGCTACCGTCTGCACAACGCCGATATCGATGTTGACGACGACAACCCCGACGATCCGTTTCGTTCCAACGATGACTCCGTCCCCATTGATGATTCGTCGCTCCTTCGCGAAGCCCTCAAGATGGGCGTGTTGTGCGCCAATGCCTCGCTGGGAAAATCCGATGGTAGTGATGACAACGGTGCATCCGGCGATCCAATGGAAGTCGCCCTCCTTCGCGCTGGAAAACTGATCGACCTCGGACGCCCGGAACTCCTCGACGACCTGCCGGAAAAACGTGAAGAATCGTTCGATCGCGAAACCCGCAAGATGGCGACCTTTCATGAATCCGACGACGGTTACTATGTAGCGATTAAAGGCGCTCCCGAAGCCGTCATCGACAACTGCACCTCTGTCCTGACCGACGATGGTACCTCTGACCTCTCCGACGACGACAAAGAGCAGTGGCACGACTACAACAAGCAACTCGCCTCCGACGGCCTGCGTGTCCTCGCACTGGCCCGCAACCAGGTTGACAGCAGCGACGCTGAACCGTACGACGGTATGACACTGGTCGGTCTCGTCGGCCTGCTCGATCCCGCCCGTGACGACGTTGCCGACGCCATCAACGAGTGTCACAACGCCGGTATCCGTGTCATTATGATCACCGGCGATCAGCCCGGGACCGCCGCCAAGATCGCCCGCGATGTCAACCTCGTCGACGAGGATGATCCCGATGTCATGCTCGGCTCCGAGCTGGGCAAGGTGAAGGAGATGTCGGCTAAGGAGCGCGACGAACTGCTCGACATCGCCATCTTCTCGCGCGTCGATCCGCGCCAGAAGCTGAATATTATCGATGCCCACCAGAAGGCCGGCTCAGTGGTGGCTATGACCGGCGACGGTGTCAACGATGCCCCTGCGCTCAAAGAAGCCGATATCGGCATCGCCATGGGTCGGCGCGGCACCGAGGTGGCCAAGGAAGCCGCCGACATGATTCTGCAGGACGATGCTTTCCCGACCATTGTCCACGCTGTCCGGCAGGGTCGCATCATCTTCAACAATATCCGCAAGTTTATCGTCTACCTGCTCTCCGGCAATGTCAGTGAAATTATCGCCGTTGGCTTTGCTTCGCTCGTCGCCCTGCCACTGCCGCTCTTGCCGCTCCAGATTCTATTCCTGAACGTTGTCCTCGACGTATTCCCCGCCCTGTCACTTGGTGTCGGCAGGGGAGACCCGCGCGTCATGGAGCAACGGCCGCGTCCGGCCGACGAAGCCGTCCTCACCCGGCAACACTGGTACGCGGTCGCCATCTACGGTGTTATCATCGCTGCCGTCATCATCGGCGCCCTTCTCGGCGCCATGCACTGGCTCGGCATGCCGGCCGAGAGCGCCGTCACCGTCAGCTTCCTTGCCCTGACGCTGTCGCGACTCTGGCACGTCTTCAATATGCGCCAGCCGCTGTCGCCGATCATCCGCAACGAGATTACCCGGAACCCCTTTATATGGATCGCCCACGCCGTCAGTCTCGCTATCATCGTCCTCGCTATCTACCTGCCGGTGCTCAACGACGTGCTCGGTCTGTCCCACCCCGGCCTCGACGGCTGGCTGCTGGCGTTCGTCGCCTCGACTATCCCCCTCATCGCCGGGCAGATACTGAAGATTACCCGCATTATCCGAGTATGACGCCGCGACCTGGCACTCAACCGCAACGACTCCCCGTATAGCTGTGCATCCTGGCGATGGAGCGCCGGCCGCGCATCCCCGGAGGTGTGTATGTCGATAAATCTGTGTTCTTTGTTGCGCCCAAGAGAAAACGGGACGGCCCGAAAGCCGTCCCGTCCATACTCACGTGCGCGGCAGACGTCCTCGCCTGCCCGTCGTCGCACATCATCCCTCGCTCGGCGACTCGTCCTTATCCACCTTTATCGTTTCGCGCGGTTCGGCATTCTTCACATACCGATCCATCCACTCCGACATCTCCCACAACATGTGCAGGATCGATTCCCGCGCCCGGTACCCATGCGACTCATGCGGCAACATACACAAGCGCGCTGTCGCGCCCAATCCCTTCAATGCCCCATAGAACCGCTCGCTCTGCAACGGATAGGTGCCGGAGTTATTGTCGGCCTGGCCATGAATCAGCAGAATCGGTTCATCGAGCTTATCAGCATGCATGAACGGTGACATCGCAAAGTACACCTCCGGCGCTTCCCAAAGGGTCCGTTCCTCCGACTGGAAACCAAACGGTGTCAGGGTACGGTTATACGCGCCACTCCGAGCAATGCCGGCCCGATACAGATCCGAGTGCGCCAGCAGGTTGGCCGTCATGAAGGCACCGTACGAATGGCCGCCAACGCAGATCCTCTCCGGATCAGCCACGCCACGGCGCACCACTTCATCGATTGCCGCCTTCGCGCTCGCAACCAACTGCTCCACGAACGTATCGTTCGGTTCCTCGTCCCCTTCACCGACAATCGGCATCGCCGGATCATCCAGCACGGCATAGCCGCGCGCCAGCCAGAGCATCGGCGACCAGTAGGTCACCCGAACAAAACGATGCGGCGAATCGGTCACCTGTCCGGCCGCGTCGGCGCTCTTGAACTCCTGCGGATACGCCCACATCAGCATCGGCAGCGGGCCATCACTCCCGGCGTCATACCCCTTCGGCAGGTACAGCGTCCCCGACAGCTCGACACCATCCTCGCGGGTATATTTGATCAGTTCCTTTTGCACGTTGGCAAACTGCGGGTTCGGATGCGGGAAATCGGTCACCTGTGTCATCTTGTCATCATCGAGATCACGCAGCCAGTAATTCGGCTGAATCTCCTTCGATTCACGCCGCGTCATCAACAACCGATCTTCCGGATCGATCATCGTCACCGGCTGCTCATAATTCGGTGCTTCGGAGCGGAACAGACGGTTCGTTTCTTTGGTAGCGATATCAAATTCGTCGACAAACGGACGGTCGCCTTCCGGACTGGCGCCATCTCCCGACAAGAACAGCGTACGACCATCATCGGCGGTGATAAGAACGGAAGTCCCTCGATCGGTCAATTGCGTCATCGGTGATCCCGGCGCATTGTAGCGATCCTCCCAGGAGTATTCGAGCAGTACCGGCGGCTTTGCATCCGGATCACCCGGCTGGACCAGCCAGCTCCGCACCATCCGCGTTGGCCACCACCAGCCGTACGCAATCGCCAGGTCATCGTCGTGCCAATACACGCTGCTGAAGCGCACATCGAGCGCCGCCAGCGGGACCGGGGGAGAGGTAAACGGTGCGTCGAGCATGAGCAGCTGGTCGCGCAGCTCCGACTCGACCCCGGCATCACCACCGTCGAGCGCTTCCGCCCAGACCAGCGTCGCGTCGCTGTCGGCCCGCCAGGTCACGCTGCGCGGCCCCGTCCGCACCGAACCATACGCCACCGGAATGTCATCGGCCAGCGGCAATTCCGCCAACGTATGCACCCTGGCGCCGACCATATCCCAAACTGCGATCGTTTCCGGGAAACGCGACGCCGGCACCGTGTAGCTGAACGGCTTCTCGGTCGTGATCACCAGTACGTACTTACCGTCCGGCGACGGATCGAATCGATCAATTAATCGCGGAGTGCCAAGTTTCGTCACCCTCCCATCGAGGTCGACTTTCACCAGCTGGCTGGTCGCATAATACGTAAACGCCTGCTCGTCGTACTCATTTTCGAGCAAGTCCTGGTACGTCCGCGCCGGTGCCACGCGACCAAGGTTTTGCTGAATTACCGGCCCCTTCGGCACCCGCGCCTCCTGCGGCGCCATGCCGCGATCGGACGGCACTGTCACCGCCAGGATTGTTTTGTCGTCCGATACCCACTCGAAAGTATTGGCATAGGTATCATTCAGCGGCTCGGCCATCAGCCGTCGCGCCTGTGCCTTGTCGACATCCAACAGCCACAGTTCGAGCCGATCGTCAAACGTCATCATCATCGCCGCATACTTTCCGTTGGGCGACCACTTAACGGTATTAAAGCGCGCTTCCTCAGGCAGACCGCCGACTGTTTTCGGCTCGCCCCCCTTGAGGTCGCGCACCTTCACCTCGTTGAAATACCATGAACGGCTTGGCCCGTTGTTGCGCGGATTGATCCGTAACCCGGCCAGCCGCAGCTCCGGTTGTGAGACCTCATCGATCCCGGGCAGGCCGGGACGTGTCAGGATGAGAACATGCTCATGGTCCGGGCTGACCGTGAGCGACGGCGTAAACGGTGCGTCGACCACCGCCGCAATCTCCTCCGGCGGACGCATGTAAACCTGCTCAACATCCCCCTGCTGTGCGAACGCAATGCCCGATAGCGTAATGCCCAGTGCCATCGCGAACAGTGCCAGTGTTGTCCATTGTTTTGTCATGCCGAAGCTCTCCTTCACATTTAACGAGTGATTGCCTTAGATGCCAATGATAGCCACGTACTTGTTCGCGAGCAAGCGGCGGATTCTTCACAGCCCAACGCATGCTTCACAGGGCGTGTACTTTATCGACACGCACACGAGTACGCGAGCCTGCGCGCACCCCCGGGGGTCAATTCAATTCCTTGCTATGACACATCTTAACGCCGATCGACAACGGCGGCATGAAGGTTGCTGCACTCCAGGTAGAGACGTGGTCTTGTCGCGCCGCATCACAATGTGATGGCGTGCGAGCACGATCAGGAGCTTTGTCAATCACGGATAAAGGAGCCGTCTACATGATAGTGCGATACCTGGGCTGCCTGCTGCTTGCAGGCTTGATACTCGTTCCCGCTGCCGGCATGGCGCAGATCGAGACTTACATCGGACCACACCTTGGGATACAGAAAGCGCAGGATGCCGAGGAGGCCAACTATCTTGTCGGCGCCACGGTGCGAGTAAAACTGATGCCGCTGCTGGGCGCCGAAGGCGCCATCGCCTACCGACAACAGGACTACTTCAATGATACCATCACGGTGCGAAGCTGGCCCGTAACCGTTACCGGATTGTTCTATCCCTTGCCTGTAGTCTACGGCGGTCTCGGCGCCGGCTGGTACAACACCACGTATGACTTTGAAGACGATCTTGGCTTTGGCGACGAAACCGCCAACGAATTCGGCTGGCACCTCGCAGTCGGGGCTGAACTGCCCGCCAGCCCGAACATCAAATTGACCGGCGACATCCGGTATGTCTTCCTTGACTACGATCTCGAAGAGTTGCCCGACGCCGTCAGAAACGACGTCGACGCCGACTTTTACTCGATAACAATTGGTCTGCTCTTTGGCTTATAACCATGCATCGGTGTCACTGCAACCATAGTCCATACCCGTCGGGCGAAAGGAGATAGAAAATGAACCTGATCCTGTTCCTGTTGATAGGCCTGCTGGCTGGCTGGATCGCCGGCAAGCTGATGAAAGGCCACGGTTTCGGCCTGCTGGGCAATCTCGTGGTCGGTATCATCGGCGCTTTCATAGGCGGCCTGCTGTTTGGCCTGCTCGATATCAAAACCGCAAGTCTGCTCGGTGAACTCGTTTCTGCCGTCGTCGGAGCAGTCGTCCTGTTAGGACTGGTCGGCCTCCTGCGAAGACCGGCCGCATGATCCCCGCCGATCTCAAACACTGTACGCTCAATTCAAGAATAAACGGGAGAAGCATGTATGACCAACTATCACGAACCGCCATCTGAACTTACGTCACAGACCCGCGACTATGTCCGCGCCCTGAATTCACTCAAAGAAGAGATAGAGGCTGTCGACTGGTACCAGCAGCGTATCGATGCTGCCGGCGACGAACAGCTCAAGTCTATCCTCGCGCATAACCGCGACGAAGAGATGGAGCACGCCTGCATGATGATCGAGTGGCTGCGACGTAACCAGTCGGGCTGGAACGACGAACTCAAAACCTATCTCTTCACCGAGGGCGACATCACCAGGCTCGAAGAGGCGGAAGAGGGTGACAACGGCGAAGAGGCAGACACATCCGAACCGAACCTCGGTATCGGCAGCCTCAAGTAGTGCCCGACGGAATCAACAAGACAACGAACTGAGGAGGAAATGCATAGAATGGATATATTGAAAAGAAGACTCGCACCGGTATCCGACGCTGCCTGGGAGGAGATCGACGAAACCGCGCGCCAGGTGCTCACCGCCAACTTGTCGGCACGCAGAGTCGTGGATTTCGACGGTCCCCACGGCTGGGAGTACTCGGCTGTACCGCACGGACGGCTTGAAGCCATCAAGCGCAAGGAAGACATCGAGCCGGAGTACGGCATCCGTACTATCCAGCCGCTCGTCGAGTCGCGCGTCCTGTTCGACCTCGACGTTTGGGAACTCGACAACGCCGTCCGCGGCGCCGAAGATATCGACCTGGAACCACTCGAAGAAGCCTGCCGTAAACTGGCCCGCTTCGAAGAACAGGCGATCTACAACGGCCTGGACACGGCCGGCATCGAGGGCCTCAAGGCCGGCAGTGAACACGAACCGTTAACCTTCTCCGGCGAACCGCGAAACATTCTGACCGCCGTGTCTACCGGTATCACCCGGATGGCGCGGGCCGGGGTAGAGGGACCGTACCGTCTCATTTGCGGCCCGGAACTGTGGCGCAACATATCCTCGCAGAACCACGGTTACCCCCTGACCCGTCATCTCGAGCAATTGCTCGGCGACGAAATCATACTCAATCCGTTCCTGGAGGACACTGTACTGGTTTCAATACGCGGCGGCGACATGAAACTAAGCGTCGGCACCGACTTGTCGATCGGCTTTAATACCGCTGGTGCTAAAAAGGTGAGCCTTTTTCTGACCGAATCGTTCACCTTCCGAGTCCTTGACGGCAATGCCGTGATGTCGATTGAGTGGAAGCAATCCGGTTGACCAGCCCGATGATCGATCTGCTACCCCACTGCGCCCTTCGCGCGGTGGGGCTTTCTTCTAAGGTAAACTGAAATCAAGATGTGTAGCCCCAAATCTCAAGTCCCGGCTCTGCCGGGACGCGGAGTTCCCTGGGGATTTTCTATGACATCGCGGGGCAGATCAGTTGGGGATGAATAACAAAAGCCGGAAGCCCTCAGGACATTCCGGCCTGCATAAACCATCACGGGTGCCCCACCACGCGCTTCGCGCTGTGGGGATACAACCTACACCCCCGCCTCCTGCGCCACCGGCACCTTGGCCAGCGCCAAATCGAGATCGGCAATCAAGTCGTCTATATTCTCAACCCCGACCGAGAGGCGCACCAACTCGTCGCTGATTCCGGCCGCCTCGCGTTCGTGCTTTGGCACCCCGGCATGCGTCATCAGCGCCGGCGATTCCATCAACGATTCGACACCACCCAGCGACACCGCCAGCGTGATCAACTTCGTGCTGTTCAAAAGCATCTCGGCCGCCTCGAGGCCACCCTTGACGCCGAACGACATCATCGCGCCCGGCCCCTTCATCTGGCGGCCCGGTCCGACCAGGCGATGCATCGGGTGCGACTCATGCCCCGGATAAATCAACCATTCGATCTTTTCATGCCCGGCAAGATAGTCGGCCAGACGAATGGCGTTCTCCTGCATCTTGTCCATCCGCAACCCCAGTGTCTTCACACCATTGAAGAAGAGCGATGCCGTGTGTGGTGACAACACGCCACCCAGATTGATCACGATGTTGCGTAGCGGATGATACACGTCCTCAGTTTTGGTTACGATCATACCGCCGACGGCATTGGCATGACCGCCAATCGACTTCGTCATCGAGTGCAGCACCGCATCCGCACCGAGATCCAGCGGCGTCTGGAGATACGGCGAACAGAACGTGTTGTCCACGACCACCGGAATGCCCTGCTCATGGGCAATATCCGCCACCGCCGCAATGTCGGTAATCGACAGCGTCGGATTGGCCGGCGACTCCAGGTAGATCAGTTTCGTGTTCGGTTTGATGGCGGCCCGTACGGCCTCGACATCCGACGTATCCAGGAAGGTCGCTTCCACTCCCCACTTGGCAAAAAACGAATCGTGCTCGAGAATTGTCCGCGACGGTCCATACATCGACGCCGTCGCCACCGCATGCGCCCCCTTGTCTAAGAAGTGAAAGTAAACCGATGATACTGCGGCCATCCCCGAGGCTGTGGCAATCCCGCCAAAACCGTGCTCCAGCGCCGCCAGCTTGCCCTCCAGCGCCCGTACCGTCGGACTGGCCAGGCGCGCGTAGATGCCGTCCTTCTCTTTACCGGCGAAACGGTTGGCGCCGTCGCGGCAGGTCGAGAAGGCGTAGGTCGATGACTCTTCAATCGGCGGATTGACCGGCCCCGAATCGGCATGATACCCCGCGTGCACCGCCTTTGAATTGAATCCCCGCTTGTCCTGATCTTCCATATGTACTGCTCCTTGCTCCTCTCAGTGAGCTGCGATTCTTTGTGCTCTTTGTCACAAGGATAGGCAATTTCGCATTGAAGATCAAAGACTTTACTGCCTACTAACTTAACTCGCCACGGAGAGTAGAGGTCAATAGCCGATCTCGACGGCGAACTCGAAGGTTGTATTGGACGGTTCCTCCGGGTCGGCCCAGTCAAGGTAGTCGATATCAACCAGTAACTGCGACTTCCCATAGAACTGATAGGCAATGCCGGCGACATATCGACGCAATGTCCAGTCACCGGGTGCCGTCTCGTTGTCCCCCTGGTCAAACCGCCCGAACAGGCTCAGTCGTTCATGCGGATAGCTGATATTGACAAACACCGAGTGCCCCGTTCGGTCAATCGAATTGCCCAGCGAATCGACCGCCATCCCATCGATCCTCCCCTCGCCGGTATAGTAGAGGTAGGTACCGATGTAATGCTGATGCTCCAGCGACAGAAAGACACTGTTGTACACCAGGTCGGGCGCCGCCTGTATGTTCCCCTTGCCAAAGCCGCCGATCAAGCTCACTTGAACTCCCGGGATGGTGCGGGGGAGAGGACGAAACGTCAATCGCGTCTCGACCAGCTTGTTCTGGTTTTCCTCGATAGCGTCATAGCCGCCGCCGTTGTACACACCGATCGCATAGCTGCCGTACTTGCCCGGATAAGCACCGGACACCCGTTGCTGGTAGTCATTGTCGATCTCCCCGCCAAACAGCCCGGCCAGCGTCACCCCGTAATCGGCCGATCGCAAAACTCCGAATCGCTCCAGGAACATCTGCCCCTGCACCCGGTACGGGTTGATCTTCTGCTCGAAGTCGAGCCACGGACGGTGTACCAGGCCGAATTCGAGGCCGTTGTCCGTGAAGATGCTGAAATCCCCGACAATGTATCGCATATACCCGTACTTCAATTTCATTTCAATATCGCCACGGCCGTCCCCTTCCTGGTCGACTGAAATGTCCTGCGTGATCCGCGCCGAGAGCGATGGCGTAAATTGCTTTTTGACCGTTACATAACCTCGCTTCAAAAGAAACTCGTTGGTCGTTACCTCGTTCTCCTCTTCGATGTCGTATGCCAAAAACCACTGGCCTGAAAATGACAAACCGTTAAGGAATTCGGGCAGCTCAGCTTCCTCGCCGTCGTCCGCCGCCAATGACGGGACCACAGCCACCACCAACCAGAATAGCCACGCCAATAACCTCATTCGCTCCATCCACTACTCCGTAATCCCCTGAAGGCGGCCCCGAAAGCCTCAAGTGCCGCCCCCACACACTGTTTTTTATCTTGTGTAAAGAGAGCCATCAAGTATCATTAAGTTTCTGTTAAGAACCTGTTAGGGTTATGTTAGCCGTTTATACGAGGTGTTGTCATGTTTAGCAAGCTGAAAAGCCTCTTTGGAACCGAAAGCCTTCTTGAAGAGGCCTTTCTGACCACGATACAGACGCTCGAATTTGAACAGGAAATGTTTCGCGATTCACGCCGGTGCCTCCGTGAAGCCGACAGCGCCGAATTGCCGTACGATTTCAAAAAGGCGGACAAGCGCATCAACAAGTACGAGCGCGAGGTTCGACGCCAGGTACTGACACACCTCGCTGTCGCCCAGCCGACCGACCTTGTCCCCGGACTGGTGCTTGTTACCATTGTCATTGATGTCGAGCGGATCGGGGACTATACCAAAAACATTGCCGATCTGGCTGTTGGTCACCCCCGCCCCCTTCATGGCGGCAAGTGGGAAGAGGTTTTGGCGCGCGTCGAGACGGTCATCGACGAACAGTTCCCGCTGGTCGTCGACACCCTGCGTATGCGTGACACCACTCAGGCCCGACAAATTCTACAGGATGAACGCGAGACCGCCCGCCAGGCCGAAGCAATCGTCAGCGACCTGATCGAGTCCGACAGTTCCGACCAATCAGTCTCCGACGGTGTTGCGCTGGCCATGTACGCCCGCTACCTCAAACGTATCAACGCCCACCTGACCAACGTCGCCAGCGCTATCGTCAATCCATTTCCGCGCATCGGCTTTCGCGAGAAAAAGAAAGCCAAAGCCGGCTGAAAACGCAGGCCCCCCCGTACACTGCCGTTCCCGAATTCCCTTTCTTCAAGTGATCAATAGGGTAGAGGCACCCCCTCCCTTCAGATAGCCGTTTGTGCGCGGCAGACCTCCTCGTCTGCCCGTTCCTCTCTTCGTCGCCCCACGAGCTTCCGCTGCGCAGGTGGTGCCAGTACGCACCGCATAGACGAAAATCCCCACCGCCGAAAACCGACAGTGGGGACGATAACTTAACATGCAACCGCCGAAAGTTATTTCACCAGCAACATCTTCCTCGAAAGACTGCCGGCATCAGTCGTTAGACGGTAGAAATACACGCCACTCGCCACCGGCGAGCCGGCCTGGTTTCGACCATTCCATTCAAGCGTGTGATCGCCCACGCCCAGTTGTCCGGAAAACAATTCCACCACGCTGCGTCCGAGCAGATCGAAGACCTCGACCGTTACGTCCGAGCGAGACGGCAATGTAAAGCCTATCAGGGTGCTGGGGTTGAAGGGATTGGGGTAGTTCTGCGACAGCCCCGTACCGTTCGGCAGCATCGACAGCCCACCGTCGCCTACCGACGTCGTTATGTCGTACTCATAGACATCCTGTGCCAAATTAGCCCACGTCGAACCGTCCCACAACTGCGAGGTCACGACCAGCGGGCGGTCCTGTCCGTCTTACGACTCATAGATCGTCCGAGTGGAATTCTCCCAGCCGCCGCCATAGTTCACTTCTTCAGTCTCAGTCTCGACAAGGTCACCGTTGTAAGCAGTGGTGGTCCGTGACTCCGCTTGCCACGTTCCACCAAAACCACTCTCGTACAACTCCTCGACCTGCTTGCCCCCGGAGTAGGTGTAGGTGGTCCGACCGATTTCCGACCAGGAGCTGCCCATCCATATCGACTCCACCTGCATCGTCAGATCCGACCCGCTGTACGTGTATACCGTTCGTGACTGGTTCGTCCAGCCGCCTTGCCAGTTCTGACGCAACTCCTGGATCAGGTTGCCGCTCACGTCATACGTGTAGATCGTACGGCCATTATCCTGCCATGCGCCCTGGTAATAGACCTGATAGATTTCCTCGCCAACCCGGCCATCGCCTTCGTACGTGTAGATCGTGCGGTTGGACAGCAGCCAGAGTACGGTCTGCCATAGCGACGTCGTCACCGTATCCGGACCATCGGCACTGCTGTAGCTCAACTCGATCATGGCCGAGTTCGCCCAATCACTGCCGAAATGATTCTCCAGCAGCACATTCACGACCTGGCCGCCAACACGTGTGGCTGTCCCACGAGTTGAGGCATCCCAGCCGCCGTTCCACAAATACGTGGTCAGTACAGCCGGGAAGAACTGATACGGATCGTTGACCGATACCTGGGCGCCCGACGCTTTCCCGATCGCCCGCTGTACCCGTTCCTGCAATCCAGTGTCGTCTGCGGGTACACCGATCGCTGTCACGGCGACGGCGAACAGACCACACCATAATGACTTAGCAACAGACATTGGCTGATTCCTCCAAACAAGAAAAAACAGTTATTACGATTCAGTTGACTTCAATAAGAAAACGGTTACGGTCTCCCCGAGCGCTGACCATAACCGCCGATAAGATACTATAATGGACCCGTCAGGTCAATTACATTGTTTACGCTTCCGCAAGATCGTCCGGTGCCGGCTCTTCTTTTTCGGACCTCGGCAGAAACTCTGCCGTTATACAGGTAATGCTCCTGTCGCTTTTTGTCCTCGGTATCATTATCGGTTCCAACAACCTTGCCGCCGCCCTCGCGCTTGGCGCCGTCGGAGCGGGGGAGAGGCAGTACCGAATTGCCCTGATCTTCGGTCTGTTCGAGTTCTCCATTCCGCTGGTCGGTATCTGGCTGGGCAGTTCGGCCGCGGCCTCTATTGAAACTCACGTTTCCTGGCTCGGTCCCGTCCTGTTGATCGGCCTCGGCGCCTGGACCGTACGTGCCGGCATTCGCTACACTCCCGACGACGAGCGGATGATCCTCAGTCTTACCACCTGGCGCGGCCTGGTGCTTTTGGCCGCCGGTCTCTCCGCCGACAACCTGATAGTCGGCTTCAGCCTCGGCCTGGCCCGCGCCAACCCGCTGGTCGTCGCGGGAACCATCGCCCTTTTTTCCGTCACCTTCACTCTCATCGGAATCAGGCTCGGCGATACCGCCCGTCGCCACTGGGAGCAGCCTGTCCAAATAGCCGCCGGCATTCTTCTCATCGTTCTCGGTTGCATCAACGCCGTCGGCTGGGTGTAAGCGGGGTGAAGCATGCACGGTCGGTCGCAATCGCAAGGCTGATTGATACCAGTCGATATAGCCGCGCCCAATCATCGCCCACTCTTGCAGGCTACTGCGATAATTTTCCCGACTGGGTGTACGATGCTGACCTCAGAGAAGACCCACCTGAAAGGTGAGGTACCGCAGGCACTGGCCGTTCTCTTTAGAACCCCGGCCTGACCGTTAATGCTCGAAGATCGATGGACCCCCTCTCGCGACGTCGGTCTTGTACGCAACAGCCGCCCCATTTTCCCTTGCCCCGACCTCTAACAACGCCCTAACTTGGAAACAATACCGCCGGAGTGGTGGAATTGGTAGACACCAGGGACTTAAAATCCCTTGGGCCGTAAGGCCCGTGCCGGTTCGAGTCCGGCCTCCGGCAGGTGCTAAAGCACTCTTTTTCGTACCGAACGTTCAAAGTGGCAAGTGCGTCTACACCTCGGATCCGTACGCCCGTTTAATCGCGAGCCCGGCAGGTGCTAATGCAATGTCCGCATTGCGGAGTAATCCCCGGACCCTTAGTTGCCCACTGCTTGATTACCTGTTGCGTAATGTCATGTTGCTGCTGTTTTCGATCGGCACAACCTGCCAATTCTCCGATAACGTTAGGGTAAACCCGTCCCCGGAGACTGACCGCGGCGATATTTCGGATGGAATCGGTATCCTGAGGGTACTCCAGTCGGGTGCCATCAAAGCTCCGCCTGCTGTGACGGTCAAAATCCCCCAGTCATCTGACACCGTGATTGTCGGATACACGGTTCCGTCCTCCCCCAAACCGACCTGGCTTCGTGGATCGAACTGCAAATTCATGTTCTGAAGTGGAATCTTCAGGACCGAGCCGTTGACCAACCGCTCCCGGTAGGCTTCAATAATCGCCTGTTGTCCTGCCTCTCGTTCCTCTTCCTGCGTCCTCACGGTGTCAATGCCGTATGTAAATCCCCGCTCAACAGTCTCTGCTTCGCCGATGAGCGGAACGACAATGTCATAGGCTGCCCGGGTTAAATCGGAGAGATCGTCAGCAGCTGTGAAGTGGTTTCTCCAACCAGGTTCGCGCGATTCCAAGAGAAACGCATAGGCTGGACCTGAGAAATATGCGAACGATCGTTCCAAAGACGGATCCTGCAATCGAGCGGGCAGGAGCGTATCTGCGAGATACTTCATGGCCTCCGTCAGTGCCAGGCCGCTGAGCCGCAGACCTGTGTATTCGGCCAGACCCTCGTGTAGTTCCAGTAAGCGCTCAGGCTCGGCTGAACCTGGAAATAGTGAGTTGCGGTAACGCCGAAAGATCAGTGCATCGTACAAGGCTCGTTTGCGGTCTTCTCCTGACTGCACGAGCGCCTCGGCCAGCGCCGCCCACTCCAGCCGCAGCAATAGCCGGCCGTCACGGCTGCCGAGATGGGAATTATCGGGCGACTTTGCAGGAATACCAATGTTATCCTGCACATTGTGAAACGCCTCGTGCAGCATTAACGATCGCCGAGCTATCTCAGATTCCGGTAACGGCCAGACCAGCGTTGTCCATCGCTTACCAAGCCAGTCGATCGACGAGTTAGCTATGGGCAACTCCGGCGGCCACGTACCGATCCACACCGAGCCGGAATTTCTCAGTAATCCGGCGGAGTCGGGTTGACTGGTCACTATCGTGCGTGTGTGGGGATCAATCACCGCAATCGGTACACACAGTGATTGGTTCCATAAACGACCGTTATCCTCGGAGCAATAGCGTACAAACTGGTCAAAGTACTGCGAAATCGTGTCAGTTTGTGCGTCGGTAAAGGCTGCCATCGATGGCCCTGCCACTGACAAAGACAACAATATGATTAGCGCAAGCAGTCTCATCACTCCTCCCGTAATAACCGGCTGGACATGAACAGCTTTATCTACGTTTGTAATTTCGAAAAGTTGCAGCCCCCCGGATGACCAAGCCGCCCGTTCGTAACTGGCCCGAGCGGGGGAGGTGGATTAGGAACTTGTAATGCCAGAGGTGTTTGGATGGAAAGAGAGCTCGTTAGAAAGTCGCGCTGATATTCCCCTGCGACCCGATCAAGTTTCATGGATGTGGAGCGGGTACGTCCTCGTGCCCGCTCAAAATGAACCATCTACGACCCGATCAAATCCCACTCCGGCTCCTCTTTCAGGAACCACGACACCCACTTGTGCACCGAGTTTTTCCGTACCTCATTCCGCAACAAACGCATCCGTCGCGCCCGCTCCTCGAGGTCCATCGTATACGCCTGATAGATGGCGTCGGCCGTCCCCTCGAGGTCATACGGATTGACCAGGATCGCCCCCTTGGCCAACTGCACCGCCGCACCGGCAAACTCTGACAGCACCAGCACGCCGTTGTCATCCACCGACGCGGCGCAAAACTCTTTCGCCACCAGGTTCATGCCGTCGCGCAGCGGCGTAATCAGCGCAATCTCGCACGCCCGGTAGTGCCCCAGCAACTGCGCCCGATCGAGCGACCGGAACATATAGTGAATCGGCACCCAGCCATACCGTGAGAACCGACTGTTAATCCGCCCGGAAAGCGTGTCCAGCTCCTCTTTCAATCCCTGGTACTCCGGTACATTCAAACGGCTCGGTACCACAACCTGCACCAGCGCGATCTTGCCGTGCAATTCCGGGTACTTCTCAAGCAAATGTTCGAACGCCTTGAAGCGCTCCGGAATGCCTTTCGAGTAATCAAGCCGGTCCAAACCGAGCACCAGGGTCTGCTCGCGGATATTCTCCTGCACGAACCAGGCCGCATCCTCGACATCTTTGCTCCGCGCATGACTGTCAAACTCATCGAAGTCGATCGAAATCGGATAATACCCGAGCTTGATAGTGCGCCCGTTATAACGCACCACCGCCTGGTTCTGACGCGTCCGCACGGTTGCTTCCGGCACCATCTCTTTCACGCACTGGATAAAGTTGCGCTCATCGGCCGGTGTCTGAAAACCGATATGATCATACTCTAACAAGCCGTACAGGATTTCATTCTTCCAGGGTAAGCGACGGAAGAGATCTTTCGACGGAAAGGGGATATGCAGAAAATAGTTGAGCTGCTGCTGGATACCGAGCCGGCGCAAGTGCATGCCGACCAGGATTAACTGGTAATCGTGAATCCAGACAAAACTGTCGTCATCAATATGCTCGCTCGTTTCGATGGCGAACTGCCGGTTCACTTTGACATATTCACGCCAGTCCTCGGCATCAAAACTGGCATACCCCAGCATGTCATGAAACAACGGCCAGATCGTCTGGTTGGCGAAACCGCGATAGTACCTCTGCACCTGATGATTGGTGATTGGAACCGGCACCAGACTGTATTCCTGTTCTTCGGAAAAGGTCTGAACGAGACGATCAACCGGTGCATCCTCACCGGCCCCCGCCCAGCCGATCCAGGTGCCCTGGTTCCTGCGCATCAGCGGCGCCAGCGCCGTCACCAGCCCGCCGGCCCCCGGTTTAATAGACCAGTCGCCGCCGTCGTTTTCAATCATGACCGGCAAGCGATTTGAAACAATGACCATTCGTTGTGAATCGAGATCCATATGTCGAGCACGTGCGCGATGTTGCGTCATCGCTGTTGCACGCTGCTTTCACCTCCTGACACTAAAATAACACTATCCTGTAGTTATACACAACAACAAAGAAGCCTGCAAGTTCGCACTACTACTGCTGGAGTGAGATTGAAAGTTGTTTATCAGCGGAATAACGTCAGAAACGCTACCAGTTCATCCGGCGGCTTTATCCAGATATCGGCTGCTGATTCGCGTTTCTCCGGTCGCACCAGGACCGCAATCTTGTTACCGTTCAGCGCCTCAAACGCATCCTCATCGGTCAGGTCATCTCCGAGATATGCCATCCACGCCGACGAACCGTAATCGCGGCGAATCCGCTTCACCGCGTCCGCCTTGGTGTGGGTATCGACACGAAACTCGATGCCGCCGTCAAACGGTCTGGCGGCCAGCTCGAATTCATCGAGTTTGGCTTCCCAGGTGTCGCGGATCAGCTCTTCCATCTGGCGCGCTTCAGACTCTGACTTACCCCGCCAGTGAAAGGCGATCCCCGACGGTTTCACCTCGGTATCATCGGCCATACCCTGCTCGTCGATCCACGCTTTGATACGTGTCATCCCCTTGAATACAGCGTCCGATGGTGGGTCGCAGTGATACGATCCATCACTCATCAGCCGCTCCAGGCCGTGACTTCCCCACAACTCCGGCATCACGTCAAGGGTGACAAGCTGCTTTAAGTCGGCCACCGACCGGCCGCTGATGATAGCCACTTTCACTTTGCCCTGGCGCAGGATGTCGTTGAGTACCGGCTGAACATCGGGATGTATCCGCGCCTGGTCGCGCTCCTCGACAAATGGCGCCAGGGTACCGTCGAAATCCAAAAGCAGCGCCCGTTTCGGCGCCCCGGCTATCGTCTTCTTAAATTGTTCGTAGTCGAAAGAATCGTTGAGTAGTTCCATGCCGCCAAATTAACCGGCCAGCAGGTGATTGGCAAGTCCCTGGCGCAATCCCACCATCAACGTCAGATATTCCTGCAAATGTCGTGTCAGTAGAAAGTTCTCGGTAACAAACCGTTTCGCCGTCTCGCCCATCCGTCGACATCTCGCCGGATGACGCAGCAGCTCGCGCAGCCGCAGGGCCGCCCCGGCCGGACTTGCCACCAAAAAGCCGGTATGATAGTTGTGCACCTGCAAGCGAATCCCCCCGACATTACCGCCAATCACCGGCACACTCTTCCACATCGCCTCGGTAACCGTCAGCCCAAATCCCTCCTGCAGCGATTTCTGCAGAATAATCGTCGAGCCGCGCTGCAGGGCGTTGATCGTCCGGTGCGCATCCCCCGGCAGCAACAGCACATTGATGCGGTCGTTTCCGTGCGACGCCTCCATCACCTCTTCGTACACCGCCGCTCCCTCCGGGTCGTCGGTCGCGCCGCCGCCGGCCAGCACCAGCTGCGGATCGGCCACGCCGTTGAGCATGTTGAACGCTTCAATCACTCCCAGCGGATCCTTGAACCGGTCGAACCGCGACACCTGGGTGATGATCGGCTTGTTCGGATCGAGGTTGAAACGCTCCAGCGTCGACCTCACTTCATCCGACGGCAGGTCGACGTTCTTCTCCGACAGCGGATCGATACTTGGCGCGATGATGAACTGGGGGTGGGGGAGACGTTGCGCGAAGTGCGGCATCGAGAAGATCGATGCATCATACCCCTTGACCTTCGAACGCAGGTAGTTCCAGACATGACGGCTGGGGTGACTGACATCAATATGGCAGCGCCAGATCCAGACACCGCGACGGTTGGGGCAGAGATCCAGCAGAAAGGCCGGCTGCGGATCGTGGATAATCACCACATCGGCTTCTTCCAGCGTTGAACGCAGACGGTCGGCGTTGGCCGCCACCGTCTCTTCATACACCTTAATCTTGTTCTCACTCAGGCTGACTTGCTTGCCCTGCAGGCCGTTGTGAAAGTCTTTGGTGACATTGAAGTACTCCGGATTCCCATCGAGCACTTCCCAGCTCGCCTCAATCCCCAGATCCTGCATCAGCGGTACCAGCCACGATAGGATCTCGGCCACGCCGCCGCCCATCTTGGTGGAATTGACATGGACAACCCGACAGCCATCCAGCATCGGCGCCAGCTGCTCGAGCTGGGCGATCGCCGGGCTACCGACAATGGATTCGTATGCTGCTAACTTCGTGCTCGTCACCATATGCGCGCCTTTGATGGCGGCGCCGACAGCGCCACAATGAGTGAGTCTTTCAACTCGGTGAGTGTCATGTAGTAGAAATCGATCTCACTGAGGGCCTGGATCATTTCGTCATGACCGTTCTGACAATCCTGCAACCAGGCAGTGAAATCGTCGATCCCCCCCTCGGTACGCCGCCTCGCCTCGATAAAGTGATAATAAATCGAGTTGTTCGTCATCCGGGGAATGGCTGCCGGTAACTGGTTCGGTCCTTCAATCTGCCAGTCCAGCGTGAACACTACCGTCGCCGCCTGCATGAACTGGAATTCCTCGCCCCGCTTTACAGTCGGGATAGTCGACAGCTCCGACATACGATCGTCGATAGTATCAATTACCGCTTCACGTAACGCCTCAAAATTGTTGAAGGCATATGGGTTAAGAATACCCAACCGCTCTGCCAGCACCCGGTCGCGCAGGTTTCGAGCTGCCCACACGGCAAAGTCGTTGCGGAACTCCGGATCGTCGAACGTTGGACGCAGCACCGTCTCGCAGAAATGATGAAACAGGCATTCCACCGGACAGACCGTCACACGCTCGCGCAGTTCACGCAGCGTCATGGCCGAATCGACCCCGGCCATGCGGGTAATCAGCGTACAATCTTTAACTTCAAAGCCCATAGGGACATCCATATACCTTTCGTCGGTCATCTGTGCATTTGCTTTAGACTACGCCGCATAACGGCGCCGGCACGGCTTTCAGGCCGCCCTGCCAATTATGCGACCCCACCACGCGCCTCGCACCGTGGGGGGAAGTCGACGGAGCGCCGTATCGCCATAAATTATACGTCATTATCCCCCCGTCAACCTCTTCTATTCCCCAGGAGAATCTCGCTCTCACGTCACCACATGACGCCCCCACGATGCACATTTCTCAGGAAGACAGGGCCGGGAAATGGGCGGTCATCGCTGAAGCGGGCGGATTGCGACCGCAATACGCCAGTCATCTTGTTCTCACCAGACCATTGTCGGGCCAGGGCTGAAACGTACAGACGAAGGGGCGAACCATGCTCTCTATCGAACAACGTACACGGCTGTGTGCGCTCGGGATCGGATGTTTCGACGACGATGCGCTGCGCACCGCCGCCAGAAGGTACCCCAATGTCGATGTCATCGACGAGTACACGGTCGACGCCGGCAACGGGGTTAAATACTACGCCGCCGCCAAGAGTTGTGACGACTGGGGTGATCTTTCGCTCGCCGCCAGCGGTGGCCAGGCCAACCCCACCGCCGCTCTCTGTGAACTCATCCTGGAACTCGAACGGCGTCACCTCAACCACAAGCGCACATAACCCCGGGCCGAAGGCTCATCTCGTGCGGCGCGTACATCTCCGTCTGCGCCGAAGGCTCAACTTGTGCGGCGCGTACCTCTCCGTCTGCGCCGAAGGCTCAGCTTGTGCAGCGCGTAGGTCCCCGTGCGCGCCGGCTGTATCTGCTCGACTCACCAAATCCCTTGCCCTGCCGTCCCGCCATTCGTCGTCCCGGACGAGGGCCGCCGCAGGCGGCACGAAGATCCGGGATCCAGATACTGCGCCACATCGATGTCACACCCCTCCACCAAATCCCTTGCCCTGCCGATAAAAAACTGTTACTTTCTCGACCGCATCAAAAGCCACCGTAGCTCAGTTGGTAGAGCAACTGATTCGTAATCAGTAGGTCAGCGGTTCGAATCCGCTCGGTGGCTCTTGTTTTTGACCTTATCTGCCTCTTGCACCGAGCCGCTCCCGGCATTATCTTATAGGCTTGTAATTAACCAGACGAGAATAAGTTAATAGCAATACTCAGTGAGGAAACATGTCCGGTCATTCAAAATGGTCGACCATCAAGCGGAAGAAAGGGAAGGCCGACGCAGAGCGCGGCAAAATCTTCACCCGACTCATTAAGGAGATAACCATCGCTGCCCGTGAAGGTGGTGGCGACCCCGAGGCCAACCCCCGCCTGCGCACCGCTGTCGCGGCCGCCAAAGCAGCCAACATGCCGGCCGACAATATCAAGCGCGGCATCCTCAAAGGTACCGGCGAGCTCCCCGGTGTTTCGTACGAATCAGTCGTCTATGAAGGCTATGGCCCCGGCGGCGTCGCCGTCTACCTCGAGGCCATGACCGATAACAAAAACCGCACCGTCGCCGAGGTCCGCCACCTGTTGTCAAAATACGGCGGCAACCTCGGTGAGAACGGTTGTGTGGGATGGATGTTCGACCTCAAGGGCGTCATTACCATCGACTCCGACAAGACCGACGAAGACACCATCACCGAACTCGCCATCGAGGCCGGCGCCGAGGATATCAAGACCGAATCCGATTACTTCGAGATCATCACCGACGCCGGCGAAATCGACAATGTACGCCAGGCCATCGAAGACAACGGCATCGAGATGGCGTCTGCCGAGGTCACCATGCTCCCCAAAAACTATGTCAAGCTGGAAGGGGAGGGCGAGGCCTCGTCGATGCTCAAGCTGTATGAACTGCTCGAGGAGAACGACGATGTCCAGAAGGTCTACGCCAACTTCGATATCCCGGACGAGCTGATGGAACAGCTGGCAGACTAAGTGGCCGATTTCGACTTCTCAAAGATAGACGGAATCCTTTTCGACCTCGACGGTGTCCTCTATGTCGGCGGGCAGCCGATCGACGGCGCAGTCGAAACCGTCAGGTATGTCAAGGAACGCAAACCGGTACGTTTCGTCACCAACACCACTACCCGTCCCCTCGACATGCTCTTCGACAAACTGAAGAAGCTCGGCATCCCGGCCGAGGAGCACGAGATTTTCACGCCACCCAAAGCGGCCGTCGCCTGGCTGAAAAAGAGGGGAGAGCCAAAACTGTTCCTCATCGTCGAACCCGATACCTCGATCGATTTCGCCGATTTCGAGCAGGTCTCCGACAACCCCGACTATGTCGTCATCGGCCACTACGGACGGCGCTGGTCGTACGACCTGTTGAACCGCGCCTTCCACATGCTGATGGACGGTGCCGGGTTGCTCGCTTTGCACAAGGGACGCTACTGGCAAACGGAAGACGGTCTCCAGCTCGATATCGGCGCCTTCGTCGTCGGTCTCGAACATGCTACCGGCCAGACCGCCGCCGTCATGGGCAAACCGTCCGAGAACTTCTTTAAACTGCCGATTGAAGATATGGGGCTTCAGCCCTCACGAGTCATGATGATCGGCGACGATATCAATTCCGACATCGGCGGCGCCATGGCGATCGGCTGCAAGGGCGGCCTCGTCAAAACCGGCAAATACCGCGACGACCTCGCCCAACAATCCGACGTCACCCCGACGGTCACCCTCGACTCCATCAACGACCTGAAAGACCTACTCTAAATCAACGTCGCCGTGGGGCGAAGCCGAAGGCGAAGAGCCGTGGCCCAGCCCGCACATCCCTGCGATGAA
>CAZJCK010000055.1:0-23422 GCA_964544635.1 uncultured Ignavibacteriales bacterium | reverse complement strand
CCGCGAAGGCGGCCTTTTTCGGACCGGGCGACAAGTTCTGCTCGGTCTGGCACTTCTTTGACTTGCTGAAAGACGGCGCCAACAAGTGGCAGCCGAAATACAACTACTGATCGTTCGCTTCGGTAGTGTCGTACGTCAGCAGGTCGCCCGGCTGGCAGTCGAGCGCCTTGCAGATCGCCCCAAGGGTTGAAAAGCGAACAGCGCGCGCTTTGTTTTGCTTGAGTATCGAGAGGTTGGCGATCGTCACACCGACCTGCTCCGACAGTTGAGTCAACGACATTTTCTTTTTTACCAGCAGCAGATCGAGATGTACCTGGATCGACATGGTTGCTTGCTCCTATACCGTCAGGTCGACGTCCTGCTTGATGCCGATCGCGATTTCGTAGACTCTGGCGATCACTCTATATTGATTATCGGTTAATCATTGCTGTTTGTCAATAGTAGTTTATTGATAAACGATAAAGATTATGCCGCCTGAATGCGCCGACGAGGCCGCACCGGCTGTGCAAATGGTAGTCACATAGCAAGTTACGACTGCCCAGGCGGTTTTTTGCTGGAGCAGGCAGCCATTCTGTCTGTATAATCGGTTATCCGCAAGCTGGTAAGGTGAGATCGCAAGCAACCGATAGGAAAAGATATGAAACAGATCCGTAGTCTACTCGCCGTAGCGCTGGCATTAGCGCTAAGTGTACCGTCCGAACTGCCGGCCCAGGAGCCCAACGCTGACTCGGCATCGTTTTATTTCGAGAAAGCCAACGACCTGATGATTCGCAAGCGTTACACCGACGCCCGTGGTGTTTTCCAGACAGCGTACGCCTTTGGGGCGCGGTCATTCGACCTGTACCGTCACCTTGGCTTTCTCCACTCGCACGCCGGCGACAACGATTCGGCGGTTGTCTACCTGTCCCGGGCGGCCGAGTTGCAGCCGACCAATGCCGAGGTGCAGCATAATCTCGGTATCGCTTACTCGGAACTGAACGAGCGGGTGAAAGCGATTGAGCACCTCGAGCTGGCCACCAACCTGGCGCCGGACAACGACCTCTACCTGACCAATCTCGGCAGCGAATATGCGCGGGCCGGGCGGATTTCCAAGGCGCTTCCGACACTGCGCCAGGCGTTTGAGATGAACCCGGTCAATTCGCAGATACAGTTTCATCTCGGCAGTACGTTTGCGACGCTAAAGCAATACGATTCGGCGGAAGTGTACTTTGCCAAATCAATGGAGTTTGGCGGTAAGACCGCAGAGCTGTACTATTTCCTGGGTATCGTGCAGATGCGCCTTGAAAAACTCGACGAGGCGGCGGCCAATCTCGAACAGGCCCTAAGGGTGCAGCCGGACAATGCCGAGGCCGCTACCGCGCTCGGGCGCGTGTACATGACGCAGGAGAAGTATGACGACGCAATCGACCTGTATATCGATCACCTGGCGGTCCATCCCGACGATCACGTGTCGCGGATGATGCTGGGCACGGCGTACGGGCTGGACCGCCAGACCCCCAAGGCCGATTCGGTACTGCAGGAACTGTTTGCGGTTGATTCGACACTGGGATTTCGGATGCTGCGCATGATCGGCACCGGCCTCAAAAAAAGCGATACCGCCAATACCGGGCGATAACCGGCGCCATGCCGGCACCCTCTACAGGTGTGGGAATTCTCCCATAGTTTGTCTCCGTAGAGTCCACCTCTTTTTCGGCTAACCGCATGTGCGGCATCAATATGATGTGGCGGCACGGTTTTTGTCCGGTCCTTTGTCCGGAACACTATCGGGAGGCCGGAGCATGACACGATTGATCATTACCTTCTTGCTGCTGGCGTTGGCGGTTGGCGGTGCTGTTGCCGACAACGCCGCGCTGTCTCATAAGAACGACACTGAACTGCTGCCGGCGGTTGACCGGAAGCTGGCGGAGAAGTCGCTTGACCAGTTAACGCACTTCGCCGAGCTGTGGCAGCAGGCGCGCGAGCGTGAAGACAAGTCGGCCGAGATTCACCTGGAGACGGAACTGCTTCGGGTGTTACGCACCGACATATTCAAGTCGCAGAACAACCTGCTGCATCACCGGAAGACACTCAAGGATTCGAAGGATCGCGGCTACGGCGACACACCATATGCCGCCGAGGACGATCCGGTGCTGTTGAGCCTCGACCTGCTGGCTCGCATGCGGAGTATGATAGCGGCCAAGGAAGCGATCGCCACGAGCATATTGCGGTCGAAGACATTCGCACACAAACGTCGCCTCATCTCCGATTACCAGTACCTGCTGCGTTCCCAGCTGGGGATGCCGAAGCTGCGGTTGGCTGAACA
Organism: uncultured Ignavibacteriales bacterium; assembly: GCA_964544635.1. Classification (GTDB taxonomy): domain Bacteria; phylum Zixibacteria; class MSB-5A5; order GN15; family FEB-12; genus CAZJCK01. The sequence continues at coordinate 21,120 of CAZJCK010000055.1, read as the reverse complement.
GGATGCGAAGACATTGCGCGACAGCGATCGAGTGCAGCCGTAACAAAGATTTCATCTGTTGCCGCGGTTGTGGTTCCCTTGACTGTACGTAACACAAAAGCGCCATCGGCATGACCTGTCGATGGCGCTTCGTTTTTTGATCTCGAGTCAGGAGACGGTCAGGACGGTTTGGTAGCGGCGAGTTTAACACTGGCCACCTTACCGGCATACCTGTCGACCATGGTATCACTGTCGACCGAGCCCGGCCCGCAGCCACAGTTGTCGGTCACCAGGGCATCGAGCGATTTACCGTCATACACCATCTTATCAATGATTTTCACATCAGTGAAACCGGCATCCGTCGCCAGTTGCATGTAATCCGCCTCGTTCACGGCGCCGGCAATGCAGCCGACCCAGGCACGGATATCGGCGCGGTATTCGTCGGGGAGATCGAGCGTGACAATATCGCTCACCAGCATCCGTCCACCCGGCTTGAGCACGCGAAACGCCTCAGCGAACACTTTCTCCTTGTCGGGCGACAGGTTGATGACGCAGTTGGAGATAATCCAGTCAACCTCGCCGTCGGCGACCGGCATTGCCTCCATCTCCCCTTTGCGCACCTCGCCGTTCTTGATACCCGCCTTCTCGAGATTGCGGCGGCAGGCCTCGATCATTTCGTCGGTCATGTCCAGACCGATCACCTTTCCCTCGGGGCCGACCTTCTTCGCCGCCAGAATCAGATCCATGCCGGCGCCGCTGCCGAGATCGAGTACGGACTGGCCCGGTTTGACCTCCATGAAACTGACCGGGTTGCCGCAGCCGAAGCTGGTGACGCCTTCCGGCAACTCCTGGTAGTCGGTAATTGAATAGCCCGCGATCTCGGCGAATCGTCCCGGATTGTCCGGATCAGTGCGATTCGGTGAACAGCAGGCGCCGCCTTTACTGATCGCCTCGCCGTAGTGCTTTTTCACGGCATTCTTGATATCATCTTTGGAATGGGTCGACATGAACTGCTCCTTATGTTTGTACCGGAATTGCCTGCAATATATGTTCTTGTGCGCAACGCGTAACCGGAATCTCCGTCCGACTTTTTTAATGTTGAATCGCCGGGATTCGGCGCTCATGTTTAGCGCATGACGGCGATTCGTGGTACACTGTTCATCCTGCTGCTGTTTGCGATGTCGGCGGCGGCGCAGCCGGGCCATCTGTTCATCGACAGCAAACCGGCCGGGGCGTCGATCGAACTCGACGGTCTGTTGATCGACACCGTAACCACCCCGACCATTCTTACACTGCAGCCGGGCCACTATTCGGTGACCGTGTCGAAAGGGTACTTCGATCCGGTCACCCTTGATGTAAACATCCTGGCCGGCCAATATGTTCGCCGGATGGTCGAGTTTGAGCCGACCAGCGGGGTACGTTCTTTGTCGCCGTCGGAGGTGGCGCGTTACGGCAATTTTGCGCGGCTGACAGTCATCACCGACCTGCCCGGCGCGGAGGTGTGGATTGACGGTGTCAAGGTGGCGCTTGAAACACCGCTGCAGCTTGTCTCGCTGATGCCGGGGCAGCACCATGTGGGTGTGGCATATGATACGATCGCCTTCGACAGCATGCTCACTCTGCCGGGCGGGCAGGAGACAAAGCTGTATGTGGCGCTGGCAAAACTGGCGCAGGCGCCGCAACAACCGCCGTCTGCAACTGTCCCCGACGACAGTGTGACCCTGCACATTACCTTCGATGTCCCCGGTTGTGACTACCGTATACCCGACGCGCCGGGCCAACCGACTGTGATTCGCGGCGCCGATCCATCGCTGACGTTAGCCGCATCAGCCGATACGCTGCAGCTGTCTGGTACCGATATCGCCGCCACCAAACTTGATTATGATCATCACGGCGTGTTGCGCAAATGGTCGATGCCGGATACCACGGTGCACACGTCCTTCCGCATCAACAAGCGCGACAGCGTGCTGGTCGGGGTGACCGTGTTTGCGTCGGAGAAACGGAAGTTTCAGGCGAAGAACGAACTGACACCGGTTCGAAAGCTTTATCCGATCCATGGCTGGTTTAATCGGGGGGAAGATATAGCGGTCGACATCAGAATCGAACCGTCAGGCGTGGTGCACTTCCGGTATTACTGAGGCGGCCTCTGAAGCTCCGCCCATATGTCGCGGAAGACTTTGGTGGCGACATCATCAAATAAACAAAAGACCACCCGCTCCAGCGATTTTGCCTGCGCCTCAAACGAACGCGCGGCAGTCAGCATGATGCGGGCACACGCTTTCAGTGGAAAGCCGCCCACGCCGGTGCCGAAGGCCGGGAAGGCAAGCGACGAAACGTTCTTCTTTTCCGCCAGCACGAGGCACGCCACCGTTGTCTGGCGGATCAGCTTGTCGGTTGTCTTCAGCCCCTGCCCCATGACTGCGCCATGAATGACGCCCTTGAACGGCAACCGTCCGGCGCCGGTAAAGACCGCCTCGCCCGGCATCTTCGGCCCCTGGTGCATCGCTTCTTCCTCGATCACATCGCCGCCGGCGGTCTTGATCGCCCCGGCCACTCCCGAGCCCATCCAGAATTCGTTATTGGCGGCGTTGACTATCACCTCGGTATCGGCATTGGTAATGTCTCCCTGGACGATTTCAATCTTTATCGGCATGGTCAGACTCCTGTGAGGCGTTGGGTTTGGCCGGCTCCGATGCAGCCGGTTCGCTCAACTGCTCGGTCCTGGGCGGCGCCTCGTCGCTGTTCTTGAGTTCGGCCGCCTCCTTCTCGGCGACCGTCATCTCGTGCGGCACCTTCCACAACCGTCCCTTGCGACGCAACCACTGGAACAGTTTGCCGAGCCACCGCCCGATTTCCCAGCCGACGGCGCTGCCGATGAGCACGTCGCCCGGATAATGCACGCCGACAAATACGCGCGACGATGCGATGAGCAGCGCCAGTGGGATGAGCCACTTGCGACTCGACGGTGTGACCACCGCGAAGAAGCCGGCCTGCGCCAGTGAATTGGCGGCGTGGGCCGACGGCATGGCGTAGCCGCCGCCGCATCCGACCAGCAAGTGTATCTGCTCCAGGACATGGCAGGGTCGCGGCCGCTCGAAGTAGTGCTTGAGAAAGTTGGCGGAGATCTGGTCGGAAAAGGTCAGGACAATCCCTGAAAACAACACCGCCCAGCGCAGTTTGGCCGGCCCGGCCGCGACCATCGCGACCATAAACAGGCCGTAGCCGATGCGAAGCAACTGGTCCGATGTTACGATCGGCATGACGGCATCGGTCACCGGGTTGGCCAGGTGGACATTGATCAGCAGAAACAGAATCTTGTCGATCTGGTCGAGCAGTTCAAGCATAGGTTGACGGCTCCGATGAAATGAACTCCTCAACCTCGGAAAGCGTCGGCAGCCCGGTGCGTGCCCCCGGCTTGGTGCACTTGAGAGCGGCGACCGCGGCGCCGAAGCGCAAACGTTCCTGCAGGTTCATGTCGTGCAGCAGGCCGTATATATACCCGGTGTGGAATGCGTCGCCGGCGCCGGTGGTGTCGACCGAATCGACCTTGTAGGCGCGCTGCCGTACCAGTTCGCCCCCTTCACGACCGGTCGAGCCCTTGATACCTTCGGTGATGACAATAGTGCCGTTGCAGTGCTCAGCAAGGGCGTCGATGGCGCGCTCGATACTCCGCTCCTTCGTAAAGCCGAAGGCGTAGTCGTGCGCGACGACCAGGTGATCGACAAGCGGAAAAATCGGCGAGACATCGTTGCGCATCGAGCCGATATCGAACGATATCAGGGCACCCTGTTCTTTTGCCCATTCGGCGAGCCTGAGGCAGGCTTCCAGGTCGCGGCCGTCCAGGTGCACCGCCCGCGGTATCGGGTAGCTGTCGGTGTCGAGGTCGGAAGGCTCGACAGCGATGTCGCGCGCCAGTACCATGGTGCGACGTCCACCTTCTTCTCCCCGCTCGATCCAGCCGGTCGCCAGCGCCGAGGCTTTGTCCTTCTTGATGATCATGTGCGTGTGGTCGACATTATTGTCTTTCAGTTCCTTGATACCCAGCTCGCCAAACGGATCGCCGCCGACGGCTGCAATCATGGCGGTGCTGCAACCGAGGCGGGCGAGGCCGATCATGGCCGACGGTACCGGGCCGCCCCCCTGCTGGTGGAAATCGACGGCGTCGATCTTGGTACCGGCTTCCGGGTATTCATCGATAAAGTACAGCAGGTCGTAGGGAATGATACCCAGGCCGAGGCAATCAATCTCGGATTTGTTGTTATTGGACAAACTCAACTCTCCCATTGGTCGCCTGCACCAGTGCGTCGCGCAGCCGCGGCACCATGCCGGCGCGAATCTGCAATGTCAGGCGCACCTGGTCGGTAAACTGTGCGTCGGTTTCAGTCGCTCCAAGTTCGGCAATCAGTTTGCGGATGGCATCATAAAACGTGAAGTCGACAACGATCGCAACTGTCTCCATGACAAACCGCTCGACCCGCCCGGCCGTTTCCAGGGCGGCGATTGCGGCGTCGCTGTACGCCCGCACCAGGCCGCCGGTGCCCAGCCTGGTGCCGCCGAAATAACGCGTCACCACGACCAGGACATCGGTCAACTGCCGCCCCGTGATGCAGTCGTAGATCGGTTTGCCGGCGGTTCCCGACGGTTCGCCGTCGTCGGAATACTTGAAGCTGACAGCGCTGTCGATCCCGACCTGCCAGGCGAAGCAGTTGTGGCTGGCGTCGTGGTAGTTTTTACGGAATTCGGTGAGGGTATTGTCAATCTGCTCGACGCTCGACTGTGGCAGGGCGGCGCCGATGAAGCGCGAACCCTTCACCTTCATTTCGGAGGTTGCCTGTCTGGGAATGGTGAAGAATTGGTCGGTCATCGCGATCGATCACACCAGGGCGTTGATGATATCTTCCACCTTCTCCCAGCCGACCATCGGAATGGCACCGCAATGGGCCGCGTGGTTGACACTGGTTTCGTCAGCCAGTGCGCCCATCCCAGGATCGACCAGGAGGAAGAGCAGCTTGCCGATCTGGCTGCAGCAGTCGAGCAGGTCCATGGTGCGCTTCGAGTCTTTATACACTTCGGTGATAACCACCGCCTGTCCCAGCCCGGCCAGGAGGCGGTTCGATTCCTTGTACGCGACATCGGAAGATTTTGTATCCGGCGCGTACTCGCTGATCACGCCGCCCGACTGGACGATATCGATGGCGACCGGCATCTCGGTCGATTCCTTGATGTGATCGAAGCCGCCCGAAATAACCGCATACGACCGGCCGCCGGCGGCGCGCGCGGCGAGGTGGACGGCGGCGGCGATGCCGGTATCGAGTGGCGCGATCACCTGCACGCCGGCCTCTACCAGTTGCCTGGTCAGCCGGGCGGTGATCTCCATACCTTTTTCACCGGCGTTGTGGCTGCCGGCTACGACCACTGTCTTCTGCTGCTGGTCGGGAAGTTTGCCGCGGACGTACACGAGCGGCGGCGGATCGTTGAGTTCGAACAGGAGCGACGGGTAGTCTTTGGCAAAGCGCGAGTGTACGCTTATATCGCGCTGCTTCAGTTCGTTTACATACTGATCGGCCTCGTGCAGTTTCTCGGAGGCGCGGGCAATCCGATTGGCACTGTCGGCGTTCATTCCCGACACCGACATAAGGGTGCCGGAATCGGTGTGGTGGATCCGTTCGACCGTACCGAAATGCTGGATGAGGGCTTCAAACATGCGTGGCGGTACATCGCCAAAGCGCAGCAGCGAGAGGATCTGGGCCTCGGTGGAGTATTCGCTTACGTTGGTCATGACGGCAATGTAGGCGTGACGGCGGCAATGTCAACAACGGCCGTGATCAGTTACGGAACATCAGCTGGGCGAGGAAATAGCCAAGCCTTGCGGCCTGTTCCATGGCGTCGAACGATTCCGCGCCCCGGGTGCACTGGCCCAAATAGTACCAGAGGGTGGCCTGCTGCGGATCCTCCTTGATCGCCAACCGAAAGAGTCGAGCCGCTTCGTGATAGTCGGCCTGTTCCAGCGCCGTGTACGCGTCGCCGGCCACAATAAATGAGCGCCGCGCGATGGCCGCCTCAATCTTCTTGCGGTCGCCGTCGCGCTCGGCGGCCGACAGGTAAACACTGAAGATGGGCGGATAGTCGGCTCGACGGTAGCTGCTCGATTGCAGGAGCCGTGAGAGGGTCTGGACATAACCAATGGCGTCGTCCGGGTCAAAGTCGCCTCGCAGCGCCGCCTCCATGATGGCGCGATTGAGGGGGTCAAAGCGATCGTCGGTCAATCGTTGCAGGCCGTGGTTCATCAGCGACGATTCATCTGATACATGAATGGCGCCGAGGGCATGGGCCAGTTCATGGACCAGTGTCAGGCGGGAATAGTACGGCCGCCAGAACTCCAGATCAGGATGTACCAGTGGATGCTGCGCCACCGTGATGCTGTCGGCGCCCGGGTAGGCGGCGCCCAGTTCGTCGAAGTTCAACCCGAGGGCGTAGTCGGGTTGTGGCGGTCGCAACTCGAGCCGCGCAACCAGCCGTGAGACGACATCGCCGGTATCGTAGGTTAGTGCCACCCCGAAGTTGTCGATCAAGCTCGACGAGGCGAGCCTGACCAGTTCGCCTCGGGGATCGTCGCCCGTCAGTGCAAAATTGATGCGACCGGTAGCCAGACTGTCGAGTGCTGCCTCGGCTTTAAACGTCGCTTCCTCACCGCCGAGCGTGTGTTCATACCATTGCCCGACCAGTCGCTGCAGTGTAAAGATAGCCGGCTCGGCCCGCTGGGGCGCGAAGCGGACATTGATCGAGTTTGGGTTATCAAGCCGCAGCCAGTCGATCCTGCCGATTTGCTCAATCTGTCCGGTTCGCGTTTCGTCGCCGCGCCGCCAGGTGTAGTCCAACTGCACCTTCAGGTACCGGTCGACAACCGTAAAGAACCGCCGCTGATCCTGGCGCGTCAGAACCGGTTGATCGACGAGCCGGCCGCGGACCGTAAGATCGAGTCGCGCGGCGTGACCGGTTCCGGCGCGGTCGAGCGTCAGCAACCAGCCGGAATGATACAGGGCATAGCGGACGAGCGGCACCAGGGCGTGGGGCAGGCCGCGGGTTACCTGGAGATCGCCGCTGCTCAGGCCGGCAGTGTCGGTGGAGATGGCAACATGAACCGTCACCGCCTGGCGATCGGCGCCGGCAGCGGCCGCCCCGCACGGAACCAGGACAGCAAGCAGTAGTATGAGAAGGCGGGACAGCATGAACAGGGTTGAATATGGCCCCGAAGAGGGTATATTGCAAGCTGGAGAATACATGATGAAGCTTATACACAGCATTGCCGGCGTGGTCCTGCTCCTGTCACTCGTAATCGGGTGCGGCAGCGAGCCCCAGACGTTTGAAGAGTACATGAAGGCGGGACGTACGGCGCTGGCGAAGTCGGACTATGCCACAGCGCGGGACATGTTCGGGGAGGCGCTCGAAATCAAGCCGTCGCACCGCGACGCCCTTGTCTTTATGGGGCTGAGCTATCAGCGCGACATGCAGGTCGACTCGGCGTTCTTTTACCTGCGACGAGCCGATATCCTGTACCCCAACAGCCGTGACATCAACCTTGAACTGATCGAGTTGGCGCGGGCGCTCGGAGAATGGAAAGTTGCAGCCTCGGCCATGCGCGTGTTGATTGCCACCGGCGACAGCGAACGTCAATGGATCCCCCACCTCGTCGACGCCTACTCGCGGCTCAATGAGGGGCTGGCGACGCGGTACTGGGGACGCAAACAACTGGCCTACGATACCACCAATCCGGAACTGTACCTCAGGGTGGCGACTGCGCTGGTCATGATGGATTCGGTGCAGGAGGGAATTGCCCTGATCGATACCGCAGTGGAGCGGTTCGGTGAAAAGCCGGAGTTGCTGTCGAATCGCGCCACGTTTTTGGCCTATGCCGGCAACTACGAAAAGGCGGAACAGGCGTTCCGGTCGTTGCTCGCAAAAGACTCGACCAACCAGAGCCTGTTGATCAATCTGGCCAACACCCTGGCATCGCAGGCGAGCAAAGCCAAGAAACGAGAAGCGCTTCAAATTTACCGGTCGGTGGATCTGCCGACACGGGACGAGCGCAGCCTCGACTCGCTGATACAGTCACTGCAAAACGAGATTGATCAGATGTAGCAGTGTCGGCGGGATGTGGTCTTGCTGGACTTTCAAACTCGACGTTTCAACGGGCGGTACAAAAACCATCCGTTTTCTTTTGCCAAAACAGGAGCAAGGTCACCGGTGGCGCCGGTTTCAGCCAAAAAAAAAGGGCAGAACTATTGCTAGTCCTGCCCAGCACAGGGCTGTCTCCGTAAGAGACAGAGGGGGGCTTTTTGTGGGTCGCTAATCTTTCTAACGCATATTAACATCAAAAAGTTCAAAAAGACAAGCTTTTTTTGGTAATCGTAGTTTCTGCGTTATCAGAACGGTTGTTTATTGACAAATGTTGTCACGTTTTTGTCTAAATTTGACAACCGCACCGACTCACGTGGAGCCGGTGCGGTCTCCGTTCGGGTTGCGGACCGAGACGGATTGTTACGGGGACTGATCGTTAGAAGCCGCCGCCATCGTCGATGCCGTCATCGTCATCGTCGTCATCATCCATGTCATCATCGTCGCGGTCGTCATCATTCCCGGCATCATTGTCTAAGTTGCGCGGGCAGTATGTTTTCCACCGGGCCTGGAAGAAGCCGTTTTCGAACCGTGGGTGGTTCTTGTACTTACCGCGAAGGACACCGATCTCCGTGCGATCAGAGGCATAGATCTTGCCGCTGAAGCTGCCGCCGGCATGACGGAAGGCATTGGCGTTGGCGTGAATGTTCGGGCGGGGCGACCAGGTGCCGCGCAGGAAGCCTTCGAACTGACCGTTGCGGTTCACCCACTTGCCGTAGAATACCCGCAGGCCGTCGTCGTTCACACCAAAGTGGCCCTTAACATAACCGGCCGCGCGACCCCGGTGGTCCATCCACGTACCGCGGAAGATGCCATTGCCATCTTCGTCAAAGCCCCACTTGCCGGCCAGGTAGCCTTTCGGGCAGTCGTTGCGCTTGATCTTGAATGCCTGCATGAGCACAGCGTTGGAATCGGCGTCGACATAGACGACGGTGTCCAGCGCGGCCAGTTCGTTGAGCGTGAAGGTACGGCTGTAGGGGCCGGTTTCGAAGGTTACGCTAACGGTATCATAATCAGGAGTGATTGTATCTATAACTTCCACGATTGTGGTATCACCAAGCGAATCAACTACTTCCGTGCGAGTCGTGTCGTACATCGGAAGCGGCCGCGGGACAAAGATCTCGACTGCCAGGCCGTCGTGGTGTACGGTGGTCTGTGACGTCCACTCGACGAGATCGCGCTGGGTTCGGCTCAGCAGCTCGTCCTGACCGTCCTCAAATCGAATCAGGCGGCTGACCAGCAAGGCGCCGCGCGAAATGGTAAGCGAGCCGGACCAGTCAGTCGGCGCCGTCTGGGTGCTGTCGAATTCGAGCTGGCCCCAGAGGAGGCGGAGGTGGTAACGGCCGGCGTTGGCGGAGTTGAGCATCGAGTCGACCTCGGGCCAGGTTGCTACCGGGTCGTCGTAGTCGTCGTCGGATTCCGAGGCCGTTGCCACCAGTTCGGGATCACCAAATCCAGGCGATTCCGCGGAGGCGACATAGCCGCCAAATTCCTCAGTCAGATTGGGATCGGAAGCGCCTTCAGTGGAGCTGATCGAGTCATTGTCGTTGGAACATCCGATGGTGCCCAACAAGAGGACGAGAGCGGCCAGACCGGTTAGCGTGTGTCGTAACATGGAATTGATCTCCTTTTCCATAGTCAGTGTATGGTGCAGTAGTTATTACCTGGAGGATCAGAGTCACAACAACCATGCCAACCTCTTTTCACACAGTTAACGTGTTGTTATGTAATTGGATAGGGCACCCGCTCGATAGCCCCGGGGGCGTACCGGACGGTACACTGCCGGCAATCTGAACCGTCCGGAACGGGCCGGACGGTACAGGTGGGGAATACTCAGTCGGAGTTTTCGGAGGCTGCCGGGACGGCCAGTCTGTTGCGCTCGTATGCCTGCAGCGCTTTGAGGCTGGCGTCAATCCAGACGAACAGCGAATCGCGGCGGCTGCCGGTGACCTCGGTTCCCCAGTGCATGAGGCGGTAGCTGAACAGCGGCATTTCCCCTTCGTAAATCTCTTTCTTGATATCCGACAGAGCCGCTTTCAGGCCGTGCTCACCGGCGAACGGGAAGTCGTCGGTCATATCGAGTTCTTCGCGGGCATGCTCGATGTGGCCGTCCAGATACCCGCCCACCCCGGGAAGTGAATGATACCACGGATAGAATGTTTTGGCGCTGTGGCAATCGTAGCAACTGGCGACGAGGATATGTTTGACGTTCTGATAGTCATCGTTGAGCCGCGTCAAGAGACTGTCAGGGTACTGGTCTTTTCCGCTGTTTGACGTGTCATCACCGCTGCCCAGAACGCCGGTGGAGAGGATTGCGATGCTGAGAAACAGCGGAATGAGCGGTGAGATGATTTTGGCTCTTGGGTGTGTCATTACTCTCCCTCGTGCTGACTGCTTTGGACGACCGACCTGAGAAAGCCGCGGTGTTTTTCGAGCAGTTCTTCGGCGCTGTCGCGGTCGCAGTTGTGGACGTGCATGGTGATTGCAGTCTTGACCGAACCGCCGGCCCGATCCAGCAGTTCGCCGGCCTGGTGTTGGTCGATTTCCAGCAGATCGATCAATATTTTGCGCGAGCGGGCCGCCAGCTTTTCCGAACGCGCCTGCAGGTCGACCATCAGGTTCCCGAGCGTTTTCCCCAGCAGGATCATGGCGGTGGTGGAAATGATGTTGAGCGCCATCTTCTGAGCGGTACCCGACTTCATGCGCGTGGAGCCGGTGACTACTTCCGGGCCGACCGGCAATTCGATCAGATGATTGAGCTTTTCTATGACCGGTTGCGAACGTGCCTCCTCGTCGAGCTTGTTACAGACGATAAAGGCTGTCCTGGCGCCGACCTCCTGCGCATGTTCCAGGCCGGCCAGGGTATACGGCGTGCGCGTCGAGGCGGCCAGGCCAATGACCATATCGCGCTCGGCCAGGGCGAGTTTACCCATATCCTCGGCGGCGGCGTTGCGGTTGTCTTCGACTCCCTCTTGGGATAGAATGAGCGTACCATAGCCGCCGGCGATGAGCCCCATGATTCGTGACGGTTCGGTGCCGAAGGTGGGCGGGCATTCAGCGGCATCGAGCACCCCCAGCCGTCCGGAGGTCCCGGCGCCGATATAGAAGATGCGCCCGTCGTTACGCAGCGTGTCGGCATACCGTTCGGCAGTGGCGGCCAGTGGCGTTAGGGCGGCGCGGACAGTTTCGGCCACGCTGCGGTCTTCATCGTTGATTCGTTCGGCAATCCGCAGCGCCGAGAGCTGGTCGATATCGTGCGTACGGGGGTTGGACCGCTCGGTGTCGAGCTTCCCCAGTTGTTCGATCAGGCGGCGGTAATCATTCATAGCCTCAAGGTAGCGGCGCAGCCGAACCGGTGCAACCGGAAATCACGAGGTGGTAAGTCCTATTACTCGCATGATCTCAACTGAGATTTCTTCTATGGCCCGGCGGGTGACATCGACTACCCGCCAGCCCTGCGATTCATACAGCTGGGCGCTGAAGCGATACTCCTGCGCGACCAGCCGACGGTCGTAGTACTCCGATAACTCACCGTCGGAGGACTCCGAACCGACGATATCGGGGCGGTTTTGACGGATGTGGGCGAGTACGTCGGGCTGCATGAGCAGTCCCAGTATGCGCCCGGGGTCGATATGGCGCACTCGCTGCAACAGGTTGGTGGTCAGGGCGGCATCACGGACAATCGGGATGTTGGCTGCTTTGATGCCAAAGTTGCAGGCGAGGTACATGCAGATCGGAGTCTTGCAGGTGCGCGACACACCGACGAGAACAACATCGGCTTCCTCCAGCTGCTGCCCCAGGCCATCATCATGATGCACCGCAAAACCGATGGCGTCGATCTTCTGGTAGTACTTGTCGTTGACGATCTGGAGGCGTCCGGGACGGTAATCCGGATGCGCACCGAGAAACTCTGAGGTGATATCGAGCATCGGCTGAAGCACATTGAGATGCATGATACCGCGCTTTTGCAGTTTGCCGGACAGATACGCCGTCAGATCACGAGAAATGATAGAAAAGAGCACCAGGCAATCGTCGGGAATCTCGGTGAGGGCAGCGTCGGCATCTTCAGGGGTACGAACGTTCTGGTAGCTCTTGACCAGGGAGTAGTCGATATCGCGTTCTTCGTACTGGATCAGAACAGCATCCATCAGGCGGCGGGCGGTCTTGCCCGTACCGTCGGACATGATCACGATCGGTTTGACCTCACTCACTACATCTCCCCTGCAGCAATACCTCTATAAGCGAAGGTAGCCATTGAATTTTGAGGCGCAACAAGAGATGGCCGATCGGAAAACAAAAAGGCCCCTCACCTGACGGCAGGGGCCCCGATTATTCATGCTGACTTGTCTACTGCACCGAGACCTGGAGTATCTCAAATGGCGATACCGAGATAATGCCGAAAGCGCCCCGGGTCTCGAGGGTATCGATATTGTCGGGTAATTGCGACGGGAAGGGTACCGGCAGGTACTCGTCGGCAAACTCCTTGTATGGCGCGCCGGTGTAGCCGTAGACCGACAGGTACCACAGCCCGGTGTCGAGCTGCGGGTCAATGACGCTGGTATCGACGAAAAAGGAGGATTGCAGAATGGTACCAAACGTTCCGCCGAAACCGGCATACTCGCGGTGGCCGGTACCAATATATGTTTCGTTCGCCTTGGTAGCGGTCATGACATAGCCGTCGACATTGGCGGCGGCAAACCACTCGAGGTTAACATTCTGGGGACCGGTCATGCCGGGTGGCGTGGGCGGATTGACCGTATCAATCACCGGCATGCCGGGTACATCGACAAGGAGCCGCACAGTCTGTGAGCCGGAAGAAATGACCAGCGGGTGGATACCGACCGGGTAGTGATTGACCGAGTCGACGATGCGTGAAAAGACCGAATCGAAAGCAACGCCGGCGGCGTCGAAGGTCAGGGTGTCGCCGGCAAAACTGACTGTCAGGCTGCCGTCGATATCACCGTCACGGAGCACCCGGGCGGCCACCGTGGTGCGGTTGAGGAAATCGTCTCTTACGATCACGCCGTCGACCGCAAACGGGGCGTCGACCGGTCCGACCGTAACATTTCCCGAGCTGTTGCAGCCGACGACGGCGACGATGGACAGCGGGACGATCAGGAAGAGGGCGGGCAGGGCGGATATGAGCAGTTTTGTTCTTTGCATAGTTCTAATCCTCGGATATAGTACCTGTATCGTCCATTTGCGGGCTATCATTTACTCTATTATACAAAAACGGAGGCCTTGCCTCCGTTCCTGTAAGTTGGCTGTTGTCGGCCCCTTATTGCTGCTGTGGCGCCATGCCCTGCTTCTTGTTGAAAAACAGCTTCTTGAAAATCATCTCGGCCGGGCAGAAGCCGGTAAACGAGGACTGGATGAGGTTAACGCCGACAAAGGCGGCCAGGATCAGCCAGTACTCGCTGAAGAGCAGGGTAAACGCCACCGAGATCAGGACAAACGTCCCGGCCAGGGTGCGGATCGATCCTTCCAAAGTCATATCATCACTCCGTAGGCTATGGGTCTATTAATAGAAACCGTAGGTCAGTTTCAGCCAGAGGTTGTCATTGAACTGAAACTGTCCGAATTCGGTTTCGATGTTATCGCCGCCGAACAGGTTGCCGCCGCCGGCCAGTTCGATTTCGTCGGTATACTTGTACGCCACCGAGCCGCGGACATAGTAATCCTCGTCGGTCGGTGAATAAAAGCCGAACGCCGAGACCGTCACCAGTTCGTTGTACAGCAGTTTGGTGATGCGGCTGGTGACGAGATGGCGAACTTCTTCTCGGATGTACTGGGTGATCCCGAACTGCTGCTCGAGGCCGCGCTGGCTGGCTTCGTACTTGTCGTGGTCGATCATGTAATCGGCCTGCCACTGGGCGTTGACCGTCAGGTTGTTGGCCACCTGTCGTTCGTAGCCGATCAGGCCGACAATCGAGCGGTTGGGCACAAACGGATTGTCGCCGTCGGTATCGTCGCGCGAATCATAATAGCCGCCCTCGATCCAGAGGATGCCCCCCTGCACCTGGCCGCGAGCCGACAGGCCGTAGAGATGCAACTCCGGATAGAACACCGTCATACTCTGCGGGTCGAACCCCTGCGGGTTCTTGTAGAACCCCTTATAGAAGTAGGCGGCGGTAGCAAAGCCGGCGATGCGCCGCTGGAAGCGGGTGGCGATCTCCGAGTTCTTGAATTTGGCCGGCGGCGCCGGCGGATCGAAGAAGAACATCGGGTCGGTGCCGACACCGACAATGGCGCCTTCGAAGTTGTCCGCCGTCGGGTTGTAGTAGCTCAGTCTCGTTCCTGTCGGCAGACGGTTACCCTCGAACCGGGGTGTCCATACTACCGAGAGGTTACCGAAGCCGGGGTACCACTCGGCGCGGAAGGCGTTTTGCGGCGCTTTCAGGTACTGGTCGTCGCGACCGATAAAGAACGACTGGTAGTCTTTCGCGAAAACGTCGTTGATAAAGATGAGGTCACCGGTTCCCCAGGTCAGCACCTGTCGACCGATCTTGAAGTCGAAGGCGCTGCCCATGCGGAACTTGAGGTACGCCTCGCGCAGTTCCCAGTCGTATTCCGACGTATCCGAACCATCCCAGAACAGGTCCAGCCGGGTGAAAACTTCGCCGCGATCGCCGTAGTGGGCGGTGCGCAGCTGCAGTCTCGTTTCGGCAGCCGGCATTTCGGTACTGGTCGGGTTGGAGTCGTCAGTGCGACCGGCCACCAGGCCCTGCACGAAACCGTCGATGATCACTTCCGCACGGGCGACCGGCGATGTCAGGAACATCGCCAGCACCCACATGGTAATCAGTAGTTTCTTCATTACAGCAAACTCCCGCCAATCCGACTATCGAATGTACTGGCGCGGCGGCGCCTTCAGGTACCGCTCGGTGAACAGATCTTCTTCGAGGCCCTGGTTGTACTTGATGCCTTCGAAGATGATAGTGGTGGTGCGTTCTTTCTTCACGTCTTCCATCGAGCGCTTCGTCACCGTCAGGATACCGTCGAACTCCTCGGTTTCGTGGGCGCGGAAGATGCGAATCAGCTCGCCGTCGGCGTTGTAGTAGCGCTCCAACAACGGCAGGTAGTTGGCCTTGCTGATATAGCTGTTCTTCTTCGCAAACCCGTCGTACCCTTCATCCTTCGGCACCGACTCGATCACATACACCTCCTGGCCGTCGACAGTCGAATCACCGGTCAAAGTATGGTTGTCTTCGGTCCAGTGACGTCCGGAAACATCTTCATAGCTGAATTCCGACCCGACAAAGCTGGAGCTCTTGTCGTCGGCCGAGATCGGCTTGATCAGGTCGACCGCCGGCACATAGATCCAGCGCTTGTCGGAGCCTTCGGTGGTCTTGTGGACCATGAAGGTGAGGCGGGCGACGTCGGACGGTTTGTGGAAGTAAGTATAGTACTTCTGCGGGCCGCCTTCTTCCACATCCATGCGCAGCATGGTGAACTCGCGGACGCGCTCTTTGCCGCGCTTGTCGACAATCGACATGTTGACTTCGGCAATACCGTCGTCACCGGCGTAATAGTACGCCATGTGCGACTTCTTCATGATCTCGGCAGCATCCTCCTGGGCGCCGACCGAACCTGCGATCATCAGCAGCCCGATCAGGGCCAGCAAACTGAGTGTTCTGATGGTCGTCATTGTGTCTTCTCCTTTTCTTTTATTCACACACATTAACATGCTTAGTTCTGGGCCACGGCCTCGGTCGACTTTTCTTTTTTCGACGGTTCGGGCAGCAGCGCCTTGTTAAACGTATTCACGAGCGCCGGCAACAGGACCATGGTAACCAGGCCGGAGACGAACATGATCGCCAGGAAGAACGATCCGACCGTGATGTACGGCACCAGCGAGCTGAACAGCATCGGGACAAAGCCGATGGCGATGACCAGCACGTTGCGGCTGATGGCGCGGCCTGCTCCTTCGAAGATGAGGCGATACGACTCCCTGAAGTCCTGGGTCTGCTTGTGGATGTCGCGCAATCGCTGGATGAAGTGAATCGCGAAGTCGATTGATAAGCCCAGCGTGAGCGACGACAGCACCGCTACCGGCATGTCGTACGGTTTGCCGATGTAGCCGATGAAGGCGTAGATCGCCATGATCGTGATCGACAGCGGCAGCATCGAGATGATTCCCCAGCGGATCGACCGAAAGAGGAAGACCATCATGATAAACACGACGCCGAACGAACTGATCAGGGCGCTGCGCATACCGGTGACCATCTTCTGCTGCCAGACAATATTGATATAGGGCAGCCCGGCCCAGCTTGCCTCGACTCCCGGCGGCAGCGGGTTTTCGTCGATAAACGTGTTGGCGGCTTTCACCACCGACTGCACCTGCTGGTTGTCGCCGGCGGTCATCTGTACCCACAGGTTGGCCCTGTCATACTCCGGCGTGACGAACTTGAACAGGTCGTCGGGGTCGCCGCCCGACATCTCGAACAGGAACAGCATCTGGGCCGCTTCGTCCTGGGTCTCGGGGATTTGCAGCTTGGATGAATCGGCGCCGAACAGTTCGTAGCGCACTTTCTTGACGATATCCGGAAGGCCGGTCGTGGAGCCGACCACCTTGTTCTCTTCGAGGTGGCGCTGCAGGCTCTCGATATACGTGAGCACCGCCGGGTCTTTCATGGCATCCGATTCTTCACCCTCGAAGACGAGGTAGTTCATGTAGGTGCCGGCGAGGTGTTCGTTCATGACCTGGTCGGCGACACGGATCGGGTGCGACTCCTTGAACCACTTGACCGGGTTGTCGTTGACCACGATCAGGCTGAGACCAATACCGGAGACGACGACAACGACGGCGGCGGTTGCGATGACACCCTTGCTGTGCTTGCGCGAGAAGTCACGGAAAACGTGCATCACCCGGGACAACACGCCGTGCTCGTCGTCGGAGGCGCCGAAGTTGCGCAGTGTCTTGTCGGAAATGAGCATGGCGATCGCCGGGTTGATCGTCAGCGACAGGAACCAGGCTACCGCGATACCGAAGGCGACAAAGATACCGAAGACCTGTACCGGCGGGATCGGGGTGAGCGTGAGCGAGAGGAAGCCGGCGACGGTGGTCAGCGAGGTGAACAGCATCGGGAAGAACAACGTCTGGATGCTGTGCTTGATCGTGGCATCCTTGTGCTTGTACTTCTTATAGTGATCGTGAAACTCCGATATGATATGGATCGAGTTGAGCACCGATATTGGTATGAGGAAGATGGGGATCATCGAACTCATGATGTGGACAGTGTTGCCGGTGGCAATCAACAGGCCCATCGCCCAGATCACCGACATGATCGCCACCACCATCGGCGCGAGTACGATCTTGAGCTGGCGGAAAAAGACGAACAGCAACAGGAGAATAATGGCCATCGCGGCCGGCGCGGAGAACATCATCTGCACGAACATCTCCGAACCGAAGGCGTCTTCGGCCAGCGGCAGTCCGGCGATATGGTAGTCGGCGTTGCCACCGAGCCGCCCGACAATCTCCTCGATCTCCTTCGACAACTGGTGCGATATATCCTTGCTCTCGATCGGCAGGAACAGGGCGATCGCCTGGCCGTCCTGGCTCGCCAGCTTGCCGCGCAGAATCGGGTTATCCATGATGCGGGACAGGATACGGTCGGCCTCTGCCTGCGTTTCGATTTCGGACTCCATCAGCGGCTCGATGACCAGCAGGCCACCGGGGCCCTGGCGGATATCGTCGACAGTCGAGGGCGCCATGATGTCGTCGACAATCACGCCATCAAGCTGGGTGATCTCCTCGGTAATCCGGTGGACCCGGTTTAACAGGTCGGGGGTGAAGGCGGTTGGTTTCTGGACCACGCCGACGGCGATAAAGTCCGACAGGCCGAACTCTTCTTTGGTGAAGTTGTGGAAGAGACGGACCGGCTCGTTGGTTTCGAGCATGTTCTGGGGGTCGGTATCGATCTGGATCTTCGGAAACTGGGTGGCAAAGCCGGCGGTGATGATAACCGCCACGATAATGACCCACCAGGGGTATCTGATTGCGAGTTCTATTAATCCTTTCCGCATCTGCGTTCCTTCCGGCAAGTGTTAATCTCTTTTGCCTTTAGATAGGGCGGGGCGCAAAATGATTCAGGGGGTTGAGTCGATTCCCGCCTCCAGTATCGGGCGATCCTGGGCGTACATAAGATACTAAAATAGACTAATACATAGCGTTTGTAACGGGAAATCTCTCATTATGTGGTGAGATTGGTAATCGCAACCGGGCTCGGATGGACCAGGGCGGACTTTACGACTGCTTGAATTTCTTCTGCCAGCTCTCTTTGAGCTTGCTGGTCAGGCGTTCTTCAAGAACCGTCGGCAGCTTCTCGACCTTGCCCTCGCGCACCAGCGTGACAGTCTTGAGCATGCTGTCGACCATCAGGCGGCAGTTACGGCACTCGCCGATGTGCTTCTCGATCTCTTCGCACAGCTCCGGCTCGATCTCGCCGTCGAGATAGTCGTTGAGATCCTTAATGTATTCGCGGCACTTGTTTGCCATACGATTCCTCGAACGCTTTGGACAAATGATCGCGCAGGGCCAGCCGGGCGCGCAGGACGCGCGACTTGACGGCGGCCTCGCTCTCTTTGATCAGCTTCGCGATCTCTTTGATCGACAGTTCTTCATGGTAGCGCAGCAGGAAGGCCTCGCGGTACATCGGTGGCAGCTCGGCGATGCCCTCGTTGATGAGGCGCCGCAACTCCGCCGATTCCAGACGGCTGTGCGGGTCTTCCCAGTCGAACAGCTTGGCACTGACATCCTTGCCGTGCATATCCATCTGGCCGCCACCGGGGAGGTATTCCTCGAGCGGTTTCAGATCGGCATGTTTGCGCTTGGCCAGCACGGCGCGGGCTTCGTTGAGTGCGATGGCATACAGCCAGGTGCCGAAGGCGGCCTCGCCGCGAAACGATTCGATCTTGTCGATGGCTTTGACTAAGGTATCCTGCACGACATCCTCGGCATCAGGTTCGTTACCGGTCATTTTCAGCGCCAGGTTGTACAGCTTGGTCTTGTGTTCAGAGACCAGCTGCATAAAGGCGTCGAAATCACCGGCCTGGGCTTGTCTGACTAATTGCGCTTCATTCATGCGATCAACATACGTATTCAAACGATTCAAAAAAAGTGTCAAACGGTTGTACGATGAAATGTCATTCTGGATTAAGGAATCGATATGGTACCGCTTGCGTGACAGTTAAATGACCGCATAACAAGGATTTGTAGACAAAATGGGGCAAACAGCCCGATTTTTGAAACCAAACTACACGCCGCCGGGTTAAACCCTTCGGACAGTGAAAAAATTCGGCGGCCTGCTTGACATCATGCTCGACAACAAGGCCGCTGATCCGCGACCCGCGTCGATCCCCCCCCTCCCCCGATGCGGGTCGTTTTTTTATTGCCCTCGCCGGCCCGGCAGGCGTCCAAAAAGCGCTTGCGCCATCGTCGGTTAGCTGTTATGCTGAAACACTTTGTGAGAAAAACTGACGGTCGTCAGGCGATGCCCGATTGGCCGCCTGCTACATCGCACGGATAAATAACTTCTCCTTCAGTATAGAAAGGTTTCGATCGATGAAGTTTAAGGTCAAAGAAGAAGGAAACATCGTCGTCATCGAGGTCTCCGGCAAAATTATGGGTGGTGAAGAGACCACGCTGTTTCACGGCAAGATCCACGAGTACATCAACAACGACAAAAAACAGTTCATTATCGATCTGGCCAATGTCGACTGGATGAACTCGGTTGGTCTGGGCATGCTGATCTCAGCGTTGACGACCGTCAAGAACGCCGGTGGTCGACTGGTGCTGGCGAACATCACCAAGATCGAATCGATCCTGACCATCACCCGTCTGATCTCGGTCTTCGAACATTACGACTCCCGCCAGGAAGCGATCGACTCGTTCGAGAAGGTAAGCGGCTAACGCGCTTCATCGCACAGATTTGAGCCAAGTCATGGCCCCGGCAGTTGCCGGGGCCTTTTTTGTGCCACTCGTGTCTTTAGCCGGTTTGCCTGCAACCGTCGGTCGAATTCGCCGTACACGAAGAGTGTGGAGATACAGAAGCACAGCGTGAGTTACGTGAAGATTACATATCTGACATTACGCTCGGTCGAGGGCCGGGGCAAGGCCAGAGCACAGCAATGCTCATGATCAAGAAACTGCTTGTTGCAGGTGTCGTCGGACTCCTGCTGTCATCGACGACCGACGCCACAGTTCCGGATGAGTTCCAGGCTGTCTACAATCCAAGCATCAGTATTCGCTCGGCGCCCGGGGAGATCAGTGTTGACGGCGAGTTCAATGATCCGGGCTGGCGCAATGCCGTCCGCGCCGATCAGTTTGTCGAGACCAGCCCGGCCGACCAGGAGCGGCCCGACGTACGCTCGGAAGCGATCATTACGTACGACGCCCACAACCTGTATGTCGGCCTGATCGCCCACGACGATCCGTCGGCGGTACGTGTCTCCCTGCGCGACCGTGACCAGATTTTCCGCGACGATTACTTTGGTATCATGCTCGATACCTACGGTGATGCCAGCTGGGGCTACGAGATCTTCGTCAACCCGATCGGCGTGCAGGGGGACCTGCGGGTGCTTTCCGACGGCGCCGAGGAGATGAGCTTCGACATCGTCTGGTACTCCGAGGGGAAAGTGACCGATTCCGGCTACCAGGTCGAGATCGCCATTCCGTTTTCGTCACTGCGCTTCCCCGACAGACCAGAGCAGCGCTGGCGTATCAATTTCTGGCGCGACCGGCAGCGCGAGGTTCGCCATCGCTATAGCTGGGCGGCGCAGGACCGCGATGAATCCTGTCTTCTCTGTCAGCTCGGGTACCTCGAGGGGATTCGCGGCATCTCTCCCAGCACCAACCTCGAGGTGCTGCCCAACATTGTCGCCTTTCAGTCGGGCGAACGCATCGTGGCGCCCGACAGCAACCTGGTGTTCGACAATGATGACGGCGACGCCGAGTTGTCGCTCAAC
>CAZJCK010000054.1:7361-24129 GCA_964544635.1 uncultured Ignavibacteriales bacterium | reverse complement strand
GATGGGGACACACACGTCGAAGACTCGCATCCAGAAGAGCGTCGACGCCTCCTGGATTTCCCCAAGCTCAACCTCGAACCCGGTTGCTTCCAGCAGGTAGCCGCCTCCGGCCAACGCCGCCGACATCCCCAGTTTGACCACCCACCAGAAAATCGAGCCATACATACCTTCGCGCCGTTCGTGGGTTTTCAATTCATCCAGGTCGACGACATCGGCCATCATCGACGGCATGAGCGTGAACAGTCCGCCGAGGCCGAATGCGAGCAGCGGCGCCGGGACCACGACCAGCCACGGGTACTCCGGGTTGTAACACACCCACTTGAGGGCATACCCCACCATCGAGAGGCCAGTGGAAATAAAGAAGGCCCGCCGTTTGCCGACCCTTGTTGCCAGCCAGGTGACAATGGCAATAACGACGAACGTCGAGACGGCGCTGACCGTGCCGGTATAGCCCGCATACTCTGCCCCCAGGTTTTGCTGGCCGCGACAGACGTAGTAGATGATGACATAGTACTGAAATGACGAGACCAGTATGAAACCATTGAATACGAGAAACGTAGCCACGCCCAGCTTGAGGAACGGTTTTGACTTCAGGGTTTCGGCGAATCCCTTGAAGAACCCGACCAGGTTTTTTCGCAAGGCCGATACGGTCTCTTCGGGGAGGACGGCGTCGCTGCTTATCTCCGCCTCGGCAATCTTCTTGAATCGCTCTCGAAGGAAGATCGCCGGGAGGATGCCGATGCCGATGGTGACAATGGCAATTATGACGGCAAGACCGGCGGCGCCGGTAACCTGGTCATCGAAAAACTCTTTGTATGTCATGATCCAGAGGAACCAGGGTGAAACGACATACGCCAGCTGGCTTATGAAGTTCTGCGTCCCCATCAAACGCGTTCGTTCATGGTAATCCGGAGTCAATTCATATCCCAATGCAACCCACGGCGTGGCAAAGACGGTATATGCGAGGTAAAACAGAATCGAACCGACCAGGAACCAGATGAAATAAAACGTCTCACTCTGATCGCGGGGCAATTGCCAGAGTAGCGCGAAGATCACACCGGCCGCTATGGCGCCGACGAAGATGTACGGTCGCCGTCTCCCCCACCGGGTCTTGGTATGGTCGGAAATGAACCCCATCATCGGATCGGTCAGCGCATCCGTGAGTCGAGGCAAAGCGCCGAGCAGTCCGACGAGCCCCGGACTCATGCCCAGGCCGAGATTGAGCACGATCATCATACCACCACTGGCGGCCGCGAGCAGATTGTTGATCAAGCCGCCCAGACCGTAGATGAGCCGTTTCCCGAAGGGAATGCGGTCTTCAGGAGCCGTTTGGTAATTCGCAGATGCGTTCATCGAGAAAACTTTCGTGCTAAGGTGGCAGGTCGCGACTGCGCCGCCGGATCGCAGGCGGCGCCGGTACAACGAAACGTGTAGCTGCGGATTATGGTTACTCCTGGTATACCCTCACCCAATCGATCAACATGGTCTGTGGAAACACGGTGCCGGCGTTCGGAGGACCGACGAAATTCCCCCCGATTGCAAGGTTCAGGATCAGGTAGAACGGCCGATCGAATACCCAGTCGCCGGGTTGATCACCGCGGTTGACACGATGATACGTCGCGCCATCCACCGACCAGCTAATAGAATTGCGTCGCCACTCAACGGCGAAGATGTGAAAATCGGTATTAAACTGCCCGTTTTGAAGAGTGAACTGGCCGGAAATTGAATTCCCGGCAAAGTAGCCCGGCCCGTGAAGGCTGCCGAGCACGACACTGGGCTGCTGACCCCGATATTCCATGATATCAATTTCTCCGCTGGCCGGCCAGCCTACCGTCTCGATATCGACCCCGAGCAACCAGAAGGCGGGCCAGATACCCTGGCCGACCGGCAGCTGGATGCGTGCCTCGAAACGTCCGTAAGTAGGTTCGTAGAGGTCTCTCGTGACGATGCGAGCCGACGTGTAGTTGCGGCCGAGATACGATTCCTCCCGGGCTATAATAGCCAGATGCCCCAGACCATCGAGCGAAACATTTTCCGGTCGGTCAGTATCATACTCGAGCTGGTTATTCCCCCAGTCGGTGCCAATGTCGTAGTCCCACCTCGCGGAGTCGGGCGATTGACCGGCGGGTCCGTCAAACTCGTCCTGCCAGACCAGTCTCATTTCGGGTATCTCCGATCCCGTCGGATCACTGCAGCCGGTGAAGAGCATCAGGAGGATAAGGCAACCCAGCACTCGGTGAAAGCAGCAGCGTGTACGGATCATACACTCTTTGCCTTCATGGCTTGCGTCGACTGACAAGGGTTGGCCAGAACGGCATCCAGCGCAAGGGTAGCGGCCCCGATAGCCACCGCCTTGGGTCCCAGTTGACTGACACGCACTTCCGCCGCCGCCGAACTCACCAGGGTGCTGTTCCTGACGCGCTCGCCGATCGGTTTCAAGAGAATATCGCCGAGACGGGCAAGGACGCCACCGATGACCGCCAGTTGCGGGTTCATGAGGTTGAACCAGCCCGAGAGCGCGATTCCCAGGTGATCGGCCGCTTCCTGCACAACCCTGAGCGCCAGTGTATCGCCGGCCAGGGCGCTGTCTTCTATAGCGGCGAGAGTAATGTCGCGCTGCGCAAGCCTGCTTTCGGGATACTCGCCGAGAAGAGCTTTAGCTTTCGCTACCAGCGCGGGCGTGCCGACCAGCGTGGCCAGGCAGCCGCGCAATCCACAGACACATTGTTCGCCGTTTGGATCAATGGGCAGGTGTCCCATCTCGCCGGCTACCCCACGGGCGCCGCGGTAAATCTCTCCATTGAGAATGTAGCCGGCGCCGATGCCGGTGCCGATCTTCAGATAGACGAAGTCTTTCACGCCCTGCCCGACGCCCCACCACTGCTCGGCGAGCGCACCCAGGTTGGCGTCGTTGTCGACGTGCACCGGAACACCAAATTCTTCCTGCAACAATTCAAGACCACTGCGTCCCTGCCAGGCCGGAATGACGACCTCGGAGAGAACTTTCGGGTTCAAGGGATCGACCGGGCTGGGTACGGCCACGCCGATCTGCACCAACCGCGCAGGACCGTTTGACCAGTCCTCCAGGCAGGTACGACAAAGCTTGAGGACGAGCGAGCGCGTACCTTCCGGGTCGGTGCGCGCCGGATGCTCTTTTTCCACCCAGGCCAGGACCTTGCCCCGGAGATCGGTGAGAGCGACAGAAACGTGGCTGGCGCCAATATCAACTCCCAGGATACAGCACGAGGTATCCTGAAATTCGATCACGATGGGCCGCCGTCCGCCGCTCGAATGCCCGACGCCTTTTTCCGCGACCAGCCCGGTGTCCAGCAGCGTGTCGGTAATTTCTGAAACAGTCGAGCGCGAAAGTTTGAGGCGTCGTGCGATCTCGGCGCGATTGGTTTGATGCTCTCGCCAAATGAGGCGGAGGATGTCCTCCACGAGCGGCCGTTCGCGTGACTGTACGCCATTGCCACTGCTGTTTGTCATAATCAGCCTGCCTCGGTGATGCCAACGTTTCACTTGTATATATCCTCTTCTAGCCTATCGATGCAACAAAACATTGTCGACGAATACGGTCGATGGATCGCCCGATATCAGCAACTGGGCAAGATGACCTCGCGTCGTCAGACCCACAAAGTTGCTCAAAGGAATATCAAAGCTGATCCAGTTTCCACTCACCAGCGCCGGCGTTGAGTTGGCATTGAAAGCCAGTTCATGCTCCACGTCGTCGCTGCCGGCGCCGCCAAACACGCCGTCGGCGCCGAAATCAACCAGCTTGATCTTGAACTCAGCGGGGAGCGCCGTCGGGTCGGGCGTCCAAACGTCCATCCGAAGATGTGTCATGGTCGCAGCATCGATGGTCGATGACGTGAACTCGATACCTGCAAAGACCAGGCTGGTGTACTTCTTCGTTGCATTGAGGCCGATAAAATGATCTTCCACGTCGGCGACATCCCACGAGGCGGACCAGGTGTCCACCGTTACATTGGTATATTCATCGCTGAAGAGCGAGATGACGTCGCCTGCCGGATAGGTCGGGGTCGGCGCCGCGCTGCCCGGCTCGCCGGGCGGGACGGTTACATTGACGGTAATGGCCCCAGTGGCACTGACATCGCCAAGCTGCGCCGTAAGTACGGCCGAGCCCATGCTTTCCGCTCTGATAGTACCGTCGGGACTGACCGAAACCACGGCATCATTCGACGAATCGAAATCGAGGTAGGCCGGCATAATGCTCAGGGTACGGTCGGTGCCGGCGACGTCGAAGGTAACCTCGCCGTTGCCGACATCGAGAATCGCGCCGACCAGTACATCTTTGGTTTCTGTGAGAATTGACGCACGGGGATTGGTTATGTCGGAGCGCGTTTCGAAGACGATGTCGTCAATCCAAATCTCATAACCGTTGTCGTTCTCCGGTCCTTCCGCAAGGTGGAACAAGCCATCCTCGGCCTGCAGCTTGTCCGGCTGGGGCAGCGGCAGGACGACCTGCTGCCAGTCCGTTGTGAGGCTGATATCATTTGTTTCGGCTGTATACTTGGATGTACCGGTGTTATCGTTGCCGACGCCGATAACGTCAAGAGTAGCCGGTACACTTGCCTTGACGCGAAATGTCAGGGCATTGAATCCACTGAGATCGTATGGTCCGTCGGATGTGAATGCTCCCCCGACGTAGCTTCCGGATGGATCGCCCGCGTCCGGTACCGTAACTGCCAATCCCTCGGAACTGTTGTAAGCGGCGGCCGGGTCGATCTGTACACCGTCCACCTTAGAACCGGCGAACGCCTGGTAGGTTACGCCGATACCATAGGCGTCCTCGAAAACATACACCGGCGGCACCGGGCATTCTTCCGGCAGGAGGCCACCGGCAAAGAGAAAGTCGACCAGCATCGACAGATCAATGGGGTCGGCAACAGTACCGTCGCCATTGATATCGGCCTCATCCTCGCACAATACGCCGACGCCGCCGGAGAATAGAAAGTCGACGAAGAACGACAGATCGATGGGATCGGCATTGACACCATCGGAGTTCATATCGCCGGCTCGGCCGACGCAGCACGAGGTTTGCGTACTGCCGGTTCGCTGGTAGACGCGGACATAGTCGACAAGCATAGTCTGAGGGAATACGGTGGACGCATCGGGTGAACCGACGAAGTTTCCGCCGACGGCGACATTGAGTATGAGATAGAACGGATGATCGAACACCCAGTCATTGCCGTTCAGATCTTCCGGGAATACCGTCTGGTAATGTACATCATCGACATACCACCTGAGAGCATCCTCCTCCCATTCGACGGCGAAGACATAATAGTCGTCATTGAAGTCGCCGCTGGGGAGTTGGTAAATCTGTGATATCGCCGCACCGCCGAAGTAGCCGGGGCCATGCAGGCTGCCGAAGACTACATCCGGCTCCTGGCCACGGTATTCCATGATATCGATCTCGCCGCACTGCGGCCAGCCGACGGTTGTAATGTCGCGACCGAGCATCCAGAAAGCCGGCCAGATTCCCTGGCCAACCGGTAATTTTATGCGGGCTTCGATTCGACCGTAGGTAACCTCGTACAGGTCACGCGTGACAATCCGCGCCGAGGTGTACGGCTGACCCAGGTACGATTCTTCCCGAGCCGTAATGGCCAGATGACCGTTGCCGTCAAGAGAGACATTCTCCGGGCGGTCGGTGTCGTATTCGAGCTGGGCATTGCCCCAGTCGGTACCGATGTCGTAGTCCCATTTCGCAGGACTGGGTGACTGCTGGGCCGGTCCGCTGAACTCGTCGAACCAGACCAGCTCCCAGTCTGAAGCCGCGGCCGACTTCGAGAAGCTCAGTGCAGTCGTGAGAAGTGTGACAAGGATGAAAGTGCTGACGTGCTTCATGATTCGGCCAATCCTCGGGTTTTGCTCTGAAGTACGGTGCGTCGTGCGTGCAGGCTTAAAGCCTGAAGGTGCCTCACCCGGCGAGACTCAGTGCCCGCCGGGTGAGGATTCACACTACAGGATTCTCAATGCCTTACTTGTAGAAATAGATGTTATCAACCCATACGGTGTTGGGGTCACCGGAGATGATCATCTGGCCCAAGTTGCCCTTGGTCGTCAGGTTGACAAAGTCGGTCAACGGGATATCGATGCTCACCCACTGGCTGGTATTCATGGTAACATTGTCGAACGTCACTTCATGTTCGACGTCGTCGCCACCGCCGAAGACACCATCGGCCCCCAGGTCAACAAGCTTGACCTTGAAGACGGCTGGCGCGGCGGTCGGGTCCGGGGTCCAGACATCCATGTGGAAGTGCGTCATGGTCGACGCATCCACCGGCGCGGATATGAACTCGATACCAGCGAACACCAGATTGGTGTACTTCTTGGCATTGTCCGAGCCGATCAGCACGTCGGCAACATCGGCCATATCCCATACCGCTGACCAGGTATCGACCGTTGCATTGGTGTAGGCATCGCTGTAAAGCGACACCACGTCAACCTGCGCCTGGGTTGGTGTTGGTGCCGGTCCCAGCGGTTCGGTCGGTGGAGCGGTATAGAAGTAGATGTTATCGACAAAGACTGTAGACAGATCACCGGAGATGATCATCTGGGCCAGGCTGCCGGTCGTCGTGAGATTGGTGAAGTCGGTCAATGGCACATCAATACTGAACCAGTTGCCGGTCTCCAGGGTGGTCTGGTCGAATGTCAGTTCATGCTCGACATCATCACCACCGCCAAACAGGCCGTCGGCGCCAAAGTCAACCAGTTTCACTTTGAACTCGGCGGGCGCTGCCGTCGGATCGGGCGTCCAGAGATCCATGTGGAAGTGCGTCATCGACGACGCATCCAGCGGACTGGAGGTGAACTCAATGCCGGCAAAGACAAGATTCGTATACTGTTTCATGTTGTCGGAATCGACCACGAAGTCGGTCACATCGGCATTGTCCCATACCGCCGACCAGGTATCTACAGTGGCGCTGGTGTAGGCATCACTGTAAAGGGAAACGACAAAGGCTTCATCCTGGATCGGAGTCGGGGCCGGAACTATCGGTTCGGTGATCACGCCGGCATCGTAGAAATAGATGTTGTCGACATAGACCGTGTTCGGGTCGCCGGAGATGATCATCTGGGCGAGGTGTTCCCTGGTGGTCAGGCCGGTAAAGCTGGCCAGCGGAACGTCAATACTAACCCAGCTGCCGGTGTTCATGGTTGCTTCGCCAAAAGTCAGTTCGTGCTCAACGTCATCGCCGCCGTCGAAGGCGCCATCGGCACCGAAGTCGACCAGCTTGACCTTGAACACTGCCGGTGCGTCAGTCGGATCCGGCGTCCAGACATCCATGTGGAAATGCGTCATCGCCGAGGCATCGACCGTGTTCGACGTGAACTCGATACCGGCAAAGACCAGGTTGGTGTATTTCTTGGCGTTGTCGGAAACAATGACGACGTCTTCGACATCGGCCATATCCCAGACGGCTGACCAGGTATCGATGGTCGCACTGCTGTAGGCATCGCTGTAAAGCGATACGACATCAGCGGGATCCTGCGTGGGCGCCGGCGCCGGCGATGTCGGTGCAGCGGCGGCTTCACTCACGTTCACGGTAATACCACCGGTTGCCGGAGTACCGTCGAGGGTGGCAGTGATATCGGCACTGCCAATGCCGACAGCGGAAACGGTTCCATCGGGAGCAACCGTCGCAACAGATTCATTGGAAGACGAGAAAGTGAAGTAGGAGGGCATGGCGCTGACGGTGATATCGGTCCCATCGACATCAAAAATCACCGAGCCGTTACCGATCACCATCTCACCGCCGGTCTCGAGATCGAGTGTTTGAACTGGAATGGCCGGACGCGGATTAGTGATGGTGGCAAGGTCTTCGAACTGGATTTCATCGAGATAAATCGTGTAGCCGAAGCCGCCTTCCGGTCCTTCCGCAAAGTAGAACAGCCCGGCTTCGTCGACCAGTTTCGAGGGTACGGGAACGGGAATGACGAACTTTTGCCAGTCGGTCGTTAGCGCGAGGGCGGTCCGATCGGCGGTGAACATGGAGGTGCCGGTATTATCGTTGCCAATACCGGCGACATCGAGAGTCGCTGCGGTGCTGGCTTTTGCCCAGAAAGTCAAGGCATTGAACTCGGTGAGGTCACGAGCCGTGGAATCGGTGAAGGCGCCACCGGAGTAGCCGCCGGAAGGATCACCAACATCAGGCACCGTAACGTTAAGCCCCTGCAAGCCGTCATAAACCTCGATAGTCTCAATCTGTACGGCGTCCAGCTTGGAACCGGCGAACGCTTCATACGTCACGCCGTCGTCATACTCATCGATAAAGACGAAGGCCGAAGAACCGGGACAGTCCACAGGCGCGGCACCGCCGGCGAACAGGAAGTCGACGAAGTAGGACAGGTCAATCGGACCGGCTTCAGTGCCGTCACCGTTGATATCAGCTTCTTCGCCGCAGACGGGAGCCGAGCCACCGGCGAAGAGGAAGTCGACCAGGTAGGATAAATCAATGGGACCAGCGTCAATGCCGTCGCCATCAATATCGCCGCGCTGGCCGATACAGCAATTTGGTGCGGACTGAGCATCGGACGCAACGAGGGCGCACAATGCCACCAGCAAGCCCAGTGTTAAAATGTAGTGGAAGCGTTTCATGTTTCTCTCAACTTATTTGTTTCAGTTAGATTACCTATTACGTTGGTTCATCAGTCGCCGGTATCCCGGAGGAGGTACCGAATCGAAAAGTGTAGCTTACTTTGTTCACTGTTCAGCCTGATTCAATCAGCACATGTTTCATCGGCACCTCCTTAGTTAGAGAATTTTCCTCATGTCATTTATAGAAATAGATGTTGTCGACAAATACGGTCTCGGGATCGCCCGATATTACGATTTGAGCGATGTGCTCCCGCGTAATGAGGTTGGTCAGGTCGGCGAGGGTAATATCGATACTCACCCAATCGCGGGTGACGAGAGTAGTTTCGTTGAACGTGACCTCGTGCTCGACGTCATCGCCGCCTCCCGATACTCCGTTGGCGCCGAAATCAACCAGCTTGACCTTGAGAACGTTCGGTGCGACCGTCGGATCAGGCGTCCAGATGTCAAGATGAAACGTCGTCATGCCGGAGGCATCGATCGCGGAACTTCGGAAATCGATACCGGCAAACAACAGGTTGGTATACTTCTTCACATTGTCCGTTCCGACCAGGACATCTTCGACATCGGCGACATCCCATACTGCCGACCAGGTATCGACCGAAACGTTGCTGTAGGCATCGCTGAACAGTGATATGACATCGGCGGGATCGGCGCTCGGTGTCGGGGCAGGCACTGTCGGCGCCTCCGGCAGGTTGGCGTCGTAGAAGTAGATGTTGTCGATGAACACGGTATTGGGATCCCCCGACATGATGAGCTGAGCGAGGTGTCCCTTGGTGGTCAGGCCGGTAAAGTCGGTCAGGGGTACGTCGATGCTCACCCAGGTTCCGGACGCCAGCACTGTTTCGTTGAAGGTCAGTTCGTGCTCGACATCATCGCCGCCCAGCCAGGCACCGTCGGCACCCCAGTCGACCAGCTTGACCTTGAACGAAGCCCCCGGCGAAATGGGATCAGGCGTCCAGATATCCATGTGGAAGTGCGTCATGGCAGACGCATCCACTGTGACGGTTGCAAACTCCACGCCCGCAAACAGCAGGTCGGTGTACTTCTTCATATTGTCAGAAGCAATCAGTACGTCCTCGACCTCGGCGGAATCCCACACTGCCGACCAGGTATCAACGGGTACGTCACTGTAAGCATCGCTATACAAGGAAACAACGTCATTCGCCGGTATTAAGGGCGTGGGCGCTCCCGTCACTGGCTCGGTTGGTCCCTCCGAATAGAAGAAGACGTTGTCGACAAACAGCGTGTTGGGGTCTCCCGACAGCACGATGCGTCCGAGATGGCCGGTGCTGGTCAGGCCGGTGAAGTCGGACAGCGGAATATCGAAGCTGATCCAACTTCCGGTTGTAAGGGCGGGAATGGTAGTGGCATCGAAGGATAGCTCATGTTCGACATCGTCACCCCCACCTGACAGGCCGTCGCCGCCAAAATCGATCAGCTTGATTCTCAGCGCCGCAGGTGTTCCGGTCGGGTCCGGCGTCCAGACATCAATATGGAAGTGACTCAATGCCGAAGCGTCGACGGTCGGGTTGGCAAATTCGATCCCGGCTGAACTCAAACCGGTGTACTTCTTGACGTTGTTGCCCAGCACCGTTGTATCCGCAACCTCGGCGGTATCATCCGCAGCAGACCAGGTATCGACGAGAACGTCGGTGTAGGCATCGCTAAAGAGAGACACGACGTTGTTTGTCGGTTCGGACGGTGTCGGCGCCGGCAGCAAAGGAGAATTCACAGTTCCGGCATCGTAGAAATAGACGTTGTCGATGTAGACGGTCGAGACATTACCTGAAATGACCATCTGGGCAAGATTCGCCTGCGCCGTCAGCCCGGTAAAGGCCGCCAGCGGGATGTCGACACTGACCCAGTTCTGTGATGCGAGGCCCGGAGTCGTCGATTGGGTGAAGGTCAACTCGTGCTCTGAGTCATCAGATCCGGCACCGTCGAACACGCCATTGGCGCCGAAATCGACCAGCTTGATTTTCAGCTCAGAGGTGCCGGTGATTGGGACGGGCGTCCAGATGTCGATATGGAAATGCGTCATCGAAGAAGCATCGACCGTCGGACTGGCGAATTCTATACCGGCAAAAACCAGGTTCTCATACTTCTTGACGTTGTCAGAGCCGACCGTTCGGTCAAATACGTCGGCCTGGTCCCAGTCGGCAGACCATGTCGTGACCGGTACATTGGTGTATGCGTTGCTGTACAATGAGATGACATCACCTGCCGGAATCGACGGTGTCGGCGCCGGAGTAGTCGGCCCCGGCTGAGCAGCAATCACCGTGACCGAAGTCGTACCCGATGCCGGCACGGCACCCAGGGTCGCGGTCAACTCGGCAGTTCCGGCTCCCACAGCCGTAATCACACCGTTGCCGGCGACGCGCACCACCGTCGTATCCGATGAGCTGAAAGTAAAGTATCCCTGCATGGCCGAAACCGTCACCGGTTCACCGGCGACGGTATACGTCACACTGCCGTTGCCGACGCTAATCGTATCACCTGCTTCCGCATCAATGCCGGCCGTCGGGATAGTTGGCTGGGGATTCGTGATAGTGCCGAGGGTTTCGAACTTGATCTCATCGAACCACAGGGTGTAACCGTTGCCGTTCTCAGGCCCCTCTGCAAAATAGAACATACCGCGCTCGGAGGTCAGCTTGTCGGCGAGCGGCAGCGGGATCACATACTTTGTCCAGGCGGTGGTCAACGGCAGATCGCTTACCTCGGCAGTGAAGCGCGAACTGCCGGTGTTGTCATTGCCAATACCGGCAACGTCCAGCGTTGCAGGCACGCTGGATTTGGCATAGAAGGTAAGAGCGTTGTATTGCGAGAGGTTGCGTGCTATAGAGGTGGTGAAGGCGCCGCCGGCGTAGGAGCCGGATGGATTGCCGACATCGGGAACGGTTACGATTAGTGAACGCGAACCGGACTGTGCCATGCCGGCATCACCATCCACAGCATCGAGCTTCGACCCCAGGAACGCTTCAAAGGTGATGTTTGGGCCGAATTCATCGGTGAATACATCGGCGCTGGTAGGAAATGCGGCCGGCTCGGCCGGGTTGTTATCGCTGCAACCTGAAACAACCGCCAATGACAAAATCGTTATGGCGAAGACCACCCGTAGCACGATTCTCGAAACCACGTATTCCTCCTTATCGAGTAGCCGATGCGCGGATTTCCCGGCGGCAAGAGCAAGACGATCTCATCAATCCGCGACTTTGTTCGTCATGCGAACAAAGTATAGTTTCCGAACAAAGATGTCAAGTGCTATATTGTGTTTTGATTAAGATTCTGCGTAAAATCGACAAGGGGATACAGCTAACCAATTATCAAAAAGCAACTTAATATAATAAGCGGAAGCAGTCGTCGGGCCGATTGTGAGGCTTGGGAAGTGCCGACAATGGTCCGGCACACCATGTTTTTGAAGGAAAGCCGCGAACTGTCTGCTGGAAAATTTTTCTTCGCGCCAGTCGCCTGGCTGCTATTTCGATGTGGATCGACGCTGTGTGAGGAACGTCTCGAACGACTGCTTTGGAGTGCGATCCTCGTTGAAGACACCCCAGTTCTTTTCGATCTCGTCCGGCCCGGTATCGTCGCCACCACCTTTCCATGGTTCGTCGAACACTTCGAACAAGAAGGTTGGAATCCGATTGCTCTCGATCCACCGGTTTACCTCGATGAGGAATGCAGCCTGTGCATCGATTCCAACCTCCCCTTTCACCAGTGTACCCTGTTGCCCGGGACCGGTCCTGGTGGAATCGTAAGCGGTAGCCCAGCCCGTTTCTGCGAGCACGATAGTGTGATCGGGATGCAGCTGCTGCATGGCGCGGTATGTAGAGTCCATCCACGCAATGGCGCGGTCGAGCGTTATTCCGTTCCACAGCGGGTGAATATGAGTGAAGACGAAGTCCACTTCGGAAGCCACCAGCTTGCTTTCTTCGGTATTCCAGTACAGGTAGTCATCAGCTGTTGTCACCGGCACCTCGACATGGTTTCGCACCGCCCGGATGTACCGAACGAGATTGCCGACCTCCATCTTGTGCCCGGACCAGAACACCTGGGTTTCGTTGCCGACACTGATGGCCGAGACGACACCGGGATACCGCTGGGCAAGCTCGATAGCGAGTGTGACCTGGTCAATGTTGGCGTGCTTATGCTCCTCGCTGTCATTCTCCGGTGATAACCATATCCCCTGCACCACCTTAATTGGTAACTGCTGCTCGTCAATCAATCGTACGATACGCCTGGTATCGCGATCGGCGCCATAGACCCTGATCAGGTTCCAGTGTTTGGCTATGATATTGAGATCCTCCAGCAACTCGTCGTCGCTGGGCCCCGTCCCACCGGGCGCCTGGCCTTCGCGGTAACAACCATACGCTGCGGCGTTGCCGATCCACTTGTCGTTCAGAGACAGGTCAAACGGACGCATCGTGAAGGGCTCTTCCCTCTCCAGCGCATCGTTATTCCGCAGCATTGTCCTGAGATTTTCCATAGGTGATTCAGCAGTACCAGTTTCCGGACTGGCTGCCGGCATGTCGACGACAAGAACCGTCAGCGCCAGGCCAACAAGAATCGACAGCAAAGCCCGTCCGCCAACGTGACTATCCCCGATACACAAGGTCACTCGTCTTCCGGCGATTCTGCACATTCTTACATAGTTTTTCATTTTAACGCAACTCTATATCAATTCGATTGACTTTTCGTGCTCTAATATCGACGGCTGCGTCGCCACTGACAGACGGCGCGTTGAAAGTCCGGTTCCGGCTGCCGGGATAGTGAACCGTCCAGACAGCCGGCTGCACGCCTCGCTCACCGTAGGTATCCCGCTGCGCCTCATTGTGATACGTGATCAGAATGGTACCCAGGAACATAAAGCTGAAGCTCCGCTTTGGGATCGATACCTGGTGACACTCTCCGTTGGTGTTTAGCCTCACGTTCCGTGACCTGGTGGAAAACAGCCATGCCGGCAGGACCGGCTGCGGCGCAAATGCCAGCTCGCCGTCTGGGCTGAGACTAAATGGACTGGGGCCGGCCGCCATCAACAAGAGCATGTGAATGAACTCGGCGGTTGCGCCGCTGAGGCGGGCAACATAGCCGGTGCCGTGAATCGACGTATCGGGATGTGCGCTGCTGGCCAGGAAGGACGAGTTCTCGAGGATGCTCCTGCCGTACATGTCCGGAGACAGGTAGGGAACGGCGGCATCTCTGAAGTCGCGGAAGAACTCATCGTAGAGCTCATTGCGAAGCAGTTCCAGGAGGTATTTGTATTCCATGTGCAGCCAAATCGACTCATTTTCCAGCCAGCCGGGTGAGAATACCCGCGCCCGACCAATCCCCAGTGGCTCGTCGGCAAGCGAAGCGTTGACCTTGTACATCTTCAGCTTGCGATCGTAAAGTGCACTCCTCCTCACGTTTTCCGCAAAATTCCGGGCATGGTGCTTCTCCGGTTTGCAGCGGAGGTAATGCACCGGACCTTCCAGGAACAACGGGAGCGGGATCTGGCGAAATTGAGTCACCTTGATACATGGCAGGCCATCAGCATTGTACACCGGCTCGCCGGCTTGACCATCTTCGGTTGACGTGCGGACTTCATACTCAACCACCTCATGACGGAAGAAGGAGTACAGGGTCCCACTGTTGTCATCGTGCGCTCGTTCGATCGCCTGCTCAAGTTTCTCTAGAGTCGCTACAAGAAACGATTCGATAGTCTCAGGAGAGACCACTCTCTCGGCGCCGCCGACACCGAGACGAGTACGCGCGCGGAACTGCTCTTTGGCTGTCGTGGCGCTATCCCAGAACTCGGCATTTGACAACTTCTCCGTCAACATCCCCTGCAGGAGATCGATGAAGTCCGCAAGCTCCTCGAACAGCGGCAGTGTCGACTGGCGGTCGCGTCGCCCGGCAAGCTGCTTCCTGAGAAACAAAATATGCCGCTTGATCTCGAGTGTCTCGCTCACACTTGAGCCGAACAGCCCGGGCAGACCGTTGAGCGCATCATACCAGCCCGGCTTTCCGGCCTCCATCTCGACACCGACACCTTCGGGGTCAAGAGAGGCAAGTTTGTTGGCGATGAGACAGAGCAGCTTGTTAAGGAGCGACGTTCGATAGACGTCGCCTTCACCGAAATCAACGCGCACCTTGTCCCGGTCCCACTGATACCGGCTCATCAGTGCCGCCTTTTCTTCATCGTATGTCACGGCGCCCAGCTGCATCGGCTGATTGTCCCAGAGTACGTATTTCCTGCTACGGGGGAGCACTACGTGTGCGTTGTTGTAGAAGGTAAATCGATTGTCGGCAAACAGCAATTTTTCGAACCGGTCCGGGAAGACGGCAAGGTAGCTTTCCAGCAAGTCGAGATTGTAGGTCCAGTGATCGATCCAGAATCCTTCGCCGTGATCCGTTTGGGGTATCGCTCGGCTGATACTGAAAAGGTCGTCAAGCAGACGGTCCGCACTTGTAGCCGCAGCAATGCCTTGTTCCGCGAGAAACAAGAGGACTTCACCCGGCGTGAACGGTTGGTCGAGGAAGGATCGGACGGCCTGCCGGTGTTCGCTCGCGAGCGACTTGTCGAGAACGCTATCCAACTGCTGCCGATCATTGATGTCGAATCGCGTTTCCTTGAGTACCAGCGGATTGAATCCGTCGAGTTGGATAAGATTGTAGAAATACTCGACGTTGTGGGCGCCGACATCGGGATTGAACAGCAGGTCGGACCGCCGATTCTGGTTGATGTCCCGATAATTGCCGTTGCCCTGTGAGTACGGAGTTGGTGTCAGGCGAAAGTCGTTGTAGTCACGCTCCAGGTCGCCGTGCTTTCGCGAGAAGACGTAAAGCGTTCGATGAGTACCATTGGCGTCAAAGGTATACGGAAAGCCGCCACGCATGAGATTATCCAGGAAATTTTGTCGGACATAGTGATCGAGTGTCGGTTCAGCGCTGCAGATGAGATTGTGTTGTGTCAGCGACGAAATCAACTGCTCGTTAAGGCCTGCTTTCTCGCTCAGGAACTCCGGCGATGCCAGGCGTTCGACCATCCCGTTCAGCTTGTCCTGCGATCCGGCATGACCAATGATGGTTGCTACCGTGTGTTCACCGCCGGCTGGAATCGTCCTTTCAAAACCGGCCATGGCGCAGGGGAATTGATTCTCAAGAGACTGGTCGACAACGAGTTCGTCGTACGGCGACGCCAGCCAGGCTTCGGGCAGACTGAAATCGTTGCGATGCGCGAAGATTTTCCTGGGATCGACAATCGGCTTCAACGGTTCCGCAGGATTGTCACCAGGCTCGAACGCGAGATAGAAGCTGCCCGCCTCAATGCGACGGACATCGGGGCGATCGGCCGGCTCCACTTTTACCCGGAAGAACGGCGCGTTGTTTTCGAGGTTCACAACCTCGAGAAATGCCTCGATCGTTCGCTTCATGTTCTTGAGAAGATAGTTGTCCACACCGCAGGGTACGATCTCGGGCAGGCCATCGAGGCCGTTGACGGTCACCGGGGCGGGGCCCGTGTTACGAATTTTAAGGATGCGCACCAAACCGGCAAACCTGTCCTCGGGCACCGTGAAATACTGAACCGTAAATGTCAGATTGAGAGAGCGGTTTTCTTCTTCGAGTGTCAGGCCGGACGGTTCGATGATCATGCGTTGCTGTCGGTCGAAGTCGTGGTCTCGATCGCGAAGGGTGTCCTGAAACGGTTCGTAGTAGTCGCCGGGCTTGCTGTCGCCAGTTTGAATAAATGTTCGGAATCCCTGCCGGGCAGCCAGGCTGTACGCTTCATTGGCCGGAAGAAACTCCAGTATGGCATGGTCCTTATCCTGAAAACCGAAGCTGCAGACACACTGGCCGCGATTTACATAGAACACCCACATCGGTATTCCATGAACACCGGCGATGCCGGGAAAGAAGCTGGAAAAGGGTTTGCTGGAGTTGTAGGCGGTAATAACGAACCGTCCGTCATGTTCAAGACGGTAGTGCGAGCTGTTGGCTTTCGAGGACTCTTTCATCATACCTACCCTCGTGTCGGCTTGTCCTGCAACCCGACATCGACTGCATGCACGTGAATCTACCGATTTTGTCGGCCGACCGCAACTCGAATAACATCGCCGTGACCACGCTGCACCTGACCAGGGCCGCTGCTGAACTTTGTTCGGT
>CAZJCK010000054.1:0-7261 GCA_964544635.1 uncultured Ignavibacteriales bacterium | reverse complement strand
TGTACCTTGGATACCAGCAAGCACTGTGTAGTGGTAACGTGCGATAATCGGGTCGACCAGGGAGGTATCTCATGAAGAATTCATTTGTAGCAACGACTGTCCTTTCGCTCCTGCTGGCGGCAGCACTACTGATGAGCAGCATCGCGGCAGCATCCGAGCGGACTGCGCAGCCGACATCCGGGTGGCAAACACCGGACGACGATATCCTGTCGGTACTTCATGCGCCGCAGCTTCCGTGGGTATGGACAGCACCAACCGGCGAGTACCTGTTCCTGGCCGACCCGGTGGTCTATCCTCCGTTGGCTGAATATGCCGCCCCCATGCACAAGCTGGCTGGTGTACGGGTGAACCCGGCCCTCAATTCGAGACATGGTTCTCATGGAGGGACGTCGCCTCGCCTGGTCCGGGTCGCAGACGGCGCGATCACATCGCTCGATCTACCCGAAGGTGCCGAAGTACACGAGGTGGCGTGGACTGCCGATGGTCGCCAATTCGCGCTGACGGTCGGTCACAGTGACCACATGGGCTTGTGGCTGGGTACGGTTGACGGCGATGTGACCAGGATAGACGACGTCGCTCTCAATCCGCTACTGGGTACGGCAGTAAGCTGGCTGCCCGATCAGGAACGACTGCTCGTTCGCCGCATTCCCCAGCGCGGTCCTGTCCCCGACCCACCGGCCATTCCAGCCGGGCCGGAGATTGTCGAGGGCGCCGGCGCCTCTGCCCGCTCGACCTATGAAGCTCGAAATCTGCTCGAAACGGCGTATGACGATAGCCTCTTTGAATACTACATGACTTCCGAACTGACCGTAATCGAACCTGAGACTGGTGAGATGACAACCATCGGGGCGCCGGCGATTTACACCACAGCCGAGTACTCTCCCGACGGCGAGTATCTGCTTGTAGAACGTCTGGTCGAACCATGGTCGCACGAGGTAGCATGGTGGCGCTTCGGCAGCGAGCTCGAAGTGTTCAACCGTGAGGGTGAGCCAGTCGCAACCGTCGCCTCCCTGCCACTTGCGGACGAGGTCCCGATCCACGGCGTACCGCTGGGGCCACGGTCGATATCGTGGCGGCCGACAGCTGATCATTCATTGTATTGGGTCGAGGCACTGGACGGTGGCGACCCGGTAGCCGACGCAACGCACCGTGATCGCCTGATGCGGCTGGACGCGCCGTTTAACGGCGAAGCCGAAGAGATTTTCCGGGCCGAGCACCGTATTCTGCCGTGGCGCAATGCCTGGGGTGCGGACGGTGGCACGCTCATGCTGACGCAGCGTGAACGAATTCGCCGACGACTCTATGTCTGGCTCCTCGATGTCGACCAGGGCAGTTCGCGCATGTGGTTCGATATCGACGAGGATGACCGCTACGGTGATCCGGGCAACCCGGTTTATCGACCGCTTGACAACGGTCGCTGGGTAATGCACCAGGACGGGGACGCCGTCTACTTCCGTGGCAGCGGCGCCACCGATCAGGGCGATCGCCCGTTCCTCGATCTGCGCAACCTGAACACCGGCGAAACCGAGCGACTGTTCCGATGCGATCCCAACCGTTATGAGTATTTCGTGGCCTTCGCCGGTGATGATGAACGCTTCGTGCTGCGATCCGAATCGGCCGACGAAGTACCCAATTACTACCTGGCGACTGTCGGCGAAGAAATTGACGCCGAGGAGGGGGAAGCAACGCGCGAACTGAGCCGTACCCCGATCACGCGATTCGAGGATCCGACCCCGATGTTGCGCCAGATCGAGAAGCGCATCGTGCAGTATGAGCGTGAGGATGGTGTCCCGCTCAGTTTCCATCTGCACCTGCCCCCCGGCTACCAGGAGGGCACTCCGCTGCCGACCGTCATCTATGCGTATCCCCTGGAGTATTCAGGTGCGGCGATCGCCGGCCAGGTCAGCGGTTCGGCCCAGCGATTTATGCGCCTGTACGGCGCCTCGCCGCTGTACTTCCTGCTTCGCGGCTACGCCGTACTCGACCGGACCGCCATGCCGATGATCGGCGATCCGGAGACAGTATACGATACGTTCGTGCCGCAGCTGGTAGCCGACGCTGAGGCGGCGGTCGCCAAGGCCGTGGAAATGGGTGTTACTGATCCCAACCGCATCGGTATCATCGGTCACAGCCATGGTGGATTGATGGTCGCAAACCTGCTCGCTCACTCCGACCTGTTCCGGGCCGGCATCGCCCGAAGTGGATCGTATAACAAAACAAACCAGCCGTTCGGTTTCCAGTCGGAACGCCGGTCGCTCTTCGAAGCGCGCGAGGTATATATCCAGGTGTCGCCCACCTTCTTTGCCCATCAGGTGAACGAGCCGGTGCTGATCATTCACGGCAACGACGACTCGAATCCCGGCACGCTAACATCTCAATCCGAAGTCTTCTTCGAGGCAGTACGAGGTTCAGGGGGAACAGCGCGGCTGGTGCTCCTGCCGTTTGAAGACCACGGTTACAGGTCGCGCGAGAGTATTGAGCACGTGTTGTGGGAACAGCTCCGCTGGTTCGATCTATACGTGAAGGGAGCCGAGGCAACGAACACCGGCAGCAGTGACTGAGGTCTTCGTCTGGACAGTGGACGATGGTTCACGCCATCGGTGATACCCTGGCGCCGACAACTTCGGCCGCCTCGGCGACACCGGCGTGATCGACTCAAAGCACGTACGGAAAGCGTCCGTCGACATCAGCGATGCCGTCGGACGCTTTCGCATCGACGCCGGCATCGGTCTCAGGGGCCAGGCGATCACTTCATCAGTACCATCTTCTTTGTCTGAACGAAGTCGCCGGCTGTCAGGCGGTAGAGATAGACACCACTGGCAGCGTCTGAACCATCCCAGGTAAAGTCGTGATAACCGGCATCCAGATGATCGTCGACTATCACGGCAACAATCCGGCCGAGCATATTGAACACCTCGAGCCTGACCCGTGCCGCTTGCGGCAGGGCGATGGCGATGTTCGTCACCGGATTAAACGGGTTGGGATAGTTCTGCTGCAGTTCGAATGTCAACGGCAGGCTCGGGCCAGACTCGTTGCCGACCGCTGTCGGAATATCGTTGGGAACGAGTAGTGTGTCTTCGAACATACCGTCATGGTCGGCATCAACCACGAGTGCAAGATGATCGGCGCCAACATCTTCCCAATCCGGCTCAAGCCGGTGAACCGCACCAGCTGCCAGATCGAGTCCACCGCTGCTGAAAGCGTCCTCACCGTTGACGCTGGCTTTTTTGAGGCTGATGTCGTAGGTCGATGCACTCCCGTAGTTCTCAATCCGCAGGAAACCGGCTGCGTCGACAGTGTAGACAAGCGAGTCCGCCGGTGACACATCCATATCCCGCAGCGCCAGAACCCGTTCGTGGTCCGTCGCCACGAGGATGAAATCGATGCCGTACGATCTGCCGCTCGTATCAGGATTTACCAGATGCAACTGCGGCCCGGTATCTATAGTCATGCGCTCGACTCCAGGTAGTCCCGACTGATCGTGGTGAACGCACAGTATCGTACTATCTACAAACGTTGTCAGGCGCAGGTCAGATGTCCCGTTTCCCGCAGTCTGGTATGTCCACGCTGCTTCCGGTACCAGATACCCGAGAGGCCGGCCCTTGTCGGCCGCCCGCGAAATGACGGGAACGGCCTCGACAACCGTGCTGAAGAGTGAATCGCCATAGTAGCCGAGCTCGCCAAGGGCCGACTGCAGCATGACGGAATCCCCGCCATGCACATACACTTCGATGAGATCATCATCTGCCGTGGCCAGCGGATCGGCGCGACGTTGGGATGTCAGGACGGCGACACTGTCGTAGTGCGTCAAAGAGTCTTCAAGAAACATGAGATGGGTGCCGCCAATACCGAGTGGTGCGTAGGTCCAGGTGTTGGCTTTGGCGTCGATATCCACCGTCAGAAAGTCATTCGGCAGATTATTATCGTACACACCGATCGCCCACAGACTGTCGATTTCGCTGACCCGATTGAGGCGGTATGGCGTTACCGTATGGCAACCCCGGCCATTTACCGTAGTGGTATCGCACACTGTCATAACCTGTGCGAGCAATGACACGCTTCGGTGGCTCAGCAGGTCTATTAGTTCTTCCAGGGTCTGTCGTGGTGTCCTGGCTCGGGCGATTGGCGTGTGCTCGATACTCCTCTTCCCATACTGGTAAGTATAGTAGCGATTGATAAGACCGCGCCGCGCCTCGTTGACAGCCAGGTCATGCAACTTGGCAAAAGGCCCCACCTGGGGTCGCGCGGCAAAGGCGGCCGAATCGCTGAAAGCCAGGAGGTTGGTGATCGCCATGCCGAAGCACGAGCCGTTCCACTCGTGCTTGATCGCCGCCCAGCGCAAAAGCGCCGACGGCTTGTATACCGGGCCGGACCAGTAATCGAAGTAGCAGGCGTGAAATCCAAACGCTTCGACGAAAGTCGGCCAGCTCGGGAAATCCCATATGTTCGCACCCAGGTCGTAGAACACGTCGGCGGGATAGTACTGACCCGTAATGGAGTCAACACTGACGCTGTATTGGATCCAGGCCGACGGCGGCCACAGGTTCGCGGAGTCGTTGGCAAATTGCCAGCTGTCGTCGGTGTGTGCATACTCGATCAGTGCGCCAGAATCGGACTCCCGGGTCAGGACGAGGTGCTTCATACCGAACGGCTCGCTGAGCCCAATCACGGCGGGATTGGAGGAGGATACAACTCGGACACGACAATCCGCTATCGTTATGAATGGTGGCACCTGCCAGCGGTACTTGCCTTTTGAGGCATCGAAGTCCGCAACTACGGGATCCCAGTTGTCGTTCGGATGCATGGAGTCGTAGGCGATGCTGTACTCGATATTGACACGGTCGATCGAATCGACGGCCGCAAACTTGATCGTAAATCCAGCG
Organism: uncultured Ignavibacteriales bacterium; assembly: GCA_964544635.1. Classification (GTDB taxonomy): domain Bacteria; phylum Zixibacteria; class MSB-5A5; order GN15; family FEB-12; genus CAZJCK01. The sequence continues at coordinate 2,378 of CAZJCK010000054.1, read as the reverse complement.
TAGGCCACCAGTAAACTGTCACTTGACGGCTGCAGGACTCGTATCGGCCGCTCGACACCGCCCGGCTTGTACTCATCGACACCGATATCGACCACCGAACTGCCATCTTCATCACCGTCGATCGTGCGCTGATCACCGTCAAGATCCTGACTGACGGTTACACTGGCGGTACGGCCGATATCGATCAATGTCGACAGTCCCTGGAGATGCGGATCGAATATTCGGTAGGTGCTTCCTGCTGCCGCGTACTCCATGACATTCCCCGCGACAAATAGGGTATCGGCTATGTTGGCAAACACATAGTGCCAGCTCGGCGACATCGTGTCGGGGCAGAGATAACGACCGGCCAGATTCTCGGCGCCCCAGCCGCCATCCCGGTCAATCAGCCTCGAAACCCAGGTAATATCGTCATACACCAGGCTGTCGACAGTACCGAATCGTTCGGCGACAAGCCGAGGATCGACATGCCGGTTGGTTGCGAACTCTCCTCCCAGCGCCCGCAGCTCTTCAACCGTGTAGATTCTGCCTTCCGGCCCTTGATATCGCAACTCACTGTCCGCATTCTCCCAGAAGTCGTTTGCAGCCAGCAGATGCTCCCCGGCGTCCGATTTCATCAAACCATACCTGCCGTTGCGGAGAAACAGGTTGTTGGCCACAACCGTCTCCTCGAGTGCATGGGTATCGAAGTATGTCAACCCGACACCGGCGTTGTACGCGATCGTATTGGCGACCACATATGGCGGGCTATCCACCAGTGACAGTCCCTGGATGTTGGTGCCGGCGAGCGGTCCATGGCCGTTGCCAAGGATGAGGTTGCCTTCGATATGCACAGTGCCGCCTTGCGAGAACTGGTCAAGCATCCGAATGCCGTCGTAATAGTTGCCGGCAATGATCGAGTTGGTGACAATGAAGTCCCGCAGATGAGGATCGGATGGTACGTATATGCCGCGGCCGAAGTTATTGGCTATGATGCAACGATTGATATGTAGACTCGTGAACTGGTCGTCGATGGACGACATGTAGATACCGTCGACGGCGTTTCCGATGATCCGCACGTTTTCGATTGTCAGCTCCTGCGGCCATACCCCGGCGTGACGGTAGCCTATACCCGAGGCCCAGGCGAACTGACGGTCGGTGATGCGGGTCATGCTGCTGTTGGTAATACGATACGTGTAGGCGCCACTGGAGTTGATATAGACGCCGAAGTCATCACAGTAGGCAATGTCGCAACTATCGACCACCAAACCTCCCTCCGCCAGAATGGCGCCGTCGGCGTGGCGTATCTTCGATCTGCGAATGACAGCACTTCCTCCCGGGAATACGCTTATTCCGCGCCCCCCGTCGGTCTTCCACGTGTCAATTATCGGAACCGGCTCGGGCGCCAGGTCGGTGTTGCCACCGTAGGAATCATCCTGGTACGATGTCAGCACGGCGCTGTCGATATACAGACGGCCTTCCGTTTCGATTCCTCCCGACCACAAGAACTTCATCACCGATCCCTTGCCGATCGCCAGGGTGCTATCGGGATGGACGATCATGTCGTTGGCTACGATAGGAAGATCGTCACTGGTGCGTATGAACGCTGAATCGGCCGCCCAGGAATTGATAACATGAAATTTGCCATGACTGTTGTTCTTACTCTCGTTCTTCTTAATAGAGTGAATGCCACAGTCGTACATCGTCACCAGGCCGCCGTTTTCGTACTCATGCACGGTCACATTTTCAAAGTTGCACCGTTCGAACGAAACGCGACTCAGATTGTCCAGTGAAATAGCCCGCCACATACCATCTGAAAAATTCAGGTTCTTGAATTCGCAGTCTGCAAAGGAGACTGAGTAGCTCGGGTTCGCGTCGTTGTGATCGATGATTGTCATCAGCTGGCTGAACGGAGCGCCATAGTTCGGAAAAAAACAGTAGTCGGCATCGAGGCCCATACCGGTAACAGTGATCGGCACGGTGTTACCGAGATCCGAATCGAACTGACAGTTGAACCGGGTGTGCGACCAGACCATTTTTCCGCCATCGAGCTGGTAGTCCAGGCCGGCCTGAATAATCCACGGTCCTTCGATCTTAATCGGATCAAGCGGACTGCCCTCGAAGTTGATGCCACCTGAGAGACTTATTCGTCCGGAGTTGGATCCCGAGGGTTGAACAATGATGTCGAACGGATTCGTCAGATCCAGTCCGCCGGAGATGAACGTAACTTCGCCGGCTCCCTGGATGGATGCCTGGACAATGAAAGGCGGTCCCGGCTCGAGGTCATTGAGCACGCCATACGCATTCTGGTAATCGCGGTCAAAGGTCTCGCCGCCGTTTACAATCAGCGGCTTAACTTTGAAGCCGCCCTGGTTTTCGTCCCAGAGCATGTTGACGTAAAC
>CAZJCK010000053.1:0-24235 GCA_964544635.1 uncultured Ignavibacteriales bacterium | reverse complement strand
CCCCGGCAGCATGGAGAGCCGGAACTCCGCGAACATTACCATGCGGGGAATATAGGCGAGTGCCGTGATTGAAGCAATGACATCTACGTCTGCCCTTCCGTGTCTCACAACTCTGCGGGTCAAAGGTAAGTGCAACGTATAAGCGTACGTAATTCCCTCAGAGGCGGATGTTATAGAAAAAAGGACGAGCAGAGACGAACGCTGCCGCATAACATCAAAGCCGCTTCACGACGTTTCGGTGCGGTCCGTTTGCCGCACCGTCATATTTCAAGGGTTCTGTCGTCTCATCCACAGCACAATGGAGCGACTTCGATGATAATTCGCAAACCATCACATATTACTTCAAAAACCGACTTCCAGACGGAGCAGTGTTGCTTCCCGGCTTGGCGCCGGGGCTTGGCCGCGATGACATTGTATCATCTCTCCCGGCGGGCACGAGGACGTACCCGCTGCACCAGTCGATGGCCTCCGCTGACAACACCCCTACACCCCCCATTTGCTGGTTGACTAATCACCGCCAACCGCGCAAACTAAGTCGACGGCCGATGCGTTATAATCTGCAAGGCAGCGAGTTAACCACCACCAGGAGAGGCTATGGCCGACGACGAAACCAAATCGTTCTTTGTGCTCGGACCCGGCTCGATGGTCCACCACTACCGCATCGTCGAGCGAATAGGCGCCGGCGGTATGGGCGAGGTCTTCCTGGCCGAAGACACCAAGCTCAACCGTAAGGTGGCGCTCAAATTCCTGCCGGCCATGTATGCCCACAACGCCGAATTCAAACAGCGCCTGCTGCGCGAGGCCCGCGCCGCCGCCGCCATCGACCACCCCAATGTCTGCGCCATCTACGAGGTCTCCGAGTGGAAAGGCTTCACCTTCCTGGCCATGCCGTATCTCAAGGGCCGGACTGTGCGGCAGCATGTCGGCGACGGTTCCCTCACCCTCGGCGACACGCTCAGTGTACTGATCCAGACGGCAGACGGCCTGCGCGCGGCGCACCGTGAGGGGGTGATCCACCGCGATATCAAGTCGTCGAATATTATGCTGTCCGACGATGGCCGGGTGTCGATCATGGATTTCGGCCTGGCCAAGTCGGCCGCCGAGGGGGACCTGACCCGCGACGGCGCTACTATGGGGACAGTCGCCTACATGTCGCCGGAACAGGTGTCGGGCGGCCGGATCGACAAACAGACCGATATCTGGTCGCTCGGCGTGGTGGCTTACGAGATGCTCACCGGCGAGCTGATCTTCAAGCGCGACAGCGACCACGCCACCTTCAACGCCATCGTCTCCGACAGTCCCCCGCCGGTCGCCTCGAAAACGGCCGACATCCCTGAAGGGCTGGAGAAGATCGTCGGGCGCTGCCTGGCCAAGGACAAGAACCAGCGCTACCGGTCGGCCGACGAACTGCTTGCCGACCTGGAGCGCCTGGCCTCCGAAGACAACACCCGCTCCCTGTCGCACATCCGTCCGCTGACCGGCTCCCGGGTATCGTCCGGTTCCGGCGGCAGCTCGCTGCGCCCGGCTTCAACAATTGCGCACCGTCGCCCGACAATGGTAACGTCGGCCTGGATCGTGATGTCATTCATCGCGGTCTTTGCGGTCGACTGGATCTCGGAGTCGCGCGGTCTGGCGCCGGCCCTGGTCGAGTTTGTCACCGTTCTCCTGTTCGGGCTGTTGCCGGCTGTGATGATTGGCGGCTATGCCCTGTCCAACCGTCACGCCGCCAGTCTCAAGCGCTGGTCCTTACCGATCGTGGTCGCCAACCTGGCGATCGTCGCGGTCCTGCTGGGCACGTTTTACGGTACTGAAGAACTGGGGGCGGTATCGACCGAAGTGAGTATCGAGACCGCCGAGGGTGAGACGATTACCCGTCTCATACCCAAGGGCGCGTTCCGCAAGAATGTGGCGCTTTTCTTCCTGGAAAATGTTTCGGGCGACACCGCCCACACCTGGCAGGAGATGGCCTTCACGCTGCTGATGCGCTACGACCTGATGCAGGACCCGTATTTCGACATCGTGCCCGCCTTCAACTTCCTCGACGAAATCCGCCAGGCCGGGTTCGATGAATTGTCCGGCCTGCCGCTCACCCTGGAGCGGAAGATCGCCGAGAACGAAAACCTGCGCTACTTCCACACCGGGGCGTTCGACATCGTGGGGGATACGATCATCGTCCGGCCGCGCCTGTACGAAACCTCGTCGGGAGAGTTGATCGCGCAACACGAACTGCGCATGACCGATCTGTACGCCATCGTCGACAGCATGTCGGTACTGTTGCGCAACGATCTGGAGGTGCCGCGCGACCCCGATCTGCAGATCCGCGATCTTCCCGTTGCGGAGATGACCACAACATCGCTGCCGGCGCTGCGTGCCCTCGTGGATGGTGAGTATGAAGTCATGCTGGAAAACGACTGGGAGGGTGCTCTAGAGCATCTCCAGCGTGCGATCGAACTCGACTCCACCTTTGTCCTCGCCTACTCAGAGATGCAACTTGTCATGGCCTTCGCCAACCGTCCGCAGGAACAGGCCGAGGTCCTGCGCAAGGCAATGCAGTATATCTACAAGCTGCCGGAACGCATGCAGTTCCAGATTCGCTATCGTTTCCTCTATACGGTGCAGCAGGATGGCGACGGCGCCCTGGCAGTTTTGCAAAACTGGTCCAAGCTGTACCCGGAAGACATCGATGCCCGCATCGGTCTCGGTGCCCTCTACCAGTATCGCAACGAACCGGAACAGGCAATTGAACAGTTCAAGATGGTGCTGCGGATCGATCCGGGGCGCACCGATTTCATTCGCAATGTCGGGCGGCTGTATCGCAACGAAGGAATGATCGATTCGGCAGTCACATACTTCAGCCGCTACCGCGAAGCCGAACCCAACCGACCCGACGCCTACCTCACCCTTGGTGACTTGTATCGTACTACCGGACGTTTCGATGAGGCCGGCGCCGAGTACAGCCGCGCCCTGAGTATGGTGCCGGAGAATGTCGAGGCGATGCTGAAGATGGCGCAGTTGTATGTCGTTACGGGGCGCTTCGACGAGGCCGTGGATCAGTTTGACGATGCCGAGCAGTTGAGCCGCACGCCTGACCAGTTTGAGGATGTCTACCGGGCTCGGGCGGCGTATGCCTCCCTGCGCGGTCGTATGGATGAGTTCTTTGAACTGACCGAGCGTCAACTGGAGGAGTCCGCAAAGACCTCGCCGCCACTGCTGACGCTCTTTGAGCGGATGGAAACGCTCGATCGACTGGTCGACGTACAACAGGCCGACTCGGCCCTGGCTGTACTGGATCAACTGACCTCGCAACTGCCGCCGCCCACCGACAAATTCGCTGCGTCGGGACGAGTCCACGTGTTTGCCGCTATACGCGACACCGCAGCGCTCAAGAACGCCATACCGGAGGTGCGGGAAGTGATCGACCTGTACGGTATTCGGCTGATGGAAGCATCGATCCTCCGCGCCGAGGGAATCATCGCCGAAGAGCGCGGCAACTACGACAAAGCGATCGGCCGCTACCAACACCTGCTCGAGTTCGATCCGCTCTCACTGCAAACTATGCGCGACCTCGCCCGCGCCTATCGCTCGGCGGGAGCGTATACCGAGGCCGAGAATTACCTTACCGATGCTCTTAAGATGCACCCCAACGCACCCCGGACCCATCTCGAGGCGGCACGCCTGGCAGTGGCGCGCAATCGGTATGTTGACGCACAACGCCACCTCAACCTGGCGCTCGATATCTGGCGCGACGCCGATCCGGATTACCTGCCGGCTATCGAAGCGCGCGAACTGGCGCGCACTATTGACGAACACACGACACCTTGAGATGTTGTGACAAACCGACCTTCTGACCAGTCATGCCGATATTTCTTCGCACAATATTCCTTTTGCTGTTAGTATTGACCTGCGGCGCCACCCTCGTGTTGTCGGCACACTACCTCTGGTTGGCCGATACCGCCCGGGTCGTCGGCATTGAATCGCGGATCGCAACGCCGCCGGGGTATTCACGCATTGCCGCCGACTCATCGAGCTTCACCCACTGGCTGCGCGGCCTGCCGCTCAATCCGGTCGGTGCCCCGGTGATTGTATACGACGGTTCGGCGCGTGATGACCAGTCGGTGCAAAACGGCGTGCTCGATATCGATATCGGCAACCGCGACCTGCAACAGTGCGCCGATGCCGCCATGCGGCTGCGAGCGGAGTATCTTCGGTGGCGCGGGCGGCCTGACGAGATTGCGTTCAGATTCACCAGCGGCGACACCGCTCGATGGTCGCGATGGATTGACGGCTGGCGGCCGGAGGTTGATGGCAACTCGGTTACATGGCGACGGAGTGCGCCGCTTGATTCATCGTACCGAAACTTCCGCGACTACCTCGACACCGTATTCATGTACGCCGGGTCGTACTCATTGCAGCGCGACCTGCCGCGACGCCGCAGTATGCACGAAATGATGCCGGGCGATCTGTTCATCGACGGTGGCTTTCCGGGACATGTCGTCATTGTGATGGATGTGGCAGTGCACGACCAGACCGGCGAGCGGATCTTCCTGGCAGCGCAGGGGTTCACGCCGGCACAGGACTTTCACATCCTTGTCAACGCCAACGACGCCGCTCTCAATCCGTGGTATCGGTGCAACTTTGGTGATACGCTGATCACGCCCAATTGGGAATTTGCCCCCGGGCAACTGCACTACTTCGATTGACTCGCCTGTTCGAACCAGTCATAGAGCGATACGCCACCGTTCAGGTGGGTTCTTCTTCGCCGCAGCCTTGAGCCGGAGACCAAACTGATCATCTTTGCATCACACCTGTGCACAACCGCCAGGCCCCAAAGAAGCAAACGCAGGCCTCTGCGTCCCGGCAGGCGCCGGACTTACCGATCTGCGCTACAAATCTTCGACTTATTCGCGCTACAACTCATCCACGTGCACGACCCGCCACTGCGCGACTGTCACCGTATCAACCGTCGCGCCGAATGGCAGGTGTTGAATCCAGACGCGGAAATGTGTCAGGTTTATCTGGCTGGGACTGGCCGGGGAGACCCATCCGATCCGGTCGCCGCTGAGCGGTATCCGCCAGGTTTGCCAGTAGCCATTGGTTGGATTCGAACCGGGCGCCGGGTAGATCGAGCCGGGAACATAGAGGCTTTGCGCCGACGATGTATCCGACAGGTCCAGGAGCACCGACAAGTAGGCATTGATACTGTTGAACGTCGGGCCCATCTTCTCCTCATCCGGATTCCCCTGCATCGCCGGATCCTCGCTGTTTCCTTCGGTGCCATTCAACCACTCATAGTAATTCGACGGAACATCACACTGCGACTGCTGTATCTGCGGCAGAGGACATTCACCATGGCCATCGAAGTACCAGTTGTCGCCATGCGGATCAGGGTTGACTGCTCCGTTGTACGACGGCTCGTTCATGTCCGCGAGACCATCCAACCCGACATCTTCCGCCTGTTCAATTGCGCCATTTTGATTGAGGTCCTCGGTGTCGTTGACACCGTCACCATCAGTATCCTCCGATATCATTCCCAGATCGAAATGCAGCAGACCACGATCACCGCGCATGCGGATTTCGAGCACCAGCGAGTCGTTGTATGTAAAGTTGTAGTTCTCGATACAGGCTGTAATTCCGTTCCACGATGGCGCTGCAACTGAATCGACACTTGCAATCAATGTATCGCGGAGAGTATCAGTAGTGGTATCGACAAAGACCGAATCGGCATCTTGCGGGTCGGTTGTTACCTCCCAGTCGGCACAACTGCCGCTGCCGATGTCGTATACTCTGCAACTGTAGTAGGTGGTGTCAAAGTCCAGAACAAATGCCGTGTCGATGATCTGGAGCTGGGTATCGACCCTCATACTGTCCGGCCGCGAGATGATGCGAAACGGGCGGATTGCTCCTTCGCCGGACGCCGTACTACTGTCCCAGATGTCAGTGACCGGGATCGGATTGCGCAGGCCGTGCCAGAGTATCTTTGAGCCGCGGATGGCACCAGTCTGTTGCACGTGAACCGGTTCGCTGGAACGCTGAAAGGCGCTGCGGACAATGGCCAGCTCATTGTCCGGGCCGTTCGGCCCCACCGGGTTGTCGTCATCGGAGCAGCTCATGAAGAATGTAAAGGCTGCCAGAAGGGTCAGGATGGTCAGACGGTTCTTCATGATTGGTATCTCCTCCCCGTGAGCAATGAATCACAGCGGATCGATCGTCGCTGTGCCTGTACTTAACTATACTACAAACCAGGAGATATGGCTATTGAGAAAATCGAGGCATCACCGTCAGACAGCCAACCGACTGAGAGGGTTCAGGATCGACCTTGCGCAACGCGATACGCCACCTTTCAAGTGGGTTCTTCTTCGCCCCGCCCTTGAGCCGGAGCCCCGGCTGATCATCTTTGCAAAAGACCTGTTCGCATTCTTAACCAAATTTGGAACACGGAGACCTCTGCTCGGGCAAATCCCTGACTCCCGGATCTGCGCTGCGAATAGTACAAACAAAAAAAGGCAGCCTTGCACAGCCAAGGCTGCCCGACGAATCTCAAGGGATAGTCGGCGCGCACGGGGACATACGCGCCGCACCGTCGCTAACTATGCCAGGTTAACACGCAACCTGATCTACGATTACTCTTGTTCCGTCGTCTCGGCGATCTCTTCGGCCGGTGCTTCGCCCTCGCGCATCCCCAGCGCCACCATCACCTTGTTCTGGATCTCGTCGTACAACTCGGCGTTCTCTTCTAAGAAGGCGCGCGAGTTCTCGCGACCCTGCCCCAGCCGATCCTCACCGTAGGAGAACCACGATCCGGACTTGTTGATGATACCGTGATTAACCGCCATGTCGAGCAGTTCACCGGCGCGCGAGATGCCGGTGCCATAGATGATGTCGAATTCGGTTTCACGGAACGGCGGGGCGACCTTGTTTTTTACCACCCGCACGCGGGTACGGTTACCAATCACATCCTGGCCATCCTTGATAGAGGCAATGCGTCGAATATCCAATCGCACCGACGAATAGAACTTGAGGGCATTGCCGCCGGTGGTCGTTTCCGGGTTACCGAACATGACACCGATCTTCATACGGATCTGGTTGATGAACACGACTGATGTCTTGGACTTGGAGATGATGGCGGTCAGCTTGCGCAGCGCCTGCGACATGAGGCGCGCCTGCAAGCCCATGTGAGCGTCGCCCATCTCCCCCTCGATCTCGCTGCGCGGCGTGAGGGCGGCTACCGAGTCGATAACGACGATATCGACGCCACCTGAACGTACCAGTGTCTCGGCAATTTCGAGCGCCTGCTCACCGGTATCCGGCTGCGCCACCAGCAGGTCGTCGACCTTCACACCCAGCTTGCGGGCATAGGAGGCATCGAGCGCATGCTCGGCATCGATAAACGCTGCCGTTCCGCCCAGCTTCTGGGCCTCGGCGATGACATGCAGCGTCATGGTGGTCTTACCCGACGATTCCGGGCCGAAGATCTCGATCACCCGGCCGCGCGGAATTCCGCCCACCCCAAGGGCGTGATCCAAGCCAAGCGAGCCGCTCGGGATAACTTCAACCTGCTGCACTGTCCCCTCGCCCATGCGCATAATCGCGCCTTTGCCGAAATTGCGCTCAATCTGGGTCAGGGCGGCGTCGAGGGCCTTCTTGCGATCCGGGGCCGATGTGACGGTCGCCATATTGCTGCTCCCTTTCTTTAATTCTACCTTTTGCTTTGCCACACTCTATCCTGTCGTTGGTAATGCCAAAAGTACGGTTTGAATACTTCCAACATAATCACATTTTTCCTAATTATCAAAAGATTGCTGCGTGTCGTTTCCCCGGTTGTAGGCCCCGACATTCGATAAGCGGAATAGTCAGGGCGCCAAAACGACGTCAGGCCGTCGCTTGAAACTGCTGCGATCGGCGATCAGAGATATGTGAAGTCTATGATAACCATTATGAACTGAACTGCACACTAACTCCCGACGTTTGCAGGCTGCCGCGACCGCGTTCAGAGCAATATATTGCCACGCCGGGCATCCGGCTGCCGCATTGCCTCTGTTGGCAAGTGCTTGCGTCACAATATGTTGACATTACAATCCACGATTCGCGAGGGGTATCGATTTTGCTTACTTATTTAGTCCGCAATGGTCTGTCTATGATGCCGGACCGACGGCGGAACCTGGCAGCCCGGCTTACGTTGAACGCAAACAGATGATATGGATTATACGGGAGAACCTGTGAAGAGATTTACCTGCTTACTGATGTTACTGGCCGTCACCGTGCTAATGGCGGCGCCGTCGGCCTCGGCCCTGGTGTCCTACACCGGCTCACTGTCGACCGCCGACGGCGGCATTATCGCCAACGGTCGGTGGGCGCTCAATGGCTTCCAGATTTCCTGGACTGCCTCCCAGGTCGACCAGTCCTGGTGGAAATACGAATACTGGCTCCGTGACGGCAAGGGCAACCTGCTCGAGGGGGAAGATGTCCAGGCGGCGGTCAGTCATTTTGTCGTTGAGGTATCGCCCGACGTCACCTATGACGACTTCCGCAACGCCAACGGCAGCCCGATCGAGCTGGCTGACTTCAGTAATCAGACCGGTGACGCCGCTATCGAGAACGCCCTCAAGTTCGATTATGAAAAGGGCTACTTCTCGATCGAGTCGCTGCGCATCCCCACCTGGGGTGATTTCTACGCGGTGGACGGCTGGTATCGCGATCCGAATACCGGTCAGCGTGTTCGCAACAGCGCCTGGAACGCCGGCTTTGCGCTGAACGATCCGCTTGATGTGGCACCGTCCAACGGTTCCTACATGAACAAGCTGCTCCGTCCCGATACCCAGACCGCCATCCCGGAACCGGGTACCATGCTCCTGTTCGGGCTGGGTCTGGCCGGCGCCGGGGTGTATCGCCGGGTTACAGGCAAGACAAAATAACCTGACAGTATTCACTGCTGTGAGACCGGGTGTCGCGCCTCGCGCCACCCGGTTTTTTTGTGCCGTGCGACCATAGCTTGGAAATGTAGTTGACCATCGTCCGATGCGACGTATCATAGACAGAGGCCGATGAAACCGTACTTATCCGACCCATCCGGGTACAAGATCTCGGCTGACACGAAGGACAGAGGATACCAAGCCAACCGGGTAGATTATGAGTTTCGCCAATTTCGTTCATTTGCATACGCACAGCCAGTATTCACTATTGGACGGTGCCTGTCGCCTCGATGCCGCTATTGCGCTGGCCAAAGAGTACAAGATGCCGGCGCTGGCGGTCACCGACCACGGCAACATGTTCGGCGCCATCGAGTTTTACAAGAAAGCGACCAGCGCCGGGATCAAGCCGATCATCGGCTGTGAGGCTTATGTCGCCGGCGGCAGCCGGTTCGATAAGAAACCGTCCAGCGAATACCCGGACGGCGGCTTCCACATGGTGTTGCTGGTCAAGAATGAAATTGGCTACCGTAACCTGATCAAACTGTGCAGCGCCGCCTATCTCGAAGGCTTTTACCACCGTCCGCGCATGGACCGCGAACTGCTGAGGCAGCATAGCGACGGCCTGATCGCCACTTCCGCCTGTATGAAGGGAGAGGTTAACTGGAACCTGCTCAACGGCAATACCGACCGCGCCGTCAACACCGCGCTGGAACTGCAGGACATTTTCGGCGAGGGCAACTTCTATCTTGAGATCCAGAACCACGGCCTGGAGAAAGAGCAACTGCTCATCCCTCGGCTCGATTCGATCTCGCGCGAAACCGGCATCCCGCTGGTTGTCAGCAACGACTGTCACTATCTCCACCAGGCCGATGCCGAGGCGCATGATGCGCTGTTGTGTATCCAGACGGGGAAGATGGTCGACGATCGCGACCGCATGCGCTACAACTCCGACCAGATCTACTTCAAGTCGCCGACCGAAATGGAGCAGGTGTTTGGCGACTTCAAGGAAGCGATGGCCAACACGGTGCGTATCGCCGAGCAGTGCAACCTCGAAATCAAACTGCACGAACTCAAGCTGCCGGTCTTTCCGCTGCCGACACCGTTCGTCGATGCCGACGACTTTCTCGAACACCTCTGCCGTGAGGGCCTGCCGAAACGGTACGACGACATCACCGACGAGATCAAAGAGCGCCTGGAGTATGAACTGGGGGTCATCAAGCGGATGGGCTATGCCGGTTACTTTTTGATCGTGAAAGATTTCTGCGACTACGCCCGCAAGGTCGAGGTGAAGGTTGGCCCCGGCCGTGGTTCCGCCGCCGGGTCGCTGGTCTCCTATCTGCTCGGTATCACCAATATCGATCCCATTCGATTTGAGCTGTTGTTCGAGCGCTTCCTGAATCCGGAACGCATCTCGATGCCGGATATCGATATCGACTTCGCCGACCGGGGCCGCGAAAAGGTCATCCAGTATGTCGTCGAAAAGTACGGTGAGGAAAATGTCACCCAGATCATCACCTTCGGCACCCTTGCCGCCCGCGGCTGTATTCGCGATGTCGGTCGCGTCCTGGCCATGCCGTTCGGCGACGTCGACAAGATCGCCAAGCTGGTGCCGGAAGGGCCGGGGGTGTCACTGGCCGAAGCTATCGAGAAAGTACCGGAACTGCGCGAACTGAAGGAGAACGACAAGCGGGTCGACCGTCTGCTCACCTACGCCCAGACCCTCGAGGGCCTCTGCCGTCACTGTTCGACCCATGCCGCGGGCGTCGTCATCGCACCATCAGCGCTGACCAACTATGTCCCGCTCTTCAGAAGCTCCCGCAACGAAATCACCACCCAGTATGACATGAAGATGGTCGAGGAGATCGGCCTGCTGAAAATGGATTTTTTGGGGTTGAAGACGTTGACGGTCATCGACGATGCCGTGCGGATGGTACACGAGAACTATCCCGATGTTACGATCGACATTGACAATGTCGCGCTGGAAGATCCGGAGGTATACAAGCTGTTCGCGCGCGGCGATACGATCGGCATCTTCCAGTTTGAATCGCCCGGCATGCGCGACTACCTGCGCAAGCTCGGCCCAGAGAACTTCACCGACATCACGGCGATGAATGCGCTGTACCGTCCCGGCCCCCTCGACAGCGGCATGATCGACGAGTACATCAAGCGCAAGAAAGGGGCATCGTCGATCTCCTACCTCCACCCGGCACTGGAAGAGATTCTGGGGAAGACGTACGGCGTGATCGTCTTCCAGGAGCAGGTGCTCAAGATCGCCAACCGGTTGGCCGGCTACTCGATGGGCAAGGCCGACCTGCTGCGCAAGGCGATGGGGAAGAAAGATGCCGACCTGATGGCCGCCCAGCGCAAAGAGTTCCTCGCCGGCACCGATGCCAAGGAGATCGACCGCAAGGTGGCCGAGGAAGTCTTCCACCAGATTGAAACGTTTGCCCGCTACGGCTTTAACAAGGCACACTCGACCTGCTACGCCTATGTCGCCTTCCAGACCGCCTGGCTCAAGCAGTACTACCCGCAGGAGTTCATGGCGGCGATGATGACCTCGGAAATCAACGACAAGGACAAGATCAACAAACTGCTGGAAGAGGCGCGGCGGATGGATATCGAGGTGCTGCCGCCCGATGTGAACGAGTCGAAGTTCGACTTCTCGGTGGTCGACGGCAAGATCCGCTTCGGCCTGCAGGCGATCAAGCACGTAGGCGAGGGACCGTCAAAGGCGATCATGAACGAGCGGGAGCAGCAGGGCCGGTTTGTCGATATGCCCGACCTGGTCCAGCGCATCCCCAAAAAGATGCTCAACCGTCGCACCCTCGAGTCGCTGATCGCCGCCGGGGCCCTCGACAGCCTCGAGGGAAATCGGGCGCAGAAAACTGAATCGGTCGAGCCGATGCTCGAATTCGCCAACCGGGTGGCTGTCAGCGCCAGCTCCCACGATCTGTTCGCCGACGATTCCGGGTCGATCCAGCGGGTTGCTCCCGGCCTGCCTGATATCGACGAATGGAAGTCGGCCAGAAAACTGGCCGAAGAAAAAAATATGCTCGGTTTCTGGATCTCCGGACACCCCTTAGACAAGTTTCGCGACGAAATCCGCTGGTTTACCAACGGCACCACCGAGTCGATCAAGACGATGGCCGACGGCCGTGAGGTGACTGTCGGTGGCGTGTTGACAAGTGTCAAAACGATGCTCGACAAGCGCGGTAACACAATGGCGTTTGCGGGCTTAGAGGATTACTTCGGGTCTGTGGAGATGATTATGTTCTCCGACTGCTATACCAAGAACAAAGAGTTTATCGAGCCGGAAAAGTTGGTATTGATTTCGGGACGGATCTCAACCCGGGAGGGGGAAGCGCCGAAAATAGTGTGTAACGATGTGGTTAGTCTTGAACGTCTAATGGAACGCTACAATTGCCAGTTGGTTATAAAGATCGACGCCGATTGTCCGGATAGTCTGATCGACCGGGCACTGTCGTCGCTCGATGAATACAAGGGCGGTACACCGGTGTTGCTGGCCGCCCGGGAAAACGGTTCTGAGGTATATATTCGATCGCGCAAATACGCGGTCGATCTCGATTTTGCCCTGTTGAATAACTTGAAGGATGTTTTGGGTGAATCGGGCGCCTATGTCCGGCCTCTAAGTAAGAAAGACAATTCTGTAAAATAGGATGCAGCAATGACCAAAGCGAAACAGTTCATCATCGGCCTGGCCGTGCTGCTGCTCGCCGGTTTCAGTATCGCCATCGCGCAAACCGACACGAGCCGGACCGCCACGCCCGACAAAGCCGAAAAAGCTGACGAGACTACAGGCAAGAAGATCCAGTGGCTCGATTATGCCGAAGGCATGAAGATTGCCGACAGCAAAGACAACGATAAGCATATCCTGATCGACTTCACCGCCTCCTGGTGCGGCTGGTGCAAGCGGATGGAAAAAACCACCTTCCAGGACACTACCGTGATCGACATGGTCAACGAACATTTCATACCGGTCAAAGTCTGGGGCGACTCCAGGAACGAGCTGAATATCGACGGTTACAAGATCTCCGAGGCCAACCTGGCCAAGCATGAGTTCGGCGTATCCGGCTACCCGACGTTCTGGTTCCTTGAAGCCGACGGCAAGAAGATTGCCCCGGCCCCCGGCTATCGCACCAGCGAGCAGTTCATGGAGATCCTGACATTCGTCAAGGATCGCAAGTACGACTCCACCGCCGCCGGGCAGAACAACTGAGCGGAGCATGAACGTGAAGACAAAACTGGTGCTTGATACGTCGGTGGCGCTGATGCTTTTCGCGCTCGGCATGCTCGGCTGCGGCTCGGGTGACTCCCAGGAGACAACCGACGCCTCCTCCGCTGCGACCTCGGGTGAGGTGGTGCAGTTTGCCGCCTACGACCTCGAAGGCAACATGCGACAGTCTTCGGAATGGATCGGTAAACAACCAGTCGTGATCAACTTCTGGGGCACCTGGTGCCCGCCCTGCCGTCGCGAGATCCCCGACATGGTCGAGGTGTACGACGAGTTCAAGAATGAGAATATCGAGATTATCGGCCTGGCCGTGAACGACACCCCGGAAAAAGTGAAAGCGTTCGCGCAGGAAAACCACATGGACTGGGTACTGTTGATGGGCAGCGGCGAGATTGCCGAATTGTACGGCGGGATTACGTCGGTGCCGACAACGATCTTCTTAAATGCCGAGGGTAAAGAGATCGGGCGATTCCGCGGGATGCGGCAGTACAAAGATTTCAAGCAGGCGTTTCAGATGCTGGCCGACGATAAGAGTTAGTCGGCCGATCACCGATTCACGCGTTGGAACCGCCCGAACGGACTCGGGCGGTTTTTTTCTTTGCATGTGGACGGATTGGGTTGACACCAACTCATAAACTGATCGCTTCCGAGTCTTAACCGCGCGACCCCTTGCAAACCGGCACAGCATGAGACTGCTTACGTATTTCATCACCGGCTGACACTCGATCCCTTCCGGGGCGCTGCCGCCAGGACCCAACAGTAGCGCGCCCTACAGCGCCCGGGTTATGGCGCCGACCAGTTCCTCCGACTTCGGCTTGGTGCCGGAATCGAAGCGCGCAATCACTTCGCCGTCGCGATTGACCACGAACTTGTTGAAGTTCCACGAAATGTCACCGGTAAAGGGCGACTGCTCGGTCAGGTAGGTGTACAGCGGATGCTTGTCGTCACCCTTCACGCTGATCTTGGCCATCATCGGGAAGGTAACGTCGAAGTTCTCGCTGCAGAACCGGGCGATCTGCTCATTGCTGCCCGGTTCCTGACCGCCGAAGTTGTTGGCCGGGAAACCGATAATGACCAGGCCGCTGTCCTTGTACTCGCGATACAATTCTTCCAGACCGGAATACTGCGAGGTGTAGCCGCATTTCGAGGCCGTATTGACCAGAAGCAAGACGTTCCCTTCGTACGCCGCCAGCGAGGTGGAGTCGCCGCTTATTGTCGCCAGCGGGATATTCATGAAGTCGGTGTTCGTGTGCTCTGCGGTCATTTCGGTTGTCGCCTCTGTCTGCTTGTTTTCACTGTTCGATTCACTGGAACTGCAGCCGACGGCAAGAAGGCCGGTCAAGGTGAGGGAAAGGATAGTGCGGCGCATGGTCATCTCCATTGAAAATTTTCTGATAGTCGTGTTCGGGAGATGTAACGATGCTTCGGACCGGCAGGTTCCTGCTGTCACTTCCCCTTGCGGAACCAGGCGAACGGCATGATCACATTGGGGTACTTGGAGACGAAGGCAGCCTGGGCCGCCACCGGTTCGTTGGCCGAACGGATATCCTCGACCGAATACCAGGCACTGGGATCGTGTTTCTGCACCACCGACAGCAGGCCCTTCAGGCGGCTGCGCTTGACGATGGTAAACAGCACTGTGACCGGCCCCTTGGCGCCGTGGCCCTCAAGCGAGGTCACCCGGTAGTCGCCCTCGATCAGCTCCGCCGCCAGGCCGTTGGGGCCGCGCGGCACAATAACCCGCACCAGCAGCATACCGAGAGCAAGACGCCTCTCGATCGTCATGCCCACCCAGGTTCCTGCGGCGAAACCGGCGGCATACGCCAGGTAGTTCTCGATTGAAGTCAGATTGCTCATGATCTGGCTGATCGCGGCCAGCCAAATGAGCACCTCGAAAAATCCGAGCACACTTGATAGCGTACGCATACCCCGGCCCACCGTGATGATGCGCAAAGTACCGATCGAAACATCGGCAATGCGCGCCAGGAAGATCAAGAGCGGCACGAGCCAGACCGGCAGGTCGGGTATGGTTACGGCTACGGCGTCGGTCATACTTTTATTCTCGTCAACGGGGAGAGAATGTAAAGCGGTGAGCTGGCGAATCAAGCAAAAACCGGATCAATCTCGCTGAAATTGCCGGCCGACGCGAAGCCCGGGCCTACATATCAAAGATCCGGGTGCGGTTCTTCTCGGGGCCTTTGCGGAAGTCCCACTTGTTTTCGAGCTTGAGCACGCCGCGCGGACAGACATGCGCGCACATGCCGCAGCCGACACAGGAAGCGCGCTTGAAATCGATGTTGTTCTGGGCGTAGTGACGGACATCGATGCCCATCTCGCAGTAGGTCGAGCAGTTGCCGCAGGAGATGCACATGTCGTCTTTCACCGTAATGCGAAAGCGCCCGAATTTCTGGAAGATCCCGAGGATCGCCGCCAGCGGACAGAAGAAGCGGCACCAGACCCGGCTGCCCATGAGCGGATAGAGGCCGACTCCGAGCACGCCGGAAAGCATCGCCACCACCAGGAACCCGTACACCCCCTGTATCTTCGACACGATCGTGTCGAAACCGGCATGGTCGGTGACCCATTCGCCGGCGGCATTCTCATAGTGCAACCCCCAGTTGATCAGGACCAGGGCGGTAGCCAGGATGGCGAACAGGAGCACCGAGTGGATGGCGATCAACTCGAATCGCCAGGCGCCGGTTCGTTTGTCTGACAGGTGACGGAACGGTTCGCCGGCTGTTTCGGCAAGACCACCGCAGCCGCACACCCAGCTGCAATACCAGCGCTTGCCGAAAAACAACGTCATCAGCGGGACAAAGATCAGCGAACCGACAAATGCCCAGAGTATGATGAGGATGGGGAATTCTAAAATTGTCGACGGATACAGGTACTCGATCTTCAGCGGCCAGAACAGGCTGAAGATATATCCCTTGGTATCAAACGCCTCCATCACCAGCGGAATGGAAAAGGCGAAACAGACCTGTACGAACACGACTGAAATCGTACGTATCTTGTGGTAGCGACTGTTGCCGTGGCGCCTCAGGAAGTAGATTCCGCCCAGGATCATCGCCAGCGTATACAGCAACCCGTACAACGTCCACTTGCTTCCCAGGCCGAGCGATTTCGCAAACTGCTCCATACCCGGCGGAATACCGAAGTAGAACATGAAGTAGACAACGAAGAGCAGCAGCGCCACGCCCCAGGCTACCCAGCCGCGGCTCTGCCAGCCGTTCTTGTATGTTCTCAGAAGTCCTGCCTGCACCTCGTGCTCCTTCTATGATGCCCGGTTCTGCAGCTTGAATTTAGGCATGAACTCTTCGTCGAAGAGCGCCTCGTGAAAATGGTCCAGCACCCAGTCGAGCTTTTTCTTCCGCTCGATCCAACTTACCAGTACGCGATGATCCCAGCGCCGTCCCAGAAGATTGAACCCGACGACCGTCCTGTCAGGCAGATAGGTGATTCGCTCGGTGAAATGTGTCCCCGGTTCATGCTGATACCAGTTCTCTTCCCCCTCCAGGCCGAAGTTGACCAGCCCGGCAGTGGTGTATTCGATCTCGAAGAACTTGGCGGAGTTGTAGAAAGTACCGCGCTCATACTCTTTCTGAAGATCATCGGTGGTAATGTTCAAACCGGCCACCAACCCCTGGTCGCGACTGGTGTACCAGAGTTGCTCCGGGCGTCGCACGCCGTTAAACCAGACCACCGACGTACAGTCCCCCGCCGCATAGATATCGTCGATGTTGGTCTTCAGGTAGTCGTCGACGACAATACCGCCCCGGTCATCCATGTCGATGCCGCTGTCCTTGAGCCAGTCGGTTTGCGGCCGCACGCCAATGGTGATCACCACCATGTCGCAGTCGATCGTCTCGCCGTCGGTTGTCTTCACGCCGACGACCTTTCCGTCGCGACCCATAATTTCCCTCATCTCGGTCTTGAGCCTGACATCGACACCATGCTCGCGCATATGGTCGGTCACCAGGTCACCCTCATCCTTGCTCAGGGCGACCGGCCAGAAATAATCCTCGCGAATCAGGAAATGTGTCTGGATGCCGGCCAGCTGGAGAATCTCGGCCGATTCGATACCGATCAGGCCGCCACCAACCACACAGGCCGACCTGGCGGTCTTCGCTTTCTCTTCCATCCACTCGAGATCCTGCCAGGTGACGAAGTTTCCGACACCGTCCAGTTCAACCCCGGGCCAGTCGATCATATTGGCGACCGAACCGGCGGCAATGAGAAGCTTGTCATATTTAAGTTCACCGGCCTGCTCGAGATGCAGCGTCTTGCGGTCGGTTTCGATCGCCATCACTTGGTCGCGGACGCGCCGGAAGTTCATCTTGTCGTAATAGTCGCGTTCGTACGGCTCCACGCACTTCTGTGAGAGCTGGCCGCAGAAAACATACATGAGCGCAGTGCGACTGAAGAAATGGTCGGATTCATAGGAGACAATGCTGATGTCGGCGTCTTCTTCGCGGTTGCGGATAACATTGGCGGCGTTCATGCCGGCGACGCCGTTACCGATGATCACGTAGTGCATATCGAGTGTCCTTTGTCGCGCCTGCTGACGGCGCGAGTTGCTCACGAGTTGGCTGAGATCACTTTGCCAAGCCTACAAAAAAGCTGTGGTCGGTGCAATGAGTAAGGCATCAATCAACTACTTTACCAGGTCGGTGTGGGGGAAGAACGACACCCAGGCAAACCAGTAGGCCGACTGCAATGCTACCGGCTCAAGCGGTTCAAAATTGGCATCCAACGGCTTACCGGTAAAGGCATCCCATTGGTACCTTTGATCACGGCCCGGTGCGTGCAGTTGAATGCGACCGTCGCTTACCGACAGCCGCGCTTCAAGATCGCGCGGATCCTCCGGCAGCACGAATCCGGCCACACCGGCGCCGCCCGGGTCGTAGGTCACTACGATTGGTGGCTCGAACTGTTTGAGCAGAGCGAATTCGTTTTGCACCAGGAATTTTCGCGATACCGCCGCCTGTCGGTCGGCCTCACGCACCCCGTACACGATCGCCTTACCGTCGAGGCGCTTAAAATTGTTCTGCCGCCCGAAGACACCCAGCCGCGACTGGTCCGCGAAATATTCGCTGTACGGTGATCCGGCCGGTCCGCGCGACGGTTTCTTCAAGAGCTTGCCGTCGGGATAGCGCTCTTTGAAAGCGGCGAAAGTGGTCATGGCCGACGGAATCAATGCCAGTGCAGTTCCGTCCATCTCTCCTTGGATCGCTTCGCCCGAAATCTGCGACCAGAGCGACCTGGTCTGCAAGTCCTGCATCACCAGGGCATCCTGCCAGAGCGAGCCGGAGGCCTGGAAGGTGTAGCGGACATCGTCAAGTTCTGCGGCATACACGATGCCGGTAAAACAGAGCGGTCACCAGGTAGCGGCGAACCAGGTGTCGCCGATGCGGTCATTGACTATTTCATGCTGATCCAGATGCCAGGTCGAATAGGCGTGGGTTTCACCGTGCAGTGACACCACCAGCACCGGTTCATCCGGATGATACAGATCCTCGGCGGCATCGACCGACACAAACTCCGGCTCAAAAATCGCCGGGATTGCGCCCGATTCCAGCAGCGTGTACATGGTGTGGCCGTCGATTTCAGTCGTTTCCGGCTGCCGTCGCTGCGAAGAGACCGGCAGACTCAGCCCCAACAAGACCACTACGGTTACCGCCAGGTGAAAATTGCGCATAGCACGTCCTTTCGTGTGCTTACTTGGTCGAGGGTGGCGGCCAGTCGTTACACACCGACCAGAAGAACTATTTCATCAACTGGAAGGTAGCGTCGGCCATCACCTTGCCGTTGATCATGATCTCGATCCTGTGCTCACCCGGATAGTGCGTCCGGACCGACCGGTTGGCGAACGATCGCTCGGTGGCCAGCGAGAGCTTCCCCCTCGGCGGCAGGTTTTTCTCGGCCAGCTTGAATACTTTTTCCGAGGTGCGACCGGACTTCTTCACATAGTGCACCTTGTAGTCGATCGCCAGTTTCTGGAGACGTTCGGCGAGCGACTCCACCTCGAACTTGATCTTGAGTTTGCGCCCGATTCGCAACCGCTTGTTCGACAGCGTTATATCCGACACCGTAAGCTGCGGCGTGTCGGTAAACTCAAGCAACTTGAAGGCGCGCGGGTCGCCCTGCTTGATGAGGCTGCGCAGGCCGTGGCGAATGATCCAGTTGGTCAGGTGATTGTTGTCCTGGCGCCAGCGCAGGGCGGTGGCAATGGCGATCTCGGCGTTGTCTTTCGAAATATCGTTCAGGCTGTTAGCGACCGCCTTGCGGACATACAGCGACGAATCGCCGCGCAACTTGTCAAGCAGATCGATCACCGGCGACGGATCCTCGGTGAACATCTCGAGCCGTTGCACCCAGACACCGCGCGGCCGGGTGCCTTCGGCGACAAGGCGGCGGACATGTTCGTCCTCGTCGCGTGTCCACTTCTTGAGGGTGGGGAGCAGGCGCTTGGTATATTTTCTGATAAACGGGCGGATGGCCGATTCCGCGGAGGCATGTTTCGTCAGCTCATACATGCCCCGCAGCGAATCTTTGTAGCGCGACAGGCCGTGACGTTCAATCACGGTGAGGAAGCACCAGTTCTCGAACATGCCGAGTTTCGGGGCGGCCTCGATCATCAGGTCAATTGAGGCCTTCCAGCTCCCGGGCAGGAACTTCTCGAGGGTGTCGGCCACGGCGGCGATGCGCTCCTTGAGTTCGAGCGTATCCATCTTGCGCTGCATCACCGCCGCCACGAACCGCTTGTGCTCAAACGAATTGTCGATCTCGTTCAAGACCTTACCGATTCGGGTGATCGTCGGACGGTTGATTTCATCCTTGAACAATCGCGTTTGCGGCTGCAATTCCGTTGTTTCCATAACCCCTATGCCGATTTTGTCAGGTCCACAAAGGTATCGACATCCGCCAGCGCCAACGCACAGGCATCCTTCCAGAATGCCTCTTTGGTGAGGTCGACGCCCAGATGTTTCTCGGCCAGCTCCTCGGTGGTCATGCGACCGGTATCCTTGAGGAGCGCGGCATATTTATCTGCAAACGACCGACCTTCTTTCCTGGCCCGGTCGTAGATTCCGGCGGAAAACAAGAAACCGAAAGTGTACGGGAAGTTATAGAACGGTACATCGCTGATATAGAAGTGCAGTTTGCTGCACCAGAACAGGGGATGATACCCCGATTCGTCGAGCATGCCGCCAAACGCCGTCTTCTGGGCCTCGATCATCAGCTCGCGCAACCGCGCAGTACCGACAGTGCCGTTGCGGCGCTCCTCGTGAAACGCCTTGTCGAACAGGTAACGGCTCTGGATATCGCAGAACATCGTATACGTCCCCTGCAGCTTCTGGTCGACCAGCATCAGCTTTTCGTCGTCGTTATCGGCCACATCGAGGGCGGCGTCGGTAACCACCGCCTCGGCAAACGTTGAGGCCGTTTCGGCCAGGGTCATCGGGTAGCGCGAGGCAAAGAACCGTTCATCGCGCAGGACATAGCTGTGGTAGGCGTGCCCCAGTTCATGCGCCAGGGTGAGCAGGTTCTCATAGGTGCCGGCGTAGGTCATGAAGATACGCGACTGTTTGTGTTTGCCCATGCCGGTGCAAAAGCCACCGCCACGCTTACCGGGACGATCCTCGGCCTCGACCCAGCGGTTGTCGAGGGCCAGCTTGCAGAATTGCGACATGTCTTCGGAGAAGGCGCCGATATGTTTGACAACGAAGTTGCCTGCTTCGTCGAAGTCAATTGTCTTGTCCGACGACCCGCAGGGGGCAAACTGGTCGTACCACGACCACTTGTCGATTCCCAGAAGTTGCTTCTTGGCATCGACATACGGCTTCAGCTGGGGGGTCATCTCGCGGATCACCCGCCACATCGTTTCGATCGTCTCCTCTTTGATGCGGGCGGCCTGCAGGGCTTCGGTCAGCACCGAGTCCCATTCGCGATTGCTGTACAGGGTGAGACGGTAGCCGACTTCGGCATTAAGCGTCATGGCCGCCAGATCCTCGCGGGATTCCCATGCCTTGGTTAATTTTTCGAACGCCTGCTGCCTGATGGCGCGGTCGGGGCTGGACATCCTGGTCGCGACCTGCCCCATCGAGATTGTCCTGGTCTCGCCCTTTTCCTTGAACTCGGCTTTCAATTCGCCGGCCATTTTGTCATAGAGACGGTTCCAAGCGTGGTAGCCGTTGACGCCCAGCTCGAGCGCCAGCGATTCCTGCTCGACCGGCATCTTGCTCCTGGCGATCTCACGTAACTCATTGAGATAGAACTTGATAGGCGATATACTGTCGGCCTTGAGGAGCATCTTCCAGGCATCGTCGGACTGCTCCAGCGCCAGCGCCTCCAGCTCGGTCATCAGCACCTGCCATTCGGCGTAATAATTGTCGGCCTCGGAGGTAATGGCGTCGGCGGCGCTGTCGGTCACATCCTGCGCTGTCAGACAGCCGGCAAACGACTCGATCAGGCCGATATCCTCGCGCACCGATTCGAGCTTCAAGATCACATTCGACCAGTCGTCGACGGTCTTCTGCGACAGTTTCTCCGGGAGCCGCTCAAGGCGATTGCGGCAGTCATCGAGCAATTGTTTTGTATCCTGGCGGAATTTCCTGTAGTCTTTGGACTGCGAGCCGCCGGGAAAAATCGATTCGAGGTCCCAGCGCGGCGCGGATGGTACGGCGGTAGCCTGTGTCATTTTTCTGTATCTCCTGCGAAAGTGGCAGATCACTGTCGATCTGACCTGATAAGCTATCTGATAGTGATAGCAACAAGATATGTCAGTTCAACGCCGTTGGCAAGGATTGGGATACAGCAGCTAAGTGATTGTAATTAGATCGTTTATCGCGAGTCTTGATATATGTCACGACGGCTTGCGGCCGATTACGAACAGTCGGCGCGTGTTGAAATCAACCGGCTCTTCGTCGAAATCGCCAAAATGCTCGATATCAACAAAGCCGGCGGCGCGAAACATGCCAACCAGCTCGTGCAGGCTGTACCAGCGCAGCGGCACGCGATAGACGTGCTCCTTTTTGCCACGGATAAAAGTCCAGTGGCAGGTCTCGACCGAGCGCTCGAAATCGAACGTCCGACGCTGCAGCAGCCGAAACTCCCCACGGTTCTCCCAGTTGGACGACGTGAAATTTTTGGCCAGCCAGTCACGGTTGACCGTATCCAAAAGGAACCGTCCGCCCGGTTTCAGGGCACGGTAAGCGCTGTCGATTACCTTCTGGTTTTCGACGTCATCTTCAAAATAGCCGATCGACGTAAACAGGTTCATGGCAGCATCGAACTCGTTCTCGAACGGCAGGTTGCGCATATCGGCGAGTTTGGTTTGAATCGGCAGGCTCTCCGCACCGGCTTTCCGGTTCAACTCGTCGATGTAGTCGGGCGAGATATCCACCCCCACGATCTCGATCCCCTGCCGCGCCAGCGGGATACATAACCGCCCGATGCCACAGGGGCAATCGAGCAGGCGAGTGTCTTTACAGAGGTGCAGATGCTTGATCGCGAGCTTGATCCAGCCCTCGGTCTGCCATTGGGGCATGGTATCGAAGTACGGCCGGAAGGCGGCCGCCATGCCATCTACCCAGACATTCGATTGTGCCATAATCTCCTCCAGCTCAATGGATGCACCGCCGCCGGAATGTACCTCCGCACCTGCATGATGGCAAGCCGGTTCCTGATACCCGGTGCGTAGCGTAAAGGTGAACTCGGCGATCAAATACTTCACGGCTCGTGTGAAGTAATGTATATTGCCGCCAATGGCACCACCGCAAACTGACTTTGTCACTCATCTCGAAGCCGCCATCGACGGTACCATTCTTCCGTCCGATCAGCTTCAGACCACCCACCACGACCGTCCGCTCTGGGTGCGGTACGATCTTGATGCCGTCAAGTCGCGGCTAACCAGGGAGACGCTGCGCGCGCGCCCCGAGAGCATGTGGCGGTACCGCGAATTGCTGCCGTACCGTGATGACCAGCGCATCATTACCCTCGGCGAGACGATGACGCCGCTGTTGTCATGCGACCGCCTCGCCACCGAGTTTGGTTTGGAGCACCTGTTCATCAAAGACGAGTCGCAGCTGCCGACCGGATCGTTCAAGTCGCGCGGCCAGGCGATGGCGGTGACAATGGCGCTGCGGTTTGGGGTCACCGAGATTGCCATCCCGACTGCCGGCAACGCCGGCGGCGCCCTGGCCGCCTACGGCGCAAGAGCCGGTATTCGCACATTCGTGTTTATGCCTAAGGACACGCCGGTCATTAACCAGATCGAGGCCAGGCAGTTTGGCGCCAAGACGTATCTCGTCGACGGTTTGATCACCGACTGCGGAAAGATCGTTCGTGAAGGGAAGAACCGGCGCGGCTGGTTCGATATGTCGACCCTGAAAGAACCGTATCGCATTGAAGGAAAGAAGACTATGGGGTTGGAGCTGGCCGAGCAATGCGACTGGAAACTGCCCGATGTTATTCTCTATCCGACCGGCGGGGGGACCGGCCTGATCGGTATGTGGAAGGCATTCAACGAACTGCGCAAGATCGGCTGGCTCGAGTCGGAGACGATGCCGCGGATGGTGGCGGTGCAATCGGACGGTTGCTGCCCAATCGTGCGGGCCTTTGAGAAGGGTGATCGGTTCGCCGAACCGTTCATAAATGCGCAGACAGTCGCATCCGGCCTGCGTGTCCCGGCCGCCGTGGGGGATTTCATGATTATCGACGCCATCCGTGAATCCAACGGCACCGCCGTGGCGGTCACAGAACAGCGACTGAACGAATGGATGAGTCTCGGGTGCAGTCGCAGCGGTATCGGGATCTGCCCGGAGACGGCGGCCTGTATTGGCGCGCTCGATCGGTTGGTCTCCGACGGTTGGATCAGGCGCGACGAACGGGTGGTGATCTTCAACACCGGCGCCATGCAGAAATACCCCGAGGCGGCATCGGTTAAGCTCCCGACCCTTGATGACCCTTCGAATGTTGACTATGCCACGTTGTAGTCATGACAGCGAGCACGAGGACGTACGCGCGGCACAGTTTGGTTTGTAGACCGGAATCTCAAGCATTTGTAGCCCACCGC
>CAZJCK010000052.1:0-25449 GCA_964544635.1 uncultured Ignavibacteriales bacterium | reverse complement strand
AGCATACCGTCGACCGAGAACCGCCCGGCGCCGGCCAGCAGCAGCGTGATATACGGTGTGAGATACATCAGCCCCAGCTCCTGCTTGTTGAACGGATCGTCGACATGGATGATGAACACGGCCGTCAGCATCGTCACGATCAGTGGTAGCGTAGCCAGACGCGTCAGCGCACCGGCGACAATCAGCAGCGAACAGAAGAATTCCGCGAACACCGCCACGATCAGTGTGAACGTGGCGCCCAGACCGAACGGATCGGCGAAGCGTTCCGAGTATTGCGTAAAATTGGACAGTTTCGGCCAGCCGTGGGCAAACGCCATCAGCGTGCCGATACCGACGCGCAGGACCAATAGGCCCCAGTCGGTAAGGGGATGATCTTTCTGGCGGTCGAAGATGAGCAGGTAGTTTTTCACAGGTTACTCCTTGATGTATCTGCGTTGAGTTATTTGCCGCAAAGATACAGGTATAACCGTAATCTACTATCTCCGGTTTCATCTAAAAGGAGGCACCCAAAGTGCGCCAATCCGATCTATAGCAGGACGTTAGCTCGCCTGTTGATCGGGGCGACCGGTCGTCCCTTTCGAGATCGAGTCGTCGATAGAGAACCGTCCGGCCCCCGCCAGCAGCAGCGTAAGGTACAGCACCAGGTACAACAGCACCCGTTCCTGCCTGATCCAGGGATCACCCATGTGGACAAAGAACAGCGCCACCAGCATGTTGATGATCAGTGGAATTGACGCGAGGCGCGTGAACAGGCCGACGAGTATGAGGATCGAGCAGAGAAACTCCGCAAAGGTGGCCAGGGTAAGTGAAAGCCCGGCCCCGAGACCAATCGGGTCGGGAAACTGCTCGAGCATGGTCGAGAAGTTCGACAGTTTCGGCCAGCCGTGACCGAGCAGCATGAGCAAACCGACGCCGACGCGCAGGAGCAACAGCCCCCAGTCGGTCAGCGCGGCATTGCGTTGTTGATCAAATACCAAAAGATAGTTCTTCATCGAGAACCTCCTTGTGGAATTCAGATGAGCCTTAACCAGCGTGATATATATGATAAACAGGCGGCAAGAGGTGTCGTTCGGACAAATCGGGCGCTGATATCGCTGCGGTCCATACGAAAACGAGCGGCTCGCCTGATGCGAACCGCCCGCTTCAGCCATTTGTGAGCTGATCTATTCGACCGTCACCGACTTGGCCAGGTTCCGCGGCTGGTCGACTGAACATCCGCGCAGCACCGCCATGTGATAGGCGAGCAGTTGCAGCGGGATGACCGACAGCAGCGGCGTGAGCAGACGGAAGGTTTGCGGAATATAGATGACATGGTTGACGCGCTCGGCGATTTCGGTGTCACCTTCAGTAGCGATGGCGATCACGTTGCCGTTGCGGGCGCGCACCTCGGCGATATTGCTCATCACCTTGTCGTAGACCGAATCTTTCAGGGCAATCACGACGACCGGCATGTTCTCATCGATAAGCGCGATCGGGCCGTGTTTCATCTCGGCGGCCGGATATCCTTCGGCGTGGATGTAGCTGATTTCCTTGAGTTTCAGCGCGCCCTCGAGTGCGACCGGGAAGTTGATACCGCGACCGAGGTAAAGAAAGTTCTCGGCCGTGTGGTATGATTCGGCGATGCGTCGAATATGGCCATCGTCAGACAACAACTGTTCCACCTGCTCCGGGATCTTGTAGATCGCCTGCATGATCTCCTGGCCCTGCTGGACCGACAGGCCGCGCATGCGGCCCAGGAGTGTAGCGATCAGCGACAGCACCATGACCTGCGAGGTAAACGCCTTGGTCGAAGCCACACCGATCTCGGGGCCGGCGTGAATGTACACGCCGCCGTCGGATTCGCGGGCAATTGTCGAACCGACCTGGTTGACGATACCGAGCACGGTTGCGCCGCGCTTCTTGGCCTCGCGCATGGCTGCCAGGGTATCGGCGGTTTCACCCGACTGGCTGATACCAAAGAACACGGTATGGTCTTCGATGATCGGCGAACGATAACGGAACTCCGAGGCGTATTCGACTTCGACCGGCACGCGGGCCAATTCCTCGACCAGATACTTTCCGATCAGCGCCGAGTGCCACGAGGTTCCGCAGGCAGTGAGAATGAGCCGCTTGATGCGACGCAATTCATCATACTGCAGGTTCAAGCCGTTGAGGCGCGGAATTCCTTCTTCGAGATTGAGGCGACCGCGGAAGGCGTTGCGCATCGTGGTGGGTTGCTCGTGGATTTCCTTGAGCATGAAGTGGTCGTAGCCGCCCTTCTCGATTTCCTCGAGGGTCCATTCCACTTCCTGGATCTGCGGCGTGATCTTGACATTCTGAATAGTGGCGACATCGTAGCTGTCGGCCGTGATCGTGGCGATCTCACCATCCTCGAGATACATCACCTTGTTGGTGTACTCGATCATGGCGGAAACGTCGGAGCCGACAAAGTTCTCGCCGTCACCCAGCCCGACTACCAGCGGCGAACCGAACCGTGCGGCAACCAGCTGTCCCGGGTGGAGCGACGATACGACCGCGATACCGTAGGCGCCTTCGGTCTCATTGAGAGCGGTGCGGACGGCTTCGGTCAGGTCGCCCTTGTAGTGGAAGCGGATGAGGTGGACGAGAATTTCGGTGTCGGTTTCGGTCTTGACGACATAGCCCTGCCGCTGCAGGAACTCGCGAATGGCTCGGTAGTTCTCGATGATGCCGTTGTGAACCAGCGCGATCTCTTCGGTGGTGTCGGTGTGAGGGTGGGCATTGATCTGGCTCGGCTCACCGTGGGTGGCCCAACGGGTATGGGCAATACCGAAGTTGGCGGTAAAATCGAACGCCTTGAGTGACTCCTCGAGTTGTTTGATCTTGCCCGCTTCTTTGATGGTCACCAGGCCATTGGCAGTCAACAGCGCCATGCCGGCCGAGTCATAGCCGCGATATTCCAGCCGCTTGAGGCCTTTTAGCAGGATTGGCTGGGCCTGTCGGGGACCAACATATCCGATAATTCCGCACATGGACGGCTCCTTTATTTGCTGAAAAAGCGTCGTATCATCTGGTTCAAACGATCGGTCTGGCGCCGGTCGTCGGTTTCCACTATCAGGCGGTAGATCGGCTCGGTATTGGACGAACGGATCTGTGCCCAGCCGCCATCGAAATCAAATCGCAGACCATCACGGCGGTCGACGGTAAACCGGCCGAAGATCTCGGCGGCATCCTTTTCGAATCGTGCCAGGCGTTTACTAAAGTCATCGGGAAGAGTCGCTTTCGACTTTATAGCGTAATATGCGGGCAAGGTTTCCGCCATTTCCTTCAGGCTCAGCTTCTCTTCAGCCAGGCAGGACAGGGTGAGGGCGGCCGCCACCAGGGAATCGCGACCGGCATGGAAGGAGGGGTAGATCACCCCGCCGTTCCCCTCGCCGCCAATCACCGCCTTCTTCTTGCGCATCATCTCGACCACATTCGACTCGCCCACCTTCGAGAGATACACCTTCGAACCGGCGGCTTCGGCGGTATCGACCGTTGCTTTCGACGTCGACAGGTTGAGCACGGTGGGGCCTTTCTGCTTGCTCAGGATATGGCGGACCGCTATGGCGAGGGTCAATTCCTCGCCGATCGGCTCTCCGGTTGCATCGACCAGGGCGAGGCGGTCGGCATCCGGATCGCAGGCCATGCCGAGGTCGGCCTTGTGCTTCCTGACGGCCTTGCCAAGCTGCGCCAGGTTTTTCGGTACCGGTTCCGGTTCGTGGACAAAGTTGCCATCGCCGTCGCAGTTGATTTCAACCACTTTCGCGCCAAGCAGCTTGAGCAGAGTCGGTAAAGCGTGCGAGCCGGCGCCGTTGATGGCGTCGACGACTACCGAGAATTTGCGGCGCTTGATCGCACCCTTGTTGACGGTCTTCAGCGCCAGCGTCTTCTTGATATGCTTGTCGATCCAGACATCCTGCCGCTCAATCGATCCCACCTTGTCATGCCTCTTGAAGGCAAACTTCTCATTGGTATAGATGTCGTTCAGTTTGTCATACTGGGCCGGGGTAATGAACTCCCCCCGGTCGTTAAAGAACTTCAGGGCGTTCCATGGCGCCGGGTTGTGCGAGGCGGTAATGCAAATGCCGCCTTTCGCCTTCAGTTCCTTGACGGCGATCTCGACTGTCGGGGTTGGGACGATGCCGATATCGACAACGTCGATACCGACCGCCGCCAGGCCGCTGATCGCCGAGCGCATGATTATGTCACCGGTTGGTCGGCTGTCGCGTCCGATCACAACGGTGCCGGATTTGAGCATGCTGCCGAAGGCGGCGGCATATTTCGTTGCCAGGACCGGTGTCAGACCGGGCCCGATAATTCCGCGCACCCCCGAGGTGGAGGCGACCAGCGTTTTCTTAGCCATGTATATGAAGCTCCTGCTGCGAAGATCTCCGTGAAGACGGTTCAATAATACGATATTGAGTCAAAATGGACAAGTCTGCTCTGTGGTCAATTGTCACTTGAAAGTCTTTCCCGTGCCGGTCATTACTTCCGATTCAACAGCGTCCGGCTCATCTGCCGGTGGATACGGCTGTTGGAGGCGAGGATCTCATCGTCAAATATGGTATACGGCGATCCGTCCAGCCGGGTTACCCTGCCTCCCGCCTCTTCCACAAACAGGGCGGCGGCGGCCGTATCCCAGGGGTGCAGCTTCAGCTCCCAGAACCCATCGAGCCGTCCCGCCGCCAGCCAGCAGAGGTCGATGGCCGCCGAGCCGGGCCGGCGGACCGCCTGGGCGGTCTTGATCATGCGGGAGAAGAAGCCGAGGTTATTGCGCCGCGAGGTATGGACATCGTAGGCAAAGCCGGTCGCCAGCATGGCTCGATCAAGCCGCTTTTCACTGGACACCCGCATCCGTGTGCCGTTCAGAAAGCCGCCGATACTGCGGCCGCCGGTGAACATTTCATCGCGCTCCGGATCGAACACCGCCCCGGCCACGACGTGGCCGCGAAACTCGACGGCGATCGACACGCAGTACATCGGGAAACCGTGCGCGAAATTGACCGTACCGTCGAGCGGATCGATAATCCAGCGATACTCCGACCCGCCGTTGCTCTCGGTTCCTTCTTCAGCCAGGATCTGGTGGTCGGGGAAAGCGTCGTTGATGCGCCCGACTATATACTCTTCGGAGGCAAGATCATACTGGGTAACCGGATCGATCTTCCCCTTGTAGCGGACATCGGGCGCTTGGTCGAATCCTTTCTTGAGAATACTGCCGGCTTCACGAGCTATGTCGGTAGCGGTATCTATCAGATCGCGAATACGCTTTTTGGTCATGTTCGGTGCATACCCTGTGGTTATCCAACTTTTGCACCGGTCGATGTCCTGGCATCGGGCGCCTGGTGCTTGTACTGTATCTGGTACAGTTTATGATAAATGCCTTTTTGCTGCAACAGTTCATCATGGCTCCCGACCTCGCGTATCTCGCCGTGATGCAATACAATAATCTTGTCCGCTTTCTCGACGGTGGAGAGACGGTGAGCGATCACGATCGAGGTCCGGCCCTTCAACAACTCATCGAGTGCTTCCTGGATCAGCCGTTCAGTTTCACTGTCGACCGAACTGGTCGCTTCATCGAGAATGAGAATATCCGGATCGAACGCCAGCGCCCGGGCAAACGAGAGCAGTTGCTTCTGGCCGGTTGACAGGGTCACGCCGCGTTCTTTAACCTCGGTATTGAGACCATCCGGAAAGACACCCAGGAAACGGTCGAAGCCGACCCGCTCCATCGCGCGCTCGACTTCGTCGTCGCTGATCGATTCATCGCGCAGCCGCACGTTACCGGCGAAGTCGCCGCTGAAGAGGAAGACATCCTGCAGTACCAGGGCGAGGTGACGGCGCAGTTCATTGCGCGGCCAGTCCTTCAAGTCTACACCGTCGAGCTTGATCGCGCCCTTCTGGTAATCGTAGAAGCGGAAGAGGAGCGAAATAAGCGAGGTCTTCCCCGCACCGGTAGCGCCGACAATGGCCACTTTCTCGCCCGGCTCGACGTTGAACGAAACATCCTTGAGCACCCACTCTTCATCTTTGTAGGCAAACCAGAGGTTCTCGACATCGATCCGCCCGGTAAACTCTTTCGGCTGGATTGTCTTTTCACGGTCGACAATGGCCGGTTTGGTATCGAGCAGGCCAAAGATGCGTTCGGATGACGCCATCGACGCCTGCAGGACATTATACTTTTCGGACAGGTCGCGAATCGGATGGAAGAACCGTTCGAGCAGGTAGATGAACAGGAACAGGTCACCGAACGACAGGGTGCCGGCATTCATCAGGCTGGCGCCGTAGTAGAACAGCAGCGACAAAGCCAGAGCGCCGATGACTTCCACCACCGGGTAGAAGACAGCATAATACAGGACATTACGCAGGTGGGCCTGGCGGAGGTCGGCATTGATGTCGTCGAAGCGATTGTACGTCGTGTTCTCGCGGTTAAACAGCTGCACCAGGCCCATGCCGGTAACGTGCTCCTGTACGAAGGCATTGAGGCGGGCGAGCTTGAGTCGGACGACGCGGTAGGCGTCGCGGGCCTTGGCGCGAAAGACAAAGGATACGATCAACAGCAGCGGCACACTGATAAACACCACCAGCGCCAGCTTCCAACTGACATAGAACAGCGCCGCGACATAGAAGACAATCATCAACAGGTCGCCGATGATATTGACCACGCCGGATGAGAACAGTTCGTTGAGGGTGTTGACGTCGTTGGTGACGCGGGTGACCAGCCGTCCGACCGGATTCCTGTCGAAGTAGCCGAGGTGCAGCCGCTGGACATGGTCGAATACCTGGAGCCGGATATCGTGCTGAACTCTCTGGCCCAAAAGCATGGTGATCCAGATCTGGGCGAACGTGAAGATGAAGACCGCGAAACTGATGGCGAGGTAGGCAAACGCCATGTTCTCGAATCCGTCGGCAGTACCGGGTTTGATATAGTCGTCGATCGCCCACTTGGCCACAAAGGCCAGTCCGGTCTGGAGAACGGCGACGATCAGGAGCACGACTACGGCAAGCGCGGCGATCCAGCGATAGGGGCGGACATACCTGAGCAGCCGCTTCATCAATCGGGCATCGTACGCCTTGCCCAGTACTTCTTCTTCATGATACTGTGCAGCGGTACTCACAGCGCCTCCAGTTCCTGTTCGATCAGTTGCGAGCGATATAACTCGGCGTAGGCGCCGTCGCTCTTGAGCAACTTCTCATGGGAGCCCGACTCGATGATCCTCCCCTCTTCGAGATACAGAATCACATCGGCATCCTTTACCGAGGCGACCCGGTGCGAGATGATAATTGCCGTACGGTTATGCAGCACCTTTTTGATCTGCTGATTGATCTGATGTTCAGTCTCGGTGTCGACCGCCGAGGTGGCATCGTCGAGGATGAGGATGGCCGGATCGGTCAGGACAGCGCGGGCGATGGCGGTGCGCTGCTTCTGGCCGCCCGACAACGTGATCCCGCGCTCACCAACCATCGTCGCGTAGCCGTTCTTGAATGACGCGATGTCCTTGGTCAGCGCCGCGGTGCGCGAGGCCTCGACGATCTCTTCGTCGGTAGCCTCGGGCCGGCCAAAGCGAATGTTCTCTTTCACGGTGTCGCTGAACAAAAACGGCTCCTGGGGGGCATAGCCGATCTGGCGTCGCAGGGTGTCGACTTTCCAGTCGTTGACATCGACCCCGTCAATAAACAGTTGCTTCGACGGCACCTGAAACAGCCGACCGATCAGCGCGGCCAGGGTTGTCTTCCCGGAACCGGTCGGTCCAACCAGGCCGACGGTCTGGCCCGCCTTGATCGTCAGGCTGATATCGTGCAGCACCGGACGTCCGTTGTAGCCGAACGTCAGGTCGCGGAACTCGACCTCACCTTTGATTCGAGCGTCGTGTGGATTGTCCGAGGTATCGACTATCTGGGGCGCTGAATAGAGAATCCTGTTGATGCGATCGAGCGAAGCAGTACCGCGCTGGTAGAGCGAGGTCACCCAGCCGATGGCGATTAGCGGCCACATGATCATCGAGAGGTAGCCGAAGAACGCCACGACGTCGCCGACGCTGAGTTCGCCTTCGATAACCTTGAGGCCACCGAAGTAGAGAACGACGAAATACGAGACGGCGGCAATCATGCGCATGGCCGGAATGAAGGTGCCCTGCAACTTCGCCAGGGTCATATTCAGGCTGTAATACTCTTCGGAGTGGCCGCGGAAGTTCTCGACCTCGGCATCCTCCTGGCCGTACGCCTTCACGACCCGAATGCCCGAGAGATTTTCCTGCGCGGCAACGGTCAGTTCTGAGAACTTGTCCTGTACTTTCATCGACTGACGGTGCAGCACATTACCAATCAGGTTCACGCCGATCGGCAGCAGCACGAGCGGGATCGACGCCCACAGAGTGAGCATCGGCGAGAGATAGATCATCACGGCGAATGCGACGACCAGCACCACCAGGGTATTGCTGATGTACATGATGCCCGGGCCGACCATCTGGCGGACAGCCTCGAGGTCGTTGGTGAGGCGGGCCATGATGTCGCCGGTACGGTTAGTATGGTAGAACGACTGCGACAGATTGAGCAGGTGGCGGAAGATGCGGCCGCGGAAGTCGTACTCGAATTTGCGCGACATCCAGATGATCGTCCGCCGCATCGAAAAACGGAAGACACCGGACAGGACGGCGAGGCCGAAGCCGGCTACGATGTAAGGCACGAGGTCCGACGCGGTCGCACCCTGCTCGAGTAAATCGAAGATCAGCTTGGTGATATACGGAATGACCAACGCCAGACCGTTGGACAACACCACCACGATGCCGCCGAGAATCAGGTACCGGCGATACGTCCGAAAATAGTCCGTAATGCTGGAAAATCGAGTCTGTTGCGTATCCGTAGACGTAGGCGCCTCTTTCGACATAGGGTTACACAGCCGTTATCCCCGAAAAAACGGCCTGATTCGGTATAACAGTCGACGCGCCTAATAGTTCATCAGGTTGGAAAATAGGTGAATCGCCGCCAACTCGAGATCGGCGACCATGTCGAGCAGGGGCAAACCGCAGTAAATGAGCTGGCCCTGGCCAAGGCGAGAAACCGACAGGAGCGATTCGCCCTCCGGTGCAACAAACACTTTTTCCGAGGGCGCAATTTCTGCCGGTGATGCCGCCCGGGCGCGGTCATACCAGCTCAACAGTTCGGCCTGGTCGATCTCGTAGGGTCGGCTGAGCACGTTTGCGTAGCGCAGCAGGCTGGTAATGTCGCCTTGTCGCAGTAGGGCGCGGTCGGGCACGAACGAAACCGGCAGTATCCCGGCCGGCCAGTCATCAGGTTGTCCGAAAAGAACCACCGAACCGCCATTGCGAATGAACTCTTCAAGACGATCCCGGTACCAGCGCAGGTTGGGATAACGGCGGAAACAGCCGGAGCCGAGTACGATGACATCATACCCCGCCAATTCTCCCAGCTCGAGGCTGCGCTCGGTGAGTTGACGGTAGGTGGCGCCGGCCATGCGCAGGACATCTTCGAGACGACCGCTGCTATCGGGAAGAATTCCAATCGACAGCGTTGTCGGCATCTGGCAGGCAGCGGCACGGATGTAGCCGGTATCGACTGCCACCAAGATACCGTCGGCTGACATGGCAATGGTCTGCTCCTGTCGCCCGAATTCGAACAGCTTGGACAACGTGAACGGTATCCCGACCACTTCCCGCCGGGTCCCCTGCAGCAGCCGGATATCCTGACGGTAAGCGCCGGCAAACATACCGCGCGGCGTTTCCAGTTCGAGGTGCACCATGCCGGCATAGTTGGTCGGCTTGGTGATGATTACTTTCCAGTTGAGAGCTGCCACGACTCGGTCGACGTCGGTTCGGGCCGACGGATCAACGAAGCGGAAGTTCGGCTCGAAGGTTATACCCAGCGGCAGTGATTCATTAACCGGCAGGCTGTTGGTCATTTCAAAGGGGATGTCGCCGAGTATCAGCGTCGATACAAACAGCAGCGAATCGGAACGATCTGCTTCGAGCCAGGCCGGATCGATATCGATGAGGTACTCACGTACATACGACTGGTGCGGCGCCACCATGACCGACTGCTGCTGCAGGATGGACGGTTCATCCTGCCAGTACGGCTGAAACTGTACCGCGGCCAGTTCGATCGATTCAGTACCGGCGTTGGAGACGGAGGCAATGAACTTTACTTTCGGGCCATGCGGTGAATCGCGCAGCAGCACCCGTCCCTCCCAGTACAATCCGGCCACATGTAGAATCGCTTCCTCGGCGCGGGATTCGAGGCGATCAAGATAGGCTTCGAATGACGGCATCGACGGCAGAGTGGCGCTGTGAGCACGGTAGCGTGAAATCGGCAGGAGTTCACGGTAGGCCGCCAGCACCTTTTCGACAACCGCCTGCTGATCGTCGGCATGTTCAGCCTCCGCCATCAACGCTTGGTAGGCAGTGGCTTGATCGGCGAGGGTCTGTTTCATCGGACCGTCGGAAAACAGGCTGTCGATAAAGTGCGACAAGCGCAGGGTTGACATGCCGGAGAAGAAGTCGCTTTCGGGAGTGCCGGCATCAATGCGACGATCGAGCAAGTCATAGCGGATCATGCGACGGTCGCGGTTGTCGGGCAGCGCGAAGCCGGGCAACAAGAGCGGGATTTCGTTGTGCATTCGCTCGTGGAACTGATTTCCGAGAACTCGCGAGTTCAGCCACACTGAGGAGCCGGCAGCCGGCTCCGATCCGGCCGGGGCAGCCAGGTAAATCCTGGCAATGCCGAAAAGGTCATCGGCTGACGGTTGATAGGCGGCGACAAACCGGCGGAAGCTGCGCACAATCGAACGAGAGCTGTCGGCTGCGATAATGATCAGATCGGGGTTGCGGTCGGTCAGGTCGTCGCCGAGAGCCTGCCCCCACCGCACTGCCTGGCTGGTGTCGATGACGACGGTGTGCATGAACAGTTGTCGATCGGGCAACGATCGTTCTGTCGGATCAGAGCCGCCGTCGGTGATCAGGTGTACGAGACTGACGCGACAGCCGAACGTTTCATTGAGATAGTACACGGTCGGCCAATCGATCTCGTCAATCGACTCGTACACGTACCACGCCCGGACATCGGCGCGGGCATACTTGATGAATTCGGTATTCTCTGCCGCAGCGATCGTAACGGGCTGAAGCACCGCAAACAATGCGAGAACAATGCTCAATCGGCAGACGTTTATCAGACCCTTGCTCATGGGTCGTATATCGGCAGGTTGGGGCGTAAAGTCAAATTTGAAAACGCTCGCGGCCGGGCCGGCGGTTAGTCGTCGACGGTCTCCCGGTCGGGCTGCCAGGCCGGGTCGACAATACACAGAAATGCGATCGGCCCGGTACCGGTGTTTTCCAGCCACTGGGTGGCGCCGGCCGGAATTTCGAAAGCGTCGCCGGGGGCGACGGTGGCGCTGTCAGTATTAATGTGCATGACACCATGGCCGGAGAGGATGTAATAGACCTCGCTCGAGGTCAGGCGGTGGCGCCGCGACTGTTTGCCCGGTTCGACGATGGCATGGGCGAGCGAATAGCGGCCACCGAACGGATAGTCGCGGTCGGGATGCAGCAGCTCGCGCAAAAGGGTACCGTCGCCGGCAACGAATTCCGTGCATTCTGAGAGCTTGCGAATCAGCATAGGAGCGTATATGGAAAGGGCCGCTCGAAAGCGGCCCGTCCGGGTCAGATAATCTGGTTCTCGCGCAGTTTCTTGAATAGCTTGTCGGCGATTTCGTCCGGCGTTTCGCCCTCCAAAATCTCCCCTTTTGGACGCGGCGGCGGCGGCGTAACTTTCAGGGTCCTGGTGCGCGAATTGGCGCCCACACCGTCGCTGTCGACCTCGAGATCGGCGGCTGTCCACCTGGTGATCTCTTTTTTCTTGGCGGCCATCTTACCTTTGAGCGACGGCAGGCGCGGTTCGTTGATCTCCTTGACGACCGAACAAACGGCCGGCAGCTGGAGCTCGACCACGTCGTAGCCGTCTTCAGTGGTCCTGAAGACGGTCACTTTGTCGTCAGAGACCTCTTCGAACTTCTTCACGAACATTGCCTGGGGCAGGTCGAGCATAGCCGCAACAGCCCCGGGGACCTGGGCGGAATCGGAGTCGACCGCCTGTTTACCGGCCAGGACGAGGTGATAATCGCCCAGCTTCTTGAGGCCGGCGGCCAGAACGCGGGCGACCCCCTGGGGGTCGGAGCCATCGAAGGCCTCGTCGGTCAAGAGATAGGCTTCGTCGGCGCCCAGCGCGAGGCAGTCGCGCAGGGCAGATTCGGCCCGCTGCGAACCGACGGTCATGACCATGCATTTGCCCCCCGTTTTTTCTTTCAGACGAAGCGCTTCTTCCACGGCGTATTCGTCGAAAGGATTGACCGTTCCCGGGCCCTGGGGCAGGTCGACCTTGTTTTCGGCTTCATTGACCTTGATGAGGGCGATCTCGGGGACCTGTTTTACGAGGACAACTATGTTCATATATACTCCTGACTTATATCGTACGGGCGTTTCTCATCAAGGTTGAAATATAGGCCGGGCGGACCAAAAGTCAAGCAGCCGGAAAGACTGATCCGGGGCAGAAAAAAAGCCCGCCGGAACGGCGGGCTTTGCTACGTCAGGATGGTATCAAAAAACTACCGCTTCTTGCGGGCGGTCTTACGCTTGCGCGTCGTTTTCTTGCGGGCAGTTTTCTTCCGAGCAGTTTTCTTCCGCGCGGTTTTCTTCCGTGCGGTTTTCTTGCGCGCAGTCTTCTTGCGAGCGGTCTTCTTGCGCGTGGTCTTCTTTGCAGCTTTCTTACGGGTCTTGCGAGCCGTCTTCTTAGCCGCCGTCTGACGCGCCGCCTTCTTGGCCGCCTTGGTCTTTTTCAGACCGAGGGCACTGGCCTTGGATTTGACCGACGCAATAGAACGACCGAGCTCCTTCGCGACCTCAGCGGTCGGTTTGCTACGGAAGAGTTTCCGCAGCTTGGAGATTTCCTGGCGAGTCCATTCCTGCACTCGCTTGCCACCGCGTCGAGTCGCGGCTTTCTTGGTCGTTTTCTTGCGGGTCGTTTTCTTTCTGCTCTTGCGCATTGTTCACGACTCCTCGTTTTAATTGGACACCTCGTGCGTCGGATTGTGATCACCTGTGCCGGTCGTGGACTTAGTATGATGCACCACTCCAACGCCTTTTGATATCACGAAAGCCGAGTTTAAAAAAAATGTCAATAAAAAAAACTATGAAATAAAACAAGATAGCATGCAACCGAAGACGGCTGTGATGCGATTGGCACGGTTTTTGGAACCCGGGATCCGGTGGATCGTTCTCGGTAGGTACCTACTCAGGCGGCAGTTCACTCTCGGTTTCGAGTACCCGGGCCAGCGCTTCGGCAGCAGCCTTTTGCTCCGCTTCCTTCTTCGAATGACCGTCACCGCGCCCGACCACCTTGCCGTTCACCGTCACCTGCACACCAAACATCTTGTCATGATCCGGGCCCTGTTCACTGATCACATCGTAGCGCGGCATTCCCTCACCTCGCGCCTGCATGATTTCGAGCAGTTCCCCCTTGTAATTGCGCCTGGTCTCGTCATTGGTGATATCTTTTTTGTGGGCGTAGATCAATCGCAGGACAACGTCGCGGGCGGCATCAAAGCCGCCGTCGAGATACACCGCGCCGATGATCGATTCGAAGGCGTCGGAGACGATTGACGGGCGTTCACCGCCACCGGACCGCTGTTCTTCCGGTGACAGGCGTATGTACTGGTTGAGGCCGATGTCGCAGGCGATTGACGCCAGCGTAGCCTCGTTTACCAGCAGCGCCTTGGTCTTGGTGAGATCCCCCTCGCGCATGCGGCGATGATCGCGATACAATTGATCGGCAATGACCAGGCCGAGCACAGAATCCCCGAGAAACTCGAGGCGTTCGTTGGACGGCAGGAAGCCGTCCTGGTGATGAGAATAGGATCGATGGGTGAGCGCCAGGTAAAGCAGCTCGCGGTCGCGGAAGTGGTAGCCAAGCAGCCCCTCGACCTGTTCAACCTGTATGCCCTGGGAACCGACCGATGAATCGTCAGTCCCAAGCGTGCGGCGGAACCAGTCGAGCCAAGTCATGTTATTTGCTTCCGTTAACCGCTCCCAGCACCAGCGAGACGTTGTGGCCGCCGAACCCGAAGGAATTGGACAGGGCGTAGCGCAACTTCACGTCCCGCCTGGTATGCGGTACATAGTCCAGGTCGCATTCCGGATCCGGTTCATCGAGGTTGATGGTTGGATGCACCGAGCCTTCGGTCAGCGATTTTAGACAGACCACTGCCTCGAAAGCGCCGGCCGCGCCGAGCAGATGGCCGGTCATGGATTTACTCGAATTGATCACCAGCTTGCGGGCGTGTTCGCCGAACACGTTCTTGATCGCCTTGGTTTCGGCCACATCCCCCAGACCGGTCGAGGTGCCGTGGGTGTTGATATATTCGATGTCTTCGGTCGTTAGACCGGCGTCCTTGATGGCGCATTCCATCGCCCGGCGGGCGCCGATACCCTCGGGATGCGGCGCCGTCATGTGGTGGGCGTCGGCGGTCATGCCGCCGCCGAGAAACTCGCCATAGATACGAGCGCCGCGGGCCCTGGCACTTTCATACTCCTCGAGGATGAGCATTGCGGCACCTTCGCCCATGACGAAACCGTCGCGGTCCTTGTCGAAGGGTCGCGAGGCTTTTTCCGGTTCATCGTTACGCGTCGACAACGCCTTGGCCTGGCAGAAACCGGCCAGCGACGTGGGCGTAATTGTTGCTTCGGCGCCACCCGAGACCATGATATCGGCTTCGCCTCGTTCAATGATCCGGGCGGCATCGATCAGTGCATGAGCCGACGAGGAGCAGGCCGAGACGGTGGCGTAGTTGGGCCCGCGGAAGCCGTGGCGAATCGACACCAGACCGGCGCACATGTCGATGATCATCATCGGAATGAAAAAGGGTGATACCCGGTTGGGACCGGAATCACGCAAGGTTGCGTGCTGCTGCTCGAAGGTCGAAATACCGCCGATACCGGACCCGATGATCACACCGCAGCGGTCAAGGTCCAGTTCGTCGGGCTTCAACCCGGCGTCAGCAAGCGCCATGTCGCTGGCCACAATGGAGTATTGTTCCGCCAGGTCCATGCGCCGCGCTTCCTTCTTTTCAATGTACTGGCTGGCGTCGAAGTTCTTCAGTTCGCCGGCAATGCGGGTGGAGTAGTCGGACACGTCAAAGCGTGTGATCGACGCCACCCCGGACTTGCCGGCAAGCAAAGCCTCCCACGTTTCATCGAGCGTCGCCCCGATCGGGGTCAACGCCGCCATTCCCGTAACTACGACTCGTCGTCTCATACACGTATTCCGTCACACCGGGTGTGACAGCCTGTCTAGCTTTTGTTTTCGTTGATGTACTTGATGGCGTCACCGACCGAGACGATCTTCTCAGCGTCTTCGTCCGGGATCTCGATTGAGAATTCTTCTTCGAGCGCCATCACCAGTTCCACGGTATCGAGCGAATCGGCACCCAGGTCATCTACAAACTTGGCGCCTTCGGTCACCTGGCTGGCTTCGACGCCCAGCTGGTCGACGATGATTTCTTTCACGCGATCTTCAACTGACATGTTTCCTGCTCCTCTTACGGTAGTATTGCAAGTGTGTTTGTTGTTTACGAAACAAGGCCGCCATCCACCGACAGGACCTGTCCGGTGATGTACGACGCATTGTCCGAGGCCAAAAAGAGCACCGCCGACGCGACATCATCGGTCGTCCCGGCTCGTTTCAGCGCAATATTATTCAAGAACATTTCCCTGGCCGACTCCGGCAAGTCCGCCGTCATGTCGGTCTGTATATAGCCGGGAGCGACGGCGTTGACGGTGATACCGCGGGCCGCCAGCTCCTTGGCCGTGGTCTTGGTCAGTCCGAGCAGCCCCGCCTTGGAGGCGGCATAGTTGGCCTGGCCGGCATTGCCGTTGAGGCCAACCACCGAACTGATGTTCACGATACGTCCTGAACGCTGCTTCATCATAATCTTCGCGGCCGTTTTCGACACAAGAAACGCGCCCTTTAGATTGATGTCAAGAACCGTATCCCAGGCCTCTTCATCCATCCTGATCAGCAGGGTGTCACGGGTAATGCCGGCATTGTTGACCACGACATCGACCCGGCCGAGTTGTTCGACTGTCTTGTTGAACAGCTCGCCGACCTCTGCGGCTTTGGTTACGTTGGCTTTGAGGCCGATGGCACCATTGCCGATCTCCCGGGCGGTGGCTTCGCAGGCAGCCTGGTCGATATCGCTGATGACCACCTTTGCGCCCGCCTCGGCAAACCGCTCGGCGATGCGACGTCCGATCCCGCGAGCCGATCCCGTGACGATGACGACCTTGTTGTTGAAATCCATTCTGTTGCCCTGTCCTTCGGTCAGTCTTGTTGCGACGATACGGTATCAAATGATTCGATGTCGGCCATGGTATCGATGGTGTGCAGGTTGGCCGGACGCATTTCACGTTTGGCCAGTGAACTGAGTACCTTGCCCGGGCCGATTTCGATGACGGTCGAGACCTCCTGGCCGGCCAGGTAGTCCATCGTGTGCATCCACTTGACCGGCGCCGTGACCTGTTCGACAAGCAGTTCACGGATCTTCTCCGGTTGGGTAACCGGTTGCGCCGTGACATTGGCGATAACCGGCACCTCCGGCTGGTTGATCCGGATGCCGGCGAGGAAGGTCTTCAAGCCGTCGCGCGCCGACGCCATCAACGGCGAATGGAAGGCGCCACCGACTTCGAGCATGACGGCACGTTTGGCGCCCGCTTCGGGTGCGAGCTTGACCGCTTCGTCGACGGCTCCGGTATCGCCGGAGATGGCGATTTGAATTTTGGAGTTGAAGTTGGCCGGTATGACCACCCCTTTGACCGAGGCTTTTTCACACAAGCGAGTCACTTCCTGTTCGTTCAAGCCCATGATGGCGGCCATGGTACCAGGCTGCTTTTCGCACGCTTCTTCCATCAGGGCGGCTCGTTTGACAACCGCGCGGATGGCATCCTCGAACGACAGGGCGCCGGCGGCGGCCAGCGCCGAGTACTCGCCAAGCGAATGACCGCAGACGAAATCAAACGACGGCAGTTTATCGCCCATCACGTTCAGGACCGCCAGCGAGTGCAGCAGGATGGCCGGCTGGGTGAAACGGGTGCGCTTCAATTCTTCGGCCGGACCGTCGAACGACAACTTTGCTATATCCTTGCCGATTTCCTTCGAGGCCAGGTCGTACAGTGATCGGACATCGGCCGATGCATCGTACAGATCGCGGCCCATGCCGACATATTGCGATGCCTGCCCCGGGAAAAACAGTACAGTCTTACTCATACCCTCCACCATTTCTTACCATTTAACGACGGCTGAACCCCATATGAGACCGCCCCCGAAGGCGACCATAAGGACAGTGTCACCCTCTGCGATACGTCCCTGTCGCGCCGCTTCATCGAGCGCGAGCGGGATCGATGCCGACGAGGTGTTGCCGTACTTGTCAATATTCACATATACCTGGTCCATGCTGCGCCCCAGGCGCTTGGCGATCGCTTCGATGATGCGGATGTTGGCCTGGTGCGGCACGATGAGTGAGATATCCTCCGGCTGCAGCCCGGCTCGCTCGATCGCCTTCAGTGAGGCTTTGCACATCTCCCGGACGGCTACCTTGAAGACATCGGCCCC
The DNA here is from genome assembly GCA_964544635.1 of uncultured Ignavibacteriales bacterium. Lineage (GTDB taxonomy): Bacteria > Zixibacteria > MSB-5A5 > GN15 > FEB-12 > CAZJCK01. The sequence goes on along the minus strand of CAZJCK010000052.1, from coordinate 7,782 downwards.
GTTCATATAAATCTTGTTGCGACCGTCGTACTCGAAGTCGTTGCTGTATGGATTGACCGTCCCACCCACCTCGATCCAGAGCATCTCGCGGTACTTGCCGTTGGATTCGAGCACGGTTGCAAGCACGCCGTTGCCGTTGGTGCTTCTTTCCAGCACCGCGGCACCGGCCGCATCGCCGAACAACACGCAGGTGTTGCGATCGGTATAGTTTGTTATCGACGAGAGTTTTTCGGCGCCGACGACGACTGCACGCTCGGCTCGCCCGGTCTCAATATAGGATGCGGCAATACCCAGCCCGTTGATGAAGCCGGTACAGGCCGCAACAACATCGAAACAGGCCGCTCTGGGCATACCCAGCTTCTCCTGGATGATACAGGCGGTTGAGGGCAGCAGGTAGTCGGGCGTAACGGTGCCGACCACGAGCAAGTCAATGTCTTCGTGCGACACCTTCGCCGCCTCGAGGGCGCTTTTGACGGCTTCGACGGCCATATCGGACGTTACCATGCCGTTGGCGATGCGTCGTTCTTTGATGCCGGTGCGGGTGGTAATCCATTCATCCGAGGTCTCGACCAACCGCTCCATATCGGCGTTAGTCACCAGGTGCGGTGGAGCATACGACCCCGTCCCGATTATTCTGGCTTTTGCTTCGTGAGCCATTCCCCTGTCCAAAGTGATTGGTTACAAGTTCGTCATGGATGCGTTTCAGAATGCCGTTATCCGCCATCTCGTGGGCGACCTTGATGGCATTGCTGATGGCGGTGGCGCTCGAGGAACCGTGACAAATGATCACGTTACCGTTCACTCCCAGAAGCGGCGCGCCGCCGTACTTGGCATAGTCGAGCTGCCCCTGCATCCGCTTGAGGAAGGGAAGCAGCAGCATGGCGCCCATGCGCGAGAAGATGTTGGTCTGAATTTGTCGCTGGATGCGCTGTTTGAGCAACGGTGCGATCGACTCGGCAAATTTCAACAGGATGTTGCCGGTGAAACCGTCGGTCACAGCGACATCGATGCGTCCCGACAGGATGTCGCGCCCCTCGATATTGCCGACAAAATTGATTTTCGAATCGGTCAGCGCTTTGCGTGCGGTGAAGATGAGGTCGTTGCCCTTGCTTCGTTCCTCACCGATAGACAGCAGGCCGACCCGCGGCGCCTCGGTATGGAATATCACCGAATGATAGACCGAGCCCATGACCGAAAACTGCTGCAGGTGCTGCGGTTTGCAGTCGACATTGGCACCGACATCGAGTACCACACAGGGGCGGTCGGTGACGGTGGGCCAGATACTGGTAATGGCGGGGCGGCTGACACCCTCGATGCGACCGAGGGTCAGAAGCGAGCTGGCCATCACTGAACCGGTGTTGCCGGGTGACACGAAAGCGTCGGCCTTGCCCTCGCGAACAAGGCGCAACCCGACCGCGATGGAGCTGTCTTTCAGCCGGGCACCTTCGGTGGCCGGAATATCCATCGGCACAACCTGTTCAGCGTGTTCCACGAGCAGGTTGTCGGGGAGGTCGGTCCGGTTCGAGAGTTTCTCTTCGATTTCGTCCTGGTGGCCGACAAAGAGCACTTCGAGCGAATCGGATTGCTGACGGGCGATATCGATGCCGCCGTCAATCATCCCGGCAATGCCTTTGTCGGCCCCCATTACGTCCAGTACGACCCGGATGCGCTTTTTCGTCGTCATGACGATGCGGTTCTTCCCTAATCGTTAGCGAGCGCAGTATCGCGCGTCGGTTTAGCCGACTTCTGTATCAATGACACGCCGCCCCTTGTAATACCCACAGGACGGACAGATATGATGCGGCAGGCGGGCGGCGCTGCAGTGGTCGCAGGAGATTACATTCGGCTTGGCAATCTTCCAGTTAGTGCGACGTTTTCGGCCGCGTGTCTTTGAGTGTCGTCGTTTTGGCAGTGGCATTGGTTAACCTATCCTCATCTACATACAGTACACCGGGGGGCGCTCATTTGTTCAGAAGATCTTTGAGCCGCTCCCAGCGCGGGTCGATTCGTTCTGTCTTGCATTCACAGGTCGTGTCGTTCAAATTGGCGCCACACTGGCTGCACAACCCCTTGCAGGCCTCATCACACAGCGGCTTCAGGTCAAGCGCCAGGATAATCGCCTGGGCGACCAGCGGGCCGATGTCGGTGCGCTGGTCGACATCCTTGAAAATGGCATAATCCTCGTCGTCCGCTTCACCCTCTTCGGTCAGCCGATCGCCCTCATGGCAGGCGATGAAATCGATCTCCTGCACCAGCCGAGTGGTGAACTCAGTAATGCAGCGAGCACATTCCAGCGCGGTATCGGCGCGGACCTCACCGGCGCAGTAGAACTGGTTGTCACCGGTCTGCTGGATGGTGAGGACAACCTCGACCGCCGTAATATCATGTATTCCCTCGAATTGTACGCCCAGATCGGCCGGGTTTCCCTCGAGCACGGCGTGGGCCGGGAATGCCGCGAATTCTCGTAAATCAAGTATCATAGCTGGGTATACTACGAAACGGAGATGTGAAAGTCAAGGACAAACGGGGCGGTAAAGCAGTTATGGCGCAACAACTTAAGCGGTGCGGCCGGTCGTCGCGCCAGGTTGCTTTTCAAACATAGGCCAATAATGCCTTATTTGGCGCCATCGACCGATCTCACAGTGCTCAGTGCGTGTCCTCGTACACCTTGATACGGTTCTTTGATCGCTCCATCGCCTCCCGGGCGGCCTTCATTTCACCCTCTTCGTCGCCGCGCGCAATAGCCAGAAAGCGCTCACGCTCGCGCTCATACGCCTTGCGGGCGCGCTCGATATCGATATCGCCGGAATCCTCGGCCGAGTCGGCCAGCAGGGTGGCGACATTGCCGGAGACCTCGAGGAAGCCGCCCGACACGGCGATAATGTGTTCGTCGTCGTCGGCATCGGTAAATTCGATTTTTCCCGGTTTGAGGGCGGTAATCAGGGGGGCGTGATTTGACAGCACGCCGAGATATCCTTCCGTACCGGGTACAATCAACGATTTTACCTGGGACTCGTAGAATATCTTCTCGGGCGTGACGATGGACAGCTTGAACATCGCGGCTTAGCCTTTCTCTGCCTCGTGGGCGGCCAGCACGTCGTCAAGACCACCCTGCATAAAGAAGTGGCGCTCAGGAATATGATCGAGGTTCCCCTTGATCAGTTCCTCGAAGCCCTGCACGGTATCTTCGACCTTGACGTATTTACCTCCCTTACCGGTAAACGCCTCGGCGACGAAGAACGGCTGCGACAGGAACCGCTGGATCTTGCGGGCGCGCTGCACGGTGAGGCGGTCCTCTTCAGACAGCTCGTCCATACCCAGGATTGCGATGATGTCCTGCAGGTCTTTGTAGCGCTGGAGGATCTGCTGCACGCCGCGGGCGACGCGATAGTGCTGCTCTCCAATGATATGGGGATCGAGAATTCGCGAGGTGGAGTCCAGCGGATCGACCGCCGGGTAAATACCGAGCGACGCGATCTGGCGCGACAGCACGGTGGTAGCGTCGAGGTGCGAGAAGGTGGTCGCGGGCGCCGGATCGGTCAGATCGTCGGCGGGAACGTAGATCGCCTGCACCGACGTAATCGAGCCTTTGGTCGTCGACGTAATCCGCTCCTGCAGCGCACCCATCTCGGTTCCAAGCGTCGGCTGGTAGCCGACTGCCGACGGCATGCGTCCAAGCAGCGCCGAGACCTCGGAGCCGGCCTGGACGAAGCGGAAGATGTTGTCGATGAAGACGAGCACGTCCTGGCCCTCTTCATCGCGAAAATACTCGGCCATGGTCAGGCCGGACAGGGCGACACGGAGCCGGGCGCCCGGCGGCTCGTTCATCTGGCCGAATACCAGGGCAGTCTTGTCGATAACGCCCGACTCGGTCATCTCCAGCCAGAGATCGTTGCCTTCACGCGTCCGTTCGCCGACCCCACAGAAGACCGACCGGCCGCCGTGCTCGGTCGCGATGTTGTGAATCAGTTCCTGGATGATAACGGTCTTGCCGACACCGGCGCCGCCAAACAGACCGACCTTGCCGCCCTTGGAATACGGTTCCAGGAGGTCGATGACCTTGATGCCGGTTTCGAACATTTCGGTTTTGGTCGACTGGTCCTGGAAACTGGGGGCGGGACGGTGAATCGGCCAGCGCTGCACGTCGGCCGGCATCGCCGTCTTATCGATCGGCTCACCGAGCAGGTTGAAGATTTTGCCGAGCGAGGCTTCACCGACCGGCACCGTGATGTTGGTGCCGGTATCGATTGCCTTCATGCCGCGCACGAGACCGTCGGTCGACGCCATGGCGACACAGCGGACGATCGAATCGCCGAGGTGCGACGAAACTTCCACGGTCAAGTCGATTTCACGTTCCTTATCCTCGATCTTGATTGCGTTGAGGATATTGGGCAGGTGATCGGGATCAAACTCACAGTCGACCGTCGGCCCGATCACCTGTGTCACTTTGCCAACGTTTTCTGCCATCTGGCCTACTCCGTATTATAAATTCACTATTTCCAACGTTTACTGTCTCAATGCCTCGGCGCCGGAGACCACTTCGAGCAGCTCCTTGGTGATCTGCCCCTGGCGCGCCTTGTTGTAGTCGAGCGTCAGGGAATCGATCATCTCGCCGGCATTGGTAGTTGCATTGCCCATCGCCATCATCCGGCTGCCGTGCTCGCTGGCGAGCGAATCGGCAATCGCCGTCACCATCTTGGTCGTCGCATAGCTCGGCATGAGCGCGGCGTAGATAGCTTCGGGGTCAGGTTCAAAGATATACTCACGGTTGGTGCCGGCTTCATCTGCATGCTCGCCCACTTCGGGGCGTTCGATCGGCAGATAACCGTCCAACGTCAGTTCATACTTTACGGTCGACAGGAAGCGCGTGAACAGGACCGAGATTTCGTCGGTCTGGCCCTCGACGAAGCGTTCGGTCAGGAAGCGCACGATCTCTTTCGCCTTGTCGTAATCGAGCACGCCGGACCAGTCACCCCAGTAGCCGACGATAGGATACTCGCGCCGCTTGTAGAAGTCGTTGACGCGTTTGCCGACGGTGACCAGCTCCAGTTGGTAGTCTTTATTGTCGCGCAGCCAATGCTGGGCCATGCGCAGCACGTTGGCATTGAACGAGCCGCACAGGCCGCGATCCGACGCGATCACGACCAGCGTTTTCTTCTTCACCTCGCGCCGGTCAAAGTAAGGATGTGAGATGTCGCCCGATGAACCGGCTGCCAGGTGGCGCAGCATTTCGTCCATCTTGAGGGCGTACGGCCGGGTTTGTTCGACGCGCTGCTGGGCGCGACGCAGCTTGGCGGCAGCCACCATCTCCATCGCCTTGGTGATGCGCTTGGTCGCCTTGACGGAGCGAATCCGTTTTTTTACTTCACGAAGTGTCGGCATACGTCAGGCCGTGTCCTTTTCTTCAATCTTCCCTAACCGGAACGTGGCTGGGCACACTCCGGCTATTCTCCTAATCCAAATCCAACCAACAGGCTCAAGGAGCCGTTCTTTATCTCCGGCGCTTCCCCGTCGGCGACCACCAGGTCGGCGGGGCCCGGGTTGCTCACATCCTCAAAAGCTTTTGTCAAACCGAGCGTGTAGCGAAGCTCTATCATGATCCGGCTGCTCGATTGTCCGATTGGAAAACCCATGCCACCGCCGAAAGCAATGCCCAGATCGACCGGCCGCGGGTTGTCGATGTCGGCCGACCGTGTCTGGCCGTTGATCGCGCCCTCGATTGTGGCCGAGAGATTGATACCGACCGACGGGCCGGTGAATATGTACGGTGCGATGCCGGTGGCCTTGGTGGGGATGTTGTATACGAGCAGGACCGGGATTTCAATGTAATTCAGTTCGTAGCTGCCGGAAAGCGAATCGTCCGAGATATCCGTCCCCTTCTGCGAATAATACACTTCGGGACGAAGCGATACATACTCGTCAAAAGCAAGGTTGAGAAAGCCGCCGACCATAAATGCCGTCCTGGTTTCGGCGCCCTGCGAATCCTCACCGGTAAAGCGTGCGAAATTAAGCCCGGCCTTGAGTCCCGCGCCGGCATTGCCGTCCATGAGACTGGCCTGCAACGGCATCGCCGACGCAAGAAGTACCAGTAGTATGCTGCTTAACAACCGCATATCGTCTCAATCACCCCGGTTAAAACTTCACACCCACGGTTAGCGGAAGCATGGTCGCATCGTCGCCGTCGGTGAAGACGTCGATATACCGCACGACGGCAAAGAACCGACTGATATCAACGCCAACGCCGAACGAGATGAAGATCTTCTCCTGGTTTTCGAATTCCTGGATCTCCTCGGTTGGTTGCGTCAGATCGGAAACCGAATAGAGCGCCAGGCCGGTTTCGAACATCATCGACGGCTTAATGGGCGACGCCGGCAGCGTGATCGGATACTTCACTCCGCCGGTGATCATCAACAGGCGGGCGTCGCCGCCGTCGAACCCGCCGGCACCACCGTCGTCGAATGGCAGCTGATGAAAATCAACGCCGGCCACCAGGTTCACGACATTGCGGAGGTTAAAGTTTGCGCGGCCATAGCCGTTGAAACCGAGCTTCTGGACATCGCCGAACGATCCGGTTGGCACGGTTACACCGCCGCCGACATACAGATCGACCGGTTTGGCCGGCACCTGGGCGCCGGCGCCCGCGGCCAGTATCAACAGCGCCAGGATTGTGAACAGAACAACTTGCTTCATATCGTACGTCTTACCCGGCCTCCACCGACGCAGCTTCCTTGCTCGGCGTGAACTGCTGTTTAAAGTCAACCACGGCCTGCTTGAGCTTGCTCTCGATTTCGTCGGAGATCTTCTTTTCCTGGTTCAGCATATGCTGGATGTCCGGGAAATTCTTGTCACAGAAAGCGAAGAATTCGGTTTCGAACTGGCCGATATTGGCCACCGGCACATCATCGAGGTGCCCCTTCGAGCCGCACCAGATGATCATCACCTGCTTGGCTGCGACGATCGGTTCATACTGACCCTGCTTGAGCAGTTCGACCATGCGTTCACCGCGGCTGAGCTGCCGGCGGGTCGCTTCGTCGAGGTCGGACCCGAACTGGGTGAACGCTTCCAGTTCACGATACTGCGCCAGGTCGAGCTTGAGAGAACCGGCGACCTGTTTCATCATTTTGGTCTGGGCGTTACCACCGACGCGCGACACTGAGATACCGACGTTGATGGCCGGTCGGACTCCGGCGAAGAACAGCTCGCCCTCGAGGAAGATCTGACCGTCGGTGATCGAAATGACGTTGGTCGGGATATATGCCGAAACGTCGCCCGCCTGCGTTTCAATAATCGGCAGGGCGGTCAGCGAGCCGCCGCCGAGTTTGTCGGACAGCTTGGCGGCCCGCTCCAAGAGGCGCGAGTGGCAGTAGAAGATGTCGCCCGGGTAGGCTTCACGGCCGGGCGGGCGGCGCAGCAGGAGCGACAGCTGGCGGTAAGCGGCGGCCTGTTTGGACAGGTCGTCGTAGACGCACAGCACGTGCTTGCCCTGGTGCATGAACTCTTCGCCCATGGCGCAGCCGGCATAGGGTGCGACATACTGCAGTGGCGCCGGGTCAGTAGCCGTCGCCGTGACGACAATGGTGTATTCCATGGCGCCGTGCTCGCGGAGCACTTCGACGACCTGGGCAACGGTCGAGGCTTTCTGGCCGACCGCGACATAAATGCAGATGACGTCGGTATCTTTCTGGTTAATGATGGTGTCGATGGCGACGGCGGTCTTACCGGTCTGGCGGTCGCCGATGATCAGCTCGCGCTGGCCGCGGCCGATCGGAATCATCGAGTCGA
>CAZJCK010000051.1:0-25808 GCA_964544635.1 uncultured Ignavibacteriales bacterium | reverse complement strand
AGGTGACTGCCTGCGTAAGCTGTTGCATGATAGTCGATTCACAGTTTGCCGGGGGAAAATCAATCCAACCGATAAAGAATACGCTTGACTATACCGACCGGTCGGTATAGACCCCAATAATCCACACCAGGGCAACATGGTTGCCGAAGCAAAAGGAGTGTATCAATGAACCAGACAACTGTGACCCCGGAACATGTCGTAATCAACGTCTGCCAGCCGAACGGCGGATTCAGAATGTTACCACACGCTACTCTCAACGCACCGGTGCATACAATAGTATGCACCGGTGCGTTCTACATCAATTCTGCAACCAGGATGAATCGGGCTACACCCGATAGAGTTGCGGAAATCGCTGCTGTGACTTGACAAGCCCCGCCTTTATCCCGACTGTTATTGTTGCCTTTGCTGATGTCTTCCCCAAAGTTACCAAGAAAAATTGCTCCGAATAGCCATCTTCATTGACTTGAGGGCGGCCGGGCGCTATATACAGACTTTGTGAAAATAATCACCAATGGGCGGAGTGACGCCAGCGGTGATGCCGGGAGAGAATTCCCCCGGGGCGACAACCAACCGGCGACTCTGAAGGAGAGATCGACCATGATTACGAAACAGGAAGCGCTCGACTATCATTTCCTGGGCAAACCGGGAAAGATAGAGATACATCCCACCAAACCGTGTCGCACCCAGCGCGATTTGTCGCTGGCCTACACGCCGGGGGTGGCGCAGCCCTGCCTGGCCATAGCGGAAAACCCCAATGACGTCTACAAGTACACCGCCAAGGGCAACCTGGTGGCGGTCGTCTCCAACGGCACCGCCGTGCTTGGTCTCGGTAATATCGGTGCTGCGGCCGGTAAGCCGGTGATGGAAGGGAAGGGCGTGCTGTTTAAACGGTTCGCCGATGTCGATGTCTTCGATATCGAACTCAATACGGAAGACCCCGACGAAGTGATCAAGGCGTGTGAGCTGCTCGAACCGACCTTTGGCGGTATCAACCTCGAAGATATCAAGGGGCCGGAATGTTTCTACATCGAAGAGACACTCAAGGAGCGGCTCAATATCCCGGTTTTTCATGATGACCAGCACGGCACCGCCATCATCTCGGCGGCGGCGCTGTTGAATGCTCTGGAGGTCGCGAAGAAAGACATCGGCAAGATTCGGGTCGTCGTCTCCGGCGCCGGTGCGGCTGGTATCGCTTGTGCCAAGTTGTATCTCTCGCTCGGCGTCAATCCCGACAATGTCCTGATGGTCGACTCCAAGGGGGTGATGTATGAAGGGCGCGGCGATTCGTTCAACAAGTACAAGGCGGAATTCGTGCGCAAGACCGACGCTCATACGCTTGAGGCTGCGATGGTCGATGCCGACGTGTTTGTCGGCGTGTCGGTCAAGGATTTGGTGACCAAGAAGATGGTCAAGTCGATGGCGAAGGATCCGATTATCTTCGCCATGGCCAACCCGGATCCGGAAATCACGTACCCCGATGCCGTCGATGCCCGCAAGGATGTCATCATGGCGACCGGCCGGTCGGACTACCCGAACCAGGTCAACAACGTGCTCGGCTTCCCGTTCATCTTCCGCGGCGCCCTGGATGTTCATGCAACGGCCATCAACGAAGAGATGAAGATCGCGGCCGTGAATGCGCTGGCCAATCTGGCCAAGCAGGAAGTACCGGAAGAGGTCGCCAAGGCGTACGGAGTTGATCACTTCAAATTCGGCAAGGAGTATCTCATCCCCAAACCGTTCGATTCCCGCGTGCTCATCTGGGAGTCGAGTGCGGTAGCGGAAGCGGCGATGCAGACCGGCGTTGCGCAGCGTTCCGTCGACCTTGACGAATACCGCGAGGAACTCGAACGTCGCATCGGCCCCGGCCGCACCATCATGCGCGTCACCATGGACAAGGCCAAGCGCAACCCGAAACGCATCGTCTTCCCGGAAGGGGACGATGCCCGCATCCTTCGCGCCGCCCATATCGTACACAACCAGGGTATTGGCCAGGCGATCGTGCTTGGTCATCCTGCCGAGATCAAGAAGGTGGCCGACGAGCATGAGATCGAGATTGATGGTATCGAGATTATCGATCCGATGGTAGAGGTAGCCAAGCGTCGCGAGTTCGGCAACTGGTACTACCAGAAGCGTCACCGCAAGGGCGCCACACCGCAACGGGCGTCCTACATGATGCGCGACCGCGTCTACTTCGGTATCATGATGCTGCAGATGGGCGAGTGCGATGCGGTGCTGTCGGGCGTGACCGCAGACTATCCGTCGACCATTCGTCCCGCCCTCGAAATCGTCGATCTCGCTCCCGGCGTATCACGGGTGTCGGGATTGTTCGCGATGGTTCAGAACGGCGATGTCTACCTGTTTGCCGATACGACTGTAAACATCGATCCGACACCGGAACAGCTGGCCGAGATCGCGATGGGCGCAGCGGAGGTGGCGCGTCGGTTCAATATGGAGCCGCGCATCGCCATGTTGTCGTTCTCCAACTTTGGATCGGCCAAATACCCGCAGTCGACCAAGGTGGCTAAGGCGACCGCGATTCTGCATGAAACTGCGCCGGAATTGATCGTGGATGGTGAGATGCAGGCCGACACGGCGCTGATGCCGGACTACATGGCGCAGCGCTATCCGTTCAGCCGCCTCAAACAGAAAGCGAACGTGTTTATCTTCCCGGATCTGAACTCCGGCAACATTGCCTACAAACTGGCCCAGCGGATAGGCGGCCTGGAAGCGATTGGCCCGATTTTGATGGGCCTGGCCAAGCCGGTCCATGTGCTGCACCCGACTCTCGATGTCAATGCGGTCGTCGATATGGCGGCGATAGCGGTGGTCGAGGCGCAGCAGCCGGGGAATATTACCCGCGTGTGAAGGCGGAATTTATAGACCTGTACAGGCGGTGTCGGCGTGTCCGACGCCGCCTTCTTGTTAGTCTTGCGGGGCATTAAGAGAGCGCCTGCTGCTGTGTGATCGGTTTACCGGGAAGTTTGCAAATTTTTGCTTGCCGGGGTTAACTTTTGGCAATTTAATGCGATACAAGATATTACCGGAGGGCAGGGAATGCCCCGAATCGACACAAATGTACTGAGCGAGGGAACGTGGGAGTCTTTGATTTGCTTTCGAACGACATTGGCATCGACCTGGGAACCGCCAATACATTAGTCTTCGTTCGGGGTGAGGGGATTGTACTCAACGAACCATCGGTAGTTGCCGTCGAAAAATCGACCGGCCGGGTTCTGGCCATCGGCTCGGCGGCGAAAGAAATGATGGGGCGTACCCCCGCGGGGATCGCCGCTATCCGGCCACTCAAGGACGGTGTCATTGCCGACTTTGAAATTTCCGAAAAGCTGATTGCCGATTTCATCCGGCGGGTGGTGCGCCATAAGTTTCTCATGAAGCCGCGCGTCGTCATCTCTGTACCCTCAGGCATCACCGAAGTAGAAAAGCGCGCCGTGCGCGACTCGGCGGAGAACGCCGGCGCCCGCGAGGTCTACCTCTTGCAGGAGCCGATGGCGGCCGCTATCGGGGTCGGGCTCCCGGTCGATCAACCGACCGGCAGTATGATCATCGATATCGGTGGCGGCACCTCCGAGATTGCCGTCATCGCGCTTAACGGTATCGTGAACGATACGTCGGTCCGCGTCGCCGGTGACGAGTTCAACGAAGCCATCATCATGTACCTGAAGAAGAACTACAACCTTGCGATCGGTGAATTGACTGCTGAGGAAATCAAGATTGCGATCGGTTCGGCCTGTGAACTTGACAAAGAGCTGTCGATGGAGATCCGTGGTCGCGACCTGGTGGCTGGCGTGCCGAAAAACCTGAAGCTGTCGAGCGTACAGGTGCGCGAGGCGTTGTCGGAGACGATCGATATTATCGTCGAGGCGGTCCGCCAGGCGCTGGAACGGACACCGCCGGAGCTGGCCTCCGACATCCTGGAGCGGGGCATCATCCTGACCGGCGGCGGCGCCCTGTTGCGCGGGTTGGACAAGCGGCTGCGCCAGGAAACCAATCTGCCGGTCAACGTGGCCGAGGACCCGCTCACCTGTGTGGTGCGCGGGACCGGCAAGGTGCTTGAGGATTTCGGTAACTACACCAAGGTTCTGGAAAAGAGCCGGCGCGATTAAGCTGTTGTACCGGCGGCTGTTATCCCCGGCCGCCTTTTCTTGTCTCCCCGATTAATCTTTTTATTGGCTCGGCTGTCTTGATGGTAGAGATAAGCGGAAATGACCACTCTTGACACCAACGCGGTTGCCCGGCTGGCCGAGGCGGCCATCAACGGCGACCGCAAGGCGTTTACTGAACTGGTGAGAATGTTTATGCCGAAGCTGATTGCAAAAGCGTACCGAATGACAGGCGACCGGGAGGCCGCCCGCGACCTCGCACAGGAAACGATGGTTGCGGCCTGGACCGAACGGTCAAGCCTTCGGGAGCCGGCGGCATTCCCCGGCTGGTTATTCCGCGTCGGCACCAACCGAACGCTCAATTACCTCCAATCGCGAGCCCGGACCGGTCTGGTCGACGAGATCGACCAGACTGGACCGGCCGTTGCGAGCCACCGCTCGACCAACCCCGAGATCAGCCTGCACCAGGAATCGATGCGGCGGTTTGTCCTCGACTTTTACCGGCAGCTGCCGGACCAGCAGCGCGCCGTTTTTGAATTACGTTTCTACCAGGAGATGCCGTTCCAGCAGATCGCCGAAACGATCGGCAAGTCGATCGGGACGGTGAAGACACACTATCGCCAGGCGGCAGCCAAGTTGCGACAAGCGGCGATAGAAAAAGGACTGCAACCATGACCTGCCAGCAGTGCCGACAGGAGATAGAACTGTTGTTCGGTGAGAGCACACCGACCCAGGCGGTGCAGGCGCATTGTGATCAGTGTGACGAGTGTGCGACCGTCTGGAAAGAGCAGCACCTGCTCAGTTCCGAATTGCGCCAAGATGTCCTGATCGACCTTGGTCAGGCCGAGCTCGACGCTCTCGTCGGTAGCGTGAACGAGCGTATTGACGCCGCCGCAACAGGCAGCGCCGTCAACATCGTGTCGTTGCCGGGCATGCGCAAGCTGCGCGCCGCAGTCAGCGCCGCCGCCGCCGTCGTACTCCTGCTGGGCGCCGGCCTGGTGGTTCAGCAGATGCAGTACAGTATCGAACCGGTTTCGCTGATCGAGTCGAATCAGCAGACTGATATCCTGACTGACAACGGCAACGCTGCCGAGGCATCGCTGGGCGATACCACGGTGTCGGCCCTTCTCTACGAATATGCCCGGGCCAAACCGTACTCGGCATCGGAAGATCTCCTCACGGAGATTTCCGATGACGAGTGGCAGTACCTGGAATCTGAGTTTGATCTCGGAGGATTATTGTAATGCGAACACGAACCGTCCAGCTGTGGATAATTTACTTGTTGATCGGCCTGTTCACGGCCGGCACCGCAATCGAAAGTATGGCGCAGGCCCCGCAGGCGCCGTCACCGGCGCCGGAGGACGAGTATACCGGCGACGAACTGATGCGTCAGCGGCGCCACATCGAACAGTTTCGCATGTTGAAGCTGCTGGAAACGCTGCAGCTGCAGGAGGGACAGGAAGAAGAGTTCATCGCCAGGTTCTATGCGCGACGTCGCGATCAGCGCGCCCTGCACCATGCCCGGGAGCAGTTGTTTGATCAGTTGCATGACGGTTTGAGGGCCGACACCCTGCGCGACGAACAAATCGTTACCCTGGTTGACGATATCCAGCAGATTCGTGACCAGGAATATGAGTCCCAGCGCGCTTTTCTGGCCGACATCCGGACTGTCCTGACACCGGAGCAGTACGGTAAGCTTGTGGTGTTCCAGGAACGATTCGAGTACGAGTTGCTGCGGACGATTGATCGTTTCCGCCGCGGCCCGGCGCCGCGCGATTTACCGGTAGGCGGCAAAGGACAAGGACCCGGTCGTAATCGGGGCGGCCAGGACAGATGACAACAATAGTTGCGGATAAAAGAAAGGAGCATCTACGATGCGTAAAACCATGATTATTCTGGCGGCACTGGTGTTCGCAGTCGGCACCATCGCCATCGCCGATCCCGGCTGGGGCGGCAAAGGAGATTGTAATCACCGCGGCGCCAAGGGCATGCACCAAGGCCCGGGGCATGCCCGAGGCGGCGGTGAAGGTGGCGATCGACCGGGCGTGCAACACCTCCTGCGCGTCGCCGATGAACTGGAACTGACCGATGCACAGCGCGACCAACTCCGAGATCTACTGGTTGAGTTCCGGACCGAGCGGGTCGACAAGGAGGCCGTGCTGGAAAAAGCACGCATCAATATGCGGGCGCTGGTCACCGATGACGAGGCCTCGGAAGGCAATGTCATGCGCGCCATCGACGATGTCGCGGCTGCCCAGGCTGCTCTCATGAAGATGCGCTTTACGCATCACAAGACGGCTACCGACGTGCTCACCGACGAGCAGCAGACCAGGCTCAAAGAGCTGCGTCGCGAGCGCTGGGCTGAGCGTGGCCCGCAGCGAGACGGTGATGGTCCGCACGGTCGTCGCGGTGGCGGCGGAGGCGGACGTTAAGTCTCCCAACCAACCAATCATCTCCTCCAAGCCCCGCCTCAGTGCGGGGCTTTTTTTGTGATGTTGCCGGCAGAGTTCCTCGGCTGCTGCTGTCCGTGCAGTAGATCACTGCCAAAATGGCTGCAATGTCACAGTGGAGCTTGACGATTTGGCAGTGAAGTCTCTATATTTCATGCATGAACTATACCAATGACGATATACTGAATTACCTCCGAACCGAACTCGATCACCCTGTCAAAGTCAAAGAGCTGGCCCAGTACATGGACGTCAAGCGGACCGAGTACCCCAAGTTCCGCACGATGGTGAAGGATTTAATCCGTTCCGGCGAACTGGTCAAGCTGAAGCGCGGGCGGATCGGTCTGGCCTCGGAGATGAACATGCAGGTCGGTCGACTTGCCATTACCAAGAGCGGCATCGGCTTTCTGATACGCGAAGACGACGACGATATCCTGATACCGGCCCACGCCTTAGGCACCGCCCTCGACAGTGACACCGTCATGGTGCGCCTGACCGGCTATTCCGGCGACCGCCAGACCGGCTCGGTGCTGCGGGTGGTCGAACGGGCGGCACGAAACATAGTCGGGGTCTTCCACAAGGGGCGCCATTTCGCCTTTGTGGTACCCGACAACAAGCGGATCCACCGCGACATTTACATCCCGCAGGCCAAGAGTAAGAAAGCCAAAGACGGCGAGAAGGTGGTGGCGCACTTGCTGGAGTGGGACGATCCGTCGCAGAATCCCGAGGGCGAAGTCATCGAGCGAATCGGATTCCCGGGGGATCCGGGGGTCGATATGCTGACGGTCATCAAGTCGTACGGCCTGCCCGAGGAATTTCCGGTCGAGGTGATGGACCAGGCCGAACGGGCGGCGGCGAAGCTGAGCGACGAAGAATTCGCCCGGCGCGAAGACCTGTCCCAAACTTGCATCTACACCATCGATCCGGCCGATGCAAAGGATCATGATGACGGCGTGTCGGTCGAGAAGCTGAACAACGGTTACCGGCTGGGCGTGCATATCGCCGACGTTTCCTATTTTGTCGAAGAGAACAGCGTACTCGATACCGAAGCCTTCGACCGGGGCAATTCCTGCTATCTGCCCGGGACGGTGATACCGATGATTCCGGAGGTATTGTCCAACGATGTCTGCTCGCTGCGACCGAACCGCAAACGGCTGGCCTTCTCGGTCTTCATGGATTTCGATGCCAGCGGCGAGATGAAAGAGTGGCGGCTCACCGACAGCGTGATCAAGTCGAAAGCAAAGCTCTCCTATGAAGATGTGCAGTCGTTCTTTGACGGTCAGAAGGTGGAAAAGAGAGTCGAGCGGGTAGCCGACAGTCTGGGCATCGCCCGGGAGCTGGCGAGGCTGTTGAGCAACAGGCGTTCTGCCGAAGGTTCGCTCGATTTTGATCTGCCGGAATCGAAGATCATACTTTCAGACAAAGGGGAGGTGCTCGAGCTGGGTAACAAGGTGCGCCTGGAGTCGCACCGTCTGGTCGAAGAATTCATGCTGGCGGCCAACAAGGCGGTGGCGCTCGAGATGGTCCGTAAGGCGCAGCCGTTTATATTCCGTGTCCACGATCGCCCCGACCTCGAGAAGATGGAGGCCTTCTCCTACCTGATGGACCGTCTGGGGTACAATTTTCCGGTCTCGCCAAATGTCCGGCCGTCCCACTTTGCCCGTTTCCTCGACAAAGTGAAAGACAAACCGGAAGGACCGTTTATCAACGAGTTGATGCTGCGTTCGATGAAGAAGGCGGTCTACCAGCGCCAGAACATCGGTCACTTCGGGCTGGCTTTCAAGCACTATACGCACTTCACTTCGCCGATCCGACGCTATCCCGACCTCCTGGTGCATCGCCTGTTGCGGCTGGCGCGCGACGGTCAGTACCCGGCGGCGTTTGCAAAGAGGGCGCCGCGCATTATTGACCACGTCGGCACTCACTGCTCCGAGACCGAGCGCGTGGCCGAATCGGCTGAGCGCGAAGCGGTCAAGATGAAGCAGGTGCAGTTCATGAAGCGGCATGTCGGCGACGAGTTCGACGGTGTCATCTCCGGTGTCATCAGCCACGGCTTCTTCGTGCGTCTGGATGAACTGGGCGCCGAGGGGCTGGTGCGGGTATCGACCATCGATGACGACTACTACCACCACGACGAGGAGCACTACCGCATGGTCGGCCGTCGCACCGGTCGCACTTTCCGGCTCGGTGACCGGGTGAAGGTGCAGGTCGTAAAGGTCGAGGAACTGCTCAAGGAGATTGATCTGATGTTGCTCGAGGGTGATTCGCACGGTCCGGGCAAGAAGCCAACCGGCCCTCGCGGTAAGCATGTCAATACGCAGAAGACGTCGGCCCGGAAGTCATCGAGTAAGCCGCGGAGCCCAGGCAAGCAGCCTTCAAGAAAGAAATCCCGCGGTAAGAAAAAGAGCAGGTAGCTGCAGGGGAACACAGAACAGTGAAGAATCGCACCGTGGTACTGCTCGATCCGCACCGTGTTCCGCACGAGGATGTGCGGTGGGACGAGATCGGCGAGGTTACAACGGAGATGTCGGAAGTGCGCGGCTGGGTCGCGGACCGTCCCATCGACGTGCTCCTTGTCGACGCCAATCGCAGCGACCTCAAGAAGCCGATCGTGACACGCCTGCGCCGCTACAACGGCCTGCTCGAGGTGTGGTTGCTCGTTACCGGTACCGACAAGACGGAGCTGCCTCAGTACATCGACGGTCGGGTGGCGATCGGGCAGGGACATGACGGAGTGGTGCGCCAGGTCGGACAGGTCTTCCGTACCCAGCGCTTGCTCCAGCAGTTCGGGATGGTGGCACGGTCGCCCCGGATGAAGGGTGTGGCCGAAACGATCGACCGCATTGCACCGACCGAGGTATCGACACTGGTCGTCGGACCCTCCGGCGCCGGCAAAGAACTGGTAGCGCGGGCGATGCATAATTTCTCAAAACGAGCCAAGGCGCCGTTTGTCGCCATTAACTGCGGCGCTATTCCGGAGGGCCTGCTCGAGGCGGAGCTGTTCGGGCACGAGAAGGGGGCTTTCACCGGGTCGGTCGGCAAGCGCGACGGGCTGTTCAGCAAAGCTGAGGGCGGCACCATTTTTCTCGACGAAATCGGCGAGACCCATCCCGACATGCAAGTCAAATTGCTGCGGGTGCTCGAGGACGGGACGTATTACCCGGTCGGGTCATCGAGCCCGAAACGGGCTGATGTCCGCGTTGTCTCTGCCACCAACCGGGACCTGACCCAGGCGATCGCCGAGCGCCAGTTCCGCGAGGATCTCTATTACCGGCTGGGCGTCGTCAAGATTGTGCTGCCGCCGCTGCATGAACGCAAGGAAGATATCCAGCCGCTGTTGCAGTACTTTTGGCGGGAGTATCCCGGTCTCGATTATACCGATTCTGCTCTTGATCTCTTGCTGCGCTATGACTGGCCGGGGAATGTGCGTCAGCTTCGCAATTTTGCCGACGGTATGGCGGCTATGAAACCGGACGGATTAGTTGACGAACACGATGTTTCGCGTTTTATTGAAGATCAGCACATGGGCAAGACCAACCTGCCGGTGGCGACCGGCAAGACGGTTGAGGCGGCGGGGCAGGAGCTGATTTATCGGGCGATTCTATCGCTGGGAAATGAGATCAAGATGTTGCGGGAGTTGATCCTCTCGCACCTGCCGACCGAGTCGGACGATTCGGCGGCATACACTTCGCAGTCGGACGACAACGACGTTGCTTCAGTCGAAGAAATGGAAGAGCGACTCATTCGCCAGGCGCTGAGCACCACCGGCGGCAACCGCAAGGAGGCCGCGCGGCGGCTCGGCATCGGCGAGCGAACGTTGTATCGAAAGATTAAGAAGTATGATCTGTAGTCGGGGGTATCATGCGACTATGGGGGCTGTTGGGGGCAGTACTGCTCGCGACAGCGTTGTATTCGAGTGGGGAGGCGTTCGACGGCTCGTTGTCGGACGACGAACTGGCCGAGGCACTCGATCGCGGTGACCTGTCGGTTGCCGACTTTGTCAGACTCCGGGAATTGCAGCAACTGGGCGACGATTCGCTCGCGCGCTCCCTCTATCATACTGCCCGAAACAGCAGCTCGCTCGAGACGATTGAACTCAGCGATCCTGACACGAGCAGGGGAGAGGCTGACGCAGGTTCTGTGCATACGCTGGTACGCCAGTCGTATACGCGGCGCAACCGCGACTACGAAAACTCGCGCTATGACCTGACGGCGCGCAGTGCCTGGGGCAACTGGCAGGCAGACTTTCAGATCCGTCGCGAGTACACCGTCCGCGAGCGATTCCGGCGACGCGCGATTGCCTACCGCCCCACCGATCATATCGTCGAGCGCATCACTGCGGGCAGTTTCATCGCGCAGTTTGGCCTGGGTAGTGTGCTGGGGTATTCGGGACGGCGCCTGCAGTCGCACCAACGGCTGGACGGCGAGTCGTTCGTTTCCCCGGATCATGGGGGCTTCAACGGTTTGCACACGGTCTGGAGTGGAGATGAGTTATCCGGCCAGGCACTCGTATCGTACCAACGTGACAACAGTCATGCCCTGACAGTTGTCGGTGCTGAGGTTGTCACCGGCTCCGGGCAGCTCACCATCGGCCTGGCGTTCTCGGAAGCCCGTCTGCGTCACCGGGCGACAGATCGGACTGTCCGGTATCAACGAATTGGCTCAACTATCACGGCCGATGGAAGCCACGACCATGTCGCGCTTGAGGTGAGCGCCGAGCCGGACCGGGCCGGCAGCGAGGCGGTGCTCGCAGAGTTCAATCGAGCCGGCGGTTTCTGGCGTCTGCGCGCGCATCTATGGAGTTACGGTGAACAGTATCGCGGCCTGGTGAGCGGGAGCCGGGGGCTGACGCTGATCTCACGGGATTCTCTGGAGCATGTCGACTTTCGTTATACCTCGCGTCACCGGGACCAGAGCGGCGGTATGATCGACCTGCGCACCGATTTCGCGCCGGCCTGGCGACTGCATCTCCGCAGTGAACTCGGGACTGCAAACAACGACCGGTATGAAACGCGATTACTTGGTGGTATCGAACGACTGGCCGGTCGAGCGGCATCATATCAACTATCGATCTACCTTCGGGAACGGGTACAGGGCGCCGACCGGGCGATTCGGCGCGACATCCGACTGGAACGTCGCCGCCGCTTCGCCTCCGGCTGGTGGCTGGTCAGCCTGATGCGCCGCACTGAAAGCGGCCGCCCCGATCACTATGCTCTCTTCACGCGGGGACGGGTTGATCTGCCGCACAATCGAACAGTCGAGTACTGGCTGCATCTCTCCAACCTGACGTTCGATGCAGCGCAGCTGAATCGTTCCTATCTGTACCTTCGCTTTATTCAGAAGCTGTATCGTTCGGTGACTGGAGATATCAAGCTCAGTCACAGTTTTGTGCGCAGCGCTACCATACGGCACACGTTTCAGCTTCAACTTGGCATAGAGGTGTCGGTATGAAAATGGCTGTGATTGTGCTCATGGCATGGATACAGGTCGCCGCTGCAACTGACCTGGTGATCAATGAGGCGATGGTGAACGAACCGGACCAGTTTGTCTCGCTGGAGTGGATCGAGTTGCACCTTCCCGATTCCGCGACCGGCGAAGCACAGCTGCTGGACTATCGCCTGTTTTGTGACGGCATCGAAGTGGTGCCGTACCAGCCGATCAGTTTTCGTCCGGGTGATTACCTCGTGCTCTGTCGCCAGTTGTATGGCGGTGACGGTCGCCCCGGGTTCGAGTCGGTCTGGGGGGACAACTCCGGGGTATGGGGTGACCATGATGCTGAAGTCTGCCGCGTTATTCAAGCCGATCATCTCGCGCTCACCAATCCCGGCGGCAGTATCAGCCTTGTACGCAATGATACGCTGGTGTCGGTGCTGTCATGGTATGAAAGCGGTGACGACGGCGTTTCGTGGGAACGCTCGCCCCACCAAGCCGAGACGATTCAACAGTGCCATGATACCTACGGTTCCACACCCGGCCGAGTCAACTCGATCGCGCCGATCGTGCTCGATCTGTCACTGTCGCTGGTCGGCGTGTATCGTCATCAGGACGTCGACCGTCTCCAACTGCAGGTAGATAACCACGCCGCCTCTGCCTCGGCCGTGCCGGTCACGGTCGTCGATGAGGCTACCGGCCTGGTAGTCGCTTCGCAGCACGTTGCCGTCGACGCTGCCGGCAGTACCCAGGTCAGTTTCGATCTGCAGCTGCTGCGGCCGTATCAGGCGATGGTCTGCCGTCTGCCCGACGATGTGACACCGGACGACAACAGCCTCACGGTGCGGTCACCCGGTAACCCGTTCCCGCCGATCATTCTCACCGAGATCATGGCCGCCCCGGAGGGAGCCCTGACGACTGAGTGGCTCGAGTTGTATAACCGGACCGATGATACTGTCATCATGCACGGCTGGTCGCTGGCAGATCCGTACCGCAGCGGCAAGGTTGCGGACTCGACCGTCCTGCCGCCGCGCAGTTTCCTGGTGCTCGCCGACAATGCTGCGGCTTTTTCAGACTTCTATGCTGATCATGCCGCCGATGTTGTGCAGCTCTCGTCCTGGCCGCCTTTGAACAACGATGCCGACACTGTACTATTGGTCGATCAATGGGGCAACACGCTGGATCGAGCATGCTATGTCGATCCGCCGAAAAACAACCGCACCCTGGTGCGCCGCACCAGGGAACCGTCCGCGGCCGACTGGTTACCGTCGCTCGATGCGCACGGCAGCCCCGGTAGAGGCGGCGACGCCTTCGTGCTCCAGACCGGCGCAAATGTGGAGGTTACGGTATCGTCGCGGTATATCAATACGACCGCAGGCGAGTCGATTGATGTCAGCCTTGTCTATCCCGACGCCACCTCGTTCACCCTTCGCATCTATGATCGCAACGGAAATGTCGTGCGAACACTCATCGACGATACTGATATCATCCCGGCGACCGTTGGCTGGGATGGTCGCGGCGATGACAGCCGACGTCTGCCGATCGGGCCGTATGTCATCTTTTTCGACGTTGCCGGTGTTGGATCGGCCAAACAGGTGGTGGTGGTGCGATGAAGAGCCTTTGCCTCATCGTTTTGTTCCTTGCTGCCTGCGCGGCTCAGGAAACGTCGGCGTTTGAGGTCGCGGGCGGTCGGCAGACCGGGTCAAGCGGCCTGGTCGACCAGGCTGACCCGGATGGCGCGGATATTGCCGTGCTGCCGACAGTCCGCCGTCCGTCCGGATCGTGGCATTTCGAGACCGGCTGGGATCGCCGCTTCAACCTGAAAGAACTGGACAATATGTTCATGGCCGCCGATTACCGATACCGCGCGGTTGGCCTGTCGCTGGCGCTGTCGCAGTTTGGTTCGTCCGATCTGTATACCGAACGCACTATACGTTCGTCACTGGCGGCCTGGTACGGTCCGGTCGGTGCGGCGATCAGCCTGTCGCACCGGCAGCTCGACTTCAACCAGGTGTTCCCATCGTTGTCGGCATCGACAATGGGCGGTAGTCTTACGCTTGATTTGAAGAGTCTGCTGATCAGCAGTGCCGTCGACAACCTGACCCGGCCGTCATTCGACTCCCACTCGGCACCGGTCGAACGGCGATACCGACTGCAAGCGCAAATACTGAGCGAACGTGATTTCACGTTCCTCGGCGGTCTGTTGCTGGAACCGGATAAAAAGCTGCAGTTTTCGTTCGGTCAGACCATCGTGCTGGCGGGTCATGCCGATTTGCTCTGGTCGGTCAGTACCCGTCCCTGGATCTACGGTGGCGGCTTGCGCATCGGCTGGATGGCGACTACCTTCAGTTATGCCGTGTCTTACCACCCGGTGCTCGGCCTGACCCACGGCGTATCGGTTGGGCTGGCCGGCCGACGAAACACGATAGAGGATAGATGATACCACAGCAGCCGCGTATCCTGCGGCAGGACATTGAACAGCGCGAGTCGGAGATGCTGGCGCCGTACGCCGCGCTCTCGGCCGAATCAAAGGGACGGGTCTACCCCACTGCGCCGCATCCGATGCGTACGTCGTACCAGCGCGACCGTGACCGCATTATCCACTGCACCGCCTTTCGTCGCATGGCCTACAAAACGCAGGTGTTTATCCCTCACGAGCAGGATCATTTCCGTACCCGCCTGACTCACACTATCGAAGTGGCGCAGATCAGCCGCACGCTGGCGCGCTCCCTGCGACTGAACGAGGACCTTGCCGAGGCAATCGCGCTGGTGCATGATCTCGGACACACGCCTTTCGGTCATTCCGGCGAAGATGTCCTCAACGAACTGCTGGCCGGGCAGGGCGGGTTCAACCACAACCTGCAGTCGTTGCGCATTGTCGACTTCCTCGAACAGCGGTATCCGGAGTATGATGGTCTGAACCTGTCGTATGAAGTGCGCGAGGGGATCGTCAAGCATGAAACCTCGATGAAGATCGAACTGCCGGAGTTCGAGGGGTATCACCATCCGACACTGGAGGCGTCGCTGGTCGATATCGCCGACGAGGTGACATACAACTCGCATGATATCGACGACGGGCTGGTGTCGGGACTGCTGACGTGGGACGAATTGCTGCGTGCCGAATTCTGGCAGCGGTTGCCGCTGTCGCAGGATTCGGACTTCCGCGCCCTTCCTGAAGATAAGCGCCGCTATGCCCTGGTACGCCATCTGCTTGACTTTGTCACCACCGACCTGATCGAAACAACCCGTTCACGCCTCGAATCGTTCGGCATCAACAGTCTCGAAGCGGTGCGCAGTCATCCTGAACCGATCGCCGCCTACTCTGAGGAGATAGAGACCACGGTGGCGCTGTTGAAGGAGTTTCTCTACGATCGCCTGTACCGTCATCCCAACCTCCGGCGGATGTCTGAACATGCCTGGAAGGTTGTCGAAACGCTGTGGCGGCGGTATACTGCCGATCCGTCGCTACTGCCCGACAAGTTCAAGGTACGTCTCAATGAACAAAACCGCGTACAGGTGGTGACAGATTACATCGCCGGCATGACCGACCGTTTCGCCCTCAACACCTACGACCGGTTGAAGTAGCGCCCATACTCTGGGGTATACTCAAAAAAAGACAACAGCGCGCACGAGGACGTACGCGCTGCACAATGACTCGGCAGGCGCCATCCGCGAACTACAACGGTTTTCGCTGGACCGCAGCCGCCTATTCCCGTTGAGAACAGCGCGCACGAGGACGTACGCGCTGCACAAAGCAGCGGACTTGTGTGCGGTTATTCATTTTCGTCCACGTCGTCCATTCTCCTGGCCGCGAAGACACCGTTTGGCTGGTGGAACTCCGCCACCCGCGCCTTGCCGTCATCGATATCCTTGAATTTCACCGAATATCCCGTCAACCCCTGCAGGCTGAAGGCGTGCTTGTCAAACGGCTCCAGTTCAAACGTCGGCTGGTTCGTAATGGAGGCGGTCAGAATACTGTCAGCGCGGATACGGAAGGTGACCGACTGATCGGCCAGTTCATACGTACCGGTATACGTTTCGAGGTACTCGGTTGTGTACCACTCCCGTGCCGGTTGCCGTTCGAACTCGATGTCGTCGACCGACAGCTCGAGCGGCGCCAGGAAGCTCGCTATCTCGCCGCGTTCGTTGGTCCGGAAGGTGACCATGAAACCGACATCCGGAAAGAGGTCATTGGTGCCACGAAAGACATCGTAGTGCCAGTGTTTAAGTTCAAGCGGAATGTTGTTGTAGGTAAGGCGAAGCTGCTTCTTTTCGCGTGTCACTTCAGCATTGCCATACCCCTTGTTGCTGTAGATGCCGACGTAATCCTCGAGGTCATGCGAGGGTTTCGTACCCTCAATCCGTTCCGGGTCTTTCTTTTCTTCGCCCACCCGCTCATCCGACTCATGTCGCTCCTTGATGCGGTCGTGCCAGCCCATCGGCTCGATCTCGAGCATGATATCGGCAATGGTGCGGGCCATAATGGTGGTGTAGGGTGTCGTATTCATGTTGGTCAGGATGACCATACCGATATTGTCGTTGGGCAGCAGGTGGACCAGCGCGGTGAAGCCATCGATATTGCCGCCATGGTGTGAAACGGCATGGCCACGGTACGGTCGAATGAACCAGCCCAGGCCGTAGCCGTTGACCGGCATCTCCGCGCTCATGCCGCCCGGAATCGGCATGTGCATCCGGTGCATCAGGCTCAACTGCTCCCCGCTGATCAGTTTGGCGCCGTCCAACTCGCCGTCACTCAGGTGCAGGCGCACCCACTGGACCATGTCGCCAATCGTCGAGTTAATCGTGCCGGCCGGACCGAGGGCGTCGATGCCGCGATAATCCATCTGCTCCAGCGTATCATTGTGCCAGCGATAGCCGAGGGCACGGTTGGGGGAGTCGATCAGTCCCTGGATCGAAGTGACCGATTCGTTCATGCCCAGCGGTGTGAAGATCCGTTTGTCGATCAGTTCTTCCCAGGTCGATCCGACGACCTGCCCGGCAAGGTAACCGGCCGTCATGTACATCAGGTTCTGGTACTGGAAGGTGGCGCGGAAATCTTCGTTCGGTTCGAGATAGGGCAGGCGGTTGAACATTTCTTCACGTGTCGCGGTCGAGTTGTACCACATCAGGTCATGGCGCGGCAGGCCGGACCGATGAGTGACCAGATCCATCGGCGTCATTCGCTCGGCCGCAAAGTCGTCGTCCATGTCGAAGGTGGGCAGGTAAGTGCGCACCGGTTCATCCCAGGCGATCAAGCCGTCATCGACCAGCATACCGAGCAGCATAGTGGTAAACGCCTTGGTCGATGAACCGATCGCAAACACGGTGTGCTCGTCGACCGGGACTTCGTTCTCGACATCGCGATAGCCGTAGCCCTCGAGCATTACAACGGAATCGTCAACGACCAGCCCGAGCCCCATACCCGGTACATTCCAGTACGCCATGGTGGAATCGATAAACGTCCGGATTTCATTCAGTTTGGCTTCCAGCGCGGCTTTCTCGGCTTCGGCTGCGGCGACATCGAAACGTGTCAGCATAAACGGAAAGGCTGCGCCGCCCTGTCGAAACTCGCCCGACAAGGTGTCACCGTCGTCGCTCAGGCTGCCGTCAAAAGTCGGATCGCCCGGGACGGTGGTGATGACAAACGAGATGGTGCTGCCGTCGGCTGCGATATCTTTCAGCGCCTGGTCTTTGGTGTTCTGGGCTGGAATGTCGATGTCGCCGGCCAGCTCGCCGGTTTCGGCAGTGTCGATGGTTACCTCGACCTCGAGTGGCGACCCTGGAATCTGGATGGCACCCTTCCAGGTACCGATAAAGTCGGCGGCCGAAGCTGAACCGACCAGGAACAGGAATAGACATACTGTCAGTGTGATCTTTAAGATTGTTGGCATTACCCGTACTCCCGCCAATTAAAGATGTTTGGTTGCATGCTACAGTATATAGGACTGCGAAAGAACAGTCATTGTTGCGCTTTCATAGTCGCGTTCAGCGACAAAGTATAGGCTTCTTACCATACAGTGCAAGTCAACGGATATTCACTCGTATGAACCGGGTTGCAGGCAAAGCTGCGACACGCTGCATCGTCTCGGCGGCGTAAGTCGTTGCGGGGCAACGGCCGGACCGTGTCGATAGTTTGGGCACAACGGTTGCGTTAACCCCCGGCATGGAATGTTACTTTGGATCATATCAGCTGCCGGATCAGAACGAGGTAGCCAAGTCGGCCGTGGTGGCCTTCAATATTCCGGAACTGGGAATCACCTTTAAGGCGCCGTTTGACGGTGTCGATTCCGAGCACTCCGACCTTGCCGCCCTGCTGGCTTTGCTTGAGTTCATTGACGGCAACCAGAAGTATTTCTCGAATCACACGTACCAGATCTTCGGCACCAACCTCCGGGTGGTTAACTTCATCAACGGCCGTGAGCCGGTGCCGCAGGCATTCTCGCACCTGATGGTCAAGGCGGCGAAGTACCGCCACAAGTACCGGTACAGCCTGAACTGGGTACCGACCGATTCCAACCAGGCGCTGCAGGATTATCTCGACGATCTGGCGATGTAGGCCTTGATTAGAAGAAGGGGAACGGCCATGCCTAACGTATCACCGCTGCTTCGCGAACGAGTCGATTACCTGATCGAACAACTCGAACCGACTGTCGAGTCGGACAATATTTACTACCAGTCGCTGCGCGCCGCCCGCGCCGCCGGCGAGCTGGACCGTATGACCGCCCACGAACTGTGCAGCCTGGCCAACTGGCTGGACAAGCGTCTGACCCTGGCGCACAAGGTGCGGCAGTTGATGGTAGAAACGGCCGAGCGCAAACGCCTTGACTTGCGCGACCGGGTAGAGACTCTCAAGAACGAAATCCTCGCCATCGACCCGCTCTATGCCTTTCCCTGGGACAGCCTGTCGTTCGAACCGGATACCCGCCACGGCGCCGATTTCCGTCAGCGGCGGCGTTTCTTCCACCATGCCGCCGACCAGTCGTCGATGCTCGGCCGCAGGATCGGCCTGTTCGCGGCGGTGTTTATCAGCACGGTGATTATCGTGCTGCTTTTGACTTAGGCATTCACGCGATGCACGTATAAAGCCCCTCCTTCTGTTGTGCTGATAAGCCGCGGCTGGACCTCCTGACCAGCCGCGGCTTTCTTCTATCCGATAAATGATTGTGCCCTGGATCGCTGTTTAGTATACATGGCGCATGCGTTCTCCCGCTCAATTGCTGGCCGATGTCCGGGCCGGGAAATTCAAACCGGTCTACTACTTTTTCGGCGCCGAGGACTATCGTATTGCCGAGGCGGTGCGCTTTCTGGCCCAGCAATACTTGCCCGACGACCAGCGCTCAGTCAACCTCCGGCGCTTTGACGCCCGCAACGTGAAAGCAGGCGAGCTGGTCTCGCACCTGGCCAATCTGCCGATGCTGGGTGAACGCCAGATGTTCGCGGTGGCCAATATCCAGAGCTACAAGCCGACCGAACGTGATCTCGTGCTCAAAATGGCAAAAGGTGGTGATATCTCGCGGCTGATTGTCTTCACCACGCCGGCGGCCCGGGCGCCGAAAAGGAACGCTGCCATCGTGCGAGACATGGGGAAGATCGGCGAGGTAGTAATGTTCGACCGGCTCACCCCGGCCGAGGCGCGCAAGGCGATCATGCAGCGACTGGGCTCGGCTAATCTGACAATCGAGTCTGACGCGATCCAGTTCCTCACCGAACTGGTCAGTTCCAGGAACGGCGCCAACCGTGGCGCTATCCAGGCCGAAACCGAAAAGCTGATCAATTATTTCGATGACGGCGACAGGGTGCACCAGGAGGATGTCGTCCGGCTCTGTTCAGGACACGAGGTCTTCGATATATTTGCAGTCGCCGACAGTTTGATGGCCGGCGATACCTATGGTACCCTCAAGATGATTCGCCGGCTGACGGCCGAGGGGAATTCCGAGGTGGCCATCATCACCCTGCTCAACCAACATCTGCTCTCGGTCTATCTTGTCAAGAACGGCCACCGTCCGCTCGGTAATCGCGATTTTCTCCGCGGCAAATTCGAGCAGCAGGGGCGATATTACAGCAATGCACAGCTCGAATATATGATTACCGCCACCGCCGCGGTCGACAGCAAGCTTCGCACCACCGGCGTCAAGCGCGAGGTGGCCCTCGAATCGCTGATTTTGTCTCTGGCTGAACAGAAGAAAACCGTCTGATGCCCCCGAATTTCTCGGAAGAAAACAGCCGACCGCCGGTATCTATACCATCGGAGAAATCCGAGGAACGGAAACTGGTGGAGGCAGCCCAGGGCGGCAATCAGGCCGCTTTTGGCAAGCTGATTCGGATGCACCAGAAAAGGCTGTATCGGATGGTGTACGGACTGACCAAATCGTTTGACCAGGCTGAAGATCTCGTCCAGGAGGCGTTTATCCGTGCCTACAAGGCGCTGGATCGGTTTAACCCGGAATATGCTTTCTACCCCTGGCTGTCGACGATTGCCCGTAACCTGACATACAACCAGGTAACGCGCGAGGAGAAAGAGCAATCGCTGGACAAATTGTCGGAGGTCGGCTTTGATCCCCAGTCCGAGGCGCTGGGGCCGCTGGAGAAGCTTATGGACGATGAGGGGCAGCGCCGTTTTTACAAGGCGCTCAACGGACTGCCGACCAAGTACCGGACAGTCTTCGTACTCCGGCACTTCGAGAATATGTCGTACCACGATATTGCCACGCACCTGAAGATTCCTCCCGGTACGGTCGATTCACGGCTGTTCCGGGCGCGCCAGTTGTTGATGGACGAACTGAGAGATCTGATCGAGTGAGCGGTTGGATAGTAAGAAGTAGCTGATGGACCACAAGTATTTCAAAGATAAGATTTCGGCCTACCACGACGCCGGCCTGAACCTCGAAGAGCAGGAACTGCTGGGTCAGCATATCGCTGAGTGCAAAGAGTGCGCGGCGGCGCTGGCCGAGCTTGAGGCGTTCGACCGAATGATCGAAAAGCGGTCATCGCTTAAGGCTGACGACTACTTCGAGCAGAACGCAAAGAAGATCGAGCAGGCGCTCGGGTTCGGCCAGCCGGAACAGGTGGCCGATATCCGCCCGGAAAAGCGGTCCGGTCTGTGGTGGAAGATGACCGCTGCTGCGGCGTCGGTGGCAATACTGGCGTTCATTGCCCTGCACGAAGAAGAGATCACGGAACCGATGACGTCGCCTCAGGAGACGATCCGTCAGTTGAACGAAGCTGAGTCCGAGCTGCCGGAGTCCGAACGGCCACCGGCCGAGGCTGCTGGCCAAGTGGCGCCGGCTGAGGATATCGGTGCTGCCGGTCAATCGGATGAGGACGACGCTGACATCGACGCCTTAAGCGAACCGGCTGTCCGCGACGAGGTCGCCCAGCCATCACCAAAAGACCACTATGAAGGCACCACCAGGAGTGCCCCGGTCATGCGATCGGGTGAGAGTGAAAAACCAGCCGTTGAACCGGCCGAATCAGTGCCGCCATCGGTGCAACGTGTCGAAGAACAGGCTCCGGCCAGGATTGAGGGGCTGAGCAATCGAAGTGGCAGCATACAATTGAACAGCGCCTCAGGCTCGGGCGTACAGACGACCAGCAGCGGCACCGTTATCGCAAATACTCGCAAGCCGGACGCGGAGCGCCTGGAGTTCTGGAAAAGGCGCCTGGCCGACCTGACTGCTGCCGAATCCGACGAAGCGACGAGCGGCTCCAGGTCGTTGGGGTTTCCTTCCGACATAGTACCCAAACAGGAGACTACCCAGTCGCTGGCCGAGAAGAAGAAAGAACGTTCAAAACAGTCGGCCGGGCAGTCGAAAGATGTTGTGCCGAGCGTTTCCCGGGACCTGATCCTGGCGCATTATATGGTAGCATCCTATACTGCTGACAGTGCTGAATACAACAAATCGTTGTCGTTTATCCGAAATGTCGCCGCTTCCGATTCCGATCTGGCTGAATATGCGGGTGGGCTTGTCAGTCAACTGACCGGCGAAACAACGTCGGAGTCTTCAGAATAACGCTTACGACAACTTTTTCGCAGACCTTTCGTATGTTGGGGTAGATTACGACGAAAGGAGACCCTCATGCCCAAGCGACTCATGCGCTCGCAGGACAACAAGGTGATCGGCGGTGTCTGTGGTGGCATCGGCGAATACTTCGATATCGATCCGGTCCTCATCCGCGTCATTGCGGTTGTTCTGTTTTTCCTCAACGGTTTTGGCCTGCTGGCCTATCTCGTCGGCTGGATTGTCATTCCAAAACGTGAGCAGTTCGGCTTCTCGCCGGAAGAACGGCGCGAGGCCGAGGCTAAGCTGGAAAAGTCAGCCACAGCCTCGCCGTCATCTGGCGCCAGGAGCTACCTGCCGGGAATCATCCTGATACTAATCGGCGGGATCCTGCTCGTTCGCGAAAACTGGTACTGGTTCGACTGGCACGAAATCTGGCCGATCTTTTTGATTGCCATTGGCGCTGTTCTGATCTTCCGTAAGACCAACGGCAAGACCGAACCGTCGACCCAGGCAGAACAGTCGAATGGTAACTCGCTGCATCCGGACAATGGAGGAAACGGCCGATGACTCCGGCACGGTTTCGATGGGGCATGCTCCTGGTACTGATTGGAGCGCTCTGGTTTTTGGCGAATATTGATGTCCTCAATGTCAACTTCGTGCTCGACCTGGCGATCTTCATACCATTGCTTTTGATCGCCATCGGTATTGAGAAGATCTTCACCCGTACCCGGTTGGAGGCGATCTCGTACCTGACAACGATCGCTTTCATCGGGGCCGCCTTCTGGGTGGCCTTCACGGGCTCCAGCGGCGGAGAGCGTGGCTCCTTCTTCTCGGAGTATGAAGAGATTATCCAGATGGAGGACGGTATCGAAGCGATCCAGGTAACGATTGAGATCGACAACACCGACCTGACGATCCGCGACGCTACTGAGTATCTCGCCTTCGGGCGTTTCAATGAAATGACACGCAAGCCGAGGATTGACTACGACCGCGCGGGTGACGACGCTCGGCTGACAATCGAGAGTCGCTCCGGCGGCTTGTTCGGCAACCGGATAAAGATCGACACCGACCGGCCGCAGGACTGGTACATGTCGTTCAACGACCAGGCCCCGCTCGATTTGAGTTGCATCGGCAATGAGGCCGATATGCATCTTAACCTCGCCACCACGCCGCTGGAACGATTGAATGTCGATGCCCACGATGGCAGCGTCTATGTCAAAGTGGGCGATTTACGCGAGACGGTATCGATTAACCTGGGCGGCGCCAACAGCTCGATCCGCCTGCGGGTGCCGATGCAGGCCGGCTTGGCTGTCTTCGGCACCGAGTACGGCTCCTACCTGCAACAGCTCGGCCTGATCGAGCGCGACAGCATGTACGTGAGCGACGGTTACGATGCCATGACACCGCGCATCGAAGTACGCCTGGGCGACCGTCTCGACCACCTGTCGATCGATTTCTTCTAATAAGACTTCCAATGCGTTTAGCGAAGAGGCGGGTGGATTATCATCCGCCTCTTTTTTGCCTGCGTCGCCCCTTGCCCAAACGAGTGGAATTGTGTTCATTGGGGCCATGCGAACATTACTTTTCCTCCTGACAGTTTGTCTGTTCCTGGCGTCCGGCTGCGGCCAGGAGCAACTCGAGAACCCGATGGATCGTACGGTGCTCACAATCGGCACCGACGCCACTTATCCGCCGTTTGAACTGGTCGACTCCCGCACCGGTACCCCGACCGGCTTCGATATCGACCTGGTGAGCGAAGTCTGTGCCCGCAACGGCTGGACTCCTGAATTTATCGTGACGCCGTTCGACGGTATCATCCCCGGCCTGCTCAACAACAAGTACGACCTCGTCATTTCGGCGATGACGATAACGCCGGAACGGGCGGCCGTGGTCGCGTTTAGCGATCCGTACTACCTGGCGGGCCAGACAATGGCCGTGCCGGTCGACGATACTATGATCGTCACGGTTGAAGATCTGCGCGGCCGGCACGTCGGCGTGCAGCTGGGAACCACCGGTGAGCTGATGGCGAAGCGCATGGACGGTGTCCATGTCTTTTCGTACGACAACATCGGCGCCGCCTTCATCGATATGAACAACGGCAATCTCGATGCGGTGTTGAACGACTTCCCGACCACCCAGGCGTATATTAGTCGTCACGGTATGGCACGGATGGTGGGGAACATCCTGAGCGAAGAACACTACGGTATGGCGATGCGACCGAAGGACACGGTGCTGCACCGTCAGGTCAACGACGCGCTGGCGGCGATTCGAAGCGACGGTACGTATGACTCGCTGCACGTGAAGTGGTTCGATGCCCTGCCGGCGCGGGAAGTACTGCCGGACAGCGCGATCGACAGCACCGTCATGCCGGAAGAGCAGCCATGAACAAGCCGATTACGATAGCTATCGACGGTCCGGCCGGATCGGGCAAATCGACCACCGCCAAGCTGGTGGCGGCGCGCCTGGGCTTTCAGTTTCTGGATACCGGCGCCATGTACCGTGCCCTGACCTGCAAGGCGCTGCAGGATAACGTGTCACCGTCTGACTCCAGGCAACTAACCGACATGGCGCGCGATATGCAGATACGGTTTGAAACGTCGGGCGACGACAACCGTGTATTTTGCGATAACGAAGAGGTGACCACCGAGATTCGCACGCCCGAGGTGACCTTGCATGTCTCCGAGGTGTCGGCGCATCCGGGCGTGCGCAAGGCGATGGTCGCCAAGCAGCAGGAGATTGCGCGCGGGCAGTCGGTGGTGGCCGAGGGACGCGATACGACGACGGTTGTCTTTCCCGATGCCGAGGTGAAAGTCTTCCTTATTGCGACGGTTGAGGAGCGGGCGAAGCGACGGCTCAAGGATCTTAAGAACGCCGGCCATGAGAGTAGCCTCGAGGAGCAGAAGGCCGATATAGAACGTCGCGATCGCCACGACTCCGAGCGCGCCCACTCGCCGCTGCGCAAGGCGGATGATGCCGTTGAAATCGACACCTCGACCATGACTGTCGAGCAGCAGGTCGACAAGATTCTCTCACTGGTGGGGCGCCTGACCGAACAGTCATGAAACCGTTCTACTGGACAGGCTGGTTTCTCTCTCGGATGCTGGGGATCTTCGGCTTTCACTGGAAAGTACTCGGTCGGGAGCATGTACCGAAAGAGGGCGGCTGTATCCTGGCGCCTAATCATCGCTCCCACTTCGACCCACCGCTGGTCGGCTCGGCGTTGTCACGACAGGTCTATTTTTTGGCCAAGAAAGAGCTGTTCGGCGTGCCGGTGTTGGGCTGGCTGATCCGTCGCACCAACGCCCTGCCGATCAAACGTGGCGCGATCGACCGCGCCGCCGTGCAGAGCTGCCTTGAGGCGTTGCACAATGGCCGATTGTTGACAGTTTTTCCTGAGGGTACCCGTTCGAAGAGTAACGAATTCTTGTCGCCCAAACCGGGGATAGGCGTGATTGCACGCAAGGCCGGGGTGCCGATTGTGCCGGTGTATGTCGAGAACTCAAACGACCTGAAGAGCTGCCTGTTGTTCAAACGTCGCCTGCGCATCACATACGGCGAGCCGATAATGCGCGAGAAGGTTATGTCGTACCGGGATGAAAAAGAGGGTTACCTGGCGCTGGCCGCCGATGTCATGGCGCGGATTGTAGCGTTGCGCGATAGAAGTGGCTCGTAGGGCTGATCACTGAGGGCCGCGACAGCAGACCGAGGGGCCGGTCGTCTTAAGCTCGTGGGCGACAAACGTCTTCGTTTGCACTCCTCATTTCATTCCCGCCCCCCAAAATACGTCGTGCCCGCGAAGGCGGGCATCCATT
>CAZJCK010000050.1:16819-26435 GCA_964544635.1 uncultured Ignavibacteriales bacterium | reverse complement strand
GGATCTGCGATCCGCCTCCGGCGGATCTTGTCCGGGATGACGTATGAAGGAATTGCCCGGCAGTTGCCGGGCAGTGGGGTGCCGCGACATTCGTCCCACAACAATCACATCCCGCACTTGCGGAACAGACAATCGTCTCCCTTGTTGTAGCCGATAGAGAAAGCAAAAACAAAGGAGACCGCAGTCATGGCAACCAAAGCCCCGGAACATTCACGCGTCGCTGTCCTCGGCGCCTCACCGAAAGAAGATCGCTATTCGTATATGGCTGTGCGTATGCTCAAGGATCACGGTCACCAGCCGATCCCGGTTCACCCGGCCGGCCATACCGTCGACGGTGTGGCGGGGGTACGCGAGCTGGCCGATATCAGCGATCCGATCGATACCCTGACGATGTACGTCAACTCGAAGATTTCCGATGAGAAGCTCGATGAGATCCTGGAGCTGAAGCCGCGACGGGTCATCTTCAATCCGGGGGCCGAGAATCCGGAGTTGGCCGAGAAGCTGCGCGAGAACGATATCGAAGTGGTCGAGGCTTGCACCCTGGTCATGCTGCGGACGGGGCAGTTTTAGGCGGCCGGCTGGTCGTGGTCAAGATACGTCAGCTTGTCGATCTTGGCCCCAACTGCGCGCATCACCACCTCCACCAGGTCCTCCACATCCATCAGCGACGAGTTGATCACCATGTCGTAAGCGTGGGGATCGTCGATGTCGGCGTCGAACAGGTGCTGGATGAATTCCCGCCGTCCCTTGTCCGAGCAACTGATTCGCTCAGTAGCCTCAAGTTTCGACAAGCCGACGTACTTCATCAAGTTGTCGACCCTTTTCCCAACAGGTGCAATAAAGCGCAGGTGGAAGCCACGGTGCGGGCCGACGATGAAACTGCCGCCGCGACCCATCAGTACGACGCCGCCGAGGCGCGACATCGACAGCACGACTTTGGTGAGGTGATGGATATAGTCCCGGTGGTCGAACGACTGGCCGGTGAGAATTGATTCGACGAGCATGTCGAGCTGGCCGCGAAAGTGTTCGTCGAGCGACTCGACCAGTCGCTTGCGGTAGCCCGAAGAGCGGCAGATCTCTTCGATAACCTCACGGTGCAGCCGCTGAAAATCGAGACGCTGGGCCAGGCGCGAGGCAAAGTACGACCCGCGACTGCCGGTCTGGCGCGACACCGTGATGATCGGGTACGGTCTGGGTGCCTTCTGCTTTTTCTGCTGGCGGAGTTCCTGCTGCTTTTCCCATTGAAGCAGTTGGCGGTTTATAATCGCCTCAATAGAGGTCACGTTCACCTCCATCAAAAAATATACCAATTACTGTATTTTATGCAAGCGAAGAGGTCAGCCCTCGGCAGCGCTCCGGATCAGCGCGGCATACCGTTCGGCCAGCGGCCCCGAGGCATAGGTGGCGTGAGCGTAGGCATAGCCGGCGTCGGCCAGTCGGTCGCGCAGTTGACGGTCGGCCAGTAGTCGATTGAGCTGTTCGGCGAGCGAGCCGACATCGTCAAGCTGTGCCAGCAGGCCGGTCTGTTGGTGCTGAATAATATCGGTGATACCGCCCGAATCAACGCCAACCCCCGCCGCGCCGCACATCATCGCCTCGGACAAGACCAGCCCGAACCCCTCGCGGTAGGAATTGAGCACGGCGACCGAAGCGGCGTTGTAGATCTGTCGCAGGCTCTTCTGATCAACAGTCCCCTTGAGGGTCACGGCATCATTCAAGCCAAACGTATCGATCCATTCCCTCACCTTTCCGGCCAGCGGCCCGGCGCCGTAAATGTCGAGCCGGGCCTGCGGGTGCGCGTCCTTTACCAGCGCAAACGCTTTGACCAATCGGTCGACTCGTTTCTGCTCGGTGAACCGTGTCACCGACACAATCAGGTTATGGTCGCGCTCGATAGAACTGTCGCGATCGAACAGGCTTTCGTCGTGAGGGACGGGGAGCACGGTGAGGAGCGGTTCGAGGCTTTTGTCTATCGACAGAATTTCGTCGCGAAGGAATGATGACACCACTGTCCAGCGATGCATATGATAAACGAACGGTTTGAAGTAGCGGTAGGTGACACGCATCCACTTCTTCATCAGGCGGACATCGGTGCCGTGCGACGACAGCACCAGCGGCCGCGGATTCCTGCGGAGGATCGTTTTCATGATGATGCCGCTGGGCACCAGCCAGTGACCGGAGACAACGTCGATCTGCTCTTTCTCGATAAGCTCGAGCGCCGCCTTGCGAAAGCGATCGAGAAACTGCTTGAACTTGAAGATGCCGGTCACTGAACCGAGCACCAGCTGGTGCATGTTGCCGCGGTACGCGATGTTCTCGTCCTCGTCACGATCGGCATAGCGGAAGCGATACACCGTCACCCCGTCCAAAGTCTCTTTCTCCGGCAGTCCCGGATCGTGCGGCGCCAGGACAATCGGATCGATATCGTGCGCCTTCAATTTGCGGCACAATAGCGACACGAAGATTCCGGCATAGTCGCCCGAAAAACGGGGAAAGTTATGGGTGAGAACGAGCAGCTTTATTGGTTGCGGCATAGATCAGTCAATCGTTGGCAGCAGTGTAAATGATGGTATCCTGTTCTTGTGAATGTTCGCTGCTCTATATTATTATCAGACATGACCTCGAACCAACCTAAATCCGACCTCGATTTTGCCCTCGAACTCGATTTCTCCGAGATACTCACCAACCCGATCCTCGATATCGGCGCCAGGGTGTGGGAAAAGGACCGGTATGAGGCGTTCAAGGTCTGTTACCGCTCGATGCGAGTGCTCGATGACCTGGTCGACAACCGCAAGGCCGAAGTCCGTGAATTGGCTGAGCAGGAGAAAGTAACGCTGACGGCGATGATCAACGACTGGGTGCGCGGGCTGAAGCGTCAACTCGGCACTGATCCGTTCCAGCGCCAGTTGCTGGAAATGACAGAGCGGTTCGCCATTCCGATCTGGCCATGGGAAAAGCTGGCCGAGGCGATGATCTGGGACATTTATAACGACCGTTTCCCTACCCTGCGCTCCTTTATACGGTACTCCGAAGGAGCGGCGGTGGCCCCCGCCTCTATCTTCTTGCACCTGTGCGGTGTGCGCTGTGCCGAGCACGGTTGTCTGCCGCCGCTATTTGATATCCGGTCGTCGGCGCGCATGCTGGCGCGGTTTTCATATGTCGTACATATCCTGAGAGATTTCGAGAAAGACCAGAGACGGGGCCTTAACTATTTTGGGGACAATATATTGGCCGAGCACGACGTCGCTCACGCCGATCTCAGGACAGCCGCTGAATCGGGTGAAATGCCTGCTAAGGTGCGCGCTGTCATGGACTTCTATCTTCGCTGCGCGGAGAATTATCGGGCGCGGGCACGGCGGACGCTGGACCGTCTCGAACCGCAGCTGGAACCTCGCTACAGCTTGTCGCTGGAACTGATTTACGAATTGTATCTCCAAATCTATGAACGACTTAACGAACCAGATCAGACCTTTTCCGAGGCGACCACACTCCCTTTGCCGGACGCTGTCGAGGAGCGCATCAACAGCACTATTGTCCGTTTCAACGACCGCGCTTTTTAGTGGAAGAAAGCGCCGACGGCGCGGTACTTAGTCTGAATGAACTTCAATACCACAATCGACTTTGTACCCGGATCCGGTATGAACGGGTATAAGTAAAGGAGCCGGAAATATGAAAAGGTCACTTGTTTACACATTGATGCTCGGTTTGATGCTCGGTCTTGCTGCCGCTGTCAGCGCCGACGACATCGCCGTCACTGTCTACAACTCCGACCTCGGCGTAATCAGCGAGAAGCGAACCCTGACCTTTGAAAAGGGCGTCGGACGCCTCGCCTTCCAGGACGTACCGTCCCGAATCGATCCGGCCTCGGTGCGCTTCGGCCTGACCAGCGATGCCGCGGCGGTCACCATCCTCGAACAAAACTACCAGTTCGACCTGGTCAATTCGGGCAAGATGATGGCCAAGTATATCGACAAGGAAATCGAGCTGGTCAGTAAGGATGGCGACGTGTATACCGGCACGCTCCTGTCGGCCGGCGGGAATGCTGTCCTGCGCGAGGCCGGCGGTTCGATCAAGATGGTGTCAATGAGCGAGATTATTTTCGTCAATTTTCCGAGCCTCCCCGACGGTTTGATTACTCGCCCCACCCTCTTCTGGCTGTACTCGTCAGACATCTCGGGCAAGCGGGAAACCGAAGTCAGCTACCAGACATCCGGCATGACCTGGTCGGCCGAGTATGTCGGTGTGCTCAACGAAGCCGAGACCGAACTCGACTGGTCGGGATGGTCGTCGATCGACAACCGCTCCGGCAAGACTTACGAGGATGCCAGGCTGAAACTGGTGGCCGGCGATATTCACCGTGCCGAGCAGCCGCGACAGGAATACGATCGCCCCATGATAGAGCTGCAGTCAGTGGCGCCACGCAAGGCGGCCGGGTTTGAAGAGAAGGCGTTCTTCGAGTACCACCTGTATACGCTGCCGCGCACTGCCACTGTGGCCAACAATGAGATCAAGCAGATATCGTTGTTTGAGCCGGCCACGGTCGAGACCGAGAAACGCCTGCGCTATCGGCCCGATAACAACGGCGCCGAAGTTGAAGTTACGCTGGCGTTTACCAACAGCGAAGAGACCGGCCTGGGGCTGCCGCTGCCGGCCGGCCGGGTACGCGTCTTCAAGGCGGATGATGCCGACGGTTCGTTGATCCTCCTGGGTGAAGACCGTATCGACCACACCCCGCGCGAGGAAGAAGTGGAACTGGTGATCGGGACGGCGTTCGACGTGGTTGGTGAGTATAAGGTAATCGACCGCCAGCGCATTTCGGACAAGGTCGAGGACCAGACCTTCCAGATCGAGCTGCGCAACCGCAAGGAAGATGAAGCGGTGACGGTTGAAGTGACGAAGAAGTTATATGGATACTGGGAGATTCTCAAGGCTCCCGTGGAATATGAGAAGGAAGATATAAGCACCATAACGTTCAATCTCGAGATCCCGGCCGATTCGACCATGACGGTGGAGTTTACGGTCAGGTTCACGCGTCGCTAATGCGCCAAATCGTTGACAAGTGATTTGTGTCACAATAAATTGGCTGGCTACAGACAGAGATTGAGCCGAACGTGTGAGGAGGTCACCTTGAAGTTCGCTAAGACATTACTGCTGGCGCTGCTGGCGTGCACCATGCTGTACGGCGTTTCCGACGCCAAGCGGGGGCGCAAGCTGCCGGAAGGCGCCTACATTAAGTCGGCCAAGATTCACATCCTCAGCGGCGATACATCGCGCTACCGCGATGCCATTGCCATGCTGGACTCGCTGGGTATGCATTATGGGCCGCACGCTGAGGCACTCAGCCTCACGGCGTCGATATACATCGACTTTCTGGAAAAGGAATCCGACTTCAGCAAAAAGCCGGAGTGGGTCGCCAAATTCCGGACCATCGTTGATTCGCTGCACTGGACCTGCGAAAACGAAGAGATCGACAAGGACTACCGCAAGGATTGCGACGAGTATGTCGAGAAGTCCGACTCGACGGTTGTGCGGTACTGGCGACTATTCTACAACGCCGGCGTTGGGCAACTCACCAAGGTGAACGAGTTCCAGGAGCAGCTCAAGACCGCCACCGATTCGTTTACCATCAGCTTCGCCACCGAGGGTGTCGATGCCAATCTCGACTCCTGCGTGACAAACTTCAACATGGCCATCACCCTCGATTCGTCGGATCACCGCGCCTTTGTCGCCATGGGCAATGCCTACCAGTTGCGCGA
Organism: uncultured Ignavibacteriales bacterium; assembly: GCA_964544635.1. Lineage (GTDB taxonomy): Bacteria > Zixibacteria > MSB-5A5 > GN15 > FEB-12 > CAZJCK01. The sequence goes on along the minus strand of CAZJCK010000050.1, from coordinate 20,679 downwards.
GGAGTACGACAAGGCGGTGCAGTGGATGGAGAAGGGCCTGGCCGCCTCGGAGGAAACCAATCCGAACCTTATCAATGAAATCGCCTACACGTATGTGCAGCAGAACGACTATTGCAAGGCGGCTAGCTACTTCAACGAGTTGGCCAATTTGGCGCCCGATGATCTCGGGGTGAGAACCAACTTGGCGATCTGCCTCAACAACTGCCAGATGTACGATTCGGCCAAGATCGTCAACATGCACATTATCGAGATGGATTCGACCAATGTCGACGCCTGGAGCAATGTCGGGCGATATTTTAACCAGATAGCGCGCGAGGCCAACGACTCGGCGTCGTACTATCGTGAACGGGAGATGCCGGAGAAGGTTACCTATTGGCAGGATGAACGGACAAGACTGTTCGATTCGGCCAAAGGATACTTCGCGCAAGTCTTTGAGATGGCGCCTGATGACGAATTCGTGGCCAGTGAGTACGGCATGATTTCGTACGTGCTCAACGACTATCAGGCAGCCGCCCAGGCCTTCCAGAAACTCACCGAGATTGCACCGCAGGAATACGATTACTGGGTGACGCTCGGTGATTCCTACCTGCAGTTACAGCGCTTCGAGGATGCCGCCAATGCCTATCAGGCGGCGGTGGACCTCAAGGCGAAGGAGAAGGAAGTTCTGGAACGGCTGGTCGACCTGTACCGCGAACTGAACATGCCGGAAAAACGAAAGAAAGTTGAGCAGATGCTGGCTGAGCTGTAAGCCGCACATCTGTGACAGAAGTCCGACTAAAGGGCTGGCAGTCTGCCGGCCCTTTTTTCATATTCAGATATGCCCGACCCGAAACGATACGCCGAGGTGGCGGTGGCCGGTCCGATGCGCCGCACTTTCACCTACGATCATCCCGACAGCGTTGGTGAACTTACCCCCGGCCAGCGCCTGCTGGTGCCGTTTGGCAAGACTCGCGCAGTCGGTTTCTATCTCGGCCCGACCGAGCCGCCCACAGGTTTCAGTACCAAGAGTATTGTCCGGCCGCTCGACATTCACTCCTACTTCACCGACGAACTGTTTTCGTTCTGCATGTGGCTGGCCGAGTACTATTTTGCCAATCCGGCCGATTGCCTGCAGTCGGCCCTGCCGCCGTCGATGAAACTCCACCGGGGCACCAGGTACATCTGGGGCGAAGGGAAACTCGGCCTGCTGCCGGAGCGCTTGCGGTCGCGCGCCAAACCGGGCAAAGCGGTCAGCAAGGAGGCCCTGGCGCTGCTGCGGTCGGAAGGACGAAGCGCCTGGCGGCACTTGCTCGCTGAAAACGTGCTTGTCGAACAATGGCCCGGCGCCGAGAAGACCGAAACGGCCACCTATAATCGATACCGCGTCAACCGCAAGGCCGATTTGTCGGAACTCACCGACGGTGGCTCGTGGACGCCGTTCACCGGTACCAAACGTCGCTCCGAACTGAACGACCTCGGCTGGTCGGACCATTTCATCAAAAAGGCGGTCGAGATGGGTTTGCTCGAGACCGTCGAAACGCCACGCGCGACCGGCATTCTCGACTTTGTGACCGCCCGCCCGGAGGTCGCCACCGCCGAACCGACCGATGAGCAGCGCGACGCTATAGATGCGGTCCTGGCCGGTGCCGGCAGCTTCAATACCTTTCTCGTTCACGGTATCACCGGCTCAGGCAAAACGCTGGTGTATTGCCATCTCTGCCGCGAGATCATCAAAGGCGGCATGACCGCCCTGGTACTCACACCAGAAATTGCGCTTGCCGGCACCACTTTAGCGTACTTTCGCGGATTTTTCGGTGATGACGTCACCGTCATCCACAGCGGCATGACCGCACGGGAACGTATGGAGTCGTACGTTGGCATACGTGACGGTAAGTACAAGATCGTCGTCGGACCGCGCTCGGCGTTGTTTGCGCCACTGGACAACATCGGTCTGATCGTGGTCGATGAAGAGCACGACTCGTCGTACAAGCAGGACGATCCCTCGCCGCGTTTCCATTGCCGCGATGCCGCCATCATGCGGGCTAAGCGCAACGACATCCCAATCGTGCTCGGCTCCGCATCGCCGTCGATCGAGTCGTACCATCACGCCCTGACCGGACGGTACAAGCTGATCGAACTGCACCGACGGCCGGGGAAATCGCGGCTGCCGGTGATTCATATCGTGGATATGAAGCGCGAACGGTTGAAAGGGGATATGTACTATGTTTCCTGGCCGCTCAAGAAGAAGACCGACGACAGCCTCGCGAAGAAGCAGCAGGTGATCTTCTATCTGAACCGTCGCGGTCACTCGCCACAACTGCGCTGCTTCACCTGCGGCCACGTTCCCGAGTGCCCCAATTGCCAGGTGAAGCTGACATGGCACAAAGTGGGCCGGAAGCTGTCGTGCCATTACTGCGGCTACCTGATAACCGATTATTCCAGTTGCAGCAACTGCAAGTCAACCGAGTTGGATTACAGCGGGGTGGGGACGCAGAAAGTTGAAGAACAGCTGCCGCGGTTGTTTCCGGATGCCCGCGTTGCCAGGCTTGACTCCGATTCTGCCACCGGCCGCAAGCGGGCCCACCAGATCCTCACCGACTTCGCCGAACGAAAGAATGACATACTTCTGGGCACACAGATGGTGAGCAAAGGGCTCGACTTCCCGGGCGTATCTCTCGTTGGCGTACTGTCGGCCGACAGCCATCTCGACCTGCCCGACTTCCGCGCCGCCGAAAAGACCTTCGCGCGGCTGTTGCAGGTGTCGGGGCGGTCGGGGCGAGGTGAGGAGATCGGCGAGGTGCTGATACAGACGTTTCAACCGGAGAATCCGGTCATCGAGGATGCCGCCGCGCAGCACTACCGATCGTTCTATGATCGCGAGATCGAGCTGCGCAAGGCGGCGGTCTATCCGCCGTTCTGCCGCGTCGTACGCATCATCCTTTCATCGACGCGTGAGGGTATACTCGCGACCACCGCCTCGGCCCTGCAGCAGGCGCTACAGAAACGTGTCACCGCCGCAAAGATCGAAGCGCACATCCTTGGACCGGCGCCCTGCCCCATGTATTACTTGAGAAAACAGTACCGCCGGCACTTGTTCATCAAGACGATGCAACCGGTCAAACTGGCGCGCATGCTGACGGAGTGGGAGGCGAGCGACGGTCGCTTCGGGTTAGCGTCGGCGGTGAAGGTCGTGATCGATGTCGACCCGGATGATATGATGTAGTTGCAGGCGTTCACTCTGCGCAGGACAGCCTCAGCCCTGGGAGGCTGCCGTCGCAGCTAATAGTCCCACCAGTACCTGGATTCGTATTTCAGCCCCGTATTGGCAAGATCATTGAATGGATCATCGTAGAGTCTTCGCAGCGACGACCGGCGGTGAAGAGCCAGCGACAACAGGACGACTCCCCCCGAAGCGACAATGCCGAGTACCGGCAACTCGAAAACCCGTAGTGCGCTGTAGGTGATCATGACCCAAATTGCGATGGCAGCCGTCATACCGTGCTTCGATGGAAATGTCAACGGACCGCCCATTGGCCGGCTACTGAACTCAACGAAGCCTTCAATGATCCTGTTGCGGCGGTATAGGTTGTTTGTCCTGATCGCTGCTCCGACGAAGAGGAGCACAGCGATCAGGACGAAGTTCTCGATGATCAGGCTGAGCGCCTCCCAACCATCGAAGCCGTCACGTACGGCAAAGATATCGGAAAGAGAAAACTCCAAAGCCGCCTCCCGGTAAACCAGTCCCTGTGCTTATTGTTGGATGAAAGAAGATGTAGTCGGTGCGACGGATGCAAGTTTTTTTCGAGAGATCACGCAATAAACAAGGCAGCCTCCCAAGGCGGAGGCCTGCCCTACGACAATATCGTCAAACCCGCCGCAAG
>CAZJCK010000050.1:0-16719 GCA_964544635.1 uncultured Ignavibacteriales bacterium | reverse complement strand
GCTACCCCGCCAGGTCGCGCAGGACATAAGGCAAAATGCCGCCGTGACGGAAATAGTCGATCTCAATCGGTGTATCGAGCCGCACCATCACCTGGAACTTCTTCTCACCGTTGCCACCGTACGCTTTCACGGTCAGGGTCTGGCGCGGCCTGATATCGTCGTTCAGTCCTTCAATACTGAACAGCTCCTTACCGGTCAAACCAAGCGACTCACGCGAATCGCCATCCGCGAACACCAGCGGCAGCACGCCCATACCGACAAGGTTGGTGCGATGGATGCGCTCGAAACTCTCGGCGATAACCGCCTTGATACCGAGGAGGAAGGTCCCCTTCGCCGCCCAGTCGCGCGACGATCCCATGCCGTAGTCCTTACCCGCCAGCACCACCAGCGGGATATTCTGCTTCTGGTATTTCATGGCCGCCTCATAGATCGACATCTGCTTGTCATCCGGCAGGTAATTGGTCACGCCCCCCTCGGTGCCGGGAGCGAGCAGGTTGCGCAGGCGGATGTTGGCAAAAGTGCCGCGAGTCATCACGCGATCGTTGCCGCGACGCGAACCGTACGAGTTGAAGTCGGCAAACTGTACCCCATGATCGAGCAGATACTTGCCCGCCGGTGAATCAGCCTTGATCGCGCCGGCCGGTGAAATGTGATCAGTCGTGATCGAATCACCGACCATGACCAAAACACGAGCGTCGTTGATCGGCTTGATCGGTTCCGGGTCTTTCTTCATGTCGACAAAGAAGGGCGGATGCTGGATGTAGGTCGACTTGTCCTCCCATTCGTACAACGCCGAGTCGGGCGACTTGATGGCATTCCACGTTTTATTCCCGTCAAATACCGAGGCATACTCTTCCTGGAACATCTGCGGTGTAAGACTCTTCTTAATCGTCTCGATTACATCCTGCTGCGACGGCCAGATGTCTCTTAAGTATACGTCGCTACCATCGCTTCCTTTACCGATCGGCTCTGACGTCAGGTCGATGTCGGTGGTACCGGCCAGCCCAAACGCTACAACCAACGGCGGCGAGGCCAGGTAGTTCGCCTTAGTGTACTGGTTGACGCGACCCTCAAAGTTGCGGTTGCCCGAGAGGACCGCCGACACGACGAGATTCCCTTCGTCGATCGCCGACACCACCGGTTCCGGCAGCGGGCCGGAGTTGCCGATGCAGGTGGTGCACCCGAAGCCGACATTGTGGAAACCGAGCTTCTCGAGCGGCTCCATCAGACCGGCCTTCTCGAGATACCTGATCACGACACGGGAACCGGGGGCAAGCGACGTTTTGACATACGGCGGAATTTTCAGGCCGCGCTCAACCGCATTCTTAGCAAGCAGCCCCGACGCTACCAGTACGAACGGATCGGAGGTGTTGGTGCACGAAGTAATAGCCGCGATAACCACCGAACCGTGGGTCAATTCCGCCTGGAAACCGTTGCGGATAGCGACCTTGCGCGATTTCGCTTCGGGCGACAGTTCGAAGCCACGTTCCTTTTGCGGTTTCGACAGGGCGTCTTCAAACTCGCGCTTCAGGTTTGAGAGGGCGACACGGTCCTGCGGGCGTTTCGGTCCGGCCAGCGACGGCTCCACCGTCGACAGATCCAACTCCAGCGTATCGGTAAACACCGGATGGGGCGTGTCGGCGGTTCGCCACAGTCCCTGCGCCTTGCAGTACTCCTCAACCAGTTCAACCTGGGCCTCCTCGCGGCCGGTCATTCGCAGGTAATTGAGCGTTTCGGCATCGATCGGGAAGAAACCGATGGTCGCGCCATACTCCGGCGCCATATTGGAGATCATGGCCCGTGTGGGCAGCGTCATATGATCGAGCGCCGGCCCGAAATACTCGACAAACTTGCCGACCACACCGTGGGCCCGAAGCATCTGCGTAATCGTCAGCACCAAATCGGTGCCGGTGGCGCCGTCGGGGAGCTTGCCGGTCAGTTTGAAACCGACCACTTCGGGGGTCAGCATGTAGATAGGCTGGCCGAGCATGGCCGCCTCGGCCTCGATGCCGCCGACACCCCAGCCGACGATACCGAGGGCGTTGATCATGGTGGTGTGACTGTCGGTGCCGACGAGGGTATCAGGCATCACCACGCCGTCTTTCTCCATCACGCAGTTGCCGAGATACTCGAGATTGACCTGGTGGCAGATACCGGTCGCGGGCGGGACGACACGGAAATTATCAAACGCTTTCTGGCCCCAGTGCAGGAACTGGTAGCGCTCGGAATTGCGCTCGAATTCTTTTTTCATGTTGTATTCAAACGCTTCGTCGTAAGCAAACCGATCGACCTGCACCGAGTGATCGATCACCAGGTCGACCGGTACCAGCGGGTTGATCTGGTCGGGGTTGCCGCCCATACTCTTCATGGCATCACGCAGCGCCGCCAGGTCGACCAGCGCCGGCACCCCGGTGAAATCCTGCAGGAGCACGCGGGCCGGCTTGTACGGGACCTCGCCGGGGCCGACATCCTTTGGATCGTATTTGGCCAGACGGATGACATCGTCCTCGGTCACAGTCTTACCGTCCACCCCCCGCAGCACCGCCTCGAGCAGAATCTTGATCGAATAGGGCATCTTCGTCAGATCAGCATGATCCTCAAGGGCATCGAGTCGGAAATATTGGTATTCTGCCTTCGACGTTTTCAGGGTCGCGCGCGAGTCAAACGGGTTCATGTATCGCCTCCCAAGTGGGTAAAAAGAATGATATTCACGTTCCTTCAACATATCATAAACGCGACCTGAATTCAAGCGGCGCGAAGATGGAAAGGCGATTGACTGTGTGAATCTGATCACATACATTGCGCCACCCCGATGGATAGAAGTATGCAGATCGACACCATAAACAGCGACACGCGGGCGGTTGACGCCCCGGCCAAGATCAACCTTAGCCTTGAGGTGCTGGGACGACGCCCGGACGGTTACCACGAGATCTGTTCGGTTATGCAGGCGATTTCGCTGGCCGACCGCGTGACAGTCCGTCGGACTGACGGTGAGGAGGCGACACTGACAGTACGCGGCAACGACCGGCTGGCGGTCGAGAGCGATAACCTGGTGCTGGCGGCCTGGCGGCTGATGAAAGAGCGGTTCAGCTTGTCGGGCGGGGTGATGGCGGAGCTTGAAAAGAATATCCCGGTCGGGGCCGGTCTGGGCGGCGGATCGTCGGATTGTGCCGCTATGCTTTTGTTGGTCAACGACTTGTATGGCCTTGGTCTTGCCCGACGGGATCTGGCTGAGCTCGGCGCAACGCTTGGTTCGGATGTGCCGTTTTTCTTCTCGTCGGGCCAGGCGGTGGTGAAAGGGCGTGGCGAACAAGTGACTGATATCGATCTGCCATTCGATTATCATTTGTTGTTGATCTGTCCAAGTATCCACATATCAACAGCTAAGGCGTACTCACAATTGAGAATGCCCTTGACAGTTCGCCAACCGACCTGTACTTTTATTGATTGCCAGACGGTTGATGAACTGGTCGGTTCTCTGCGTCACATTGGCAATGATTTTGAGCGAAGTCTTCTTGATGAGCTGCCGGAACTTGCGGCCATTAAGTCAGGGCTGGATGCCTCCCAGGCCTTATGGACTTCGATGAGCGGATCCGGCCCGACGATGTTCGGTATTTTTGGGGAGGACAAGCACAGGACCGACATTGCAGGTGACTTCAACCGGGGCGGTTGGCTGGTTGTGACTGCTCAACCAATTGCCCTGTTTCAGAGATAGCTCACAGTAGGTGGGAGGCAGCCGTGGAAATTACAGAGGTGCGGGTCACATTGCGAACCGAAGACCGGTTGAAGGGGTTTGCGAATGTAACCTTCGACAACGAGTTTGTGGTACGCGGGATGAAGATCATCCAGGGAAATACCGGATACTTTGTCTCGATGCCCAGCCGGCGACGTCCTGACGGCAGCTACCAGGATATCGCCCATCCGGTGAACAAGGAGATGCGCCAGAGGATCGAAGACATGGTCCTGGCGGAGTACGAAAAGGAGTTGCAGCAACAGACCAATGCTGTGTAGCGGTCTGTGAGACGCCAAGTTTTTGGGGCGTCGTCAAGTGGTAAGACACCAGCCTTTGGAGCTGGCATTCCCAGGTTCGAATCCTGGCGCCCCAGCCAATAACACGGGCAATGACCAGCGGCGCCGATCCCGTCGCGATGGCGGGACTACCCTCGGCGGCGCTTTGTTTTGCGTGTGCAGATTGCGTCGGATCTACCACAGTGCGGCGCTGACGGAGAAGCCAAGATGCTTGTACGGCAGGAAATCAAGATTGTGACCGGTAACTCCAACCGCGGGCTTGCCGAAAATGTCGCCGAATACTGCGATGTACCGCTGACCGACTGCACGGTGACGCGGTTCTCGGATGGCGAGGTGTTTGTCCAGATCAACGAGAACATCCGCGGCGCCGACCTGTTTATCGTCCAGTCGACCGGCGCCCCGGCCGAAAACCTGATGGAGCTGCTCATGCTCATCGAGGCCTCGCGCCGCGCCTCGGCGATGCGGATCACGGCCGTGATTCCGTACTACGGCTACGCCCGGCAGGACCGCAAGGACCGTCCAAGGGTATCCATCACCGCCAAGCTGGTGGCCAACCTGATCACGACAGCCGGCGCCGATCGGGTCATCACGATGGATCTGCACGCCAGCCAGATCCAGGGCTTTTTCGATCTGCCGCACGACCACCTCTACTCGTCGGTCTTGTTCAACGATCATTGCCGCCGGCTCAACCTGGATAACCTGTGTGTGGTATCCCCCGATGTCGGCTCGATCAAGCTGGCCCGGGCTACCGCCAGCGCCCTCAATGCCGACCTGGCGATTGTCGACAAACGTCGCCCGCGCGCCAATGTCGCCGAAGTGATGAACCTGATCGGCGACGTGCGCGACAAGAACATCCTGATCCGCGACGATATGGTCGATACCGGCGGCTCCATGGTCAACGCCGCCGAGTTTCTCACCCAGCGCGGCGCAGGTAACATCTATGCCGCCTGTACGCACGGCGTACTTTCCGGAGAGGCAATAGCCAAGATCGACCGCTCCCCGATCGAGCGAATGATCATCTCCAATTCGATTGATCAGACGAAGCGAAATTTGACGGATAAATTTGAAGTGCTGAGTTGTTCCGAACTGATCGGCGAGGCCATTCTGCGCATCTCTGATGAGCAGTCGGTATCGTCGCTGTTTGAGGATCAGCCGGCGGTGACATAAAACGAGCAAACATGTTCAATAATCATAGCAAGAGGATTTGGTAGCATCATGAAAGAGATCCCGCTGACCGCTACCGTTCGGACGAGCGAGAAGAAGGGAGCGGCACGTCGCGTGCGCGCCACCGGTCGCATTCCGGCAATCGTTTACGGCCCGGGAATGGAGCCGCAGACGGTATCGGTCGAAGAACGCGAGTTTTTGCGCGCCCACCGCGAAGCGACATCGAGTACGCTGTTCAAGCTGTCGCTCGACGGCGCCGACGAAAAGAAAGTCCTGATCCGCGAAATGCAGCGCGATCCGGTCACCAGCCACGTGGTGCATGTCGACTTCCACGCCATCAGTATGACCAAGCCGCTCAGCCTGTCGATTCCGATTCGCTGCGAAGGCACGGCGAAGGGCGTGATCGACGACGGCGGCATTCAGCAGCAGACGATGCGCGAACTGTACATCTCCTGTCTGCCGACGGCGATTCCGGACGAGGTGGTGGTCGACGTTTCCGAGCTGAATATCGGCGACGCCATCCATGTCGAGGATCTCGATATCCCCGGCGCCACCATCATTGACGACCTGCAGCGGACGATCGTCGTGATTTCGATGCCGACTATCGTCAAGTCCGTTGCCGAGGAAGAAGAAGCCGAACTCGAAGGTGAAGAGGCCGAAGCGGCTGAAGGCGCCGAGGGTGCAGGCGAGGACAGCGCCGAGGGTGAGGAGAAGAAGGAAGAATAAGGCTTCCAATATTGTCTCACTGACCGAATGCAAGAACGCCGCCGGTGCTCCGGCGGCGTTTTCCTGTGTATGCTCAGCAGCAGCTATAGGTTCCGTACAACTACCCAACCCACCGTCGCATTCCAAGTCCGGTCGCAGCCAAACCGAGCGCAAAGAAAATCACCGTCGCCGGCTCCGGGACCGGTGCGGCCGAACCACCTACCGCCTGCACACCGTCGATGCGAATGACCATATCCTGAAAGTCGGCGTCGCCAAGATTTGGCAAGTCTTCCCAGGCCAGCAAATACGAATGTGCCACAAGCTGACCGTCCAGGCGCGTCCGATACACCTTCATGTGATCAGCAAGGTCGACATTACGCCAGTCTTCAGAGTACCAGGTTTGATCATTTCGCTCTTCGCCGTTGTAATTTGTCCACAATGTCAGGCCGAAGAAGGCGTTGATATCATCCAATTGCGTGGTCTGCGGAAGTCCGGTCAGGCTACCGCCCACCACCCAGGTCGGGTCAATATCCTCGTAATACCAACCGAGAGCAGTGCCTCGTTCGAGCGAAGAGTATTGCTCAATGATTGAGACGTGGCTTTCTTTAACCTGAAAGAAGACGTCACCCTTGATTTCGTCATCGTGGACATCCACCGAATAGCCGAGATTGTCAAAGATCGTTTGCAGCCCCAGTTCAAACGACTTTGCGGGGCTCGCGAGAACGGTCAGCAATAGCCCAACGAGTACAGCCTTGTGCATGTCGGCCCTCCATTTCCGTTTCAACTTTCAATGCCCGTGCCACGGACAGCCCATCCCGTTCGATGATGAAAGGGAGTGCTCGGGCATCGCAATCCGATTTCTAATCTCGCGCAAAGAAAGGAATCTGCGCGTCATATGGCGTCGCATACATCAAAAAAAACCGCCCCAGTTTACCTGGGGCGGTCAGGAATAACAAAACATCCAATCCGCGGTGGCGGCTACTTTATCACACTCGGGAAGACGCGCTGGGCAAAGTCTTCCAGTCGAGTCGGCGTTGTCGTTTCGTCCGAGCGCGGCTGCTCATCCTTCATATGCCCTGTGTTCATGGCGGTGTAGAGCTCAACCATCCGGGTGGCGGCGTCCTGACTCATACCCATCTTGAGCAGTTCCTGCCGGGTGGCCTCGGCCGGCACTTCAGTATGCTTCACATCCTTTCCGATTGCCTGCCCAATGATCGTCGCTGCCTCGTCGAACGAATAGTCGCGCGGTCCGTGCAGTGACCATATTTTGGTCCCGGACGGTGGGTTGAGCAAGGCGTGGTAAGCCGCCTCCGCAATATCCTGGGTTGCGATCATCGGAAGAGTCGTATCTCCGGAAACGGGGAGGAAGATGTTTCCGGCCGACTTGATAGTCTCTGCCGACATCAGGAAGTTTTCCATGAACAGTGTTGGCCGCAGAATGGTGAGATTCTCGGCGACGCCCCGCAGGATTTTTTCGGCAATGTGCAGTCCGTCGACCACGCCGGTGCCCTTGCCCAAATGGGCACCCACTGACGAGATGAAGACAACGTTCTTGATATTGTTCGTCTTGATCGCGTCGGCGCCGATTTCAGCGAGACGACGATAGTATTCAACAAAGTTTTCGGCGTCATACTTCGGCGGATGCACCCAGAAGAGCGCGTCGACTCCCTCGGTCGCTTTGGTGACGTACGACTTGTCACTCAAGTCCCCTTCGGCAATGGCGGCTCCTTTTTGCTCGGCCGCTTTCAGTTTGTCGGCGTTGCGCGCCAGCAATATGAGCTGGTGTGAACTGTCGCTGGCGAGTTTCTGTACCAGTTTACTGCCGATGTTGCCGGTGGGAGTGGTGATTGCAATCTTCATGGCAGGCTCCTTTTCTGAATGCGGTTAACGGCTCTGTTTTGGTGTCTTCTTTCAACCGTTTCCGCGCCGTAAAAGTTCACGCCGAGCAGCCGGTTCAGTCGGCCGAATGCGCCTTCGGCCGCTCGATGCCGCGGGCGCGATCGAACGGATTGTCGAGCGGCTGGATAATCTCGATGACATTGCCGAACGGATCACGCACCGCCTGGTACCAGCCGACCGGGGCATGGGTCACCGGACTGTCATACTCAAATGAGACACCCGCGCGCAACAGGCGATGGCACGTCGCGTGCAGGGCATCGGTTTCGAGAATCACGAACGTACCGGTCTTGAACGGATACTGGTACGGCGTTACGCTGTCACTCTCATGACCAACCAGAGCCATGCCATTACCTTCGAACGGGAGTATCGGTGGCCAGTAGGTGTCGCCGAGCGATTGGAAGCCGAGCACATCACCATAGAATGCGAGCGCTGAATCCTTATCCGTGATCGGGATGCCGACATTCAGCAGTGTCGACTTGTCAGCCCGACCAAACTGCGGGTCAAGCTCCATGATGTGCAGGATGTTGCCTGACGGATCACGCAGGCCGACGTAGGTGCCGATAGCGGCACGTTGCGGCTGGTCGTGAATGAAGTCGACAGTGAACTTCTTCAGGCGGGCTACGGCATCGGCAAGGCTCGGTACGCGATAGTTGCAATAGACGGTGCGATTGTAGCCATAGTCGACGCGGTCTTCGACTCGATACAAGAGAATCGCGCCACCGTCGTTTTCAAGCGATACCACCTGCGGGTAGTAATCGCGCGTTGCCACCGCCAGTCCCAGGCCGCTGGTGTAGAACTCGATGGCGGCATCGATATCGGTCACATTGATCTGTACCGCCCAGACGGTCGCGACCGGGGCGGTCTCTTGCGGGCCGGCCTTGACCGGCAACGAGAAAATTGTCAGCCCGGTGACCAGGATAAGAGTCTTCATTACTCCTCCGTTTGTTAATGGTTGTGCTCATCAACGAACGAACGACCCGGCCATCGACAGCAGAAAGAAGACGACAATCAGAAACCTGCAAATCAGGTAGAAGGGACACCAGGTCAGTCGACCCTCACCAGGTTGTCGCGCTGCAGGCGCTGATACAACTCCCACAGGCCGGTCTTGTTGACATCCCAGTACAACATCTTCATGGCGGTGGCATAGTTCACCCAGCAGAACTCGGTGTGTTCGTCGCTCAGTGCGATATCGTGATCGGCAGCGTCGATGGCAAAATAGTATTCCGGAATGACGAGAGTATCATCGGGCCAGTCGCGACGTTCCTCGAAATGGGCCACCGGGATGGGTGCCACGGTATCGAGCCGGTACCAGTCCATATCGGGGCCGAAACCGGCCTCTTCGTCGGCTTCGCGATGAGCGGCATCGAGAATCGATTCGTCGTCCTCGCCGCCGCCGCAGATAAAGTGCCAGAACTGCTCGACACGGCGGAAGAACAAGCAGAACTCCCGTTCGTCGCCAACGGCACGAAAGGGGATAATGAGAACTTGAAACGGGGCACGCGGCATGTGACAGTCTCCAATAGACAGACTACTGCTTAAATGATTGCGTCGCAGCAACTATTTTCCCTACTTGCGGCAGAACTTTACAGGTAGTGTACAACAACTGATGGCATACGAACGGTTTATCGCCCGGCGCTACATGCACTCGGGCCGCTTTTTCATCTCGGTGTCGACCTGGATTACGATCCTGGGGGTCATGCTGGGCGTGGCCGTCGTTTGTTTTGTCATGTCGATGCACAACGGTTTCGAGCGTGAAATGCGCAACCGGCTTCTGGGCACCACCTCGCATATCTCGGTTTTTCCCCTTGGCGGCCGGTATATCGAAAACTTCCACCAGGTAGCCGACAGCATCGAGCAGGTTGAGCATGTCGTCGCCGCCTCCCCGTTCATTTTCTACAAGGCCGGCATATCGTCGCAAACTGCCTCCGACGGTGTCATTGTCCGCGGTATCGACCTTGATCGGGAGGCCCTCACCTCCAACGTCCAGCGGGATATCAAGCTGGGGAGCTACACGTTTGAGGAGGAGGTAATGGTCGACGATACTGTCCCCGGCCTGCTGATCGGATCGACCCTGGCAGACCGGCTGGGCGTTTTTGTCGGCCAGCCGATTGTGCTGTATGCCCTGCGCGGCGAGGATCTCAAGGCGCGGACACGGCCGCGGGTAGAGAAGTTCTATGTCGCCGGCATTTTCCAGACCGGGATGTATGAATTCGATGCCCAGATGGTCTATATCTCGCTTGCGGCGGCCCAGGAGCTGTTCCGGATCGGCAACGCTGTCACCGGTGTCCACTTGAAGCTGGACAATATCGAGCTGGCCGAGGAGGTGGCGCCGGTCATCGATTCGGTGCTGGGGCTGCAATATGACATCGTGCCCTGGTACGACCTGCACCGCAATCTGTTTGCCTGGATCGCCATCGAGAAGAAAGTGCTGTTTCTGGGCTTTATTTTGATCGTCCTGGTGGCGGCGTTTTCGATCATTTCAACGCTGGTCATGCTGACAATGGAGAAGCAGGCCGAGATCGGGATATTGAAGACGATCGGCTCGACCCCGGGGTCTATCCGTAAAATATTTGTATTCAATGGCTTAGCGATTGGCGCCCTGGGCGTGGCGGCCGGCTGGGTACTGGCTTTGCTGGCGGCCTGGCTGCAGAACCGGTTTGGTCTTATCTCGTTGCCGCCGGACATTTACTTCATCTCCTATCTGCCGATTGAGACACATTTATTCGATTTTTTGTTGGCAGGGGTGATCACGATTTTCATTTGTTTCCTGGCGGCGCTTTACCCGGCGCAGCAGGCGGCGAGATTGTCGGTGATCGACGTTTTGCGGCGTTAAATCGCGAATATTGAAGCAGTTGGGCTAAATGTTTTGGCCCAATCACACGACATATGATACAGGGCCGTATAAGAAATGAACACGGCTGAATCAGGCAGTTTACATGACGGAATCAACATCGATACTGACAGCGACCGATATCCATCGTGAATTCACCACCGCCACCGGTGCGGTTACGGTGTTGACGGGCGTTAACCTGGAACTGCATCGTGGCAGCATGGTCGCCGTCACCGGCGCCTCGGGCGTGGGCAAATCCACGCTGCTGCACGTGCTGGGCGGACTCGACCGTCCAAGCAAAGGGGAGGTCAGTATCAGTGGCGAGAAGCTCGGTAACAAGAGTGAAACAGCGCTGGCCCGCTTTCGCAACAAACGCGTTGGCTTTGTCTTCCAGCACCACTACCTGCTCGACGATTTCACCGCCCTGGAGAACGTGATGATGCCGCAGTTGATAGCCGGCCGGACGCGCCAGCAGGCTGGCGAGCAGGCGGAACGTTTGCTCGGTATGGTCGGTTTAACAGATAGAACAAGCCACCGTCCGCGACAGCTTTCGGGCGGCGAACAGCAGCGAGTTGCAGTGGCACGGTCGCTGGCCAACGATCCGGAAATTGTGTTGGCCGACGAACCGTCCGGGAATCTCGATATTCACACCGGTCGCGCCTTACACGATCTCCTTCGACAACTGAATGCCGAGAAGGGTATCAGTTTTCTGATCGCCACGCACAACCTCGAGCTGGCGCGGGAATGTGGTCGGTGGTTACAGATCAAGGATGGCAAAGTGACTGAACACGACAGTGGGCAGGGGTGATAGCAAAATGGTATGTCAAGATTGTAAAAAACGCGAAGCGACCGTTCATTTGACACAGATTGTCAATAACGAGAAAACGTCGCTGTCGCTCTGTAAAGAGTGCGCCGCGGCGCGCGGCTTTCATTCACCGCTGGACAATATTCCGTTTCCGCTGGCCGACATTCTCTCCAACCTGGCGAGCAAGCAGCCGGGATCGGTCGACTTATCGGCAGCCGCCGATACCGAATGCGAAGAGTGCGGCCTGACATTTGGTGATTTTACGCGCCAGGGACGGTTTGGCTGCGGCAACTGCTACGAGGCGTTTCGCAGTCAGCTGGAACTGATTATGCGCAAAATCCACGGCGCCTCGATGCACCTCGGACGAACCCCCGAACCAATCGCTCGCAAAAGTGAGGATGAGGGGGAAAACCTGCCGATTCCGGTTAAGGAAGAGGAGCGGCTGGAGTCTGAATTGAGGAAGGCGATCGACGGCGAGGATTTTGAGCGAGCCGCCGAAATCCGCGACAAGCTGAAGGCAATGAAACAGGCTACTTCGGTTGACGATTGACCGGGGAGGCAGCTATCTTGAGTATAACGATGTTTGACGAAATGGCAAAGACGCCGGCCGCCTGGCTGGCCGGAACCGGTGATGAAGCACTGGTCGTTCTGTCGACCCGCGTCCGCCTGGCCCGCAACGTGGCCGGCTGCCGGTTCCCGGTATCGTCTGATTCCGACACCAAGAATCGTATCATCGGCTATTTCGACTCGACCTTTACCCGCTCCCGGCTGATGAGCGACGGACAGTACATCAAGGCCAGTGACATCAACGAAATCGACCGCGACTTTTTAGTCGAGCGACATCTTATCTCACCGGTCTTTCTGAACAACGGCGACCTGGCCAAGGCGCTGTTTATCGCCAGAGATGAACGGGCCTCGATCATGGTCAATGAAGAGGATCACCTGCGCATCCAGGCGCTTTCCCCCGGTTTCGATCCGCGCGGCGCTTTCGACCTGGCGGTGGCGTATGACCAGGAAATCGGCAAGTATCTCGAATTCGAATACGATCGCGACTTCGGCTACCTGACCGCCTGTCCCACCAACGCCGGCACCGGCATGCGCGCCTCGGTGCTCATCCATTTGCCCGGCCTGGTGCTGACGCGGGATATCGATCGCGTTATCTCCCAGGTCACCCGTTCCGGCCTGGTCGTGCGCGGCTTCTACGGCGAGGGCTCCGATGTGCTGGGCAACCTGTTCCAGGTTTCGAACCAGACCACCCTGGGTATCTCGGAAGAGGATATCCTCAATCAGATTGGCAGTGTGACGCGGGATATCGTCGACAAGGAGGCGCAGGCGCGCAAGCGCTTGATAGATGAAGCCGCCGATATGATTGAAGACAAAATCTGGCGGGCGTATGGCATATTGAAGTATGCCCGCGTGTTGACCTCCGACGAGGTGATGAACCTGTTGTCGGCGGTACGGTTGGGTCACGCCCTGAATGTGATCGACTTTCTGGATGTAGCCAAGATTAATCAAATCTTACTGCTTTCGCAGCCGGCGCATTTGCAGAAGTACTACGGCAGCGAGATGGATCACAACAAACGCGACTTCGTTCGCGCCCAGATGGTTAGGGAAAAAATACGGCCAAATGGGAACTAAAGTTGAGTAAACGGACTTCAATGTAGTGCAATGCGTTTGCATAAGGTGAGCGAGAAAACACGGAAGGATGAGCGGTAATGAACGAGATGTTTACAGAAGGTGCCCGCAAGGCGATTGAGTATGCGCGCGACGAGGCAGCTCGTCTGCGGCATGACTACATCGGGACCGAGCATCTTCTTCTGGGTCTGCTTCGCCTGGGCGAAGGCCGGGCGATGGACATCCTGACCAACCTCGGACTCGATACCGCTGACTTGAAGGCGTCCATCGAGGAAGTCGTCCAGCCTGCCGGTGGCACCATGACCATGGGGCAGTTGCCACTCACGGCGCGGGCTAAAAAGACGCTGGAGGTATCGGGCCAGGAAGCTCGGGCGCTCAAATCGAAAGATATCGACACGGAGCATATTCTGCTTGCCCTGCTCAAAGACGAAGAGGGTGTGGCGGCGCAGGTCCTGTCGACCTACGACATCGATTATAAAGAAGCGTATGAAGAGCTGAAGAATATTCAGAACGGCCGGCCGTCGTCGTTCAAAAAGAAACGCAAGAAATCAAAAACCCCGGCGCTCGATCATTTTGGTCGCGACCTCACCGAGCTGGCCCGCCGTGGCAAGCTCGACCCGATTATCGGTCGTGACGACGAAATTGAACGAGTTGCCCAGATCCTGTCGCGCCGCAAAAAGAACAACCCGGTGCTGATCGGTGAACCGGGCGTGGGTAAGACGGCGATTGCCGAGGGCCTGGCCCAGCGCGTGGTGGAAAACCGCGTCCCCCAGACACTCGAAAACAAGCGCATCGTTACCCTCGACATGGCCTCCCTGGTGGCCGGTACCAAGTACCGCGGCCAGTTCGAGGAGAGACTCAAGGCGGTGATGAATGAGATCATCAACGCTACCGACGTCATTATCTTCATCGACGAGTTGCATACCATCGTCGGCGCCGGCGGTGCCGAGGGATCGCTCGATGCCTCGAATATCTTCAAGCCGTCGCTGTCGCGCGGCGAACTGCGCTGCATCGGTGCGACCACCCTCAACGAATATCGCAAGTATATCGAAAAGGACGGTGCTTTAGAACGGCGCTTCCAGACTGTGATGGTCGAGCCGCCCTCCGAGACGGATACCATCCAGATTCTCAAAGGGCTGCGTCCGAGGTACGAAGAGCACCACAAGATCGTGATCTCCGACCAGGCGATTGAAGCCGCGGTGACCCTGTCGAACCGGTATGTATCGGGCAAGTTCCAGCCCGACAAGGCGATCGACCTGATCGACGAAGCCGGCTCGCGGGCGCACCTGGCCACCTATACCCGGCCGAAGGAATTCGGCGACATCGAACAGGAACTGGCCGACCTGCAGGTCAAGAAAGAGCAGGCCGTGAAGAACCAGGCATTCGAGACGGCGGCCCAGTTGCGCGACGATATCAAGATGAAGAAGGAAGAGCTGACCACGATGCAGAAGGAGTGGGAGGAATCCCGCGAGAACGAACGCGTCGAGCTGGTCGGCGACGATGTCGCCCAGGTGCTGGCCAAGATGACCGGTATCCCGCTGTTCCGACTCGAAGAAAACGAATCGAAGCGGCTCTTGCGGATGGAAGACGAACTGCGCAAGTCGATCGTCGGCCAGGAAGAAGCGATCACCAATATCGCCAAGTCGATCCGTCGCGCCCGCGCCGGACTCGGCGACCCGCGTCGCCCCATCGGTACCTTCCTGTTCCTCGGTCCGACCGGTGTCGGCAAAACCGAGCTGGCTCGTTCGCTGGCAACCTTCCTGTTCGAGGATGTGGAAAGCCTCATCCGTATCGACATGTCGGAATACATGGAGAAGTTCGCGGTCAGCCGCCTGATCGGCGCGCCTCCGGGATATGTCGGGTATGAAGAGGGCGGCCAGTTGACCGAGAAGGTAAGGCGCAAGCCCTACTCGGTGGTGCTGCTCGACGAAATCGAGAAGGCCCATCCCGATGTCTTCAACATCCTGTTGCAGTTGTTCGACGACGGGACGCTGACCGATTCGTTCGGTCGCAAGGTCGACTTCACCAACACCGTGGTCATCATGACTTCCAACCTCGGCACCCGCCGGGTTGAGTCGGAGAAGTCGGTCGGTTTCAACGCCGCCGCCGTCGACACCAACTACGACAACATGAAGAAGAAGATTTACGAAGAAGTCAAAAAGCTGTTTAACCCGGAACTGTTGAACCGCATCGATGAAATGTTGATCTTCCACAAACTGGAACGCGAACACATCAAACAGATCATCGAGATCCTGGTGGTCGATATCGCCAAGCGGATGGCCGAGAAGGGCATCAGCTTCAACCTCACCGACGAAGCGAAAGATTTCCTCGTCGAGAAGGGCTACGACCCGGCCTACGGTGCGCGGCCGCTCAAGCGGGCGCTGCAGCGCTACCTCGAGGATCCACTCGCGGAAGAGATTCTCCGCGGTCAGTATGCCGGCGATCTTGATCTGACGATTGTCGCCGACGGTGACAAGTTGCGGTTTGAGTTCAACAAGACAGGTAAAGGGGAAAAGGTCACCAATTGACCCGACACCCCTGGCAATACATCAACCGGCCGGACTCTCAGTCCGGCCGGTTCTTTTTGTGTGGGAGACGTATTCGTACGTCTGCTTGCTTGCTGGCAGCCCACCTTTCAGGCGGGTTTGGACGGACGTCATTCCCGCGAAAGCGGGAATCCA
This sequence comes from uncultured Ignavibacteriales bacterium, assembly GCA_964544635.1. Taxonomy (GTDB): domain Bacteria; phylum Zixibacteria; class MSB-5A5; order GN15; family FEB-12; genus CAZJCK01. Next base: position 971 of record CAZJCK010000050.1, on the reverse strand, counting down.
GAACTTCAGCGTAGGACAGCCTCCGCCCCCGGGAGGCTGCCGATCATACTCGTTCTGCTCGATGGGCCAGACGAGGACGTTTGCCACCCACAGGAGTAATTCGTCATACGTCGCCCCTGCGAAGGCAGGGGCCTATTATTGGATTTGCGCGGCACTATAGCTGAGACCAGAAGAGAATAATGGGTCCTCGCCTTCGCGAGGACGACGTGGTGGGGCGCGAGGACGACGTGGTGGGCGCCTGTATATTCGAAAGATTTGTAGACATTCTTGAAGAAGAAGATGTCGAAACTCGGCTGCCCTCCGGGCCTTGAGGTTTCGACCTACGGTACTTTCAGGCGGGTTTGGACGGACGTCATTCCCGCGAAAGCGGGAATCCAGAACTTCAGCGTAGGACAGCCTCCGCCCCCGGGAGGCTGCCGATCATACTCGTTCTGCTCGATGGGCCAGACGAGGACGTTTGCCACCCACAGGAGTAATTCGTCATACGTCGCCCCTGCGAAGGCAGGGGCCTATTATTGGATTTGCGCGGCACTATAGCTGAGACCAGAAGAGAATAATGGGTCCTCGCCTGCGCGAGGACGACGTGGCGTGGGGGCGCCTGTATATTCGAAAGATCTGTAGACATTCTTGAAGAAAAAGATGTCGAAACTCGGCTGCCCTCCGGGCCTTGAGGTTTCGACCTACAAGGCCTTCAGGTGGATTTGGACGGACGTCTTTCCCCGCGAAAGCGGGAATCCAGAATTTCTGCGTAGGGCAGCCTCCGCCCTGGGAGGCTGCCGATCATACTCGTTCTGCTCGATGGGGCAGACAATCAGCTTGGCGGGAGGGGCACCACCTGCCGCCAAGGTTGAAAGAAAGGAAAGTCGAAGGTCTGCTTCGCCTCCGGCGGATTGATGTATCGACATACAATAGACTGCCACTACGGCTCGGGTGTGTACTCGATAATCATGCCGCCATTACCGGTTGCCAGA
>CAZJCK010000049.1:0-26896 GCA_964544635.1 uncultured Ignavibacteriales bacterium | reverse complement strand
GATCTGCCCGGATGATGCCCCCGACGGTGTGAAATTGCGCAGCACCATCTTCAGGTGTGTCCCCAGCGGCTTTTCTGAGTAGAGGGAGCGCAGGATGTCGCGGACGTTTTCCTGGTAGTGACCGAAGAACCTGTCAGGAAAGAGCGACACCGCTTCGTTCATTAGTTTCCCAAACAGGTCGCTGAGACCGAAGGCGAGCACGGTCGGCGTGTCAAGCCCGGTGTAAACGAGTACCGCCTCTTCGATATGCGCCCGATCGAGGTAGGCGACCATCCACTGGCAGTGTGGAAAGTAGAAGTCGTCGAGGTCGCCGAGATGGTAACCGAACAGGTACGGTTCTTTCTCGAAGTGGGTGTGCAGGCGTTCCTTGTCGTGGGAAAAGGTCAGCATCGTCCCCACGCCCCGCTCTGGGCCGCGGCCGCTACTCGCCTGCCTTGATCTTGTTAAGATTCTCCATTACTTCGTCGAGCTGATCTCGACGGAAGGTGACACCCTTTTTGGTCGGCAGCCATTCATCGTCGGATGAAAGAAAGTATATGCGCAACGACACCAGGTCGTGCCCCTTGTAGTTACTGTCCTCGATAATCAGTCGTTCGGTGGGAGAACGTTCTATTTCAAATCGCATGGCGGGTACCTCGTGTGTGGTTAGTCTTGTTCTACAGTCTGCTGAAACAGGGAGTCGGCCAGTCCGGTGTTGATCCGGGGATTGCGATAGACCTCGGTGCCGGCGAAGTTGACGCCGAAGAACAGCGCCGCCTTGCCTTTGCCGACGATGTCGAATCGGGCCGGCAGCCAGATGTCGTCGTTGAGCGGTTCGAAGCGAAGCGACATGTCAAGACGGTCGAGCTTGAACATCGTTTTGCGCGTCAACTCGGCCGGTGCGAAGTCGGCCCGTACCAGGTGGAACGACTCCGCCTCGAAATAAAAATCGCCGTTGATGTGCTCGTCATCCTCTACCTTCGAGTCGACACGAAAGTGATGACAGGCATAACCGTCGATCAGCTCGTCGGTCACACCCTCGTAGGTGATTTCATAGTTGTCACGGTGCTCCGGATAGAACGGCGAGAGGATGGGGAACGAAATGTCGCGACCTTTGCGTTCTTCCTTCTTCTTTTTGCGTTCCCTGGCCGCCTTGCGCAGGTCGTCCTCACTCTTCTGCTTACCGTCCTCGTAGTATTCCTTGTATTTGGCATAGTACCAGGCGGTATCGGGGAAGTACTTGATGTAGACATCTTTCACGAATCGCTTTTTGATTTCCAGCTCGCCGTTGTCCTTCATCTTCCCTTCCAGAAGCTCCGCCTCCATCACGACGTCCTGAAGATGGGCCTTCTGAATCGAGTCAACCGTCAGGATTTGATCAATGATGGCGTCAGGGTCGATACCCTGGCTGTTCTGTGCGGCGGCGGCGCCGGACATCCATACGGCGGTCAAGGCCAGCGCCAACAGCCAGATTCGATATGAACGTTGGTGCATCAGTTTCCTTCCAAAATCTCAATTGTTTCAATCACGTCGCCGCGGGCCAGGCCGTCGACGATCTCCATCCCGCCAAGGACTCGTCCGAACACAGTGTAGCGTCCTTCAAGGTGCGGTTGCGGCGACAGGGTGATGAAGAACTGCGAACCGCCGGTATCCTTGCCGGAGGTCGCCAGGCCGACCGTGCCGGTGGCGTACGGCTGGGCCGAGAATTCGTCACGGATCATGTATCCCGGTCCGCCCCAGCCGTCGCCGCGCGGACAACCGTCCTGTACGACAAAGCCGGGCACGACGCGGTGGAAGAACAGTCCTTCATAGAACCCGTCTTTGGCCAGGTCAATGAAATTCATCACGGTCAGCGGCGCAATATCGAACAGCAGCTCGATTTCGATCTCGCCCTTCTTAGTGATAATGCGGGCGTGGGGATTACGTTCCCGAAACCGACCAATCGCGCGCTCGATCTCCCGTTCGCTGTTACGCGGCTCGGCAGTGCGGATAATCGACGAGCGGTCCTCGCCGAGTACCGACTTATACACCTGGGCCGCCTCGCGACGCACCACATAGTTCGGGTCGGCGGCGGCCATCAACAGAATGTTCATGGCCAGGCTGTCGTCGGGATATTCACGCAGAAACGAGGCCGAGGCCGCCAGCAGCGCGCGACGGATATCGACATTGATTTCGCGTTTGCGGCTCATCAGCGTATTGAGCGCCGGCAGGTACTCGCCCAGAAGCCATTGTGAGACCCGGTCGACAGCCAGGGAGGTGACGACAAAGTCGCGGTCGTTAAGGGCTTTATCGATATAGAAATCGTAGTTGGCCGAATCGATCTTCATGAGCGCCTCGAAGGCAGCCGCTCGTACCAGCGGATCTTCGTCAGAGTACAATGTGACCATGCGCGGCAGCACGCTGGACTGCTCCACAAGGCTGTAGGCGCGAGCACAGGCGGCCCGTAATACAGCCGTGCCGAAACGAGCCAGCGAGTCGATGCGGGCTACGGCGCGGTCTTTCTGGGTGATCGCAAGGTACTCCAGCGCCGCCGCCTGGACAAAGACCGACGAGGTATCTTCAACCAGCCGGTACGCCATGTCAACCGCCCCCAGGTTGTCCTGCGCCTGAATCGTGGTCAGCAGCAATTCCTGGAGCTTGGCATGATCTACACTGCGCAGCTTGTCGGCCAGCTGCCTTTGGGCCTGCGGCGTGTCGCGCTTGCCGAGTTCACGTATCGCCTGCGCCTGCACCGTACCAGCGGCATCATTGAGAGAAATCGCCAGGTAATGATCGGCGTCGAGCGCATCAATCTGACCCATGCCACGGACCGCCAGGGCGCGGGCGAACGGATCAGGGTCGGCAAGGAAATCTACATATATCTGCTGCGCCTGCTGACCGACCCCCAGTCGCGCCAGCGCGTACAGCGCCGCCTTGCGCACCAGGTCGTCCCCCTCGCGCTCCATCAGTGCGACGATATCAACAGCGTGGTTTTTGGCGTCGGCCCTGAACAGGGCGTAGCAGGCGGCCTGCCGGACATCGGGCGACGGATGTTCGAGGAAACTGGCCAGTTCGGCGGCGACGTCGGTCATGCTGGAGTCGGCCAGACGTCCGGCTGCCTCAATAGCTGCTGCCGCAACCGACGACGGCAGGTCAACGGACAGGCCGAGCAGATTGTCGGCGTATTCTGTGGCGTCGGAAAGGCCGAGAGCGACTGCCGCCCGGTGGGCGACATCCATCGACGGATCGCTCATCATGTCAAACAGCAGCTTGCCGGCCTCCGGACCGCCAATGCGGCCGATCGCCAGACAGGCGCGGCTGCGTACCACCGGGTCGGGATCCTCGAGGTAAGTAATCAGTTCTTCGGAGAGGTGGCGCCGGTCCTCGGCGTGGACAATTGCCGCCACCCGTTCCTCCTGCGACGGTTCATGGAGAAGGTCGTAGAGGAAGTAACCGCCGACAGCCACCGCCGCCAGAAGCAGCAGGGCGCCGGCATTGCGTATAAAAGTTTTCATCAGTCGTGTAACTTACGCCGGGGCAGATATTTCGTCAATACAATAAGCGACCGTCGGGCCACCCACGGCAGCATAAAAAAAACGGCTCCCGCGCCAGCGGGAGCCGCAAGTAACTGCTTGATCAGTAAAGGTTTACAGCTCGTTCCAGATCACCGTGTAGTAACCGCTGGTGGGTACACCGCCGATGTTCTTGTAATAGCTCTCAATACGCATCTTGTACAGTGCGTCGGCCGTCTTGATCAGATAGACATGTGACTTGGACGTCAAGGTGTGCGTCTGGCCGTTGTAATCGTACCAGTTGGCAGCCGGATCGTTGATGTCACCGTTAAACACGGATGCAATGTAGTCCTGGAACATGGGCGCAGGCGGATGGGCCGTACATTCTGATAGTGAAGTCGGATCCGTCAACTCTCCGTGCATCGGGAAGGCAGCAGCTTCGCCCGGGCCAGTGGGACCGGAGTTGAGGAATATTTCATACAGGCCGTCGAAGTACAAGTCCCATTCCATCGAGGTCGCGGCATCACCAACCGTTATCTGCATACCTTCGGAAAAATCGTAGAAGCCCTTATAGCCATTGGCCGCTGAAACTTCAATGGAGTCGACAACTGTCTGGCCGGTGAGGCTCTTGGCCTGGGCAGTATCGTTGTAGAAATAGCTGATGTAGGCGACGTACTCCGAGGGTGGCGGCCCGCCACTGGTAGCGACCAGCGAGTCGACCCGGAACTCAATCCAGTTGTCCGCTTCAACATCACGAAGTGTATATACATACTGCGTGTAGACGATGTTGCCCGGGCCGCCATACACATACCACTCATTGATCGCATGCTGAAATACGTCCTGTGCCCAGCTTATACCTGCAGTATCGGTGGCATCGACGCTGTCGTAATTGACAACACCGAGGTCATGCGTGTATATATTGCCGCCGTCCGCCGAAGCCCCGCCGTTCGTATTGATATACTGTCGGCGAAACTTAAGATCCCAATCTTCGGCAAGGGCCATCGGGCTGCTGGTATTAGCGCTGAAATCCAGCGTACCAAACGTACCGGCGGCGGTGTCCGAGCCATCGACCGACGACACGAACCAACCATTGGCACTGTCGAAAAATGTGCTGTCGGATGAGATGTTGCTGCCACCGCCCGGGCCGGTCGGGCCGTCATCGTCGTCGCTGCACCCGACAATAAAGCCGAGCAGGCCGATCACGCTGAGAGAAACGAGAAGTCGCTTCATACTGATTAACTCCATATCCTACTGATGTTACTGATTCTTGAATGAAAAACCATAGCTGAAGCCACCAATGATCTGTCGGCCCGGCCAGTACCCATAGGTGACATCGGTTTCATCCAGTATATTTTCCAACCGCACGAACAGCTCCAGGCCGTTGTCGAATCCTTTGAACAGATTCACGTTGAGGCGTGCCCGGCTCGGGGCGTATTCGGTCGGTGTTTCTTCGGTATCTTCATTACCGCCGGTATTCGATCGCGCCACCCATACCTTACGCGAGTGCCAGTCTCCCCAGAGCGTGGCGCCAAGCCCCAGCTTCTGCGAGTATCCGGAAAGGAACAGCTTGAGAGTATGATCGGGGCGGCCTACCAGCTTCTCGTCGGTTTCCAGGTTGCGCGAGTACATGTAGTTGTATGAGAACTGAAGGTCGACCGCTTTCGACAGTCGCACCCGCGACTCCCACTCGATTCCCTGCGTGATGGCCGTCTCGATATTCTGGTACACGTACACGCCGCGCCAGTAGGTCGGGGTAAAGCCGATCAAGCTGAAATCGATCAGGTCCTCGAGGTGGTTGTAAAAGTAGGTCATGCGGTGCAGGCCGATCGTGCCGTAGGAAAACTCGGCCGAGATCGAGCTGTTGATCGAGTGCTCTTCGATCAGCGGCTCGAACGTACTGCCGCCCGCATTCAACTCCGGCGGCAGCGAAACCTGGCCGCCGTAGACGACATACCCGGCGGAGGTATGATCGAAGATGAAGTATTGCTGTTTTATCGACGGTGCGCGGTAGCCGCGGCCGACAAAGCCGCGGAACTTGAGCTGGTCGGACGGCTGGTACATGACATTGATCGACGGGTTTACCGTGCTCCCAAAAGAACTGTGATTCTCCCACCGAACGCCCGGCAGGAAGTTCAGCTGCCTGATCGGGCTGTATTCATACTGGAAGTAACCGGCGATCGATTCGTCGGCTTCCTTCTCGGTCGACAATTCGGTGGACACCAGGTCCTCGTATATGTAGTCGAAACCATAGGTTGCGACATGATCTTCGCCGATCACATAGTTGGAGGTGTACGCCGCTTCGTAATAGCGGTCTTCCGTCTCGGAGGTGTCGACCCACGACCGCCCGTTGTCGCCATACTTGTTCCAGTTGTGTTCGTACCGGCTGCTGTACAGCCGGAACTTCATGCGGTACTTGTCGCCCGACAGGTATTCGAGGCTGGTCGAGGCTTCGTAGCGGCGGTTGGTTTCGTCGTCATCGTACGTATACGTGGTGTCGCGAATCACACTCAGTTCCCGCACTTCCGACTCGACCCACGCCAGGTCTTCGTTCATAAAACGCAGCGATGTCGTAGCGCTCCATTTATCCGACAGGCGCGAGTGCAGCTTGGCGTTCAGGTTAAAACGGTCGATCGCCGACTCACCGTTGGTGTGCGGCGTAGACTTGTCGAGGTCGAAACCGTCGGTCGACTGTAACTTGCCGCCGAGATTGAGGGCATGGTTCGATGTCCCGTAGTCGACACTGAACGACGGGTTGTAGCTGGTGTGAGTGCCGTAATCGAAATACAGATCGGCCTGGCCGGAGTTGAACTTCGGCTTCCGTGTAATGATATTGATTACACCGCCCATGGCGTCGGAACCGTACAAGGTCGAGCCGGTCCCCTTCACCACCTCGATCTTGTCGACCGTACTGAGTGAGTACTGCGACAGGTCTATCGAGCCGTTGACACGTCCGACCGCCCGCTCACCGTCAACCATCACCAGCACCCGGTCCTGCTGGATACCACGAATCGTGGCGCCCTGGCCGGAGAAGTCTTCGCCCACCAGCAGACCGATCGAGGATGCAAGGGCTTCGTCGACGGTTTTGGCGCCGGTGCGCTGGAAATCGCGCCGGCTGACGACTTCAGTCTGCACCGGTACATCTTTCAGCAAATGGGGGCTGCGGGTGCCGGTCACCACCATGTCGTCGAGTACCCACGGGGCCGGGTTCAGTTCGAAGTCGACACGGGTGACACCATCAACCGTCACCTTGTTGGGCGGCGCCGGGTCGAACGCGATGTGCGTGACCGTGAGATAATACTCCCCCGGCTCCAGATTCTTGATTGAATAAACGCCTTTGCGATCAGTCGAGACGGCGGTGCGGGTTTCGGCCACGCGGATGTTGGCATCCTGTACCGGCTCGCCCGTTTCGGTATTAATGACGCGTCCGATAATTTCCGCAGAATTGGCAACAGAAGAGGTCGTAATGACGACAATCAGGACGAAATACAAGATTCTTGCAGCAGTCACGTTGTTTGCTCCTCACACATCCTCCGGACTGCCGAAAAATTACTGTTGCTGAAGTTCGCAGTGTCATCGAACTGTCAAAAGGCGGGAGATTCGTGCCCCATTTCACAAAGTGAAACTGTGCCACGCCGCAAAGATCGGCCGGTGGTCAATTCTTGCCGGGTGAAAACCGTTTCGCGGCCTCTTCAAAGAGATCGCTGGTAAGCCGCGAATAACGTTCGGAGAGCGAGGCTATCTCTTTATCGGACAAGTTTGTGAGCTCCTCCGGGAAGTTGCCGGATGCAATTGCGTCGTAGCGCTCCCGCATGCGCCGGCGTACTGCCTCGTCGATGATCACCGGCCCGGCCGTCACCGCGCCATACCGCGCCGCCACCGAAATCCGATCGAGCATACCGGCAATACCGTGCTGTTTGATCAATGCCACAATCAGGTCGAGTTGATAGGCGACCTCAAGATAGGCATGGTCGGGATCGTGCCCCTTCTCGATCAGCGTTTCAAAGCCGCCGTGTATCAACGCGGCCAGCCCACCGCACAAGACCACCTGTTCGCCAAACAGATCGCCGATCGCCTCCTGCTCGAAGGTTGTTACGATCAGCCGTTCATCGTCAAAACCGCAGCCGTTGGCCAACTGCCGCGCGCGCGCCATTGCCTTGCCGGTGGCGTCCTGGTGGACGGCGACAAACGCCGACAGATCATGCTCGAGAGCGAATTTTTCGCGCACCGCATTCCCCGGAGCGTGCGGCGCCACCATCACGACATCGACGTCGCCCGGTGGTTCGATAAACCTGAAGTGAATCGACGTGCCATGCAGGAACCACAACACCTGTCCTTCGCGCAGATGCGGCGCGATTGACTCCTTCCAGGTCAGCGGGTGGTGGTGGTCGGGAAAGGCGAAGCAAACGGTATCGCTGCTTTTCACCGCCTGGTCGATTGTCAGTACCGACGGAAACCTGTCGTCGGACGCTTTCTTTCGTGACGGTGAACCCTCGCGCAGGCCGACGATCACTTCGTAGCCGGAATCGCGCAGGTTCATGCTGATGGCGCGGCCCTGTGGACCATAGCCGATAACGGCGATCGTTTTCAGCAGGTGGGAAGTTGATGCCATGGTTCGAATATAAATTGGCAATTGACATTTGCCAACCGGCCAACCCTTAATAAACCATGCAGCATCAGGCGCTGACAATCGTAGAGCTGGTCAAAGCGGCGCTGGCCGAGGATGTCGGCCCCGGCGACCTGACCTCGCTCGCCTGCCTCGAACCTAACCCGGTGCAGGGCAAGATTATCGCTAAGTCCGACGGTGTCCTGTCGGGCAGCCAGGTTGCCGGCTGTGTGTTCCAGACCGTCGACTCCGCCAACCGCCTGGAGTTCGTCAAACAGGACGGCGACCGCTTCCGCCGGGGAGATGTCGTCGCGACTATCGACGGTTTCAACCAGACCGTGCTGACATCCGAGCGGGTGGCGCTGAACTTTCTTGGGCGGCTGTCCGGGGTTGCCTCCCTCACTCGCCAACTGGTCGACCGAATCGAAGCGCAGAAACTCGACCGCCGCTGCCACCTCCTCGACACCCGCAAGACTACCCCCGGCTGGCGGACACTCGAGAAGGCAGCGGTGGTGCACGGGGGCGGACAGAACCACCGGATGGGGCTGTACGACATGATTCTCATTAAAGACAATCATATCGCCTCGGCCGGATCGATCGCAGTGGCCGTCGAGCTTGCCCGCGAATATATGCAGACACCTGATTTTCGCCTGCAGTTCGATACCGACGTCAACGACGTCCTCATCGAAGTTGAAGTTCAGACCGAGGCGCAACTGACGGAGGCGATCGAAACCGGTGTTGACCGAATCATGCTCGACAACCGTTCGATCGATGAACTGGCGCGCATGGTCGAGCTGGCGCGGGGGCGTCAGCCGCTCATCCAGCTCGAGGCGTCCGGTAATGTCGCGCTCGACACGATAGCCGACATTGCCGCCACCGGCGTCGACTTCATATCGGTCGGCTCGATTACCCACAGCGCACCATCATCCGACTTCACGCTGCTGCTTGACGAATCATGACCGACCGCGCCATCGCCGAAATCGCCACCGATATCCTGTCGTACCTTCGGACACTGCCGCAGCCGAGGGCGGCGGCCGCCACGATCAGTCGTAAGCTGGCGATAGAACCGTTGCGGTTGTCCGCCGCGCTTGAATGTCTTGTCAACTGGGGATATCAGATTGCGCAGGACGGTGAAACTGTACTGTTGAGCGCCGCGCCCGATCGCCTGATCGATACCGAGATCAGCTTCGGGCTCGGGACCGAATTGATCGGAACGCAACTCCACACCTACCAGTCGGTGAGGTCGACCAACGACATCGCTCATTCGCTGGCCGAATCGGGAGCGCCGGAAGGAACGATCGTCACTGCCGAAGAACAAACCCAGGGTCGCGGTCGCCAGGGACGGAGCTGGCATTCGCCGGCGGGAACCGGCATCTACGTGTCGATCATCCTGCGGCCCGCAATGCCCCCCGACAAACTGCCCGGCCTGTCGATCGTGACCGCCCTGGCGCTGGCTGAAGCAATCAGCGCCTACTGCCCCGACCGGGTACAGGTGAAGTGGCCGAACGATGTACTGATCAGTGGCAAAAAGACTGCCGGCATCCTGACCGAGCTTCACGGTGACCGTCGCATGCTCAGCCATGTCATCATCGGCACCGGTATCAACGTCCTGATCGGACAGGACGATTTCCCCGAGGAACTGCGTTCGGTGGCAACATCGGTGGCGGCGCAATCGCGCTTTCCGGTGCGACGGGTCGACCTGCTGCAAAAGTTCCTGCGCCAGTTCGAGCTGGAATATCGCGGCTACCGGGTGCATCAATTGAGCCGAGCCCTGCCCCGCATTCGGGTGCTGTCGTCGCTCATCGGCAGTGTTGTCGAGATGGACCTGCGCGGGCGCCGGGTGCGCGGCACGGCTCTCGACATCGACTCCCACGGCCGCCTGGTCGTTGACATCGACGGTGTGAAGGAGGCGGTGGTATCGGGCGAGGTCCATGTCGTGGCCGTCGAGTAACAACTCCGATTTCGAGAACTTTCGGCATCTATCAACGGTTATCAGGGCTAACCATCAATACAGCATTAGCGTGAAAGGGTAGCACCATGTCCGACGTCAAGATTGTCATCATCCCCAACGGCCCGGCGCAGATAAACTGCGAGAAGGCGGAGATCGTCTTCCCCGACGGCAGCACCCAGATCAAAGAGGGCCGCTTCTCGATCTGCCGCTGTGGCGAATCGAACAAGAAGCCGTTTTGCGACGGTACCCACAACACCTGCGGGTTCGAGGGATAACTCACGCCATCCAAGACATCTTCGGCACGGCGGGTGAGCTCATCTTACCCGCCGTTGCTGTTTACCCGGCAATGTCGCAACTCTTGACCGTACTGCCCGTAAGCCGTTACATAAGTACTCAACACGTAACTGATGGAGACGGCATGAAACTGAAGATCATACTATCGATAGGCATCCTGGCGCTGGCAGGATGTGATTCACAACCGGAGGCTGACCCGACCCTGAACGGCCGGTGGACCGGCGGTATCGCCGGCGACGATATCCATGTCCTCTTTCACGGCGGTGATACGCCGACCGGCGAATTCATCTTTCCGAGCAGCAGTCGGACGATTTCGGCGCCAATTTATGTACGCGACGGTATGATGCGAAGCAACATCGAGGTTGCGGGGATCGGCGCGATCGCCTTCAGCGGTGTAATTCAGGACAGCATCATCCGGGGCTCCGTACAGCTTCAGAGCCAGGAGTTGCCGTTCTACTTTCGTCGCATTCACCAGCTGAGCGATGCTGCCCGGGAAGCGCTGGTCGGCTGGTATGTCGATGACCAAGATGATTCGCTGCTGTTCACCTATGGTCCGTACGGCGACATCTACTTCTTCGATTTCGATGCCATTTCGGCGGGAGCGCGTTATCCCATCGACGATTCTACCCTGGCGCGCTTCGATGACACCGGCAGTGTCGATGTCCGCCTGCGCATCCGTCAAGACGACGGCCAAACCGTTCTGCACCTCACCGACGAGGGTACGCAGTGGACGCGGCTTGAGTCCCAGCCGTACCTTCAGCAGGAGGTAGCGTTTAACAGCGACGGTCTGCCGCTGGCCGGGGTGCTGTATTGCCCGACCGGTGGTCAGTTGCGTCCGGGGCTGGTCTATATCCACGGTTCGGGAGGTGGCAATACCCGTGTCGATTTCCATGACATGTACATGCTCAACTACCTGGCGATGCGCGGCGTGGCGATCCTGATTCCGGACAAGCGGGGTTGCGGCAAATCGGGCGGCAACTGGCGGAATGCCTCATTTGAGGAGTTGGCGCGCGACGCTCTCGCGGCCACCGGGCCGCTGCTGGATTGTGCCTCGGTCGATCCGAACCGGGTCGGCCTGTTTGGTTTCAGCCAGGGTGGCTGGATCGCACCCCTGGCGGCGACGATGTCGAACGATATCGCGTTCATCGTCAACGCCTCCGGTGCGGCCGTCGATCTGACCGACCAGGTCGCACACGAAATGCACAACACCTTTGTCGCAGCGGGGCTGACCGGTGAACAGCTCGCCCAGTTCGACAGCCTGCAAATGCTGGCCGAGCGATACGTTGCCGATACCTCGCGCTGGGCCGAGTACGCGGCCATGCGGGAACGGCTGATGCAAACCGAAGCCGGCTCGATGGCATCGGGGTTCCCCGGTACTCCCGACAACTGGCGCTGGCAGTGGGCCTTCAGTGTCGGTGACTTCGACCCCATGCCGTTCTATCGACAACTCGATATTCCCATTCTCGTACTGTACGGCAAAGAGGACGAACAGGACAATGTGCCGGTCGCGGCGAGTGTCGACCGCCTGATGACCCTGGGTGACAAGGTGACGGTCAGGGTGTACGAAGGCAGCGGCCATCTCCTGGGCGTACCGTCGGGGGACGGTTATGTCCGCACCGACGCCCTCGATGAAATACTCGGATTTATCACGCCGTGAGCCGGTGTTGTTGAGGATTGACAAGCTGTGGTCCGCAGCCTACCTATCGGCAATCGATGCAACGGAGGTTCCATGAAAGCTCTACAACTGATAGCCGTCGGTCTGGCACTGGTCGTGGCATGCGGCGGCGGTAGCGATGATGCCGTCCCCAGCGGACAGTGGCAAGGACGACTCGGCGGCTTTGAAGTGACGGCTGCGATCAGCGGTGATACCACCTTTTCCGGCACCTTTGTGTTGCCGGCATTGAATGAGACAATAGAGACACCGGTGATGGTGCGCGGCGACAGTGTGTTGATCAGTCTTGCGACTGACGGCATGGGCAGTATCGTGCTGGCCGGACTGTATGAGGATACGCTGATCGGCGGCACGTTCATACTCGAGGGCGCCGAGCGCGAGTTCTTTTTGAAGCGGGTTGAGTAGGACCGGCCGGTTCGGGCGGCAATAGATGGCTCGCTAAGAGTTGGGCGAAGCCATCCCCCGCTGCCGTCGGGCGGCGGCGACAATGAGCGGGATCAGCACAATCTGGATGGCGATTCCCGGCAGGCCGGTGATGATCGCGCCGCCGGTCGAAAAGAACGTGGCGGCGTCGTACGGCAGATCCATGAACAGGCCGAGAACAAACAGGCCGACACCGAACATGATTCGGCCGACAATCATGGCTGCCACCAGCGCGATATAAATATTCAGTTTCAGGCGATTATAGGTCAGCCCGGCGACAAGGCCGTAGAGGGGCAGTTCCAGTGACATCAGCGGGACGGCGTAGGTTGGCGGCATGCCGGTGAGCATATGCGAAAGACCGGGCGCCAGCAAGCCGACAATCAGGCCGCTGCCCGGCCCGACCAGGAAACCGGCCAACAGTACCGGGATGTGCATCGGCAGGAAGATACGCCCGGCCATACCAAAGGCATGGAAGCCGATCGGCAGCAAGACTGCCAGGGCAAGATAGAGGGCGGTATGGGTGATGAATCGAGCGTGGGAGGACGACGGCGCTTTGGTCGACGTCGTCATTTCGAGTTCTTGGCGCGGGCAAGATACAGACCGGGGTGATCCTCAATCGAAACATCGCGAAACTTGCCGTCGTTGAGTATCGCCGTCATCTGCTCCTCCGGCGGCAACTGATCACGTTCCACCACTCCGCCCACCCGCTGGTGGACCTCAGACAGTTCTTTGGACGAACTGAGATGGATGATGTAGAACGGTCCGTCGTTTTTCAGCACCCGGTGAGTTTCCTCGACCGCTCGCTTCTGGTCGGAAAAGTGCGGGAAACTGGCAAAGGCAACCGCGGCATCGAAGGTCGAATCGGCGAACGGCAGGTTGATGGCATCGGCATCGACCACGTTGACATTGTCGAACGGGAAGTTGCGGTGCGCCTTTTGCGCCATCTGGAAAGAGAAGTCGACACCGGTAATAGAACCGGATTTACCCACTTTCCGTCGCACCATATCAAACAGGATACCGGTGCCACAACCGAGATCGAGGACAGTCATGCCCTCTTTAATCTCCAGCCTGTCAACTATCCGTTGCAGGCGCTCGAGATCTTCGGCGGTGAAGTTGAAATCCCACTCGGCGGCGAGGGCGTCGAAAAATTCCTGATGAGGATCATGCATAATCCGCGAAAGTTAACTGTCAAACGGTCTTTGTCAAGAAAATCCGGCCCCGGCTGTCATCTATAGTCGCTATTTCCACGGCCGCGTATAAAAGTGATCCCGATCATCAACCCGCCGCTTGGAAGGGGTGAACCTATACCGTATATTGCGGGTTAACCTTGATAAGAAGGCATATATGGCACGAAACGAAGATAAATACCGTCGACATAAAGAAGTGCTCCATGTCAAAGGAGCCCGCGAACACAATCTCCGCAATATCGACGTCGAGATCCCCCGCAACACTCTCACTGTCCTGACCGGCCTGTCCGGCTCCGGCAAGTCATCACTGGCGTTCGACACCATCTACGCCGAGGGGCAGCGACGGTATGTCGAGTCGCTGTCGGCCTACGCCCGCCAGTTCCTCGGCCTAATGGAGAAGCCGGATGTCGACTTCATTGAAGGACTGTCGCCGGCCATCTCGATTGAGCAGAAAGGGACCGCCAAAAACCCGCGTTCGACGGTTGGGACGGTCACTGAAATCTATGACTACCTCCGGCTCTTGTTCGCACGGATCGGCGTGCCGCACTGTGTGAAGTGCGGGCAACCGATTACCCAGCAAACAGTTGAACAGATTGTCGATTCGGTGTTGTCGTTCGAGGAAGGTACCCGACTCACCGTGATGGCGCCGCTGGTGCAAGGCAAGAAAGGGGAGCACAAAGAGATCATCGCCGAGGCGCTGGCCGAAGGCTTCGTGCGGCTGCGGGTCGATGATGAAATCGTCGAAACCGACTCCGAGATCGAACTGGATAAAAAGAAAAAGCACACCATCGAGGCGGTCGTCGATCGTCTGGTGGTCAAGGCGAAGTCGAAACGGCGGCTGGCCGACTCGGTCGAGACCGCCCTGCGGGTGGCCAACGGAACGGTCATAATCAATATCAAGAACGAAGATCTGCTCTACTCCGAGCAGTTTGCCTGTCTCAACTGCAATATCAGTTACGAAGAACCCTCTCCCCGCATGTTCTCCTTCAACTCGCCGTTCGGGGCATGTAAGGTGTGCGACGGTTTGGGGCAGAAGATGGAGATCGATGCCGCCCTGGTCATCCCTGACGGCAGCCTGTCGATCAACGAGGGCGCCATCCATCCGTGGGGCGGCGCCGACATGGGCAACTGGTACCGCTACATGCTCAAGGGGCTGGCCAAAGAGTACGACTTCAAACTCTCGACCAAATGGAACAAGCTTCCGGAGAAGATCCGCCAGGTCATTCTGTTCGGTAGCGGCAAGAAAGAGATCGAGTTCGAGTACGAACATCGCTCCAGCAAGCGGAGCAAGGCGTCGGGCGTATACAAGTCGTCGTTCGAGGGTGTGGTCCCGCACCTGGCGCGACGGTACCGCCAGACCGAATCGAACGGTGTCCGCCAGTGGCTGGAGAACTACATGTCGATCTCGGCCTGCCCGAGCTGCAAGGGGTCACGGTTGCGCCCGGAAGCGACCTCGGTGATCATCGACCGCGAAACGATCGACTCGGTGACCGAGATGTCGATCAAGAAGGCGGTCACGTTCTTCCAGAATATCAACCTGACCAAACGCCAGCGCACCATAGCCGCACAGATCCTCAAGGAGATCGAGCAGCGCCTGACCTTCCTGCGCGATGTCGGCCTCGACTACCTGACACTCAACCGTACCGCCGCGACCCTCTCCGGCGGAGAGGCGCAGCGCATCCGCCTGGCGACGCAGATCGGCAGTCGGCTGGTCGGGGTACTGTATATTCTCGACGAACCATCGATCGGCCTGCACCAGCGCGACAACCGCAAGCTGCTGAACACACTCGAGGAGCTGCGCGATATCGGCAATACCGTGCTGGTAGTGGAGCACGACGAAGAGACCATCGAATCGGCCGACTTTGTGGTCGACCTCGGCCCCGGCGCCGGCGTGCACGGGGGTAATGTCGTCGTGGCGGGTACGCCCGACGATGTCCGGGCGTGCAAGAAATCGATCACCGGCCAGTACCTGTCGGGGACACGTTCAATCGACATACCGGATGAGCGCCGTGAATTCGACAAGACCAAAAAGCTGGTGTTGAACGGCGCGACCGGCAACAACCTGAAGAACCTCGATGTCGATTTTCCGCTCGGCCTGTTTGTGGCCGTGACGGGCGTGTCGGGATCGGGTAAGTCGACCCTGGTCAACGAAACGCTCTATCGCTTGCTGGCCCGCAAGTTCTACAACTCGCGCAAGATGCCGCTGCCGCACAAATCGATCGAGGGGCTGGAACATATCGACAAGGTGATCGATATCGACCAGTCGCCGATCGGTCGGACACCTCGCTCCAACCCTGCCACCTATACCGGCGTGTTCACCCCGATCCGTGACCTGTACGCCTCGCTCAACGAGGCCAAGGCGCGCGGCTACGCGCCCGGTCGGTTCTCGTTTAACGTGAAAGGCGGACGGTGTGAGGCATGCGAAGGGGACGGTATCATCAAGATCGAGATGCACTTCCTGCCTGATGTGTACGTGCCGTGCGAAGTCTGTAAAGGCAAACGGTACAACCGTGAAACGCTCGAAGTGACATTCAAGGGAAAGTCGATTGCCGACGTGCTCGATATGACGGTCGAGGAGGCGCTGACCTTCTTCGAGAACATTCCGCGAATCAAGAACAAACTGCTCACACTGTATAATGTCGGGCTGGGCTACATTCACCTGGGACAGCAGGCGACCACGCTGTCGGGTGGGGAAGCACAACGCGTCAAGCTCGCGACCGAACTTTCCAAAGTCGCGACCGGCAGCACCCTGTATATTCTCGACGAACCGACTACCGGATTGCACTTCGAGGACATCCGGATGCTTCTCACGGTACTGCAGGAACTGGTCGAACGCGGCAACACCGTGATCGTAATCGAGCACAACCTCGATGTCATCAAGACCGCCGACTGGATCATCGATATCGGTCCGGACGGGGGCGACGAAGGCGGCCGCATCATAGCTTCCGGGTCCCCGGAGGATATCGCGCTGATCGAGGCATCGTACACCGGGCATTACCTCAAGCGCATACTCAAAGACCGACTCCATGCCCGAACTGCCTGAGGTTGAAACGGTATGCCGGGGGCTGCGCGGCAGCGTGCTCGACCATACCATCGAACATGTCACCGTAGCCGCGCCGCCCAAATCGATCGTTGTCAGCGATGCCTTCAAGCCGAAAACGTTTGCCGATGTCCTGCGGGGACGAACGATCGAACGGGTCGATCGCCACGGCAAGAATATACTCATGCGCCTGACGGGCGAGATCACGCTCTGGGTGCATCTCAAGATGACCGGGCGGTTCATCTACCCGGCCAATGGCCATGTATCCGACAGACACGACCTGGTACTGTTCGATCTCAGCAACGGAACAAGAGAATCGTCGCTGCTGATCTTCAACGACTACCGTCGCTTCGGACGGTTGCGCCTGTTCACCAACGATGAATTGTGGCTGCAAAAGGGGCTGCGCGAGTTAGGCCCCGACGCCCTCGAGATTACAGCCGACGTGTTTGTCGAGCTGTGCCGGCGTCGGCCGCGCCAGATCAAGCCGGCGCTGATGGATCAGTCGTTCATCGCCGGGGTGGGAAATATCTATGCCGACGAATCGCTCTGGCTGTCGCGTATTCATCCGCGCAAGCTGACCACCGCGATCGCACCGCGCAAGCTGCGCGAGCTGCACGGTAACTTTCAAGCACTCATGCGCAAGGCAATTCGATTGATGGGAACGTCGGTCGACAGCTACGCCGGTATCAACGGCAAGCCCGGACGATTCCAGAAGTACCTGCAGGTGTATAACCAGGCGGGCGAACCGTGCCCGCGGTGCGAGAATGTTATCGTTCGGGAGAAGATCGGTTCACGTTCGGCGCACTTCTGTCGCAGCTGCCAGCGCCTTCGGTAGCGCTATGGTATCAGTCGCGCCGCCAGCAGTTGCAGGAACAGGCCGACGTCGGTCACCACGCCAATGGTCTGCAGGGAGCCGCGGTCTTTCAGTTTCGTTACGACCGACGGATTGATATCGACACAAATCGTGAACACCCGTCCGGGTATCATGTTGCCGACCGCGATCGAATGCAGCATCGACGACAGCATAATCACAACGTCAACACCTTCGAGAACTTTTGCATGATGTTCCTGCGCCTCGTTCATGTCGGTAATCGTATCGGGCAGCGGGCCGTCGTCGCGCAGTGAGCCCGCCAGCGAGAACGGAATGCCGCTCTTGATGACGGCGTACATCACGCCACCGGCCAGCCTGCCTTCTTCCACCAGCGCCTGTATCGAACCGGCGCGACGGACCTCGTTGATCGCCCGCAGATGGTTGCGGTGCCCCATCTCGACCGGGTGACCGTTGCTTAAGTCGATACCGAGCGAGGTACCGTACAGGTTGGCCTCGATATCGTGGACTGCCAGGGCGTTGCCGGCCAACAGGGCGTGGATGTAGCCGTGTTCGATCAGCCGTGCCAGGTCGACTGAGCCACCGGTGTGGACTGTCACCGGCCCGGCCACGCAGGCGACGCGTTTCGATTTGTCGCCGATGATCTCGGCAACACGATCGACCGCCAGGCGCACCTTGCGTTCGGTCGAGACATCGCCGGACATGAAACCGAAATCGGCACGGTCACGTTCGGCGTACTCCGGCTGGACCTTGATGCCCGACAGCCCGACCACGACATTGTCACCTTTCTTCAGGTCACGGAACTTCTTCACGCAGGCGGCGTCGTTGTCGATGACGATCACACCGTCCATCCTCAGCTTATCGACACCAAGCCAGCGGCCATGGTGACGGACGGCGGTGGCATGATTGGTGGTGGAGTAGAAATCGGGTGGCGCCACACCGTCGGCCGGCGCCGGTTCGGTGGTTGCCTCCACTTCGGCATCGAGCTGGCAGCCGAGGGCCGAGAGCTTCAACAGGATCTGGTTCATGGTTTCGACACGGTCAGCGCGAACCACCAGCTGGGCGCGGGAAAATTCGTCGTTGTTGCGGCCGATAACGAACTCGGTGACTTCGAACCTGCCACCGTCGCCGATGATGGTATCGAAGATCTGGCGCATCAGGCCGGAATCGATCAGGTGGCCTTCGGTGCTGACTGTCTTGGAGAGGATTGTCATGCTATTGTTATCGGCGGAATTACGTCGAGGTACAGCTCTGTCGACGGTCTCGAAGTTGTTGTCCGATAACAAGGTGCAGGCGGGCGCGCAGGTGCATTGCTTATCGTAACTAAATAGCTGCAATAAATGCCAGAAGAACATTGTTGTAGCGATAAAGATTAAATAAACAATTGACGGATGCCGATCCAGTAGTGTATAATATAGCGTAAAAGTTACACCCGTTATTGATAAGATCATAATGCATCGTATGCACGACATAACAAGCTGGGCCGCCATGTCGGATCCGGCAGTAGTCAAGGAAATCGGTCGGCTGGTCCAACAGATGCGCCTCAATCGCAATCTGACGCAGGAAGAATTGGCCACACGGTCGGGCGTAAACCGGGTGACAATCAGCCGGTTTGAAGGGGGGCAGGCTGCCACCCTGCTGACCCTGATCCAGATTCTCAGGGCGCTGGACAAGCTGGACATTTTGGACACCTTCCATGAAGAGGCGGAAACCAGCCCGCTGCAATTGCTGAATCTCAAGAAGAAACAGCGCAAGCGTGCGACCGGCACACGCGGCTCACGCAACAGGAAAGACGAGAGCAGTTGAGTGGTCGATGTCGCTGAAGTGAAGATATGGGGCGGCCGCGTGGGCGCGGTTTCGTGGAACGACTCCCGGCAGCTGGCGACGTTCGAATTCGAACCCCGGTTCCTCGATCAGGGCCTGGATCTGTCGCCTCTGACCATGCCGCTGACGGTCGCCCGGGCCGGCAGGCGCATTTTCAGTTTCCCCGAGCTGGAGCCACGGACTTTCATGGGCTTACCCGGACTGCTCGCCGACAGTCTGCCCGACAAATTCGGCACTGCGCTTCTGGACCGCTGGCTGGCGGAACAGGGCCGGACGGTTGGTTCGGTCAGTCCGGTCGAACGGCTGTGCTATACGGGTAGGCGGGGAATGGGAGCGCTGGAGTATCATCCGCCAAAACGTGGCATCGCCGGCACAGGCAAACAACTCGAGATTGACCGGCTGGTGCAGTTGGCCACCGATGTCCTGTCCGAACGTGCCAACCTGCAGGCCGACATCGACAACCTCGACCAGGATGACATCCGCGAGATAATCAGGGTGGGCACGTCGGCCGGCGGCGCCCGGGCCAAGGCGGTGATTGCCTACAACCGGCAGACCGGCGACATACGGTCAGGTCAGATTGACAGTCTCGACGGGTACGAGTGCTGGATCATCAAACTGGATGGCGTCACCAATGAGCGACTCGGAGATCCGTCGGGCTACGGAGCCATAGAATACGCCTACTACCTGATGGCCCGTGCATGCCGGATCGAGATGTCTGACTGTGAACTCAAGCATGAGGGAGACCGGGCACACTTCATGACGAAGCGATTTGATCGCGGCCCCGAAGGCAGGATTCATATGCAGACGTTGTGCGGCCTGGCGCACTATGACTACAATCGGCCGCACGCCTACTCTTATGAACAAGCGTTTGAGGTTGTGCGCCGGCTCGGCCTTCACTACCCGGCCACCGAAGAGCTGTTCCGGCGGATGTGTTTCAATGTGGTTGCCAGGAATCAGGATGATCACACCAAGAACATCTCGTTTCTGATGAACCGGGCCGGCACCTGGAGGCTGGCGCCGGCCTATGATGTAACGTATGCCTACAACCCGAAGGCGGTATGGACAAAGTCGCACCAGATGACCATCAACGGCAAATACGACGAGATAGCGAAAGCCGATCTTTTGGCGGTGGCCGGAAACATAAACATACACAAGTCGGAAGCCATCGTCGACAGGACCGTCGAGGTCGTCTCCCGTTGGCACGACTATGCCACCAGGGCCGGTGTCGACCCGGCCAGGGCCAATGCCATTGCAAAAACTCATGTTCTTTTCAGGTAGTGCCGCTCGGATGGCACCCCACGATTTCTGTTGCCTTCAAAGACTTGGTCCGCCGATATTCCCGCTCGCAAAATCGCGATACGCTACGGCGTTAACACTGTACAGCCCGGAGTCTCGGGCGGCCGGAAGACCCTGCGGGAAAGTGCGGCCTGCCCTCAACCGCGGTGTGTACGGGCCTCACGCATGCCGGGTACGATCTCTTCCCATGTGGATAGTGTGAATAAACGGTGTCGTCTACGCTAAAACCTTGACTGAACGCAGCGGCTGTATATCTGTTATAGATCAACCGATACCTATGGACGTGAAAAACTGATTACACACATTGAAGACTGATTATCGAGGCAATTACCATGGCAAATACAAGGAAAACTAAAGGTGTTATCGGCATACTGACGGGCGGCGGCGATGTCCCCGGCCTCAACCCGGCCATCCGCGCCGTAACTGTCCGCGCCATCCGCGAGGGCTATCGCGTGGTCGGCATCCGTCGCGGCTGGGGCGGCCTGATGAGTGTGGTTCGCGATGATGATGCCGACAACCGCCAGAACTTCCATTGGCTCACCGAAGATATCGTCAATAAGGCCGGACGGACCGGCGGCACCTTCCTGCACTCCTCGCGTACTCATCCCGGCCGGGTGGCGCGGCACCATGTCCCGGTCCATTTGGAGAACGACTACACCGACGAACTGAACGACCTGACCGACGAAGTACTCAAGAACCTCGACTTCCTCGGTATCGACTACCTTATCCCAATCGGCGGTGATGACACCCTCAGCTACGCCGTCCGCCTGTACCAGGAAGGTGTGAAGGTGGTGGCGATACCGAAAACGATGGACAACGACGTACCGGGGACCGACTATTGCATCGGTTTTTCCACCTGTGTCACGCGCACCATCCAGATGACCAACAGCCTGCGGACCTCGGCCGGGTCGCACGAACGGTTTCTCGTTGTCGAGGTGTTCGGTCGCTATGCCGGCTTTACCGCCATGCTGCCGACCATGGCCGGCGCGGCGCACCGCTGTGTGATCCCGGAGCACAAGTTCAATGTCGAACACCTGTGCGAACTGCTCACGTATGACCGTGTCCACAACCCGAGCAACTACTCGGTGGTGCTGGTCTCCGAGGGATCGACCTTCGAGGGGGGTGAGATGGTCTTCCAGGATTCGGAGAAGGATGCCTACGGTCATGCCAAGCTGGGCGGTATCGGTGACCTGGTATCGGCCGAGTTAAAGAATATCTCGCCGAAGTTCAACGACGGACACCCGATTAATGTGATCAACCAGAAGCTCGGTTACCTCGTGCGCGGTGGTGATCCGGATGCAACCGACGCTATCGTGCCGATGTGCTACGGTAACCTGGCGCTTGATCTGGTACTCAAGAATATTCACGGGCGGCTGGTGGTGCTCAAGAACGGACGGTATGATAATGTGCCGATCGATGTCGTCACCAGCAAGAAGAAGCTGGTCAATGTAGCGCGGCACTACAATACCGAGCGCCTGCGGCCGATCTACAGCTCGTTCGAAATGCAGCCGCAGTTTATCATGACCTCGGAATAACAGCCGGGTTAAAAAAGATCGACAACGGGTTTCGGCACGGTGTGGTCGAAGCCCGTTTTATTTATTTCGCCACTCTGGTGCGCCAGCCGCGTTTTTCCAGATTGCGCAGCTGTTCACACGCAGCGAGTGTCGGCAGGTAGTCGGTTAACAACAGCAACTCGTTGTCGTCGGGATCACCGTAGAAACCGTCCACCGGCACCAGGTTTCCGTAGTTGCGCTGCGCTGTCTCGGGGGTATCGTCGACAATCAGGATATCGTCTTTGGACCAGCCCAGCTTTTTCACTTTCGCCAGATCCTTGATATAGATCGGCACCCGCATGTCGGGATCGTAGATCTGGCCGCAGCGGGATCGGTCCCACAGAAACTCCAGGGAGGTGCCGTCCGGGAAGATTTCCTCGATCATTCGCTCGGCGTACTGCTGCACCGCCGTGGTCCAGACGGCCACGGCAAACAGCTCGAAGCATCGAGCCACGAATTCGCGGGCGTGCGGACGGATATAAACGTGGTAGTCAAAGGCCTCGAAGTCGTACGGTGTATCGAGCGGCGCTTCGGACGAGTACAAAAGGGTGCTGTCGAGATCGAGGATGAGCAGTCGGTTATGCTTGGTCATACGCTTTTCTTCCCTGGGAACGGTCTCAGCCGAAAAGTCCCTGTGCGCTGGAACTGGTTACAAGGGAAGATACTACGACTCAATGATGCGGTCAAACTCCGTTTCGCCGGTTCTGAGCATGGTGCGAACATAGGCATGACACAACCGGCAGTTCAGGCCGAATTCGACGTGTACCTGTAACTCCTCCACAGACGTGCAGTTATGCTGCTCGGCGAGTGCCTTCAGCTCGGTAAAGGTACGGTTATAGCACACACAACGGTCGATCCGGATACTGCTCATGGGCAGTGTAACAGCGAAATGGCACGGTGGTTCGCGAATGTGATTGCCGGCATGTGGCCCCCAATAGTAGCTTTCGCACATGAACGATGAACGTCACCTGCGCGACCTGGTCTCGGTCGGCCCGGCCACGATCGCCGATTTCGAGCTGCTGGGGATAACGACAGTCGATCAACTGGTCGGGCGGGACCCCGACGATCTGTTTGCCTGGCTTCAGCTTAAGAAAGGGCAGACGGTTGACATCTGTTGCCGCGACGTGTTTGCGGCCGCCATCGCACAGGCCGAGAACCCGGATTTACCGATCGAGCAGCGACAGTGGCACTACTGGTCGCGCCGACGCAAGGCGGAGGGCTGATTTAACTCACTCTTCACATTCTGCAACTACGGCGCTAACAAAGCCCGGCGATATTTGAGGCGCCTACCACGATACTTACATTTCTATCCTGGCAGTCCAAACCATTACCAGTGAGGTTCCCCCAACTCCCCAATGGGGCCTCATTCTGTTTGCCACACTCTGACACCCTCAGCGTTAAAACTTGTTATAATAGACAGACGGCGTCATGCTGCCATTGGTACCAATGTCGCAACCGGATGACAGGATAGAGGATAGCGTGATTCGACGACTGCTCACATGGCTCGTACCGGTCCTGATAGTGCTGCCGCTTTCAAGCTGCAAGATCTACCATGACAAGCTCGACGCTTACCTCACGGCCGCCAACGAGCAATGGGGTTTCACCGGCTCGGTGCTGGTGGCCTGGAAGGGTAAAGTGATCCTGAGCAAGGGCTACGGCATGGCCAATCAACATCTCGGTATTCCCAACACGCCCGAAACCAAGTTCTTCATAGGTTCGATTACCAAGCAGTTTACCGCTGCGGCAATTCTCAAGCTGGCCGAAGAAGGGCAGCTAAGCGTTGATGATCCAATCGGTGAACATCTGCCCACCTACCCGGCGCCCGATGCCGACCGTATTGCTATCCACCACCTGCTGACACACACCTCCGGCATTCCCAATTACACCGAGATTCCGGAAGTGCTGTTGCGCCGGACCACCCATTTGACGCCGACCGACTTGATGTCGACCTTCGCCGGCCGTCCCCTCAAGTTCCAGCCGGGCACCGACTTCGAGTATTCCAACTCCGGCTATGTCGTCCTCGGCGCCATTATCGAAGCAGTCAGCGGCCAGTCGTATGAAGCCTATCTCCATGCCAACATCTTCCGCCCCGTCGGCATGCACAACTCCGGCTACGCCCGCCGTGAAATGGCCATGCCGAAACAGGCGGTCGGGTATACGCAGACTGAGGACGGTATCCTCATCAATGCCCCGCTGATTCACTTGTCGGTCATGCACACGGCCGGGGCGCTGTACTCGACGGTTGAAGACATGTTGCTGTGGGACCAGGCGTTGTACGACGGTACGGTGATCAGCCGGCATTCGGTGCAGCGAATGCTCACACCGGGCCAGAACGGTTACGGTTACGGCTGGGTGATCGAAGGGCTGTACGGTCACCGCCATACCTTCCATGGCGGCTACCTCGACGGTTTCAACACGACCTTTGATCGCTGGGTTGATGACAAAGTCTCTATCATCGTTTTTGCCAACGACGACGTGGCGCCAGTGAAGAAAATCGCCCGCGGCCTGGCCGCAATCCTGCTCGGCCGCGCCCATCCCTGGCCGATCGAGAGGCAGCCGACGGCGCTCGATCCCGCAGTCCTGGGCGAGTACCACGGTGTCTACCTCGATCGTGACGGTCAGCCTGGTTATGTGACAGTCGTCAACGACACCCTGCGCTTCCAGATGGAGGGCCAGCCGCGTCAGATCCTGCTGCCGGAAGATAAGGATCGGTTCTTTATGGCCCTCGACAATACCGTTGCGGTCGAGTTTGAGCGAGATGACACTGGTCGGGTTGAGATGATAGTCATCACCGACGAAGGGCGCAGCCGCAAACTCGAACGCCTGGCGTCCAAAGAGGAGTCCGGGCAATTGGCCGAAAAGGCCGAGAGGCTGGTTGACATCGGGCAGTTCAATGACTACACCGGCGTGTATCTTCTCGAGTCGCTCATCAACGACTCCGATTCCGGGTTCTTCCTGGTGGTCTCACGATGGGAAGACCGGTTGTATGCCGCCGCCCAGGGGACCGATGTCATCGAACTGGAGCCGCGTTCCGACAGCCAGTTTGTCTACGGCCTCGGTGGCTTTGAGCTGACCTTCCGCCGCGACGACGAGCAGGTGACCGGCTGCATCCTGCGCATGAACAACGCCGAGATCGTCGGCACCAAAATACGCTGACAGATCGATGTCGGCGACCCCACAACATAACCAAACGCTTGCGCACATTGTCCACCGTCGCCTATACTGCCTCACATGAAGCAGCAAATCAAAGAGATGACGGTGGCGCAGGTCGGTGAGTTCATCGATGTTATCCGCAATGCCTACCCGTCCATGTCAATACACTCCGACGAAGATCGCCAGAAGGCGATCGACCGGACGGTGTACCAGCTAAAGAACAAGGAAACGTATCTCTACGGCCTGTATCGCGACGACCGATTGCTCGGCGGGATGGGGTTGCACAACTATGTCATGACCCTGCGCGGCCGTCAGATCCCGACCGGCGGCGGCGGCATGCTTGGGGTCGATCTGGCGCACAAGAAAGAGCATGTCGCCCGCGACCTGGTAAAATTCTTCTTCGATCACTACCGCAGGCAGGACTACAGCATGGCGATCTTCTGGCCGTTCCGCCACGATTTCTACCGCGACATGGGCGCGGGCTACGGCGCCACCGGCATGCACCACCGCTTTAAACCGTCGCAGCTGCCACGCGGGAAAGGCAAGGAACATATCCGGGAGCTGACCATCGACGATGCCGCGGCGATCGCCGACTGTGTCAACCGGGTCGGCTCGCACATCAACGGCATGATCCGCGATACTGAGGCCGGTTACCGCCAGTGGTTTGATCTGCGTAAGAACATGCGATGGTACGGTTTTGTGCGTGACGGCAAGGTCTTGGGGTTCATGAACTTCGTCTTCCAGAAAGGATCGTCGGGCAGCTTCCTGCACAACGAAATCCAGATCATGCAGTGGGTGTCTGACGATCGCGCGGTGCTGATGGAGATGGTCGACTTCCTGCGCGCCCAGGCCGACCAGATCGAGATGATCAGCTATACCAGCTATGATCCGGATTTCCACCACCTGCTGTTGGATCCGCGCAACGACAGCCGGCGTATCTACTTCCCGGTCAGCCACGAAATCGCGGCCGGCACGCTCGGCGTGATGTACCGTGTGCTCGACACCGAAAAGCTGTTTGCGCAGATGACCGCCGATTCGTTCAATAATATGGATGTCACCATCGGGATGCACCTCGAGGACGATTTCATTGATGATAATACCGGCTATTACCGGGTGACATTTACGCCGGGTGAAGCGCCGCAGGTGCTCAGGGAGCAGGGGGATATCGACGCGACGATCCGCCTGGGCGTGGCCGACTTTTCGTCGATGGTGATGGGGTCGGTTGATTTCCGCAGCCTTCACCTGTACGGGCGGGTCGAGATCGACGACGAGCGGAAGATCGACCTGATCAACCGGATCTTCCACACCACCACCCGGCCGTATTGTATCCTGCCGTTTTGAATTTGATCTGTCTTACAATTGATGATCATTTGGCGGGCACGTCCTCGTGCGCGCTGTTATGCTGCGCTCTCGATTGAATGCAGGCCGGAATGTCCCGCAGGGACTTCCGGCGTATTTGTATTGTAGACTCGCCCCGGAACTCTGCACCCGCCTTTGGCGGGTTTGAGATTCCGGGCTACATACTTTCCTGAAAAGCCACCCACCGCAAGCGGTGGGCTACAAATGCTTGAGGTTCCGGACTACATATCAAACTGTGCAGC
>CAZJCK010000048.1:15453-27216 GCA_964544635.1 uncultured Ignavibacteriales bacterium | reverse complement strand
ATCGGCATAATCGGCGGTGGCATTTCGGGCCTGACGGCTGCCGTTATCCTTGAGCGACTGGGCCATCGGCCCGTACTCTTTGAGGCCGACTCCCGCCTGGGCGGACGGGTGCACACGCTGCGCGATATATTCGATCCACCCCTCTTCGTGGAGGCCGGCGCCGCCCGTATTCGCGACGATCACTTCTGGACCCTCGCGGCCTGCCAGGAACTCGACCTGAAGTTGATACCATTCTACCCCCCGGATGTCATGCTCGTCCGGAGCGACGGTAACGGTATCACCCGGCGCAAAGGATCGTTTGACTCGGCCCAGGTGCACCAGGCGGTCACGGCGCCGTTTTCAATGAATGGATCGGCGCTTCCCGACGACGACCGTCCGGCAGGCGTGATGGGAAACTGGACTGCCGAGTCGTGGTGGACGATCGACGGCGGCATGGACCAGCTGCCTCTGGCGCTCGCCGGAAACCTCGACAGCCCGGTGCATCTGGAGACGAAAGTGACGCGGATCACACAAGGCAACAACGCCATCGAACTGGGAGTGGAGAGCCGCGATCGACGTTCCACGTGTTCGGTCGACCGAGTGATTTGCACCGTTCCGTTTTCGGTGATCGCCGATATCGAGTTCGATCCGCCGCTGCCGGAACACAAACAACGCCTGGTGTCACGACTGCCGTACACTTCTGCTAACCGGTTCTTTGCGCAGTTTGCCCGGCCGTCCGGTCTCCACGGCGCCCCGCCAGTGTATGGCGCCTCGGCCGAACTGGGCGAGATCTGGCAGCCCTGCCATGACCACGCCTCGGCCTGCCTGCTTGTTTCCTACTTGTTTGGTGAACGGGCGCGGCTTCGGGCGGAACGGTTCGAGAACCTCCGGGGCGCCACCGTCGAGCAGCTTGCCGCTGTCCTCGGCGTGCCCAGTTCCGAGGCCGTCCGTACCTGCTGGTATTCCTGGGATGACCAGCCGTTCGCCCGCGGCGCCCAGTCACGAGTCTGGGATCTGGTTGATGTCGATTTCCACCAGATTCGATCGCCGCACGGCGACATCCGCTTTGCCGGTGAACATACCGCATCGATACGGGGCCTGGGCTGGATTGACGGCGCTGTCGAGTCGGGCGTTCGCGAAGCCCTCAGCGTGCACCACCAGGCGGTCGGTAAATAGTTTATCTCCGTTGTTGCGTTCTTCATCTCCTGCCGATATCTACCATATAAGCACTGAGCTGCAAACCTGAACTGCTGGATACAGTAACAACATTTCGAGAGATACTATTGTGACCAACCCGGACACCATACCCGCCTTTATCCTGGGCAACGGCTTCTCCGCATTGGGGACGCTCCAGATCCTCGGGCGCCAGCAGATTCCGGCGTTCGTCCTGACCCCGCCTGATGAGGCAATACGCTCATCAAAGTGGTATGCCGAGTTCACGGTCGACGGTACCCGCTGTGACCGCCCCGACGGCCTTGCGCCGTTCCTCGAGTCGCTCGTAATCGAGCGCGCCGTGCTGATTCCCTGCAGCGACGAATACGCCCTGGCCGTCGCCGAACTGTCTGACCAGCTGAAAAGCCGCTTTCCTGCATCGCTGCCCCCGGCCGACACGATTGCCCTCCTTACCGACAAGCTGCAGCTGGCCGACACCATGCGGTCGCTCGACTTGCCGCACGCTGCCTCGATTGCCGTCGAGAGCGCCGACATGGTGCGCGAACTGGTCTCCGACATTGACCGTCGCGGTTTCCTCAAACCGCGCAATTCGCAGCCGTTCTTCCGCGATTACCAAACCAAGGCATTCTGGTATGATTCAGTTGATGAAGCGGTGGACCTGTTCCAAAAAGCGACCGGCGACGGTCACCGTATGATCTGGCAGGAATTTATCGACGGCCCGCCATCGCGACATTTCTACGTCGAGGGCTTTGTCGACCGAACCGGCGAAACGAGGGCGCTCTTCGCCCGCCGCCGTCGGCGCATGTACCCGGCACGGTTCGGCAATTCCTCGGCTATGGTATCCATTCCGCTCGAAGAAGTGCCGGTCGCGATCGACACCATGAACCGCCTGCTCAATCACCTCGATTACCGAGGTGTCTTCTCGGCAGAGTTCAAGGATGACCAGGGCGGATTGCCACGCCTGCTTGAAGTTAACCCGCGGCCGTGGTGGTATGTCAACGTGGCGGCGCAGTGCGGCGTCGACGTCATTCGCATGGCTTACGACGATGCCCTCGAGCGTGAGGTGCAGGCGATCGCATCCTACCAGTCCGGAGTCGAATTCGTCTATCACTATCTTGACTATCATGCCGTCCACCTCGAAGGCATCCCTATTGCCGGCATGCTCCGAAAGTGGGCCACCGCCCGTCCGACATTTTACAGCTCCGACGATCCCAATCCCTCGATCCAGAAGGCCGCGACGTGGACCAAGAAGAAATTCATGCGATTGTTCGATCGAAAGTAATACAATCGCCTGAATAGCGTATGGCATCCTACCGATCACAGTTGTCAGTTAGACTCCTCCAGGAATCAGAGTACCAGGCGTGGGACGATTTCGTCCGGGCGACACCCGCGGGCACGATCTACAGCCTGACCGCCTACCTTGACACGCTGTGCCGCGCCACCAACGGACGCTTTCGCGTGGTGGTGGTGGAGAAGGGTGACGAACCGGTCGGTGGCTGTGCCCTGTACGAACGGCAAACAGCGCACGGAACTATCGCCGCCAACCGGCTCCTCTTGTACTTCCATCCCGTTGTTGTCC
Source organism: uncultured Ignavibacteriales bacterium (assembly GCA_964544635.1). Classification (GTDB taxonomy): domain Bacteria; phylum Zixibacteria; class MSB-5A5; order GN15; family FEB-12; genus CAZJCK01. The sequence goes on along the minus strand of CAZJCK010000048.1, from coordinate 24,485 downwards.
GGGAGTATGATACCCAGTACCCGTCGGAACGAACGGCCCGCCACCTTGCCATACTTGAAACTCTCGAATCCTGGTTACGGCAGCAGCCGTACGACCGAGTCATCCTGCACTGCCGCAACCTGTATGATGTTCGACCGTTCTACGCCGCCGGCTGGGGTGTTACGCCAAGCTATACGTATGAAATTGCCTTCGACGATCTCGAGACCGCCCATGGCCGCATCGAGCAGAATCTTCGACGCCTGATCAAGCGAGCAGAACGCGAAGGACTGGGCCTCACCGAAGACGACGACTTCGACAGCTTCTTCAAGCTGCATCACGAAGTGCACAGCCGCAAAAACGCGCCGTTGTACCTGCCGCGAGAACCATTTGCCCGGTATGTTCGCGACCTCCGCGCCGCCAGTCTCGGCCGATTGTATCATGCCCGTCTTAAGTCGGGTGAGTCGGTCGCCTCGCAACTGGTCCTGACCGGACCATTCAAGATGACTCACACTGTCTGTGCCGGCGCCCACGGCGCTTATCTCAAGATCGGTACCACCCCGTTTCTGCGCTGGAAGGTGTGTGAGGACCTGCACCTCCTCGGCTATACCGGGAATGATCTGACCGATGCCGCCCTCAACGAGGTGACCCGCTTCAAGAGTCAGCTCGGGGGTGAGCTGCGCCAGAATTTCGTGCTGAAACGCCCCGACAGCTCGCGCTTCACCTGGTACAGCCGGTACCTGGCCGGTCGTTCCCTAATTGGCGCGGCGGCGCGAAAGCTGCTGGGGAGGGGTTAGGGCAATGAAGCAAAGCAGCCGAATCACCGGCGCCGACCTGGTCTGGTCGACCCTCCAGCAACTGGGCCTGCGAACCGTGTTCGGTGTTCCGGGCACCCAGACGGTGCCGCTCTACGACGCCCTGCGTCACACCGACCTTCGCACCGTGCTGTCAACCAGCGAACTGGCCGGCGCCTTCGCCGCCAACGGTTACTACCGTGCATCCGGCCGCCCGGCCGCATTGGTCACAATCCCGGGCCCCGGTACCGTTATGGCTGCCACCGGCCTGATAGAGGCGCTGCATGACTCCGTCGCGCTACTGCACCTCACCGTAAGGAAACCTGGCAAGCGCCCGCCCTTCGATCTGCAACAGATCGACATGCAGGCGTTCGCCGCAGCCTGCAGCAAGGCAACGTACCACCTCGAATCGTCCGACGACATCGCCGATACCATCGTACAAGCCTGGCACACTGCGCAGAGCGCCGAGCCGGGACCGGTCATCGTCGAGATTGACCTGCCGGTCGTTTCCGCCCTGACGCCAGCCGTTCACGTCGAGTACCGACCTGCCAAACCTTCCCCGGCCGATACTGCCGACGTGGTGTCGCGGTTACTGGCTGCGAACAAACCGCTTTTCATTTGCGGCCAGGGATGCTTCGGTATCACCGAGCAATTCCGTCGATTGATCGAGCAGCTGCATGCCCCCGTCATTCCGACCTGCTCCGGGCGCGGCATCCTTTCGGACGATCACCCCCTTGTCGTGCCCGTCGACTATGCCAATGCCGGCTGGACGATCGCTCAAACGCTCTGCAACGAAGCCGACCTGATCCTGGTCCTGGGCGCCAAACTTTCGCACAACGGCTCAGCCGGATTCCGACTCACACTGGACAAAGACAAGCTGATACACGTCGATGCCTCCGGTGCCGTACTCAATACCAACTATCCCGCCTCGACTGCAATCACAGCCGATCTCAGAACTTTTCTTCCGCATCTCGTGAAAGCGATCGATACGGAAACAGTCTCAAGGTCCGGCTGGACCGAAGAGCGGCTGAACTCGCTCAAGACTGAACTCGCGACCCGGATCCGCGAAGGGCTGTCGCACGTTTCCAACATCGACGGCGCGCGCCCGGACACAATCGAATCACTCTTTGAGGCGCTTGCCGAGCAGCTGTCCGACGATGCCATTGTCGTTGCCGACTCCGGCATGCACCAGATCGCCACCCGCGCATACTGGGTCGTCCGTAAAGAACGCGGCCTGATCGTACCATCCGACTTCCAGTCAATGGGCTATGGCATGCCGGCCGCGGTTGGCGCCGCCCTGGCTCAACCCGACCGTCATGTCGTCGCTGTCGTCGGCGACGGCGGCATGTTGATGACCGGGAATGAACTGGGTGTTGCCGTACGCGAGCGCCTCGACCTGACAGCGGTCGTTTTTTCCGACGGTTATCTCGGGCAGATTCGTATGCAGCAACTAACCGACTCCGGCACCGACCAGGCGGTGCAACTGCCGCCGATGGAGTTGGCCTCGCTGGCGACGGGGCTTGGCCTGTCATACGCACGACTGGAGGGTGACCTGACCGGCGCGATACAACGGGCACTGTCACTGCCGGCGCCGCGCCTGATAGAACTGCCCCTTGTCGATTCACCGCGACTCGATCGAATTCGCCGGATCCAGACCGCCAGGCAACAGGCCCGGCGCCTGTTAGGCCCCAGTGCCGGCAACTGGCTCAAACGGCTGCTCGGGCGTTTTTGAACAAGCCGCAAAAATATCCCCAAATCATCGATAATTGCTTATATTCGGGAACGGCCGAGTCTGGCGCCTGTTGTATCAGGCACCGAGGTTTGGCCGCGCCAGACGCGCCTTTTTACCGGTACCAATCTGTTGTACGACACATTGAAACAGAACTGACTTTACATTACTGACTGAACGTTTCTACCGAAACCGACGACTCGCGACCTGACAATGCAAAAACGACTTCAACCGCTGATTACTATTCTGCTGCTGGCATGCTTGCCGGCCCTCTCTCTGCACGCTCAGTCCCCGGCCTGGGATGAATGTCCCTGGTCGACGACGCCTTGTTGTATGGGCGGTGTCGGAGATATCAATGGCGACGGTACCGACGCTGATCCGATTGATCTGGCTTTCCTCGTCGACTACTTGTTCGTCACCGGAGCCGATCCGATCTGCGACGCTGAAGCTGATCTCAATGGCGACGGTATCCCGGCTGATCCCCTCGACCTGAGCCTTCTTGTCGACTTGTTGTTTGCCGGCGGTCAGCCGCTCGGACCGTGTCCGTAAGCTAACCGTCGTACGTGATCCGGTAGACCGCATCAGCGAAATCATCCGACACCAGCAGCGAACCATCCGGCAATACCAGCACATCGACCGGTCGACCGTACCGGGTTTCACCATCCAACCAGCCGTCCGCGAACACCTCGTACGATGTAGCCGTTGAATCGGTAATACGCACCAGCATGACACGGTAACCAATCGGCACGCTGCGATTCCACGATCCGTGCTCGGCGATGAAAATCTGTCCGCGGTACTCCTCCGGGAACATACCGCCGGTATAAAATTTCATGCCCAGCGCGGCGACGTGCGGTCCCAGCTTCTGTACCGGCGGCACGAAGCTGTCGCACGGCGCCAGATCACCGTACTCCGGGTCGGCAATATCGCCGCCGTGGCAAAACGGGTAGCCGAAATGAAGACCTGGCTCCGGCGCCCGGTTCAGTTCATCGGGTGGTCGATTGTCGCCCAGCCAGTCACGACCATTGTCGGTAAACCATATCACGTTGGTCTCGGGATGCCAGTCGAATCCGACCGTATTGCGAATCCCCGAAGCGAAGACCTCGAACTCACTGCCGTCCGGATTCATCCGGGTAATCGACGCGTACCGTTCATCCTCCGGATTGCAGATGTTGCACGGCGCCCCCACCGGCACATACAGCTTGCCGTCCGGGCCAAATGCGATGTATTTCCAACCGTGTGATCGGTCGCTTGGGAAGCGGTCATCAACCAGCACCGGATCCGGCGGCTCAAAGAGATTGGCCTCAATGTCATCCAGCCGCCATATTCGACTGACTTCGGCGAAATACAGGTCGCCGTCACGGAAGGCCACACCGTTGGGCATGTTGTAGCCGTCGGCGATTACGTATACCGAATCGGCTTTGTAATCTCCATCGCTGTCAACCAGCGCTCGAACTTTGCCGGCGTCCCGAGAGCCGACGAAGATCGTTCCGTTGTCCCCGCGCGCGAGGGAGCGGGCGTCCTCTATGTCGCGGGCAAAGTAGTCAATCTTGAAGCCCTCCGGCAGGTCGACGAAGTCGAGGCCGTCGCCCGATGGCGCCTGGGCGCTGGAGCATGAGGTCACGAGCAGGGCCGTGAGCACCGACAGGATCAGTCGAACGGTCAACGGTGCTGCCGGCTGAGAGTATCTCTTTGTCATATGGTCCCTTCTATATTGAGCGGCTGATTGAATTGCCTGTACATACATCAATGGCATGCCGGGCCGGGCTGTTCCATTGAAACTGCACCTTGCAATCCCTCGGCAATTGACAAGATTATAGATTGCAGTATCTTATCAGAAAGGGTCAAACAGGCCGACCCCCAGGTACGTCCCTCTCTTACAAGACAAGGCAAAACCGGCCAACCCATGAACCTGAAACCGGCAACGGTAGTGAAACTGATCAATCTCCGCCTTCTGAGTTGTCTGTGCCTTCTCCTGATGACTGCGACCGCAGCCGGCGCTGTCGAGTACCAGCCGGGAGAACCGATCCCCGGCCGCTATATCGTCAAACTATCGAAGGGGACTACAGTAGGCTCGGTGCAGAACGCACTCGGCGCCGGCGTCGAGATTCGCCCACTCTCGGCGCTGCCGCCGACCGCCATCGCCAGCGGCGGCGATCTGCTCAACCGACTGGCGGTGGTTCATGATCGCACCCGCGCCCTCACAGCGGCCTCGATCTCCCGAAGTCTCGGTAATCATCGAATCGAATATATCGAACAGGACCACTGGATTGAATTCTTCGACATCCCGGCCGACAGCCTGTTCTCACATCAGTGGTACCTGCGTAACACCGGTCAGGATTATTACGGCATCGAACGCATCGACGGGGCGAACAACGACCGGCTTGTCATGAAGACGGGTCTCGCCGGCGCCGACATCAACATATTCCCGCTTTACCAGAATCCGCCGGCTGATCGTACCAGGGTCGTCGTCGCCATCGTCGATTCCGGCGTCGATCTGAAACACCCGGAGTTGGAGGGGCGGTTCTGGCGTAATCTCAACGAGATACCGGGGAACAATATCGACGACGACCACAACGGCTATGTCGACGACACTCTCGGCTGGGATCCCTCGGGCGACGTACTCACGCTGTTTGATCCGGTCGGCGACAACGACCCGACTGATTCTGTCGGCCACGGTACCCACATTGCCGGTATCGTCGCGGCCAACGCCGACGGCGCGGGTGTGGTGGGCATCGCTCCCTGGGTGCAGATCATGCCGGTCAAGGTGCGACCGAACGCCAATCTTTCGGTGTCGGCCGAAGGCATGCTGTATGCCATTGCCTCGGGCGCCGACGTTATCAATGTCAGTTGGGGGACCCTGTTCGAATCGGGTATCCTGCGCGAGGTGTTTGCTCTGGCTCGCGCCAACGGCGTGTTCGTCGCTATTGCCGCCGGCAACACCGGTTCCAACGACCGCTTTTTTCCGGCGGCCTACGACTCTTCATTCGCCGTCGGTGCCTCCAACGCCCTCGGTGAAGTGACCAATTTCTCGACGACAGGCGCCCACATCGACATCGTTGCTCCCGGCCGCGATATCCTCTCGCTGCGTGCCGCCGGTACCGACATGTACGCACCCGGCGAACCGAGCCTGCGCATGATTGGCGATGACTCGCTGTATTACCTTTCCGACGGCACCTCGATGGCCGCCCCCATGGTGGCCGGGACGGCCGCCCTGCTGCTCGGTTATCGACCGGACTTGTCGCTTGTGGAAATTGAGCACTACTTGACCCTCGGCGCCGATGACCTTATCGATCCGTACAAGGAAGGCGATAACCTGCCGGGCAAGGACAGTATTTCCGGGCATGGCGTTTTGAACCTCCATCAGTCATGGCAACTGATAGCGCAGGGCGGCGTCGCCCTCGTTGAACCGCTGGCGGGGCAGCGCTTTATTGATTCTATCGTCGTCTCCCTCCAGGCCTTCGGTGACTACGGCGGAGACTACACCCTTGAATACGCCGATGGCTTCATCGGCGACGACTGGACAGAAGTCACTGCCGGCAACATACCGACCAACGGCACCGTGCAGCAGGTTGTCCGACTCCCGAATGTTGCCGGACCGGTCAGCCTCAGGGTTGTCGACGCCTTCGGTAAAGACGACCGCATCCATGTTACCCTGGTCCATAACAACGTCTTCGCGCTCGATTCACCAGCCGAGGGGGAAGAACTGCAATACAACATCCCGATCAGCGGCTCGGCCTACGGTCCGGGATATGATTCCATGGCGATACGTCTGCGCTACCCCAGCGGCAGTATAAGCACGGTCTACTCGACCACCGGCGAACTGTTTGACTCCCTGATTACCACCGCCTCGGTGTCGGGCACCGATACCGGCCAGTTTCAGATTTTCTTCGACGGCTGGTTCGATGGTACGAAACGTTCAGACACCGTCGGCATCGCCGTCATATCGGCTTTTGCAGAAGGCTGGCCCCGGCCGATTGGCGGTCGTGCCGGAATCACGCCGACCAGTGTCGATCTCGACAACGACGGTATCAAGGAGCTTGTCGTGACATCTCAGGCGGGACTGTTTGTCTTTACACCGACTGGAGAGTCTAAACCCGGCTTCCCGGTCATGACCAATACGAACATGACCTGCGTGCCGGCCGTATACGACGTTGATCGTGACGGTAACCTGGAGATCATCTGCACTAACGAAACGGGCCTGCACGTTTTTAAGCACGACGGGACGTATGCCTCCGGCTTCCCCGTCGAAGCACCGACCGGGCGCATCTCGTTCGGCTACGGTTTCCCCAATCCAACCGTCACGCGTCTGGCGCCGGACGAGGACTCAGCCATCGTGTTCGTCAATGTCGATGGTCAGGTCATGGCGTATGAATTCAACGGAGACAGCTACTTTTATTCTCTCGATGGCCTGTTCTCTTCATTTAACCCGCGCCTCTCGATCTCCCGGCAGCGCGGCGGCGACAACTCGCCGTTCGTAACGGTGGACGATCTCAACGGCGACGGCGCCCGCGAGGTGATTGCCACCTATACGTCGCCACCGCCCTACTCCGGCCTTGGCTATTTCGATGCCCGCTCCGGCCAGCCCGCCTTCGGTATGAGCGAACCGGTGGCACAGGAAATGCGTAGTACGCACGGCGCCGTCTTGACCGACTTGAACCACGACGGCTTGAACGAAGTGATCGCGGCCGGCTACGACTCGGCGCTTACCCGCCACATCTGGATAAAAACAATGGGTACGGAGGACTATCCGGGGTGGCCGCGGGCGCTCCCCGAAGTGAGCGGCTGGCTGGCGCAGGTACCGGTGGTGGCCGACCTTGATCTTGACGGTACGCCTGAGATTCTCTCCAGCCACTTCGGGCTCGATATCGGCATCCTGTACATCCTTCGGGCCGATGGTACACCGTATGTCCGAGACAATCCAATCGCCTTCACCGCCCCGAATACGTTCGGCAACCTGACGGTAGCCAACCTGACCGGTGACGCCTACCCTGAAATCGCTTTCCGCGGCGGCAAAATTCTCCCCGGTGTCGGTAAAGAGAAGGTCTTCATTCTTGACCACGAGGCGCGGCCGCTTCCGGGCTGGCCAATCGAAACCCCGGCTCGCAAGTCGCAGGTGCTGTCGTCGCGCATGGCGCCGCTGATCGACGATATCGATTCCGACGGCCTCGTGGAGATGGTGCTAACCTCGGACAACGCTACCGTGCTCGTCTGGGACTTCGATGCCTCTTACGAGGATGGCAAGAACATGGGGCGCTTCCTCGGTAATCACCGGAATACCAACATTATCCAGCCATCGGATGTCCCTACGGACATTGGCGACGATCCAACCGCGCTGCTTCCGGCGGCGGTGACACTCTCGCAGAACTATCCCAACCCGTTTAACCCCGTCACCACCATCGAGTATTCGCTGCCGGAACGGGCTCGGGTAACCCTCGATGTCTTCAATATCCTGGGACAGCGGGTTGATGTGCTTGTCAACGGCGAGCAGGAAGCCGGTAACCATCGCATCACCTTCGACGGCAGCCGAATCGCTTCTGGTGTCTACTTCTACCGCCTCACTGTGGCTGACAACGTTCAGGTCAAGAAGATGGTGCTGGTAAAATGAGACCGACCTGCCGACATCTTGCCGTGCTCATGCTCGTCATGGCGGCGGCAGTACTGTACGCTCCATTGGCCGCAGCGCAAAACGCCGAGATACCCTCGGAACCACAACAGCGGTTGTACTGGAACAAGTTTCTCGCGCTTTACGATATCAACGGCCACCTGACTGCGGTGACATCCGACGGTTTGCTGTGGCTGAGGTATGATCCGTCCTTTGCCGCCTTCGCCCCGGAACGTCACGAACCGATCGATATGCGACCCCTCGAGAGCAAATTGCTCGGCGACGTCGTCGTCGTACGTACCGAAGGGGACTTTCTATACGTTTTCGATGCCACTGCCATTCCCGACTTTCACCTGCTGTTCAGGATCGATCCCCCGGTACCGTATGACGACTTCGAAATGCACGGCGGAGCCCTGTATTTGTCGCGGTGGTTTGATGGCGTCTGGAGGTATAATATTGGCAGTGGGGGAGAGGTCGCCTTCGTCGATTCGACCATGCGGCCGGTCCAGTCTACACAACTGCTGATCGAGAACGACACCCTCTACGTACTCGACGGCTACAACGGCCTGGAGCGGTTCGACTTGACGCACGGACAGTTTGATCCGGCAGGACACCTGCTGTCGCAGCGGCAGGTGCTGCACTTCGATAAGATCGGCGACCAGTTTGCGCTCGGCCTGGTCGATCCGCTGCTCTACATCGGTGAGTTCGGTCATGTCGGATCGGGCATTGTCGACTCCGTCGTCGATACCGACTATATTGACCGCGTCTATGCCACCGACCAGTACTACCTTCTGCAAACTGATCGAGATCTCCAGGTCGTGCGACGGGATAATCTATCGATTGAACATACGTTTACCGCCGACTGGTATGAACCGAAAGGCGTCATTCGCGAGATGGAAGAAGGTGCGGCGCTGCTGCTGCCCAGCACCGG
>CAZJCK010000048.1:0-15353 GCA_964544635.1 uncultured Ignavibacteriales bacterium | reverse complement strand
AAGGCGTCATTCGCGAGATGGAAGAAGGTGCGGCGCTGCTGCTGCCCAGCACCGGCTTTGGCGCCACCATGTTCTTCCTGTCACCGCCCTGGGTGACGAGGGACCTGCTGTTCCGTCCCGGCCCGATTAACCATCTTCTGTTTGCCGGCGATCTGCTGCTCACGGCCGGCCGCGGCAACCCGATCGATGTGCTCACCCTGCCGGCTGGCCAGCCCGCCCTTCGGCAGTACTCCATTGCATCGCAGTTTTCGAATATCATGGGGATGGCCACCAACGGCGACACCCTCTATGCTCTGCTCGGCGATGCCCGGCGCCTCGCCATCATTCCCGGCTTCACCGATCCCGACAGCCTGGAAATCGAAGCTTCGATCCCGGTTGACACCACCAACCTGCTGGGCGTGAAGTTCAGCGATAAGGCTTTCGACGGTTGGCATCCGATCATGATGCCGCGAATCGGACGAATCGACGTTTATGCTACGAAGGACTCCGTCCTCGCCGAATACAAAACGTCGTGGCGACTTATTGGAGAACCGCTCGACTTCGCCCTCGCCGATTCGCTTCTCGTCATCAGCTATACGAAGAAAGAAGTGCTGCTCTACCGTGTCTACGACGACCTGAGCGTGCAGTTCCGTTCCGCCTTCGCCCTGACCGATGCCGCCCGCCAGATCACACCGATCGGTAACCAGCGGATGCTCGTCTGGGCGCGCGATCGGGTGTTTGTGCTCAACCACTCCAGCCTCGTCGAGCCGAGTATGGATACCGTCATCTATCTGCCCTTCGACGTTCGTGATGTTGCCATACAGGGGAACCGCGTCTACACGATCGGGCCACAAGGAATTGGTATGTTCGAACTGATCGACAACCGCCCGGTCCTCAGGGTGCAGGGTGGACTCCCCGGCAGCGGCATTGCTGTCAGCGGCAATCAACTGGTCACGACCGACCAGACACACCTCGCCATCTATGAACTACCGATGATGGACGAGCATACGGATCGCCCTCATGTTGACCGCAATAAGCCGCTGGCGAAGAACTATCCCAACCCGTTCAATCTGTCCACCACCATACAGTACTCCGTGCCTGTTGCCGGTCAGGTCGAGGTCGCCGTGTACAATGGTCTGGGGCAGCGCGTGCAGACGCTGGTGGATGAATGGAAATCGGCCGGGCTTCACGTCGTTACCTGGGACGGCCGCTCAATCTCCGGCAACACCGTCGCCAGCGGAGTGTACTTTCTCCATATCACGACCGCTGACGCCAGTGACAGCCACAAGATGATGCTACTGAAGTAGAGATCTGGTGCTCACTGCGGCGGCACCGACCTGGCGTCGCGCAGGTCAACTTCCCAGCGCTGACCGAGCGAATCTGTACGCGGGTCGTCCACCGGCTGTGCCGACGGAAAGCCGTCAGGCGACATCAGCACCGACGATACTGCGCCATACTCGGACGGGTAGTAAGTTGCCGTGAGAATGTGATCCCAGCTTTTCACCTCGGCCGGCAGTGGATTTTCCGCCCGTCCCTCCATCCTGAATTCGTACGTACCGGCCTGCGCAAAGTAGGTTCGTTCGACATAGACCGGGAAATAGTTCACACCCGTATTCACATACCCGGACAGTCCCACCTGCTGATAATAGGGAAAATCGGTGCTGCCGCCGTCGCGCAGGTCTATCTGGATGACTGCCGAGTTGGGTCCGGTTGTTCCTGACAACAGGACATAACACTTGCCGGAGAGATGGATAAAGCCGTCGTCCGGAATCGTCAGGTCAATCGTCACCAGGTCTTTCATGAACCCGGTCGGTATCGGAATCTGGCTGGTGTTGACGGCGGTAACAATTCCCGACTCGTTCAGAATCTCGTCCGCGCTGATCGCCGAGTCGGGGAGTTGCACCGCATTGTCGCCGCTCAAGCCGCCCCGCAAGGTGATGGCTGCGGCGCCATCGACATCGTACAGTGACAACCGCCCCCCGGAGTCGGGAGTCGCGCTCAACTCCGCCGTTACCTTCGGTCCTGCCGAATCCAACAGCGTAATCAAACCGTACTGCTCACCACTGATTTCCGCGCGCCGTCGACCGTCAACCCCGTTCACTGTCAGCGTATGCAGCACTCCGTCGGTGACGATGATTGCCGTGTCCCGGTCGTCGGTGACCCGCAGATCAGCTGCGGCCCGCGCGAACGCCGCCGCCGCCAATCGAGTCCGCGGCATGATCGTTTCGCCCATCACCGTCAACTCCACAAACAGGTCGGATCTCTCGCCAAAGAGCTCCGGCAGCAGGGCCGTTTCCGAACCAAGCAGGTGAGAAAAGAGACCGTTGGTAGTGTGCACATTGGCTGTCTCCTGCCAGAGCGCCACGCCGCCTGTCGATTCCGGGTAGACGGCAAAAACAACCGTGTAGACACTGTCAGCCACCGCTTGACCGGCCGTGGTGGTCAAACGCCCCTGGTAGCTGATCAGGGAGGGCACGGCGAAAACGGTGCCCGCCAACAGGCAGATCGTAAGGGCTGCTGTCGCGAGGTGACGGTAGTGGCTGCGAAGTTGGTCGATCATGAATCGGTACCTGCCGGTGTGTTGCGGTGGACAGTACTATTGCCTGTAATATCGGCATTTTCCCCGGTTTTGGCAATGCCGCGATAAGGCTCCAGCCGCCGCCTAAGTTTGTCTGTCAACTATCCGATACAGGCTATATCGGGATGTGTCCGCCGCGGGATGGACTCGACATCGGCACGTCCTCACGGCTAAACAAAAGGGTACGACAGATATGTGGGCTGCACGGTTTACGCAGATCGGTCGGTATATGATCTATACCGGCACCTGTTTGCTTTCCCTTCTCTCCTTTTTTACAACCTACTACGGTTTGCGCATCATTTTGCCGGCGCCGCTGGCGATCGCCGGCTCGCTTGGACTCCAGATTGCCATGCTCGGCACCGCCTGGACCCTCATGCTCATCCGCCGTCAGCGCGGCCTCTATGTCGTTGTCTTCACCGTGGCGGCGTCGTTCTCAATCTTCTTTTCCTATGTCAACTTCAACGCTGCCCTGACCGCAGACACGCGAGCCAGCGATGCCCGGCAACACTACACCGAGTCGGCACGTCCGATTCTCAGCCAGTACGCCTCGCTGGCCCAGCAGGCGGCTTTCGCCGGACAGTACCAGATGCAGCGGATTGACAAGTTAATACAGCTTGAAAAAGAACGCGGCTGGGCGACTGTCGTCGACGAAGGCAGTGAGGATCCGTATATCCAGGGCATTATTGACGGCGCCCGGCGGACCGTCGAATCGTGGCAGCAGTCCAAACAGGCGACCTACCCGCAGGGGGCAGGGGAGGGGATCATCGTCAATTATCTCGAGGGACAGCGGGAGCGCACCCGCACCACCCTGCTGTCGGTCGAACAGTACAGCTACCGCCTCGACTCGCTCATGCTGGAGCTGAAAAGTAGTTTGCCGGTCGACGAACAGTATGCCCTGGTGAACCGGGCCTGGGTAAGTTTCCCGGGAACCGAAGTGGCCTCACTGACCGATCGGACGCCCGGCTTGACGGAACCGCCGGAGGTCTCCGCCTTCCTTGAGCGAGCGCAGTCGTTGCAGGAGAGCCTCAGCCTGGTCATCGACGACCTCCTGAATCTTAATCGCCTGGCGATCTTCGCCATGCTGCTGGCGATTTCAATCGATCTCATCGTTATCGTACTGGCCTTTGCCGGCAGCTATACAATTGATGATCACAGCCCCAAAGATACTGAAACGACCAGGATTATTGAGAAGCCGGGACCGGTCACGTTAACCCGCCAGGCGGAGCAAACCGCCGAACAACCGCGGCCCTATTCGGCTGAGGCCAGACGTCGCGAGTGGGCGCAGCGACGGTTCACGGTCGACGAATCGAAGCGCTGATCAGGATCACGTCAATTACACGGCGGGATCGGCACACCCACGAACAGGAAATCGACCACCGTCGCCAGGTCGATCGGGTCGAGCGAACAACTGCAGTCGGCATCGACCCGACCCAGTCCCGGCGCCGAGCCGCTTGTGAACAGGAAGTCTACCAGCGCGGCAATATCAATCGGCGTCGGCAATGTGCCCGTCAAACCGCACTGGTTGATTGCCACCGAACCGGAATCAGCAACGATAGCCGACGCTTCGTAGACGGGAATGGTGTCGAGCTTGACCATAATCGAATCGCACGGCGGTTCGTCTTCGCTCGCCCAGTGAACGCACACACTGTCGATCCATGCCGTGCAGCGGTAGCAGATTGAATCCAGGACTTCTGTCGATGTCAGGCCAATACACTGCCCTTCCGGACTGCTGAAACAAAACTCGGTGGGGGATATGCGCGGCTTCAATGTCGCCAGTCGTTCGGTTGCATCGTTGCCAATCGCAGCGGCATCGGCCAAAAGCCAGAGCAGGACCCCGCCGCTCTGTGTCGGTATTGGTGGAACTATCCCACCCCCGAAGCTGTCGGCCAGGCCGACAATGCGCAGGGTCGTGCCGTTGCGCCGTGTGCTCCGAACGTCTATTACCTCCCAACCGCCGACAAGACTGGCGACAGTATCAACGGCGCCGAAGTACTGGGTGATAGTATCAACATGGATGAAATCGTACTCATCGCCGTCGATGGCGAGGGTGGAGTCGATACAGGTGCCGAGGCTGTTGTAGTCGGTACAGAGAAAGCGCAGCGTGTCGATGAACACGTCTTTGGGGCCGGAGAATTCCAGCAGTCTCGGCTGCTCGATGGTCAGCCGGAGGTCGAAGCCGGCAACCCCTTCGTAGAAATTGCTCATTGTCACCGGGACACGAACCTGCGTTTCTCCCGGATACGCCTCCACATCGGCAATCTCAACCGCCAGGTCGGGAAGCTGCGCCCGAATGTCGGTTCCCATACCACTGTAGACCAGCAGCGCTCCGACGACCGTCAATAGTCGCACTATTCGATACATACCATCGCCTCCTGAAAGAATTTCTCTTCATTTACTCAGACTGCGATATCGAAGAAGCGCTTGAACCTCCAGTACGTGCGGCAGCATACACCACAGCGGATGCACATCACCATGCGGGATATAAACTTCGTCAGATGTGAAAAACGTTAACGGTAGGTGCGATAGATTTCTCGGTACTTACCAGATAAGATACCGTTTTTCGGGGATCTGTCAATGTGCAATTATTGATCAGCCGCGCAGGAAGGGGTGGGCGAACCGGCTGACCCCCTTGGGCTGGGCGTTCCGAATTTCGTGGACGAGGACAATCGACGGCCGTGCGACATCGAGGCCAAACCCATTACCAGCCAGTGTCTGTTCGTAGATGCGGGTGTGCAGGTCGGTAAAGCCGCCCGAAAATTCCACCTCTTCGTCGTTGATCGTGATCGAGCGGAAGGTCGTCTGCCCGGTTTTCTTGACCTCGAGCGGCAGGTCGTTCTTATCGATTGACAGGAACCACTTCACCCGCGCCCGCTCCAGTTCAATATAGCCGGCCGTCTGGTGCGGCGTCGAAATATGCACTTCGCTCAACTCGACCGGCCCGAAAAACCACATCAGCATGTCAAAAAAGTGAATGCCGATATTCGTCGGCAGCCCTCCCGATTGCTCCGGCTGGCCCTTCCACGAAACCTGGTACCAGGGACCACGCGACGTAATGTAGGTCAAATGCACTTCCGCCTTTTCGGCATCCCGGGTGGCATTCAGCTTCTTCTTCAGTTCGATCAGCGACGGATGCACCCGCAATTGCAGGACGGTGTATATCCGCTTGCCACTGTCTTGCTCCAGTTCCTCGAGGGCGTCGATATTCCACGGATTGAGTACCAGCGGCTTCTCACAGATGCAGTCCGCCCCCACCCGCAGAGCAAAGCGAGCATGGGCATCGTGCAGGTAATTAGGCGAACAGATACTGAGATAGTGAATCCGGTTATCCGGATCACCCCGGCGCAGCTTTTCTATGTGCCGGTCGAACCGTTCGAATTCGGTGAAGAAACGTACCTGGTCAAAATAACCATCCAGAATGCCCGCCGAATCATGCGGGTCGAGCGCCGCCATCAGACGGTTGCCGGTTTCCTTGATTGCCCGCAAGTGGCGCGGGGCAATGTATCCTGACACTCCAGTTATCGCAAAATTCTTCGGCATATGACCTTCTCGATAGTTCTATGACCCACTCCAAGGCAGCCGCCCATGGCAGTATTTTCGCCCGGCGACCATCAGAAGACCCTAAAGTAATGGCCATGCAACGCTTTGGCAATGCCAAATCCATCCCATCGCCGGGCCTTGCCAGTTTATACTTGCACAGTCATCGTCAGGCATTAGATAGTATTATAGGCTGCTGATAACAAGGAGGTCATATGCCAGCCACCAATCACCTCGAATCTCTTGTCGATCTGGGCTTTACCCGGCTTGAAGCCGAGGTCTATGCCTGGCTGGTCGAGCATTCGCCCGCCACCGGCTACAAGGTGGCCAAGGGCATACACAAGCCGACCGCCAACACCTACAAGGCGATAGAATCACTCCAGGGCAAAGGCGCCGTGCTGACCGACAACGCCGACAGCAAACTGTGCCGTGCGACGCCACCCGACGAACTGCTCGATCGTCTCGCGCAGCGGTTCGCCGAGCTGCGGCGGAAGGCGGCCGACGGTCTGAGCCGTCTCCAGCCGAGCGCTAACGACAACCGTGTATATCAACTCGAATCAGCCGACCAGGTGCGCCAGAAACTCTCGAAAATGATCGAAGATGCCCGGCAACTGGTTGTTCTCGACCTGTTCGCTCCGGCCGTCGAGTGGGTCGAGGATCACGTCCACAAGGCGGCTCGGCGTGGTGTTCGGGTGGCCATGAAAGTGTATGAACCGATTGTCATCGAGGGGGTTGACACGGTCTACGATCAGCGTGGCAAAGATCTCCGTAAACTCTGGCCCGGCGTCGTGGCCAACTGTGCGGCGGACGGCCGGCAGATGTTGCAGGCGCTCCTGACGCTCGATACCAGCGGGGTGGTCCAGGCGATCTGGTCGGCCAGCCCGTTTTTGGCGCAATCATACCTGCAGACCCTCGCCGGCGAGATCAAGAGGGTTGCCCTCGAAGTCTCCATCCGGCAGACAGCACCCGGGGGAGCGCTCGACGACCAGGTCGGCCAATATGCGTACCTGACCAATCTTGCCGCCCTCGGCACCGCCGAAGCGGCCACCAGGTACGACGAGAAAAAGGCTTGAGGTCTGGTCGCCATGTGTTAAGTTGGGGGCCGTTAACGAGGAATGAGTTGATTCATCTACGCTATGTTAAGGAGCTCGCAATGAAATACCTGGTTACGCTACTGCTCTTGCTGGGGTTTGTTGTCGGCTGTTCATCCGATCAGAACGGTAACGACGCACAAACTGAACAGACCGGCGAGGTACCCCGCCCCGCCGCTACCGACCAGCCTGACCTGTCCATAGATGTGCAGTACGAGCCGACCGGCATTGAATTCAGCCTCGCCCAACAGCGTGATACCATCGCTGGTATCTCGTTCCGCCCGGTCGAACAATGGAGCGAGCTGCCCGCCTCCGGCATGCGCAAGGCCCAGTGGTACTATGGTCCGCTCCAGGATGAAAAGGATTCCGCGGTGTGTGTCGTTTACTATTTCGGCCCGGCCTCCGGCGGCGGCGTGCAGGCCAACCTCGACCGCTGGATCAACCAGATGAGTATGCCCGACGGTCGCGATCCGAAGAGTGCGGCGATCCAGTACCAGCTCGAGGTTGACGGAATGACTGCCCACGTCCTGTCCCTCTATGGCACTTACAACGAGTCGATGTCGATGATGGGGGGCGGCGAATCGGTCGCCCACGAGAACTACCGCATGGTCGCGGTGATCTTCGAGGGTCCACAGGGATCTGTTTTCTTTAAGCTGACCGGGCCGGACTATACCGCCCGCGCCATGATCGAAGGCTTCATGCCGATGGTCAAGGATGTCAAGAAAGTCGGATAGATACGAATCGACTTAGCCGATTACATGCGACCGATCCGCTGATGCGGGTCGGTCGTTTCTTGTTAGTTGAGGGAAACCGCCTGGATCAGATTGAAGTCGGCCCGGCGCACTTCATAGTTTGTATAGTCGGTGGTGGCGATCAGTTGATCATAACCGTCATAGAACGCGACCCGAATGTCGTAGCGGCCGACCGGCAGACTGAAATCCCCCACATAGATGTATCCCGGCAGCAAGCGCGAGCAACGCACATCGGCGTTCTCTGTCAGATCGGTCACGACATCGATTGCCAGCTTGCCGAGCCACCCGGCGACACCGTCGTCCTTCACCTGTGCTTTGGCTTCGTGTGCTGCCAGTCCCTTGACGATCGCCCGGGCGACGGTCTTGAACAGTATGAGCGATTTGCGCGCCTCATAAGTCTCCCGCGCTACCGCCCCGACATGTTCGATCATCTGTAACTCACCGACAACCATCGAATCCACCGTCACTTCGATGCGCCGTACTATCGACGGTCGGTCGACGATCTGCGGGATGGCCAGCTTGAAATAGTAGTCCTCACTGATTTCAGCCGGGATATTGGCAAAGACCGAACCCTCCTGCGTGCCGTCGTCGTAAATGACCGTCACAAGATCAAGCTGCTTGTCGGTACGAATGCGCAGATTCAACGGCTCCTTCACCGGCGACAGTCCGACCAGCCCGACTACCGAGAGCAGGCCGTGGTCACGCTCTGCCGGTCGCCACTGAACGTCGGGCACGGGGAAGGGGTAGATGTTAGGCTGGCTGGCGAAAGCATCGACCAGCAGCCGGTAATCGAGTTCGGCATCATCGGGCAGTCCCTCGGCTGCGTACATATGCATCGACAGGTACCGGGCGAAGGCATCGTTGTTGAACCGAACGTCGGCCACGTCGTAGTCGATGGCGGCATGTGACGTATCCTCGCGCGATGCCTCGGTCCAGCGCTTGGCGACATCGGCATACTTGTCTTCGAGTTCCTGCAGTTTCAGGTTGGCCCGGCGGACCTCCACGAATGCACCGTCGAAGTCATCCTTCGCCAGATAGTTCATCGTATTGAACAGGTTGGTGTACAGGACTTCGTAGTCTTCACCGGAATATTCGAGCACATTGTCGTTCAGGAGAAACGACAGCGCCCCCCGACTGAAGCTGGCCTTGAACAACTCTTCGGCGGTGCGCTCAGCGTCATGCAAACGAATCGTCGATGAATCCCAGGTCGCCGCATAGTGATAGGCCAGGCCGGCATCGAGGAAGTACAGGAAACGGTCCTTGCCGCTGTACTTGTTGTCGGCCCGGGCCGCCTCGATCCGGGCGACCGCCCCGGCATAGTTGTGCTGCTGCAGCTCGGCGGTAATTGGCTCATAAAACGCCTTGATCGTCCGCGTCGAACTGCAGCCGCCGGCCATCAGGCCAGCGACCATAACAACGGTAAGTGCGAGGTTTTGTCGATGCATCGATTCCGCTCGAACCCGGAACTACCGCTCGATGTACTTCTTGATTTCCTTCGAACCGATCCAGACCTTCTCCATCGATTCGATGTTGATCAGCTCCAGGTCGGTCTGGTAAAAGACTACCGACTGACTCCCTTCCTGGTCGACAATACTCTTGACCGAACCGAGGAGGACAAAATCCGCACCGGTCGCCTGCTTGAGGCGCTTCATCGTTTCCGCCGATGCAAATTCCTGCTGCTGCATCAACTCCTCATAGACATCCTCGCGCTGGTCACGGCTGGCCACGAACCTCACCAGGCTCGAATTGATCAGCTCGCGCTCGAAATCCTTGGTGAAGGTCTCGGTATCGATATGCTCGTGAGTCTTATTACGGATCGGGCCGACCGTCACCACCGGCTTGCGACCTTCTTCAACACCGAAGGTGTTGAGCCACGGACGAGCCAGGGCGTCGTCCACCATCTCATCGGCCACCAGCCGGGCGTCGGTGTCATTCCAGCGCCCCGACAAGTCAGTCTGTGTCTCCGGCTCGATCCGGGTGACTGTTTTGCCGCCGCCGCAGCCGATTACCAGGCTGATCAGGACCAGCATCATGACAACATACTTGAACATCGCACTCTCTCCTTATTGCCGCCCGACAGGCGAACGGGTATTGGTTTGCTTTCTTATTGTACCATAACTGACCGCAAGTCGGCGCAAAGATGCCGGTCCACTATCGAGCGAGCAAGTTTTTTTGCGCACGAATAGCACCGAGGGGAACCGCCATGATGCCCGGACCGTTCGACCGATCAGAATGAACACTCCCTCGACAAGAACCGCCACCTGTGCCGTCATCGGCGCCGGTATCGCCGGTCTGCTCGCCGCCCGAAAAATGCAGGACCGGGGTTTGGATATCATCGTGGTCGACAAGGCGCGAGGTGTCGGTGGACGGATGGCGACACGCCGGCTCCAGCCCGGACGTTGCGATCATGGAGCCCAATCCTTCACCGCCACAACGTCCGATTTCCGCGAACTGACCGAACAGTGGCTTGCCGGCGGCTGTCTGAAGCTGTGGTTTGGCGACCAGCTCTGTGGTGTCGACGGCATGACAAGCCTGCCACGGTACCTTGCCGAGGGGCTCGATATTCGCCTGCAGCACCGGGTAACCCGGCTCGAACCGGCTGAAAATCACTGGCATCTGACCTGCGAAAACGGTGCTCGAATCTCCGCCGCTACAGTCCTGATTACTTGCCCGGCACCACAAGCGCGGCAGCTTCTCGAGCGCTCCGGAAGCGGTGACATCCCTGACAATATCGAGCAAATCGCATACGGTCCCTGCTTCGCCCTCATGGGCGTAATCGATGATGCGGCTGCGATCCCGGTGCCCGGCACGCTAACTTTCGGAGAAAGCATCATCCGACGGATCACTGACAATCAATCCAAGGGCATTTCGCCGGATCGCAGAACGGCCACCGTTCTATCCACCGGCGACTTCGCCAGAAGCTCTCTCGAGGAAGAGCCGGAGCACGTGATCGAACGAATTCAGCAGGCCGTCGCCGACGCCATTGGCCGTCCCCTAACCGAATCACAACTGCATCGCTGGCGCTACAGCGAGGTGCGGCAGTCAATCGACGCTTATTACTCCGTCATCACCGATTCCCCGCTGCTGGTGTGCGCCGGGGATGGTTTTGGTGGGAGTGGCGTGGAGGCGGCCGCGCTGTCCGGTCTTCGCGCGGCCGAAACTATTGTCGCCGGTCGGGAGTAGCTCAGCTCTTCTCGGTTTCGTCCGAATCAGTAAACGCCGTCTGCTGCAAGACGTCGTGTCGAATCCGGTCCTTGCCGTCCTGCTTGGCCGCATACATGGCGATATCCGCCTTTGAGATCATGGAATCAACGCTGTCCGGCGAACTCTGGTAGGTTACCACGCCGATACTGAAGGTCGACTGGTAGTTGCCGTCACGCATTGCCTGCAGCAAGTCACCCCGCAGCCGCGTGATCAGTGAGTGTGCCTCCGGGGCGCCGGTCTCCGGCAGCAGCAACACAAATTCATCACCACCGAATCGGGCCACCACGTCGACCGCTCTCAGATTATCGACCATGATCTCCGAGACCCGCTTGAGTACTGTATCCCCGGCAGCGTGTCCAAGGTGATCGTTGATCCGTTTGAAGTCATCGACATCGAGCACGGCGATGGTCAGCGGACGGCCGCTGCGGCGGCAACGACTCAGTTCGCGGTCGGCCAGTTCGTAGAAGGCGCGGCGGTTGGCAATCTTGGTCAGCGGATCCTTGCGCCCCCATTCCGATTCCTGCTCCAGCAGCCGTTGCAGGTAGTGGAGAATTTCGACGACCACCACGAAGACGGTAAGTCGGAAGATCGAGTTCAGTATCGAGACCGACAGGCCATCAGGCGCGCCGCTGTTCAACAGGTCAGTCGCCAGCCAGATGGCGGAGGACAGAATCGAGAGCAACAGGCCGCTCCATCGCCCCACCATCCAGGTCGACAGGGCGATCGGCACCAGGTAGAGCACGGTCACGTCGTACCGATTAGGCGCCAGGTAGTTGCAGCCACCGATGGTGACCACCCAGATCAGCGCGAGAATTATGATCGTTTCATTCGACAGCCGACGAACGATCTCGATGAGGCGTAGTGTTAACTTGGTCATGATGCAGTCGCATGGCCGTTGCCGATATGCACTCTAACAAGAGTGATATGAAGTGCCATCGTCGGGCAACAACAATTTTACACACTCCACTTTTCTTGTATCGGCGCCCGGCGATTCAAGCTTGAACGAGCACCGTGCCAATACGAAACAACACTTGACCTTTCCCGGCGTTATCAATATCAACGCTTAGCAGCCAATTGTAGTATACACGTCGAGAGGCAGGAGAACCACAGCAGTGTCGTCAAAAGGTCCCAAACGCAAACTATTCGCCGTGCGAAACTCGCCCATCCAGGGTAAGGGAGGTTTTGCGGTTCGACGTATCCGCAAGGGCCAGCGAATTATCGAATATGTCGGTGAGCGTATCCCACCCGAGGAGGAAGCGCGCCGCTATGACGAAGATAAGATGCAGCGCCACCACACCTTCCTGTTCGAGGTCGACGACGAGGTGACCATCGATGCCGCCGTCGGCGGCAACGACGCCCGCTTCATCAACCACTCGTGCGATCCCAACTGCGAGGCGGTCAACGAGGACGGTCGCATCTGGATTTTTGCCCTCAAAAATATCCAGCCCGGCGTGGAACTGTGCTATGACTATAATTTCCAGATCGGCGGCAAGCTGAGCAAGAAGCAGCAAGAGTTCTATGTCTGCCGGTGCGGCTCCGACAAGTGCCGGGGTACCATCCTCGCTCTCCCCAAAAAGAAGCGCAAGAAGAAGAAGTCGAAGAAGAACAAGAAAAAGTCGAAAAAGTAGGTGACGGATGACCCCGTGCTATCTCATGACCTACCTGCCGCCGAGAGAAACCTTTCCGGCCGATGCTTCCCCCGACGAGGCGGCGGCGGCCGAGGCGCATTTCCAGTACCTGCAGAAGCTGTACGAAGAGGGGATCGTGTTGATGGTCGGACGGCGGACCGATGCCCGTTTTGGCCTGGCGGTGCTGGCGACCGATGATCCGGAGCGGGCGCACACCATCGCAGCGCAGGACCCCGCCGTCGAGGCCGGCATCTTCTCGGTAGAGCTGACAGAGTTCCGACTCGTCCTGTTCCCCAATAGATAGAGGGTGCTACGTCTCCAGCGAGAACGGCGTGAAGTTGGTGTCGGTGTCGTAGTAATCTTCATGCTCGGCCCGCTTGAGGAAGCCGACGATCTTATACGTAAACGGCGTTGCCAGCACCTCCCACAGTACTTTCAGGCCATAGTTACCCAGCATGACTGCGATCACCTGCCCGTCGGTCCAAACGCCCCAGAACGCCACCGGGTAGAAGATGAAGGAGTCGACACCGGTGCCGACGATAGTCGAGCCAATCGTCCGGGTCCACAGCCAGCGCCCTTTAGTCAACAGTTTCATCTTGGCCATCACGAAGGAATTGGTAAACTCCCCGACCCAGTAAGCCAGGATCGAGGCCGCGACTATCCGCGGTGTCCCGCCGAACACAATCTCAAGCGCATGCTGGTGCGGCCAATCCGGCGCCGGGGGCAGCCCCAGGACGATATAGGCGGAAATGGTGGCGAAGATAAGCGCCCCGAACCCGGCCCAGACCACTTTGCGCGTCCGGGCATAACCGTACACTTCGGTCAGGATGTCCCCAAACAAGTAGCTGATAGGAAAGAACAGGATGCCGGCGCCAAAGGCGAAACCGCCGATCTCACAGACCTTGATGGCGCCAATCAGGTTGGAGCTCAACAGCACGGTCACGAACAGCGCCATGATCAGGTCGTAATATTTGTATTGTTTTCCGGGGCGTTCCACGTTGGCCGATGATATAGCTGATCCGGCCGTAAAAGTAAACCGGACTTTTTTTGCCGACCGGCTAAACTCATCCGTCGCCGGACCGACGATAGATCCTATAGAATTACTCTTCCAAACAACCCGCCCCACTAACTACACGGGACGATATGACAGAAAAAGTACTCGCTGTCGTAGACCTCGTCTTTACCGAGGAAAAGAAACCGTTTGCCCTGAAGGTGCTCCGCGATGATATCGTGGGGCCGCCCCGGCTGAATGAACGTATCCAGCTGGCCGCCCTGCAACTGAGCGACGGTGATGTCGACCTGCTCGGACGGATCATCGAAACCGCCTGCCGGGACTTTCGGAAGGTCATTTTCGACGCCCAGATCGAGGAACGTCACTGCGCCGCCGACCGCAACAGCTGGCGGCGACTGACCCTGCGGCGCAAGAAGTGAAATAGAAAAATGGCGTTTGTCGCCTCATTGTAATGCCTGGTCATATGCCGACTTTGGAATCGCCGGCACAGGCGGGGAGCCGGGGCGGCTCGGCGGTCCCGATCGAAGGCGAGAGAACAGGCCGCCGGCTGCGCGCCAGGACTGCTAATTTGCCTAATGCTCTGCCATCTCTTTCGGACTGTGCATCCCCTCTTTGACGCCGAACTTGATCAGCAGAACATTGACCGGATAGGCGGCAAAAAGTCCGACCGACAGTGAGAAGATCAGCGACGACCAGAACAGGACATCGCCAATGTTGGCTTCCGAGGCCAGCGCCAGGTCGACGCCGATCGCCGTCACCTCCATCACGGTAATGCTGGCCGTCTCGCTGTAAAAGGCATCCTTCAGCGCCTGTGCCATCGGCACCCCCTCCTGTACAAGCGGCCCGACTGTCATACCGAAGCCGGCGACATAAGCAAGGCTGAACGTAATCGCTGCCACCCACCAGTTGCCCAGCGCCAGCAGGCCGGCGGCTATGAAGACACCGGCAATTTCGCCGGCGCCGCAGCCGGAGTAGCAGTGGGCGTCAGAACGCCAGCCCCGCCGCCAGAGCGAGTCGCGTTTGATTTGTTTTCGTCCGGAATAGAAATAGACCGCCAGCCCGATCGGCCCGGAATAGATGACCGTGAATATCCATACGAACTTCATCAGTCCGACAATATGGCTGTTCTTGAACAACAGGTCGTAGATCAGCCAGGCGACAGAAATGGCATCGACGATCAGCCACGTACTGAGGAAGGCCGGGTTGGTCAGAATAGCGCGCAACAGTTCCATTATGGAAACAACAGTTCAAGCTGCTGATAGTTCAGGGACTGTCGTGAAGGTTGCCGGCGTACTTGATAAGAAAATACCCCCGGCAGGATTCGAACCTGCGACCCTCTGCTTAGAAGGCAGATGCTCTATCCGACTGAGCTACGGGGGCATAATCAACCCTTATGCGTCTCATCACCGAGATCAAGTAAGCAACAATGCCTTTGGTTGACAACAAGAAAGACACTGTTTGGTTCTTATGGTGACTCGGAAAACTGTCCGCACAGAGCTGACTTTAAGCTTGACGAAACGTCGCAAAATTGCGAACGTCTCGCACTGTTGGAGATTATGCGCGCCGAAGACTGAA
>CAZJCK010000047.1:0-27489 GCA_964544635.1 uncultured Ignavibacteriales bacterium | reverse complement strand
AGAGCGCAGCTTAACAGCGCGCACGAGGACGTACGCGCTGCACAGTTTGGTTTGTCGCCCGGTAGCTCAAGCCCGCCGAAGGCGGGTGCAGAGTTTCGGGATCCTGAGAATCATAATGGGTCCCCGCCTGCGCGGGGACGACGTATGGGGGCACAGCGGCGACGTGGGAAGTGGCGCAGGGGCGACGCAGGGCGGCAAGGCGCCACTTGTGGCGGCACGGGATCAGCGCGCAAAATTCGGCCCGAGAGATTCAAACAAGACAATTCTCGTTCTTATGCATCAACCAGACAACATTTTCGCCGATATCTGCGTTATGAGAAATACCAGCGACGGTAATCTACAAGAAAGCAGGCACGGCATGTCTTCAACGGCACGACTCAAAAAGACTGATCCTAGTCGGCTCCCCTTACTGCTGGGCGGGATTATCGGCGCGATGACGCTTTGGCCGATGTCGTATACGACGCTGAATAACAGCACATCGACCGTTGCGCTGGGATGGGCAATCTTCTGTACTATCGCAGGGCTGTACCTCGGTGCGGTAACCGCTCGGGCGATCTCACAAATTGCGTCGCTCACCTGCGGCGGTGTCGCAATCGCCCTGGCGATTCGAATTGTCGTCGATTGCGCCATCGACCCCACCAACCATAACCTCTGGCCGTTCGAGTTTGTTTGGATGGGGATCGTCTGTTTCCCCACGTCATGGCTTGGAGGCCTTCTCGGACGAAAGCTCCTGTCGCAGCGTTAGCCGACCTCTTCCATGCCTGAAACGACCGGGCCCGTAACCGTGGCCGGATGAGGCACCGGGAATGTATGCGATCATAATGATGATCTCATTGGGCACCAGAACGCACGTAATGTCTGAGTCGGAACCTGCTGGTGTCTATTCTCAGAAGCACCCCACCCGAAGCACTTGTTGAATAAGTCGCCGCGGAGTCAGGCGCTCAGGATGGTTCGACAAGGCTTTTCCGCAAGCCCCCAGGGGGTGGGCGCCGGCTTCATTCTTCATGCTTTAGTATCGTCGCACGACCCGGATAAGTCCGCTTCATCGGGTTCATGTCATCGACTTCCTTTTTCAGTACAAATTCACTTTGGGTTGTCCTGTGACGAATTGAGCGGCGCCCCGACAGGGATGTCACACCGATGATACGGTTGTCCGTGCGGAGGATTCTTGTCCGGCGCGGTTCCGGTGGTTGAAGTCTGGGGAGTCGTTGTTGCCGGTTGCGTTCCCGGAGCCGTATTGAGTGGCGCCCCCACAGGGATATCACACCGGTGATACGGCTGACCGTGCGGAGGATTCAAGGCCGGAGCCGTCCCCGTCGTAGTCTGGTAAGGGGTAGACAGTGTCGTGTCGGCATTATATCCAGGACTCTTGCGAGCCGGAGCTTCTGCTGAGTCCTGGCAGGCTACGACAAGACTCATACAGAGAATCAAAATAGTTAAGCTTAAGGACTTCATGAAGAGCCTCCAGGTCTGGTTGGGTATAACATTGCTTGTTCAAACATAAAACCTCTCAGTTCTGTAATAAGTCCGTCGCACTAAAGCAACGACTGGTTGTTTGTCGCCGCCGCCTGGTTCGCTCGTTTAGTCCCCACCAATGTGCAGGTTGACGATTGCAACGATGCCGCGGCACCGATATCGATGAGAATTTTGTACTTCAATGGCGCCGACTGCAGTTGCGGATTCTCCGTCGTGGGCCGTTTTAAGGGCCAGGGGCCATTTGGGTCTTGGCACCTTCGAGAGAGACGGTGCAAAGATTGACGATGGGAGTCTTGTTATTCCATTTACTTATACTAACTCGACTATTATTTCGGCCAGACCAATTTCGTTATTTCGCCACATAACGACATTGGCCTATAATCCCCCGATTGTCAAGGTATTCTTCGTTATCGATATGCCGGCAGCGGTGTCAGGTTGCGAGCACCTGCCCCACCGCGCGGTGTTAAAAAGCTCATTTACCGGCTTCCTGATACCGCCTCAATCCGCGACGTTTGATGTACTTAAACACTTCGCTGGCAAGCAGAACTGTCGAAGCGAGTGCGAAAAGCATGAGTGCGGTCGTCAGGGACACAGGTTCCATTCCCAGGACATCGCCGATAAACGGCAGATGCATCGACGCAACGTGGAGACCCAACACCAATGGAACCGCGAACACCAGCAGCAGGTTGTTTTTCAGTGGTATCCGGAAAACAGACTCCGTTTCCGAACGGCAGTTGAAGGCATGGAAGTTTTCGAAGAACACCATAAGCAACAGGACATGGTTGCGGGCCTCGGCTACCGGCATGTTCTGGTTCATCAGGTATGCCCAAAGACCAAGAGATACCAGCGCGATAGTGCCTCCGTTGACCAGGGTTTGCTGGATCATCAGTCGATTGAAAATCGGTTCGTCGGGGTCCCGCGGCGGTTGCTTCATGATGCCGGGTTCACCTCGCTCGAAGGCCAGCGCCACATCCTGAATGCCGTTGGTGACCAGGTTAAGCCAGAGTAATTGTACCGCCACCAGCGGCAGGGGCAGCCCGAGAGTGAGCGCCAGCAACATGAATATGACTTCGGCGGCTCCGGTCGAAACCAGAAGATACGTAACCTTACGGAAATTCTGGTAGGCACGCCGGCCTTCTTCGATACCGTTTACAATAGAGGCAAAATTGTCGTCCGTAATGATTATCGAGCCGGTCTGCTTGGTCACGTCGGTCCCGGAACCCATGGCGATGCCGATGTGTGCCTTTCGCAGGGCCGGAGCATCATTCACGCCGTCGCCGGTGACAGCTACAAAATTCCCTTCATTGCGAAGCGCTCCGACGATGCGGACTTTTCCGAGGGGGTTGATGCGTGCAAACACCGAGATCGACTTGATTTGCTCCTGCAAGGCAGCATCATCTTCTTTCAAGTCGGCGCCACTCAGCAGATCGTCCTCCGATTCGGCGATGTCGAGGTCCTTCGCTATCTTCAGTGCGGTTTTTGGATGATCGCCCGTCACCATTCCCACTCTCACCCCGGCGCTGCGGCACTCCTGCACGGCGCCCCTGACTTCGGGTCTGAGAGGATCGATAAATCCAACCAGCCCCAGCAATGTCATTGGCGGCAGATCATCGGGAGTAAGCTCCTTTCCTGATTGTTGCGGCTCCGGCGTTCTGGCCGACGCAACCGCGAGAACGCGAAACCCCTTTTCGGCGAGCGCATTGGCCTCGCGAATAATCTCGTCCGCTACCAGTTCGCGCTCGCCGTCCGGATGATACATGGTATCACAGCGCCGTACAATTGCCTCGGCTGCTCCTTTCGCCGCTACCCGATGTCGCTCATGGCAGGAGAAGAAGGCTGCCGCCAGTTGGTGCTCAGATTCATAGGGAATGCGATTAGTGACGGAGCACTCTTCGCGCAACTGTTGGGGATCTTGATCGACTTTGTACCCAAGTGCCAGAAATCCGATATCGATCGGATCGCCCTCTCCCTTCCATTCGTCGTCGTCGCGACTGAGTCGTCCTTCGCTCGACAATACCCCCGCTCGGGCCAGTTCGGCAATCTGTTCATGTCGCTCTTCCGGGACTTCGTCGTCTGTTTCCAGAGATGAGACCTTCCCTTCATCGGAATAGGGTTCGCCCGACACCTCGTACCGGCGGAATCCATCCTCGCCCGGCAGGCTGAGTAGCCGGACTGTCTGGCGATTCAGGGTCAGGGTACCGGTCTTGTCGCTGATGATATAGGTGCAGCTGCCCAGTCCCTCGACTGCCGCCAGTCGCCGTATGATGACCTTTCGGGAGGCCATTCGTCGCAACCCAACCGACAATGCGACCGTCGTGCCGACCGGAAGCCCTTCAGGGATGGCCGACACGGCCAGGGCGATGGCGACGAAAAACATCTCAATCCAGTTCGTCCCTTGCAATACCAGAACGGCCGAGAGAACTACTACCGCTGCGAGAATAGCGAAGCTCAGCTGCTTGACGAATTGATCCATGCGAATGACAAGTGGCGGTTTGACGGTTTCCTCTCCGGTTACCACTTCGGCGATCCTGCCCAATTCGGTGTCCAATCCGATCCGCACGCAGACCCCTTTGGCACGACCGGCCATTACCGTCGTACCCGCAAAAGCCATGCTGGTCTGATCCGCAGCGTCGAGATCATCCTCTTTTAGGGCGTCGCTCTGTTTGCTGACGGTCTCCGATTCTCCGGTGAGCAGGGCCTCATCCACCGACAGGTTGTTTTGGGTGATAATTCGAAGATCAGCCGGAATCCGTGCTCCCGAAGCGAGGATAACGATATCGCCCAGCACCACGTTGCTGGTATCGATTTCTTTTTCATCTCCGTCGCGACGCACGGTCGCGGTGGTTTGCATCATCTTCTCAAGTTCCGCCGCGCTCTGTTCCGACTTGTATTCTTGAAACGTACCGATTACGGCATTGAGCAATACCACGCCGAAAATAAAGATGGCATCGGCCATTTCACCGATGGCGAGCGACACCGCACCTGCGATCATCAGAATGTAAATCAGCGGGCTTCGAAACTGGTGGACGAACACTTTCTGTAAGGAAGGCGGTTCCTTTTTCGGCAGTTCGTTTGGTCCGAAGTGTTCCAGTCGCCGCTCTGCCTCCTGGCTGCTCAAGCCGTCCGGCGACACCTCGAGCATTTCCATACTGCGATCAGCATCCACAGTATGCCAGGACGCATCTTTGTCATACGTCTGTAAAATGCCGTTGTGACCATGGCCACTCATACGCCGGCCGTCCTCCGTCGGCATACCGGCTCGGCGCACAGTCGCGGTGAAAGGGACGAGCCAGGGACCAAAACGATGCCTGTCCCGTTGCGATCAACCGGTCGGTTCACATCATCGTGTGGCACTTGATCGAAGCAAGATCTTTCAACAGACTGAAATAAGGGAAATGTTACTTTCGGCTTGACCACCGAGGCAAGACTCAACCGTCCTCCCATCACATACACCATACATGACTTGACAAAACTGCTTACACAACCGGAAACGCAACAGCCGAACGGATGTTCCCGCAGGAGCTATGGTCATAATCCTGGTCATTGACGTGTAGCCCGACATACGCCGCCCTCGATGGCGGCCGTCGGCTGCACCAGGCAGGCGGATGAGGGATATCGTCCCTCTTTATATCTCGAATGTCGAAACTTCGCTCCGCCTGCGGCCGATTGAGATTTCGACCGACAAGTCTCGTCCGCCCCATCATGCCTCCCCTCCCCTCTCAACCAGACCGTCAATATGCCGATAATAAGGCAGAGAAGGGCGAAACCGCCCAGCCGCCGAACTATGACCAAATTGAGCTCAACATACGGCTATTCGCTGTTCGAACTGATCGTCGTGATCATCATCATCGGCGTTATCGCCTCGGTGGCCATGAAATCGCTGTCGACCGGCACCGATATCGCCCGGACCGAAGAGACGATCGCCGAGATGGACGAGCTGGCGTACGCTATCGCCGGTAACCCGGCGTTGCGCTCCGGCGGCCAGCGTACCGATTTCGGCTATGTCGGCGATGTCGGCGGACTGCCGTCGGCGCTGTCCGACCTCGTCACCAACCCCGGCCTGGCGACCTGGGACGGCCCGTATATCCGAGACGATTTCTACGCCTCGGTTGGGGGGGGCGCCGGCGAATACGCCATCGACGGCTGGGGGGCGGGCTACACCCTCAACCCGACCTCGGTGGTATCGACCGGTTCCGGCGAAACGCTGACGCGCAGCTTCGCAGCATCCGCCGACGACCTGTTGAACAACCGGGTGACAGTCGTCGTACTCGACCTCGATGAAACCCCGCCCGGCATAACGTATCGCGATTCGGTCGAGGTCAGCCTGCGCTACCCCAATGGCGCGGGCAGCTTTACCACCAACACCCAGACGACAGCCTCCGACGGTTTCGTCGCCTGGACCGGCGTCCCGATCGGCCAGCAACAGATCGTCGTCGAGTTCCTGCAGAACGGCGACTCGCTGTCGCGCCGGGTCGCCGTCGAGCCGGGCAGCGACAATCATTTTGTCCTGCGCCATTACGACAACCTCTGGTATGACTCCAGCGCCGCCGGTGGCTATGGCGATACCCTGCTGGTGGCGACGTTTGACTCCGACGAAGACGGTTTTTCCTACACCGATGACGCCTTTCTCGGCACCTCGCAGCCAGACTATGCCGATGGCAGCTATGGCCCGTCCGACGGTTACTCCGGCGGCGGCGTGGTGGCCGAAGTCGCGGGGCAGGACAACGCGTTCATCGAAGACATGTCGGCCGGGTGGGAAGCGACCTTCACGCTGCCGGTCGATTCGACCGTCACCATCTTCTTCCGCTACAAGCTCGACCAGACCTCGGAGTATGAAGGGGACGAATACACGCGCGCGTTCATGACCGTCGACGGCACGCAGCACGGCAACCCGCCGTATGACTACATCGATGAAATCGTCGGCAACGGCCCCGGTGGCAGCGCCCTGACGACCGGCTGGCAGACCTTCACGGTCGATGTCGCACTGAACGCCGGTGCACACACCATAGTCATCGGCCTGTACAATAACCAGAAGACGACGATCAACGAAACGTCGTGGATATACATTGACGACGTAATCATCACATTCTCGGGAGCATGATCTATGACACAGGGGATCATACGCAAACGACTAACCAAACAAGGCGGCTTCAGCCTGGTGGAGATGATCATGCTGTTGATCATCGTGTCTATCGTGCTGGCGGTCACGATGCAGAGTATGACGGTCGCCGTCGACGATATCCGCCAGACTCGCACCGAGCGCGAGATGGCTATGCTGGCGCGCAGTATAGTCGGTGATCCGTCGGTCACCGTCGACGGTGTCCGCTCCGACTTCGGCTTTGTCGGCGATGTCGGCGCCCTGCCGACCTCCCTCGACGCACTCACTACCAACCCCGGCTATGCTACCTGGGACGGCCCGTATATCGAGGACGGATTCGACGCCGCATCGTCGCTTCAGGATGAATGGGGCGCCGCGTACACTTTCGACGGCAGCGCTATCAGCTCAACCGGCTCAGGGACGACGATCACGCAGACGGTAGCGAGTAATCCCGCTCATTACCTCTACAACAACTACAGCGGGGTAGTTAAGGACCTGCTGCACCGGAATCCAGGGGCCGACTTTCTTGATTCGGTTGAAATAGTCGTTGTCTATCCCGATGGCGCCGGTTCAACCACCACTCGAACCGAACATCCCGATGCCCTCGGGTCGTTCACTCTCGACAGCCTGCCGGCCGGCGTGCACCTGCTCAAGGTGATCTACACACCCGACGCCGACACCTTGCGACGGTACATCACGGTGGTACCGCGGCAGCCGTCGACCGCCGAGCAGTTCCTTTTCTCCGAAGCGTACTTTGACGCCGGTGGCAGCACCCCGCCGACGCCGACCGGCACCGATACGCTGCTGCTCCGTCCCATGGCGAACGGTGATATGACCAACCTCGGTGTCGCCGGCGCCGGTACCAACTGGCAGGCGGTGAGCGAAGCGAGCAGCGACGGTGACGGCAGTACGGTTACCCGAAACTCGTCGTCATGGGCGACCGATACCTACCAGCTTGACGACCCGGGCGTATCGTCCGGAACAATCAGTTCGATAACGGTCTACTGTGTCGCTCGCCACACCAACAGTGGAGCAGTCAAACTGGTAATTCGATACGGCGGCAGCAGTGAATCGGGATCGGAGCAGAGTATTGGTGGCAGTTTTGAAACTTACTCGGAGACCTGGTCGACCAGCCCGTTCACCGGTTCGGCATGGACGTGGCCGGAGATCGTGTCGCTGCAGGCAGGACTTGAATTGAAGGGAATGAACCCGGCCAAGCCCGGCAAGTGTACGCAACTCTGGGTCGAAGTGGAGTATGAGTCATGAGCGGTGTCGCCGTCCTTCGCAACGACCGGGGATTCACGCTCGCGGAAGTAATCCTGGTGATTATCATCGCCGGCATCCTGATCGGCGTGGCGCTGTCGTCGGGAAGTTCGCTTCAGGACAATGCCCGCACCGAAGAAACGAAGCGTGAGTTGCAGCAACTGGCCGAAGCTATTGTCGGCAACGAGGAGTTGCAGTCAAACGGTACCCGCAGCGACTTTGGCTATGTCGGCGATGTCGGCGCCATGCCGCCGGATCTCGACGCCCTGGTTACCAATCCCGGATATGCTACCTGGGACGGTCCGTACATTCGCAGCCAAATCTCGCAGGATGCGTCGGACTACAAAACCGATTCGTGGGGCACCGCCTACAATTACAGTGGCGGCACCGAGATCAGCTCGACCGGCGGCGGTTCCACCATTGCGCGACGCCTCGCCAACAGCAGTAGTGAGCTGCTCAGTAACGAGGTGTCCGGCGCCATCATCGATGTCGACGGCAGCCCGCCCGGCGGTGTCTATGCCGATTCGGTGACCGTGCAACTGACGTATCCCGATGGTACCGGTGGCCTGGCGACCGGCACCGTTCAGCCGCGACCGGATGGCAGTTTCAGCCTGAGTGACGTACCCATCGGCAGCCACAGCCTGTCGATAATCTATGAGCCTGAGAATGACACGTTGCAGCGGTTTGTGGCGATCACGCCCGGCAGCGCAGCCTATAGCACCTATCGCCTGCCCGGCGATTACTGGTCCGATACCCTCACCTACGCTCCCTCCGGCGGTGGTGGCGGCAGTGAGCTGGTGTACGTCACCGGTACCGCCTACACCGGCAGCGGCGGCTGCAAGGATGTTACCTTCGAGATTGAAAATACAACCGGCGGCGACATCACGATATCCAGCCTGGTCGCAACCTGGTCATCTCCGGAGGCCTACTACAAGAAAATATTGATCGACGGATCGCAAGTGGCCAATGTCCATCCCCGGCTCGGATCCGGCGAGACGGCGTCGTTCAGCAGCCATGTCACTATCCCCGCCGGTGGCACCGTGACCGTCAAACTCGAACAGTTCTTGTCGAATGCAGTTGGTGGTTCCCCGGTGGACATGAGTGGTGTTGACATCACCATCGACTTTTCCGACGGCTCCTCCACTACTCTTAATTCGGGGAGTTGCTGATGCGCCGCAACCATTCCGGCTTTACCCTGATCGAACTGGTGATCGTCATTGTTATCATGGGCATCATCGCAACCGTCGCGGTGCGCCAGATGGGCGACAGCATCGACGATGCTCGCTACCAGGCGACTATGGACGAGATGGATCAGCTGGCCTTCGCCGTCGCCGGCAACGCCGCACTGCACGCCTCGGGCGCGCGAACCAACTTTGGGTATGTCGGTGATGTCGGCTCTCTGCCGGCGACCCTCGATGCGCTGGTTGCTGATCCGGGGTATGCGACGTGGAACGGGCCATACATCGAGACCGGCCCGGGTGGAGATGACTACCGTCGCGACGCCTGGAACCAGCCGTATGGTTTCACCGGCATTTCGATACGATCCACGGGTTCCGGCTCGAACCTCGACCGCCCGATCGTTGAGGCATCGTCAGATCTGCTGCAAAACAGCGTCAACGGGTACGTCGTTGACGCCCGTGGCCTGTCACCGTCATCCGATGAGCTTGACTCGCTGTCGCTTGAACTGATTTATCCCGACGGCTCCGGCAGTCTCACGACGGCGACGACTCATCCGTCGATCGACGGTACCTTTTCGTTCGGCAGCGTGCCGATCGGCAATCACCAGTTACTTGCCATCTGGGTCCCGAGCACCGACACGATACACTACAACGTGTCGGTGTTACCGCGCTCGAACGTACGGATCGAGGTCATCTTTCCGGCCGCATTGTGGTAGGCTCGTTCAGTTCGACTCTCTAATAACCAGATTGATATTGCGCTTCTTCAGCTGGGCGATAAACGGCTTGGACGGCACGACCACCTCCTGGGGCTTGCAGCCGCGCGCGGTTATCTGGCCTGATGCCGCCATCCAGGCGACAATGGCAGCCGGGAAAGCAGTCGTGCGCATCATAGCGGTGAGCGCTTCTCGCGACATCTGGCGATCGAGGATCTCATAGACCAGTTGCCTGCTGTCGCCGTCCTTCTCCCCCTCGAACTCGAGTCGTACCACTACCAGGTCGAGATCGTTGAATGTCAGGCTCTTGGCCAGCACGGCGCGGAACAACTTGCGCGGCGAGACCATCTGTCCCTCGACATCGACCGGCTGCCGTGAGCCGAGGCCGATATCGAGCATCGCCTTCATTAACTGGCAGTGACCGGGGTAACGAATCGTCTTGTAGTCGAGTGAGTGGACTTTGCCCTCATAGGTATCCGGCAGCGTCGACGAACCGCCGGAGGTGTGAAACGCCTCCAGCTTCCCCACACCGTCGAAATGCAACAGCTCCACCTCGGTCATCGGCTGGACCGTCTTCTTGCTGCCGTTCTCGAGAACGACACACGGTTCGTAGTATTCGTTGATCAGGCCCTCCGGCGAGAACACGATCTGGTAGTTGAGGGGCGGGCGGGGGGACTGCGGCAGGCCGCCGACTCGGATCTTGACTGATTCCACCTGATCGAACCTGGCGATACCGTCAGCCGTCAACACCGACACCATGCCGGGGGCAAGACCGCAGTCGGGGACGATCAGTACGTCGGCCGCTTCCGCCTCGTCGTTCATAGCTATCTGCTGGGACACCATCTCGTTGTTGCCGCCGAGGTCAACGAGGTGACAATGGGCCTTGATCGCCGCCCGGGTGATACCGGGGTTGAGCGAATAGGTCACCGAGGCAAAGGCGGCATCGTAGTCCTGCAGGGTTTCGGCCACCGCGGCCTCGTCGGAAGCATCGAGCCGTCCCGCCGTAGCCTTGCCGTCACCGTATTTTTCCGCCACCATTTTGGCGGTATCGAGATCGATATCGAAGGCGCCGACTGCGATCACGCCCTCAGCCCGCGCCAGATCATATACCGCGGCCCGGCCCATCAGGCCGGCGCCGATCACTGCTATCTTCATGTTCTGTCTCCTCAGTTTGGCAGTCCAACATACGGGAGAGAGCGGCGACGGAAAAGTCAATTGTTCAATC
Organism: uncultured Ignavibacteriales bacterium; assembly: GCA_964544635.1. GTDB lineage: Bacteria > Zixibacteria > MSB-5A5 > GN15 > FEB-12 > CAZJCK01. Next base: position 16,536 of record CAZJCK010000047.1, on the reverse strand, counting down.
AATGAGCAGGCCCGGAGCAAGGCTGTATTTAAGAGTCAATTCAGCCGATACACTGAGCAGAGAGTTATTGCTGAGTAATTGAGTGCCAAGGGGGTGTCTCCATGCAGGACACGACAAAGATAGACAAGACTGATCTTGTTGACGTTAACGACGACCGGGCGCTGTTCGAGCTGCTCAAGCCGTACCTTGCCCATTGCCTGAACCTGAACCACGATCTCAATAATCCGCTCAGCGGAGTGGTGGGGTACGGCGAGCTGCTGATGGAAGAGACCGGGGATTGGACAGACTCGCAGCGCGACACGCTATCGGAGATGCTCAAGTGTGCCGAGCGGATGCGCCAGATTCTGGAGAAACTGTCGGAGCAGAAGATTGAATTATCGCAGCAGGTCGATTTGCGGGCGGTGATGGAGAAGTTTGAAAAGTAGCCGGCTTAGAGCAACTGGTTGGCCTTGCGCACCAGCCACTCAATTGACAACGCCGCGATGAAGATCAACAAGAGCCACCAACGTCCCCACAGCGACAGCTCGCCGGTCAGGCTGCCGGTAACCGGCGACATATCGATACCGGCCACCGCCTGGGAGAACTTATCGACGGAATAGTAGTTGCCGCCGGTCAGGCGGGCAATCGCCGCCAGGGTGGTCGGGTCGCCACTCTGGTCGAACTCTTCGAGAGAGAAGGTCTCGACCATAATCTCGCCGGTCGCTTCTTTCAACAACCGATCATCCTGCATCAGTCGACCGGTCCAGGTGTAGGCGCCGGGACGCACATTCTTGAATTCCGCGCGATACTTGCCGTCGGCGACAGCGATGAAATCGATATCGTAGTCGGTGTCCCCATCGACTGCCTCGAGCTGTACCGAGCCGCTGACATCGGGCAACGGACGGAATCCGGGATCGAAGGCAAACCCTTCAAACAGTACCGGTTCGCCACGGCTGAAAACCTGCTTTTCGGGGAGGATGCGGATCGGATCGAAATCGTCGCGCAGGGTCAACCAGCTCACGGCGCCATCGACAAAACGAGCATACGCACCGTGATTCTCGCCGTATCCGAGGGTGACGAAACCCCACGGCCATACCGGCAGGGCGGCGATGGCGAGCAGTTTACCCGGACCGTGACGCATATACCCCAGGGCCGGCAATTGCTCGCCACGAAGGCGGCCGGAAACATTGACCAGCACCTCGGCGGCCGACTGAACCGTGTCGCACGGTACCACCGAATGGAACGGCGGCAATTGCGACCAGAGACTGCGGATCGCGGAGCGGTCATCGGCTAAACGGACGGCTGGATGAAACAGATTGTCCTCGGATGGTTCGCCGTGAAAACTCCCTTCAATAACCCGGCTCGGTGAGGTGTGATAGAACGGCAGCAGTTCGGCCAGCCAGTCGGGGGGGGCGGCCGCGGCAGTATGATGCGCCATCAGGTACCAGACAGCGCCGCCGCGATCCTCGAGATACGACTTCACTTTGGCGGCATGTGGCGCCAGCTTGCCCGGTGGCAGATCATGCAGTACCACCAGGTCGTACTGGTTCAGCTCCGCCTGAGAATTCGGGAAGCTGCCGGTCAGGTTGCCGGACTGACGTCCGAGCGAAAGCAGCTCAACAGCATACTTCTCCGACTGCCGCAGGAACCGGCTCAGGAAGCCGACTTCATAGTCGGGCTGATCGGTGACAATCAGGACATTCATCCGGCTCTTGAGCACTTTGATGGCAATGGTTCGCTCGTTATTGGCGGCGGTTTGCTCCCCCTCGAGTGCCGGGATGCGAACCGTCAGCAATTTCTCACCCGGTTGCTCGGGCGTGTAGTCGATCGTGATATCGCCAAATCCGTCGGCCTGATCGATCCGATAACCTCGGCTGCCGACTATTCGGACATCGTCGCGCAGCTGCACCTCGATCGCCTTGTCCTCTCCCTGGCGCCAGGAAAACTGTACGGTGATGGGGCTGGGGCGGCCGACAAAAGCAACCGGGTTGTAGTCGATGTCGCCAAGGGCGATATCGAACTGGCGCCCTGTTGTTGCCACGCCAATCGCGCTGATCGGCCGGGTCACCTGCTGCGCGGCCGACCGCGGGTCGCGGCCGGAATTGGAATTGCCGTCGGACAGCAGGAGCACATGATCGAACGGATTGGTCAGGTTGACCTTCTCCAGTTCAAACAGGGCATCCCCCAGCGCCGTCTTGTCGTCCGCAATCTCCGTGGCGTCGGTGGCCATGTCGCCGCCGAAGTAGTAAAAGGTGACATCAGTATTGGTACGCAGCCGATCGAACGTGTCGGTCGACAGCAGCGAATCGACCCTCGCCTGACGCGTCTTGCCGTCTTCTTCCCGCTCCATGCTGCCGGAATGATCGACCAGCACGGCGACTCGTTTCTGTCGCACGAAATCCCGGGTGTACGACAGGACCGGCTCAAACAGGGCCAGGCAGAGGGCGACCACAGCGACCAGCCGCAGTGTCCCCAGAATGATCAGCAGATAGCGCGGCAACGGCGGGTTGGTGCGGCGGTACATCAAAAATGACAGCGCCAGCAGAACAACCAGGCCGAGGGCGACCCAGAAAGGAGTGTTGGTAAGGAATTCTATGGAGAGCGATTCGAATCCGAACATGCCTTTTATACGCGCCTGTGCCCCGAGAGTTTAGATTGCAGACCAGCTATTACGAGGCCCGGCTGGTGGTAAAACGGACCATGTCGGAAAGCGAGGTCAGGTAGACCGACGAACCGACACTCGACAGGTTGTCCATCGCCTGGACACAGAGACTATCGGCCCGGCGGTAGGCATAGTCGATACCGCCGTTTTCCTCGACAAACTTGTGGACCTGCTGGAACGATTCCTCGTCGCCGTTCTTCTCGCGCAGGAACTTGACCATCTCCTCGCGGCTGGCCTTGTTCACCCGGCGCAGCGAGTAAATCAGCGGCAGTGTGACCTGACCGGTCATGACATCGATTCCCGGTTGTTTCCCGGTCACGTCCGGATCGCCGGTGTAATCAAGCAGGTCGTCGGCGATCTGGAAGGCGGTGCCGATTTTTTCCCCAAAGCTCGCAAACCGGCTCCGCTCTTTGCGATGACGGTTGTTAAGGATCGGCCCGGCCTCGCAGGACACATTGAACAGCGAGGCGGTCTTATCGGCAATAATGCTGATATACTCTTCCTCGGACAGGTCGTAGTTGCCGGTCTCTTCGATCTGCCGAAGTTCACCCACCGATACCCGCTCCGTAGCCGCCGAGACAGCCGCCATCAGGTCCATGTTGCGGGTGTCGACCATGATGCGAAACGCCTTGGCAAACAAGTAGTCGCCCATGAGCACGGAGATCAGGTTGGTCCATTGGGCGTTGACCGTGGCCGAACCGCGCCGCAGCTCCGATTCATCGACCACATCATCATGCAGCAACGTGGCAGTGTGAATCAGCTCAATGGAAAGGGAAGCGTCTACCGAGTGTTCGGTGAAGTTATCGGCCGCCCGTGACGACAGAAACAGGAAGATCGGCCGCATCCGCTTGCCGCGCGAGCGCAGCAGATGGCGAGCGATCGACGTAATCAGGGGGGAATCTCCCTTGAGGTAGTCGTTGAGTTTGCGGTGAAACTCGTCGAGATCGGCGTTGACCGGCTCAATATACTCGCGCAGCTTTTCGGCGTCGATCATTCGTCTATCCTGTCACGTCCCAATAAAATAGCTCAATAGTCGGTTGCCATAATAGGCGGCTGCCGATCCCTTGTCAATCGATTTGGCCGCCAGTCAATCGGCCGGCCGGGCCCTGGTCCATTCAGCGACAGCAGCACGGTAGTCCGAGGTGTTCAGGTACCAGCGTTCGTTATGTCCGCCTTGCAAGTTGACAAAACGCTTCGGCTCGGCGGCGAGTTCAAACAATTTCTCGCCCATATGGTACGGAATGAGATCGTCCTGTGGTGAATGAGTAATAAGCACCGGGCAGTCGATCGAGCCGATTTTTTCACCCGAGGCAAACTTGTACCGCACCAGGTACTTGACCGGCAGGAACGGAAACATCTTCTGGCCCATATCGGCGGCCGACGTAAACGACGATTCGACGATCAGCCCGGCCAGCCGGCGCCGCGTGGCCAGCTCAATTGCCACCGCCCCGCCCAGCGACCGGCCAAAAGCGACCTGGTACTCCGGCGGCACACTCTTGTTGGCCGCCAGCCAGTCAGAGGCCGCCACGGCATCGGCATAGCACTCCGCTTCACCCACCGAACCATCCGATTTGCCATACCCCCTATAGTCGATATGCAGTTGCGGCACCCCGAGTTGGAAGAGAAACTCCACGGTTTCGAGACGGTGCGAGATATTGCCGCCGTTACCGTGGAAAAACAGGACCGTGCGTTCGGCCGCCCGTTGCGAGTCAGCCGGGATATACCAGCCGTGAATCCGCTCACCGTTAGACACTTCGATGAAGACATCTTCAAATTCGATACCGAGATCGGCCGGGGAAGCGTCGATCGACGACGTGGGATGAAACATCATTCCTTCCTGGTTGAAATACAGGTAGCCGAGAAAGGCGACGACACCGGCGAGGAGCGCCACAATGAGCCATACTATCATACGCAAAGCCTGACCAACCATGTCGACATCATCGTTTCAGTTTATACTCCCGATCTCGATCGAATCCACTGTACGCCCTGGTTCCAGTCGACCCGCGGTAGGTCGTCGAGGACTTCGACGAAACGGTCAAACTGTGCCTCGCGCAAGGTGTCGCGCATGTCGGCAAGGGCGGCTCCCGACGTGTTCGGTTGCATCACCCCAACACCGTAGTCGAGCGTAAAGATCCGAAAATCGAGGTCGGGACTGTTAAGCAGCTCGACACTGATCTTCCAGCAATCGCCCGTCCATTCCCCCTGTAACCTCGGAACATGCTGCTCTCTCCAGTTTCGCGGCAGGAGATCGTGGTAAGCGATCCAGCCGCCCTGGTTCAGGCAGGCCAGGGCGTTGACCGTATCCTTGTGCACCTGCCCGAACTCGTGCAGGCCGTCAATGAATACTACGTCAAACCGTTCCGTATTGGCAGCAAAGAAGTCGTCGCTGGTCATACGGTGGGTGCCGCCCGTCTGGGGATCGACGCCGATCTTCCGGCTTGCGATGACGGTGTCAAACAAGTCGTTATCGGCACAGCCGATTTCGAGGTAGCGGCAGTCGGTGCCGCCCTTCAGGCTGACCAGCAGGTTGATCACCGCCATCCGATTGAAGTTGTTCGCCCGCCAGTTCCAGTCAAACTCAGTCGGGTGGGCGTGGGTGCGATACCGCCACCGCTTCGCCCGTCGATCGATTCTGCGCTTGAATGAAGATAATCCCATATCAGTTATTCAGGTACCGACTCAGTTGCGCCGGCGGATAACGGTCATTCCCATTCGATGGTGGCCGGGGGCTTCGATGAAATGTCGTAGGTAACGCGGTTTACACCCTTCACGCCGCGTATGATTCGATTGGAGATCTTTGCCAGGATGTCGGGGTCGATCCGTGCCCAGTCGGCGGTCATACCGTCAACCGACGTTACCGCCCGCAGCGCCACGACATTCTCATACGTCCGCTCGTCACCCATCACACCCACCGCCTGCACCGGTAACAGCACCGCAAAGGCCTGCCAGATGTCGTCGTAGATCTTGTGCTTGTGCAGTTCCTCGATGTAGATGGCGTCCACCTCGCGAAGCAGATCCAGCCGTTCTTTCGTGATATCACCCAGAATGCGCACCGCCAGGCCGGGGCCGGGGAACGGGTGTCGGCCGATAAACGACTCCGGCAGACCCAGCGAGCGACCCAGCTCGCGGACCTCATCTTTGAACAGTTCCCGCAACGGCTCGACCAGCTTGAACTTCATGCGGTCTTTCAGGCCGCCGACGTTGTGGTGCGACTTGATGGTCGCGCTTGGCCCCTTGAACGAGACCGACTCGATTACGTCGGGGTACAACGTCCCCTGTGCCAGGAAGTCGATCCTGCCGATCCTCTCCGCCTGCTCTTCGAATACGTCGATAAAGGCGTTGCCGATAATCTTGCGCTTCTTTTCGGGGTCGGTAACACCTTTGAGTCGATCGAGAAAGAGGTCGGTGGCATCGACCGGATGCAGGTTGATGTTGAGCGATTCGAGCATGGCGGTCACTTCTTCGAACTCGTTCTTGCGCAGCACCCCGTTGTTGACGAACACACCGTGGAGCTGATCGCCGATCGCTTCGGTCAGGAGTTTGGCGGCCACGGTCGAATCGACGCCGCCGGAGATACCGAGAATGACATGGCTGTCGCCGACCTGTTCGCGGATCGCCCGCACCGACTGTTCGATGAAGGCTTCAGTCGTCCAGTCGCCCTTCAGGCCACAGACATCGAAGAGGAAGTTTGCCAGGATGTTCTTGCCTTCGTTGGTATGGTGCACTTCTGGATGGAACTGCAACCCGAATCGCCGGCCGCTGGAATCGGCCATCGCCGCCACTTCGAGTTCATCGGTCGAGCCGATGACGCGAAAGTCGGGCGGCAACCGCAGGATCGAGTCGCCGTGCGACATCCACACCTGCGATCGTTTAGGCACTCCGGAAAACAGCGGGGCACCGTCGATCGTCTCAAACGTCGCCCGGCCATACTCGCGCATCTCGCTCTTGACCAAACGGCCGCCAAATTCGTCGGCCATGAGTTGCATACCGTAGCAGACACCAAGAATAGGCAGATCAGTTTTGAAGAATTTCTTGTCGAGGCGCGGCGATTGCGGATCGGTCACCGAAGCCGGCCCCCCCGACAGGATGTACCCTTTGATCGGGCGCTCGGCATAGTCGGACAGGTCGGCGTTGCAAGGGGCGATCTCGCAATAGACACTGGCCTCGCGCACCCGGCGCGCGATCAACTGGGTGTACTGCGACCCAAAATCAATGATGAGAACCATGTCATGGTGTACGGCTGCGGGCGTGGTCATCGGCAAGCGATCCTTTGATTATAGTGTCGTGCAGGAATTCCGGGCGGGTGTCGGGATACTCCTCGATCTGGTGCAGGCCGCGCGATTCCTTGCGCATCAGCGCACTGCGGATGATCAGGTCGGCCACCGTGGCCATGTTGCGGAGTTCTACGATGTCATAGGTCACCGGCGTCGATAGATAGTACTGCTCAATGGCGTTCTTGATCGTCCGCACCTTCTCCTGCGCCAGTTCCAGACGGTCAACGCCGCGCATGATACCGACGAAGTCGGACATGACGCGACCGAGCTGGCGACGGTCGTGGGCGATGAGAATCTTCTCGCGCGGGTATTCGAGCGACGAAAACGGCGCGTTGTCGATTGCCGGGGCATCGGGAAACGGCGCGGCATCGAGATGTTCGATCGATTTCTTCGATGCCAGGTCGGCCATCACGACCGCTTCCAGCAGCGAGTTGGACGCCAGGCGATTGGCGCCATGCATGCCGCACATGGCGACTTCGCCCGCCACGTACAAGCCGGCCAGCTCGGTTTTACCATCCACGTTCGACAAGACTCCGCCACAGGCATAATGCGCCGCCGGCACCACCGGCAGCGACCGTTCGGTCATGTCGAATCCGCGCTTCATGCAGGTCTCATGAATGTTCGGAAAGCGTTTCTTGATAAACGAGGCATCCAAATCGGTGCAGTCGAGCAAAACATACTCGTCTCCGGTGGCTTTCAGCTCCCTGTCGATAGCTCGGGCGACCACATCACGCGGCGCCAGGTCTTTTAGCGGATGGGCGTCTTCCATCAGGAAGCGACCGTCGAGAGTTCTCAGTCGCCCGCCTTCGCCGCGCACCGCTTCGGAGATCAGGAACGGTGGACGGCCGGGGTTGTACAGCGTCGTCGGATGAAACTGCACGAATTCCATGTTGGCGATCGACACCCCGGCCCGGTGCGCCAGCGCGATACCGTCGCCGGTAGCAATCTTCGGATTCGTGGTATGGTAGTACACCTGGCCGATGCCGCCGCTGGCAAGCATGGTGACCGGAGCATAGAAAGAATCAAACGTCCGTTGCGCCTCGGAGAAGACGAAGGCACCACCGCACTGCTCGACGCCGCCCGAATTGAAGGTGCAGAGATCGAGAACGATGTGGTTGGGGTAGATATCGACTTTGTCCGAGGCCTCCTTGCAGGCAGTTACCATGGCGCGCTCGATTTCACGGCCGGTCAGGTCGGCGGCATGCAAGACGCGGGGCGCCGAATGGCCACCCTCGCGACCAAGCGAGTAACTGCCGTTGGCAGAGGTGAAGGCCACACCGTAGCCCGTCAGCTTCTCGATTACCGCCGGTCCGGCCTCGATGATCCGCTCGACGGCATCAGGGTTACTCAATCCACCGCCGGTTTCCAGCGTATCCTTGATGTGGGCGTCGAAACTGTCGGTTCCGGCCAGGACAGCCGCAATGCCGCCCTGGGCACGGTTGGTGTTTGAGTCGTAGGTGCGCTTCTTGGTGACAATTGCGATACGGGCGTCGGGACGGCGACGGTGCGTTTCGAGGGCGTAGAACAACCCGGCAATACCACTGCCGATCACCAGGACATCGTAGCGTTTTTCCATTATTCTTCCTGCGGTACCAGCTTCAGGCGTTGTTGAAGATCGGCGACCAGCTTCTCTTCTCCCGGGTCCAGGTCAATTGACTGGGCAAGGTAATATATCTCGCGGTCAAAATCAAAGTCGCCCAGCTTCACCCAGTCCTTGCCGGTGGTGATGATGACATCGGAATCGTACTTATCGGCCTCGCTTTTGAGCTTCGTCATTATTTCGGTGTCGTACTGCTGGTGGTCGGAAAACTCGTGCCAGCCGTCGAGATCGCCGCACAACGCCGTCACCATCTTACGCAGCACCCGGAAATTGCCTACCCCCGCAAACAGAAAGACTGATTTGTCCTCGAGATACTTGATCGGCCGACGTTGCTCTTTCGAGACCAGTTCGCGAATCATGAACTGGGCGTGGTAATGGGCGGCATCGGGCGCCAGCTTTCGAATTCGCTTGCGCAGCCTGGTAATGTCACGCGAAAAGTTCGAGCGGGTGATGATCACGACATCGGCGCGCCCCAGCGCTGTCTCCGGCTCGCGCAGCACACCGTAGGGAAACATCGCCAGGTTCCGACGCTTGATGGCGGCATCGTAGGCGACGATGTCGATGTCGCGATAGAGCGAACGGTGCTGGAAACCGTCATCGACAATAATCAGGTCGACCTCGCCCGAATCCGCCAGGCGCTCGGCGGCGCTCGTCTTGTTGGCGTCGACCGAGAAGACCGCATGCGGCAGGTCAGACGCCAAAAAGCGGACCTCATCCCCCACCTGTTCGGCGCTCAGTTCCTGCACCCGGTAGCCCGGTTCGAGGAATGATTCGGTCGAGACACGGCCATAGCCGCTCGATACGATGCCGACGCGGCAACGATCGCGCTGGAAAAACGTGGTGAGGAAACGGACCAGCGGCGTCTTGCCGGTGCCGCCGACACTGATATTACCGATTGAAATGACCGGTACTTTCAGGCGCACCTGTTCGACCGGCCGGCGCTGATGCAAACGAACCGCCAGGCGGTATCCCAGCGACACGATCCAGAAGCCGAATGCGGCCAGGCTGTACAGCGACAGTCGCTTGCGACGCAACACTTTCTTCCAGAACGACTCAAACATCGTTAAGCGCCCGCAGGATGTATTCGCCCGCGCGAGCCGTGGGCGAAATGTCTGCATCCGACGCCGACTTGCGGGTGAAGGTACGTTTATTGGTGATCACAGCCCGAACAAGATCTGCCATTTCACCCGCGGTGTCAAGACGCGCCCCGAAGTTCTGAGCCTCGATATAGCCTGCCGCCTCGCGGACATTCGCCAGCGACGGCCCATAAATGACCGGCGTGCCTGCCCAGACCGGCTCCAGAATGTTGTGACCGCCGATATCGGCCAGGGTACCGCCGACAAACGCCAGGTCGGCCAGCTGGTAAAGCGGGATGAGCACACCCATCCGGTCGACCAGGATAAGCGGCCGCGACGACTGCCCCTCGCCATACCGGTCGCAGTCCCAGCCGGCCATTCGAATCGTCTCGGCCACTTCGTCGGCCCGCTCGACATGGCGCGGCGCGATCACCGTGCGGACCCGGCGCCCGGTCTCGCCAAGTTGATTCAGCGCCGACAGGATTGCCTCCTCCTCGCCCGGCCGGGTCGAACCGCAGACAAAGAGGAACTCGTCGTCGCCGATGCCCATCTCGCGTCGCAGCTTTCTGCGGACGCTATCATCGAGCGCCATCAAAGGAGCATCAAATTTCATGTCGCCCCCCGTTTCGTACCGATCCTCAGGCAACCCAAGCGCTTCATACCTCGCCTTGTCGTCGTCGGTCTTGAAGAAGAACCGGTCATACAGCGCGAACAGCCGTTGCATCTGCGACCGGACCAGCTTGTAGTGGCCGAAGGTTCGCTCCGACATCCGTCCGTTGACCAGAATGATCTTCGCCCCGCGACTACCCGCTTCTTCAAGAAAGACCGGCCAGATTTCGGTTTCGGCCATGACAACGATCTTCGGCTGCAACCGCCTGAGCATGCGCGCCACCGGCCAGGCGACATCGAGCGGAAAGTGCGACACGGTGACCCGCCGTTCGTTCTGGAACAGGCTCTCGGTCGCAGCGAGGCCGGTTGCTGTCATGATACTGATGTGAACGCGAACGCTGTCGTGGTGTTGGAGCAGCCAGCCGGCAAGGTAGCCGATCACTCTGGACTCGCCGACGGAGGCGGCATGCAGCCAGACATCGCACGCCGGCAGATCGACCACACCGAGCCGTCCGCGCCACAACCGGTCCCCCTGCGCCGCCCGATAGGCGCCGTACGGGTAGAGCAGACCGAATGCCAGCCGCCCGAGCAGCTTGTACAGCCCGGTCACAGGTAACCCCCGATGACGTCGGCGGCGCGCTGCGACGCTCCCTCGCCGCCCAGCGACAACGGTACGTCGTGCAGTTTCGTCAACATGCGGGCACGGTACGCCTCGTCGTCGAATATCGGCGTCAGTTCCGCGACCATGTTCGACGGCGTGACATCGTCCTGAATGAGTTCCGGCACTACCTGTTCATCGAGCACGAGATTAACCAGTCCAATCATGGTCAGGCTGACCAGCCGTCGCGCAATCTGGTAGGTCAGCCAGCCTGTCTTATATACAATAACCATGGGACGGCCTATGATCCCGGTTTCGAGGGTGGCGGTGCCCGACGCTACCAGTACCGCGGTGCTTTCGTATACGACACGCCGGGCATCGTCGTAGACAAGGGATACGCCCTTGTCACGGTACGGTGCGACGGCAGCCTCGTAGTCGAACCGTCCGGCGATCCCCGCAACCGTCGATTCAATCGCGTGTGTCGCATGCAGCTGCGCCGCCGCCTCGAGCATCGGCGGCAGAATACGTTCGACTTCCTGCTTCCGCGAGCCGGGCAGCAGGCCGAGCGACGGTGTCTCCGGCAGCGGCGAACCGATGAACGTGTCGGGGATATCTTCAACCAGATAGTGACCGACAAAGTCACAGGGAACGTCGAACCGCCGAAAAAACTCCTCTTCGAACGGCAGGATGACGATCATGCGGTCGACCAGCTCGGCAATCTGTTTGACCCGTTTGGGTCCCCAGGCCCAGACCTGCGGTGATATGTAGTACAGGATGGGTATGCCGAATGACTTGATACGCCTGGCCAGCCTGAGATTGAAGCCGGGATAGTCGACGAGGAGGACCAGTGACGGTTGCTCGCGCTTGATGTGGTCAACGCAGCGGTGCATCAGCGCGCGGAAATAACCGTAGCGTTTGGCAACTTCCCAGAACCCGACCACGGCGAGGTCGTTGGGGTCAGCCAGTTGGGTTTGACCGAGATTTTTGAGTCGCGGCCCGCCCAGACCGGATAATCTCAGGCCAGGGTATCGTTCGCGAAGTAACTCGCCGACCCGGCCGGCGGCGTTGTCACCCGACGGATCGCCGGCCGAGACGAATATCGACGGTGCCGCCATCGACTACTGTGCCGCCATCATGCGCGACACCGATTCCCTGCCGATCCGTTCCACCTCAAGCGCTACCCGCACCGCCTCGGTTGCTTCGGCCAGGGTGACCGCTACCGGAGTATCGTTGATGATGCTGTCAAGAAAGCTCTCCAGCTCCATACCGAGCATGTCACGGCCGTCATCGGCCACCTTGGCGTAGACAACATCTTTGCCCGATTTGCCAAGCGGGATGCGCATGCCGTCCCCGGACTCGCCCGATTCGCCGAGACGATAGATATCGGCCTGCTTCTTGGCCAGGTCGAGCGAGAAGTAGCCCGACTGCTGGAAAAAACGCAGCTTGCGCATGGCGGTCAGCGAGATGCGCGAGGCGGTCAGGTTGGCGACCGAACCGTTCTGGAAGGTCAACCGCGCATTGGCAATATCGACTTGATCCGAGATGACCGAGACCGCCGATGATTGAATGTCGGCAACTTTCGATTTCGTGAACACAAGCGCCAGGTCGATGTCGTGAATCATCAGGTCGAGCACCACCGCGACATCGGTGCCGCGCGGATCAAAAGCCGCCATACGATGGGCCTCGATGAAAGCGGGGCGGACGTCATACTCGGCCAGGCCGCGCACCGCCGGGTTGAACCGCTCGATTTGACCGACGGTGACCTTGACATTCTTCGAGTCGGCCAGCTTCTGCAGCTTGCCGGCAGCATCAATCGACGGTACCACCGGCTTTTCGATCAGGCAGTGCAGTCCGGCCTCGATCAGTTGCGACGCAACATCGTAGTGCGCCGATGTCGTGACAACGATCGAGACCGCCTCGGCCTTGTCGACAACTTCGTCGAGTGAGGATAGCACGGCGACGCCGAGATCGTCGGCCCGTTCTTTGGCTTTGTCCCGGTCGATATCGTAGACACCGATCAGGTGGGATTTATCGAGTTGATTGAGCCATCGGGCGTGGTGACGGCCCAGCGAGCCGACACCGACGACGGCGGTTTTGACTTTCTTCATATACCTCAACCTGTTGAGCAGTCGTTACTTGAGGGATAGTACGCAGGGTCACGCGATGGCGCAAGGGATTTGGCGGAGGGGAAATGTGATCGGTCCCTCTCGCACGTCATCCCCGACCTGGTCCGGGCCCCATTATCCTCCCTGGTGTAGGCACTAACCCGGAATCTCAAGGCCGCAAACCTGTTGTAGACCGGAATCTCGAGGGACGCCGCAGGCGGACTGAGAGTTCCGGGGAATTCAACGATACAAGAACGCCGGATATCCCGGCGGGACATTCCGGCCTTATAACATGATCGATATGCTGTATGGTTCGCCGCTGAAGTCTCCCCCATGCTCCGAATAATCGTACGCCACGTGCAGATTGGCGGCCAGCCAGCGGAAGAAACCGTCACTGATACGCACATCGCCGAACAACTGCTTCTGGATACCGACAGTCGTGACGCCGAACCCCCACACCGAATCAAAATTGGCGTTCTCACGATCACCGGTGCGGAAATATCCGGTTTCGAACAGGCCGGCTTCGATGCCGATACTGGTGAAGTCGCTTTCATCGTTGGCCCGCATCACCCGTTCCACGACTGGCGTAACTTCAGCCAGCCTCAGCCGCTCACTGTGGTACGAGAACCTGCTGCCGGCACCCACCGTGAACCGCTTCGGCAACGGATACGCGTTATCAATGAACGTAACATCCGGCCCAAGATTTTGATAGGCGATCGAGCCGAACGGTTGCACGCTGATACTCTGGTTCAGCATGACAAAATGCCGAACGGCTGCTCCGATATCGTACGCCGTGCCGTCTGAGGTGAAGTCATGCACCTCTTCTTTGAATGCGTTGACGGCGACACCAACACTGAAATCAAAATCGGTCGGAAAGCCGTAGGCCAAAGTAAACTTGTGCTCGTATCCGTCATAATCGAATGTGCGCGAGGAGGTTTCGATCGTGCCTTGATTGTACGTTCGTTCTCTGAGTTCACCGCTCGAGAGATGAGTGAAACTGTATCCGACATGAATTCCTCTGCCGTTGCGATCAAATGTCCCGCCGGTGGCTGTACCGCCTCGGAAATCGACACCGCCATCCTGTTCGACGGTCGAGAGCGACAACACATACTGCGGCCGAAACGCCAGGAGCGCCGGGTTGTAGTGGTGGCCGTGGTTGTCACCGAAGAGGATTGCCCCGGTGACGGTGGCCTGCGAGCGCATGGTCGGTATCAATTCGAGAAACTGGGGACCGGTGGTGCCGACCTTGGCCTGCCCCAACACGCTACCAGAAACAACAAGTATGATAGCTGCTGCAATTGCCGCCCGTTTCATGACCGCCCTCCAATACGAGTACCGCGCTGTCGCCGACAAAAAAGATATCTTTGTCGGAAATATAGTCACAAATGTCGAGAGTGTCAATACGCGTCGATCAGCCTACTTCACGATCCCCCGCTCGGAGCGCTCAATGAAATCCAGAATCAACTGCACCTCAGGGATCAGCTCGATCTCCGACTTGATCCGCTCGACAGCCTGCGACGTGTTCAGTTTGCTGAAAAACAGAAACTTGAACGCCTTCTCGATCTGGCGGATCACCTCGGTGTCGAAACCGCGACGTTTCAACCCGACTGCGTTCAAGCCGACCACTTTGAGCGGATAGCCGCCGACCAGCGAGTACGGCACCACGTCCTGCTGTACCCGGAAACCGCCCCCGATCATGCAGTGCGCCCCGATCTTGGTGAACTGATGGATCGGCACGATACCGCCGATGATCGCATACTCGTCGATCTCTATATGCCCGGCCAGATTGACCGAGTTGGCCATGATGATGTTGTTCTTGAGAATGCAGTCGTGCGCCACGTGGGCGTACGCCATGATAAAGCACTCCTTACCGATCTCGGTCACCCCGTGCGCCACGGTGCCGCGGTTGATCGTGGCGTACTCGCGGACGGTGGTACCGTCGCCAATCGTCACCTGCGTCTTCTCACCGCCGAATTTGAGGTCCTGCGGCTGGGTGGAGATCACGGCGCCATGGTGAACCTTGACATCCTTGCCCAGGCGCGCCCCCGATGCAAGCAGCACATTGGAGGCAATCGTGCAACCGTCGCCGATGACAACGTCATCTTCGATAATCGTGCCCGGCCCGACCGAGACAGAGTCGGCCAGCTGGGCTTTCGGCGAAACTACGGCGGTGGGATGGATACTGCTCATCGGTCTACAATCATCGCCATGAAGTCGGCGTTGGCAACTACTTTTCCGTCGACCATCGCCTTCCCCGTCATTTTGCAGGCATTACGTCGCAGCGTCAGCATTTCCAGCTCGAAGCGGAGCTGGTCACCCGGCATGACCGGGCTGCGAAACTTGGCGTTGTCGATGCCCATGAAATAAACCACCTTTTCTTCCGGGTTCTCCACGGCGTTCAACAGCAGCACGCCGCCGGCCTGGGCCATCGCCTCGAGAATCATCACGCCCGGCATGATCGGGTGACCGGGGAAATGGCCCTGGAAGAACGGTTCGTTGATGGTCACATTCTTGATCGCCACCACGCTCTTGTCCGGCACCAGGTCGACAATGCGATCGATCAGCAGGAACGGATAGCGGTGGGGCATGATCTTGAGGATAGCGTTGATATCGAACAGCTGCCCGGTCTTGCCCGCCCCAAACTTGCCGGCCAGGCTCTTCTTCTTGTACAGATCGCGCATCTTCCTGGCCAGCGCCACATTGGCCTTGTGGCCCGAGCGCGCCGCCAGAACGTGGCCCTTGAACGGCACCCCGATCAGGAACAGATCGCCCAAAAGGTCGAGACATTTGTGCCGCACCGGCTCGTTGGGGAAGCGCAAGGCGACGTCGTTGATGATACCGGTCTCGCCGACAAACGCTTCTTCCTTGAGGTTGAGGGCCTTGCGGATGCGGTCGACCTCGACCTGCCCCTGGTCGGAATCGTAGATGACGACGGCATTGTCGAGACCGCCTCCCTTGATCAGGCCGGCATCCTTGAGCATCTCCACCTCGGAGAGGAAACAGAACGTGCGGGCCGGCGCAAACTCCTCGACAAACTCGTTCTCAAGGTCGACCAGCGTTGTGTACTGCGTCCCCAGCGCCGGGTTGCGGTAATCGATCATGAAAGTGATCCGGAGGTCGTCCGACGGCGCCACCACCAGGTCGACACCACGTTCCGGCTCGGAGTACGACATCGGCGTGTCGATCTCCAGATAAACCTTGTCGGCATCCTGGTTGACAATGCCGGCCTCGAGAATAACATCGACATACGGCCGCGACGAACCGTCGATCACCGGCGGCTCGTTGTTGTCCAGTTCGACAACCATGTTGTCGAGCTGGAGACCGGCAAAGGCCGCCAGGACGTGCTCGACTGTATGTACCCGCGCCTCACCGCGCTCCAGGGTCGTGCCGCGGGAGATGTTGACGACATGGTCGATATCGGCGATCACCCACGGTTTTTCCGGGAGGTCGCCGCGAACGAAGCGGATACCGGTATTTGGCTCGGCCGGTTTGAAGGTCATGGTGCAGGTATTGCCGGTATGCAGGCCGATACCGGAAATGCTGGCTTCGCGGGCGATGGTACGTTGTTTATCGTGCATTACATTTCTCTCGCTGGGGGCTGTCAACCTGACCGGAGAGTATATGAAGATAGAC
>CAZJCK010000046.1:0-28180 GCA_964544635.1 uncultured Ignavibacteriales bacterium | reverse complement strand
GTCCCGGATCTGCGGTCCGCCTCCGGCGGATCTTGTCCGGGATGACGAACACAGAGCCCACCTGAAAGGTGGGCTACCAATGTGTAACCTATTTCTCCCCCGCCCAAAGGGCAGGCCGCCCACGGTCGCCCGCATATCACCACAAGGGGAACCGAATGGGGGCAAATATGTGTAAAGAGGCGGTTTTAACGGGATCGAGACAGGAGAAAAGTCTTGACTTCTAACGCCGAAATCGTACCCTTTGAGGTTTACCGACAACAGGTTACGAAAAACATTTCGGAGGAATAAAGACGATGCATGCTGTCTTTCAGATCGGCAGCCACCAGTTTGCTGCTGAAGAAGGTGAAACCCTGCGGGTCCCGTTGATGGACGCCGAGGCCGGGTCGAAAGTCGACATCGGCGAGGTACTGATGATCAAGAGCGATGGTGATGCGGTCATCGGTACGCCGCTGGTGGAGAATGCCAGGATTGAAGCCGAAGTGCTGGCTCACGGGCAGGACGACAAGGTGTTGGTGTTT
The DNA here is from genome assembly GCA_964544635.1 of uncultured Ignavibacteriales bacterium. Lineage (GTDB taxonomy): Bacteria > Zixibacteria > MSB-5A5 > GN15 > FEB-12 > CAZJCK01. Next base: position 27,662 of record CAZJCK010000046.1, on the reverse strand, counting down.
AAGTTTAAACGGCGCACGAAATACCGGAAGCGTCAGGGTCACCGACAGGATTATTCGGAGATCAAGATCAATCGGATCGTCGCGCCCTAACGTCGTCTTTTGGCAACGGGAGAGCACATGAAGCGGCAGGGAGCACGGATAGCTCTTATCCTGCTGGCGCTGGCACTGGTCGTCGCGCCGCAGGTTTCGGCACAGGAGAATTTCCGGGTAATCGAGGTTGAAGTGGTCGGCAACCGGATTGCCAGTGAATCGCTCATCCTCGGTGTCTCCAATATTCATATTGGCTCTCAGTTGACGCCGACTGATGTTTCAGAGACTATCCGTCGGCTGTACGGTCTTGGCCTGTTTTCCAACGTGCAGCTCGAGGCGGAGCAGACGGTTGGCGGCATCAAGGTGTTTATCGTGGTCGAGGAACTGCCGAAACTTTCCGGCATAGAGATCACGGGTAACGACAAGATCAACGACAAGGATATCAAGAGCGAGATCGGTCTTGGTGTCGGGGGGTATATCTCCCCCAACCTGGTCCACAAGTCGGTGGACAAGATCAAGAAGCTGTATGCGGAAAAGGGGTATTTCCAGGCGGCAGTTGAGGCCGATCTCGATTACAGCGTGGACTCGACCGAAGCGCTCTTAAAGCTGGCGATCGACGAGAAGGACAAGGTGAAGGTCGAAAACGTGGTGATCGGCGGGCTGGAGCGTACGCCGGCGGACGACCTGGTCGGCAAGATGCGCAACCGCAAGCGGGGGCTGTTCAGGACATCGGACTTCGCACAGGACGAATACGACGAAGATTTGGAGAAGGTGATCGCGGAGCTGCACAAGCGTGGCTTTATCGACGCCTATCTCGTCGACGACTCGATAGCGATCGACCAGGACCGTAACCGGATGACGATCTATCTCGAGGTGTACGAAGGGCCGCAGTACTATTTCGGGGATGTAACGTTCGCCAACAACGAGAAGCTTCCGGACGAGTTCTTACAGAGCAAGTTGAAATATACCAGCGGCGACGTATTCAACCAGGAGAAGTACGAAGAATCGCTGTTTGAGATATCGTCGGCGTACTACGATATCGGTCACCTGCACATTGATATTCTCGATGAGCGGACGACGCGCAGTGATTCGATCATCGACGTGAAGTATGCGATCGCCGAAGGGTTGCCGTCGAGTATCCGGCTGGTGCATATCAAGGGGAACACCAAGACGCGCGACCATGTGATACGCCGGGAGTTGTCGACGCTGCCGGGGCGGACGTTTTCCCGTCAGTTGCTGATCCGTTCGGTACGTGACGTGATGGCGCTGAACTATTTCGCCAACGTGGTGCCGACGCCGGTCAATCTTCCGAACGGTGATGTTGATATTGAGTTTGAGGTTGAAGAGAAGCAGACAGCGCAGGTGTCGGCCGGTGCGGGGTATAACAGCCGTGACAAGCTGGTCGGCAATGTTGGTTTGGGCATTCCGAACTTCAGGGGGATGGGCCAGAACCTGAGTTTCAGTGTCGACTTCGGGAGTCGTCGCAACTCGTTCCAGGCGACCTTCACTGAGCCGTGGATGTTCGGCCGTCCGACCCTCCTGGGGATCAGCGGTTTCGCGCTGAACCGTCGCTGGTTCGACGACTACACGGAAGCGCGTCAGGGCGGGTCGATTCGCATTGGTCGACGGTTGCGCTGGCCGGATAACTTCTTCAGGGTGTTCGCGAATGTTTCGATGGAACGGACACGGTACTACGATTTCAGTGATCCGTTTGAGGTTGAAAACTCGTACAAAAAATTCGTGACGACCTTCGAAGTGCCTGTCAAAGATGAAGACGATGTCGTGATTCCGGATTCGACGGTGACGGTGGGGCCGACGCTGGATCGTCCGCTGGGCGCCCCTTACCCCGGCTCGATCCTCAATTTCGAGAACTGGAATGACGCCCGGAGTATCGGCTTTACGATCCGTCGCGATTCCAGAAACCTGCCGGAATTTGCAACCAGTGGTTCGGATTTCCAGTATACGTTTGAAAATACCGGTGGTGTCCTCGGTGGTCATTGGGAGTACCAGAAGCACCAGTTCTCGGCGTCGTACTTCATACCGTTGTGGCGCGGGATAGCGTTTGCCGCCAAGGCGGAGTATGGGGTGGTGACCACCCAGGTTGGGGATGACAAGATATTGATCTCCGACCGGTTCACGCCGGGTGGTACGGCGTATGACGGTGTGATACGCGGCTATGATGACGGTTCTTTAACGCCAGACTCATTAATTACCCAGGGCGATACCATTTTCTACTACACGTGGCCGGATACTGCACATATCAGTAATCCCGGAGCGGCGACGGCTGATAGCGTACAATCGACCGGTTCGTTCCGGACGCGGGTGCGTGGCAAGCACATGTTCGTGACCAATCTCGAGCTGCAGATTCCGTTGGTGCCGCAGCAGATTTATGTCCTGGCGTTTCTTGACGGTGGCCGTTCGTGGCTGCACCGTGAAAACATGAAACTTGGGGGGCTGTATTGGGGTACAGGGGTTGGGTTCCGAATAGCGATACCAGGGATGGGGACGCTCGGGTTCGACTTCGGCTATCCGCTGGTGGCGGCGCCGAACCAGGAGAGAAAGTGGCGCCCACATTTCCAGATCGGGTCAGTCTTTAGATAGCATGAATGAGAACGTTTGATATGATGCAAGGAGTTGCCATGCGAATGATGAAGTTTGTTTTGTACGGTTGTGCCGCCCTGCTTCTGCTCGGTGTGCTGGCGTCGTCGGCAAACGCCCAGGCGATCAAGATGGGTTTCATCGATGATGAACGTATCAAGGCGGAGTATAATGCCTGGGCGAAGGCGCAGGAGGAGTTTGAGATCGAAGCGAAGGCGTGGGAAGACGAAGCGGTCGCCAAGCAGGAAGAACTGCGCGAGCTGCGGCAGGAGTTCGAGCGCCAGAAGCTGATCCTTTCCGAAGAGAAGCGCAAGGAGCGGGAGGCGTCGATCCGGGCCAAGGAACAGGCGCTGGACGCCTACACCAAGCAGGTCTTCGGACCGTCGGGCCAGGCCGAGCAGAAACAGATGTCGTTGATACGTCCGCTGCTGGAGCACATCAACCTGGCGATTGAAGCGGTGGCGGTTGAGGGTAACTACGACGTTATCTTCACGCTGCAGAGCGGGCTGGGATACATTAAAGAAACGTATGATGTGACGGACCGGGTTCTCGAGTGGCTCGAGGACAATCCGCGGTAACATGGCTCGTACGCTGGCACAGTTGGCCGAACAGGTCGGGGGGACTATTGAGGGGGATGGTTCGGTTGAGGTCAGGTCGGCGGCAACCGTGCAGTCGGCCGGACCGGGCGACATTTCATTTGTCGCCAACAAGAAATACAAGAAGTACCTCGCTGACACGAAAGCGTCGGCGTTGGTCCTCGATCGCGAGACTGAATACACGGGTTGTCCGGTGCTGCGGCACGACAGCCCGTATCTTACGTTTGCCCGGATTGTTGACATTCTCTACCCGGTCCGCCGCCGGGTAAACGCCGGCCGGCATGAAACGGCGGTGATTGATGAGTCGGCTACGGTAGACCCGTCGGCCGGAATCGGGGCCCAGGTGGTGGTGGGGCGTAATTCCAATATAGGTAAAGACGCGCAACTGATGCCCGGCGTGTATGTCGGCAACGATGCCACAATCGGGGCGGAGTGCGTTTTGTATCCGGGGGTGCGAATCATGGACGGATGCAGGATCGGGGATCGGGTGGTTCTTCATCCCGGGGTGGTGATCGGGTCGGACGGTTTCGGGTTTGCGCCGACCGACACCGGGTTGAAGAAGATTCAGCAGATTGGCTCAGTTGAGATCGGCAATGATGTCGAGATCGGCGCCAATTCAACGATTGACCGCGGGGCGCTGGGGCCGACGAAGATCGGCAACGGGGTAAAGATCGACAACCTGGTGCAGATCGCGCACAACGTGGAAATTGGTGATCACTCGATCATCGTGGCGCAGGTGGGGATATCCGGTTCGACCAAACTGGGCCAGGGGGTCATTCTTGCGGGGCAGGTGGGACTGATCGGCCACCTCGAGATCGGGGATCGGGTGACGGTGGCGGCACAGTCGGGGGTCGGCCACGATGTTGCGGCCGGGAAAACCGTTTTCGGTTCCCCGGCCAGAGACATCAGCGAGCAGATGAAGATCAATGCGGCGATGCCGCGATTGCCGGATCTGCTCAAGCGAGTGCGTCGGATCGAGCAGAAGCTCGACGAATCATCCGGTGATTAGCTGCTCTTCGATCGTAGCGATCTGTTCCCAGTTCGATTCCATCTGGTTCATCAGTTTCAGCGCCTTCTCCGAGTCGGCGGCAGCGGCAGCCTGCTTGGCACCTTCGAGCAGTTCCCACTGGCGTCGGTTGATCAGCTTCCAGTGAGAGATGAGCGTGTTGAGAGTGTCGACCGACGAATTCAGGTCGTGGACCATGTGCTGCAGTTCGACGTTGTCGGCCTGGAGGGCTACCCGGGTGGTGAGATCGCCCTCGGCCAGGCTGGTGAGGCGGCTGCTGATTGTCCGGAGCGGTCGGTTGAACTTGCGGTATGGCAGGATCGTAAGGATTCCGATCGCCACGATGGCGGCCATAACGGCCGATACAAGGTACGGAAACAGGGTGGCGGCGGTCAGCTCGCACTGGGCGACATACTCGATAGCGCCGCGTTCAAAAAAGATGTAGTTGAAGGCGCTGATCAGGGCGCCGGAGATGATAACCGTACCGATCGCCATAATAAGGATACGGCGGCGGAAAAGGCTGTCCTGATTCAGCAGCTCATTGGGAGCGGCAAATTGCGTGGGGTGTGACATGTTACGACTCCATCCGAAAAGGTCCGATTTCTCGCGTCTCGGGACACTGGGTTTTACCATCGGTGAGTCTATCGGCGTTTTAACGGTGGCTTCTTGAGATGAGATTCAGGGCACTTCCTGCCCCCCGTTTGCACAGGATAAAGCCCCGGCAAGCAGGTGTTTACCGGGGCTTAAGAAAGGTCTGTTCAGTTTTGGATCAGAACGGCAGGTCGTCGTCGTCAGACGAGGTACCGGATGGAGCACCCTGTTCGGAAGGAGCGCTCTGGGGCATGTCGCCGCCGCCCTGGTAATCGCCGCGCGAGCCGATGAACTGGAAGGACTGGACGACGACCTCGGAGGTGTAGCCCTTCGTGCCGTCTTTCTTATCGTAGGTACGGTTGTCGATCCGGCCCTCGATGTAGATTTCCCGGCCCTTGCTCATATACTCCTTGATAACTTCACCCTGACGTCCCCAGGCGACAATGTTGTGCCAGGTGGTCGATTCCTGCTTTTGACCGTCCTGCGAGGTCCAGCGTTCGTTGGTGGCAACGGAAAACTTGCAGACTGCTTTGCCGGACTGGGTATAGGTCAGTTCGGGGTCCTGCCCGAGCCGTCCGATGAGAATAGCCTTATTTACGCTCATAATCTGCCCTTTCAATTAGAATTGCTTGAATCGTATAACATATGTGCCGAGGGCTGGCACTGTCAAGCTCAGAGGGCTTTTTGCTTGATGAATGTGATGCCGGGATATACGTTGTGAGCCTGTAGAGACAAAGGATGTTAGATAATGGCTGAGCAGATCGATCTGAATAAAGCAATAACGACGATGAAGCGGTTCATTACCGGACAGCTCTTGCAGTCGAGTTTGGACGGCTACGTGGTTGGGCTGTCGGGCGGGATCGACTCGGCCGTGGCAACAGCGCTGGCGGTCGAGGCGGTCGGGCCGGAGAAGGTGCTGGCGGTGATGATGCCGTTTCGGACCTCAAACCCGGATTCGGTGGACGATGCCAAGAAGCTGATCGGCCAGTTGGGTATAGCTTTCCGTCACGTCGACATCACGCCGATGATCGACGCCTATTTTGAGAAGATCACGCCGGACATCGGTGTGCGGGCGGGTAACAAGATGGCGCGGGAGCGGATGTCGATCCTGTTTGATATTGCTCATGAGACACACCGCCTGGTGCTGGGGACCGGCAACCGTACCGAGATCGCACTGGGATATACGACGTGGTACGGTGATGCCGCCTGTTCGATGAACCCGATCGGGCAGCTCTACAAGTCGGATGTTCGAGAGATTGCCCAGATGCTGGATATTCCAGAGTCGATCCGTCGGAAGCCGCCGTCGGCCGATCTCTGGGCCGGCCAGACGGATGAGGATGAGATCGGCGTGAGGTATGAGCATATCGATGGGATGCTGCGCCGAATCCTGGACGACGGAGTGGCGTCGATGTCGACGTTGACGTCGGAGGGGTACGCGCAGACGGATATCAGCCGGGTGATATCGTTGATCAACCGGAACGAGTTCAAACGTCGCATGCCGGATATAGCACCGTTGGGACGCGGTGAGATTCCCCAGCGGATACAGATACAAGAGTAGCCCAGGATGACCGATCGACACGGCATGCTCTTCCTGGTTCCGACGCCGATTGGTAACCTCGAAGATATCAGCCAGCGTGCGTTACGGGTGCTCCGCGAGGCCGACGTGGTAGCGTGCGAAGATACGCGTCACAGCGGCCGGCTGTTGCAGCAGTTCGAGATCGACAAGCGCCTGGTCAGTTATCATGATTTCAATGAACAGAAACGTTCGGGGCAGTTGATGGATGAACTGCTGGCCGGACGGACGGTGGCGGTTATTACCGATGCCGGTTCACCCGGTATATCCGACCCGGCATATCGGGTGGTGCGGGCGGCGATTGACAACGGAATCGAGGTGGTGGCGCTGCCGGGGCCGACCTCGGTGATACCGGCGCTGACGGCGTCGGGGCTGCCGACCGATCGCTTTTTCTTCGAGGGGTTTCTGCCCCACAAGTCGGGAGCGCGCCGGACGCGGCTGGGGCAGCTTCTCGATTTCGAACACACGCTGGTGTTCTTCGAGTCGCCGTTTCGAATCGAAAAGTCGCTTCGGGATGTGCTGGAGGTGCTGGGGGACCGCCGGGCCTGTGTGGCGCGAGAGATCAGCAAGCTGCATGAGGAGTATCTGCGCGGAACGGTAACCGAGATCCTAAAGCAGATCGGCGGCCGGAAGGTGAAGGGTGAGATTGTGATAGTGGTGGCGGGGCTGGATCGCAAGGCCCGGAGGGAGGCGGAGTGAAGACGGTGGGAGCGCCGGCTCGGCTGTACCTCTTTGACTGGATTGTGCTGGTCTATTGCGGACTGATGGTGGCATTGCTGTTCCTGATTGGGGAGCCGCTGGGGGAGCATTCGGATGAAGTGGTCAGTTATGTGGCGCTGGGGATGATCGCACTGGCGATAGCGTCGTTCGTGGATGAAACGAAGTCGCGGGGACATGCCTTCGTGCGGCTGTTGTACCCGGTGTTCATGTTTACGTTTTTCTATCGATTAACGGGGGGGACGGTGTTTCTGCTGTTTGATCGGTTCTTTGATCCGGAACTGACGGCGTTTGAACGGAGCATTTTCGGGACCAACCTGACATTGTATATCGACCGTCACCTGTTAAACGTGGTGGTGACGGAAATCGTTTCGTTCTGCTACTTCTGCTACTACCTGATGATACCGGGATTCGTATTGTTTGCGTTCATCAGAAAGAAAGACGATACCCTGCGCCGCTTCAACGCAGCGGCGACGCTGGTGTTTTTTGTCGGCTACCTGATGTTTTTCCTCTACCCCATCGAGGGGCCGCGGTGGCATTTTGCCGGGGCATATATAAATGATGTCAGCGGGCCGTTTTTCCGGGCGGCAGTGGATTTTGTGATAGCGATGGCGGCGGTGCGGGGCGGCTGCATGCCGTCGACGCATACAGCGGTGGCGATGATCGTGTGGTATTACAGTTACCGGGTGTGGCCACAGACGCGCTGGTGGCTGGGACTCATTGTGTTCGGCCTGACGGTGGGGACGGTGTGGGGGCGGTTCCATTACACTTCGGATACGATCGTAGGGGCGCTGATGGCGATTGGAGCGATCTGGCTGATCGAACGGCTGTATCGTGAACGGTTGGTGTCGCGAAAGGTACAAGGTATGCAAATGAAGGAGTCGACCTCACATGCTTCCTGAGTTATTTCAGGTCGGACCGATCCCGATCCGCAGTTACGGTTTGATGCTGGCGCTGGCGTTTCTGGCCGGGGTGTTGTACATCCGTTGGATAACGAAGAAAGACGGCAAGCCGTTCGAACCGTATCTGGCGGTGGCGTATATCATGATCTTCGGGGGGATCATCGGGGCGCGGCTATTCTATGTATTGTTTCATCTCGAGGATTTTGCGGGCAACTGGGGGGCGATGTTCAATCCGTTTGCGGGCGGCCAGTTCGGTATATCCGGGATGAACCTGTACGGCGGGGTGGTGGTGGCGCTGCTTGGCTCGGTTGCCTACCTGAAGTGGAAGCAGATGTCGGTGCTGGAGGTATTCGACGACTTCTCCCCTGCGCTCGGGCTGGGGATCGGCTTTGGCCGGATCGGCTGCTTTCTCAACGGTTGCTGTTTCGGAACGCCGACTGATCTGCCATGGGGCTGTACCTTTCCGTCGGGGTCGCTGCCGCACTCGGTGTTTGGTGATGTGCACGTGCATCCGGCTCAATTGTACAGCGCGCTGTACGGGTTTGGGCTGTTCGTAGTGTTGCACTTACTGCGGAGTCGAAAGCAGTTTGTCGGTCAGCTGGCGGCGATAACGTTGATGGCCGAGGCGGTGCTCCGGTTCGTGATCGAGCAGGTGCGGTATTATGAAGAGGCAATGCACTTTGATGTGGGGGTATGGCAGCCGACGTTTAATCATCTCATATCGGTGGCATTGTTTATTGTGGGGTTGTCGATCTATCTGATCCAGCACCGGCGAGGGGGTTTTGCGGCTGTGGGCGCAAAGAAAGACTGATTTGGTCCCGGATCGGCGGGTTAGCGCTTATTAACCTACATTTTGTCCTGATTTGACCTCAAACGGGGCATCCGGACCACTAACATCCTGAAATCGACAACGGGCACAAAGCCTTGCCCAGAGCGGGAAAACGGCAATTTTGGAGCTTCTTGTGAAAAAAATCACGCACAAAAAGCTTGATACTTCTTTAACAAGCCGATAATTATAGTAGTGAAATGACACAAATATGACATTTGTCGTAAGGAAAACGGAGTGCTCATGCGCATACAAGGACGATTCGCCGGTACCGGACTTCTGAGTCTATTGCTGGCGATTTGTGTATTGTGGACGGTTGGGAGTGGCGTGGTCTCAGCGCAAGTTGATGACGATGTCTGCCTGACCTGCCACGAAGGTTATGATGCGATGCTGAACCGGACGGCGCACCGTCTGAGTTCATCGCAGACCTCGTCGGTGGTGGAGATCTCATGTGTCAGTTGTCACGGCGGTCTGGAGCAGGCGGAAGCGCACGTGGACGAGCCGGCAATTGACAACATTGGGAATCCGGGCCGTATGGGTAAACTGGGCGAAGCGATGGTCTGCATGGACTGTCATCAGCCGCATATGAACCTGGACCAGACAGGTGTCGACCCGCATGCGGAGCAGGACATGAACTGCAGTTCGTGTCATAAGATCCACTCGGACTTTTCCGGGCTGCTGGTTGACGACCAGGCAGATTTCTGCGGGGCCTGTCATACGGCGGTTACCAACGATTTTCGCAAACGTTCCAACCACCCCCTCACCGATCAGAACCTGAGTTGTTTGAGCTGTCATGACTTCACCGGTGAGAAGCAGCCGATGTTCGGTCACGGGGCGACGTCGAACTGCGCCGAGTGCCACATGGACTTCGCCGGACCGTACCTGTTCGAGCATGAAGCGACGAGTTCATTTTCGGTTGAGGGCGGCGGCTGTAACTCCTGTCACCGTCCCCACGGCTCGTTCAACGAACGGTTGTTGAACCAGCCGGGTAACGGTTTGTGCCGGCAGTGCCACGGCGTTCCGCCGGGACACCTGACAGTGCACAACGGGATTGGCAACCAGTACAATTGTATCGAGTGTCACAGCGATATTCACGGGTCGAACGACAACCGTGATTTCCTCGATCCTAACCTGAGCATGAAAATCGGCGGCGACGGTTGCAGTTGCCACCTGCCGAACGAATAACCGAGGGAGGCGAAGATGAAGCAAGGTATCAGATATTGGCTCTTCGCGTTGCTTGCGGTTGCCTTCGTCGCGGCAACAGTGGCGGCTGAGCCGGAAGTATCCGGTGATGTCCGGGTCGGCTGGACGTTTACCGATGAAGAGGGAAATGAAGGCGTGTACCAGCCGAACTACAACCTGTATGACGGGCCGGCGATTTCGCTGGAGGATTTCAGCTACCGGATGGACAACGGCCTGCGGTTGTATGGCGATTTAAAGAATGTTACATTGAATAATCGTAACCTGATGGCCGGGGCGACGCGCGCCGGGCTGTTCGGGATTACGGTGCGTCATAACAAGTACCGTCGTGTTTACTCGTTCGAGGGCGACAAGTTTACCCGCCGGGCGAGCACCTACGGTGATGTCTGGTTCGAGCCGACCGAGTACGTGCGGCTGTTTGCCGGTTACGGTAACATCCAGAAAGAGGGCGACCGGGTTGCCCTGTTTGAGCAGTTCGGAACGACCGATGTCACGGCCGTGAACTACACGCAGAACCAGTTTCATGGCGGCGCGCAGTTGAAGTACAAGCGGAATTACCTGAAGGCGGAATATCGCCAGACGGGCTTCAGCGACGACCTGAACGCGCAGAACGATCGCGATGCCCGCCGCCTCCGGGTGACGGCGGTCGGTTCGCTTCCGCAGTTGCCGATGATTGTCTTCAACGGTGGTTTCCAGAACTACCAGCGCGAAATCAACCTGAGCGAGGACACGCTGTCGGCCAACACGGTCTGGGGTGGCGCCCGGTTTTTCGACCGGAGCGGCTACAGCCTGCGCTACAGCTTCATCTGGGATCGCGCCCAGCGGACCGGTGACGTGGTGGCGACCGACAACCTGCGCAATGCGATCTATGCCGGCAAAGTATGGCGCGGCGCCGGCGGTATCACGCTGGGCTATCGGTATGCACTGAACGACGACTTCTTTGACGAAGAGTCGACCAGCGGTTTCTATGCATCGGGATGGTACCGTCCGGCTGACCGCCTGAAGCTGGAAGCCAGCGTCGGCATGGACGAGACGACGGTTGACAACGGTCGGACGCTGGTGGGCCAGGAGTCGTTCGTACGAAACCGGTTTGCGGCGTCGTATCGCACCGACATGGGCACGGTGCGTGGTTCGTACAGCCTGCGCAAGACTGAGAATGACGATATCGGAGCGGAAGCGACCTACGGCAAATTTTCAGTCGACCTGATTGCCGAGAAGTTCGGCTGGGGCCGGTTCTTCGGTTCCTACTCCTTCCTCGATGGTGATTATACCAATGAGGGCGGCGTATTCGAGTTCCGCGATCACACGATCGATGCCGACCTGTTCGCGACGTATCTGCCGCAGATTGAGGCAGGTGTCGGCGGAACGTACTACAAGAGCCAGCAGGATCTGGATGTGGAGAGTTTCTCGCTTCGGTTAACGGGGATCTGGTACTTCATGCCGAAGCACCGCCTGGAAGCGCGCTACTCGGCGCACAACTTTGATAATTTCAGCGATCCGTTGCCGTACACAGAATATTACACGGCCAACGTGGTCGATGTCAGCATCGTGCATGAACTGTAAGATGAAGAATAGTAAGTATAAAATAACAATTCACGGAATTATTCTCGGACTTGGGTCCGGAAGGAGAACAAGATGAAACAGATGAAGTGGTTGCTGGTACCGGCACTCCTGATTGGCCTGTTGGCGCTGGTCGGTTGCGAGCGCGAAGTAACGGGTAAGCTTCAGCCACCCGGCGTGGACGAAGACGAGTGCTTCGTGTGCCATAACGGTTTCCTGGATCAAGCCCAGGGTGAATGGCTGGCTTCGACGCACGCCTCCGGCAGCAACATCGACTACACTAACCGTGGCGGTTCGGACTGCACCCAGTGCCACAACCAGGAAGGTTTCCTGCAGTTCCTGAATACGGGTACGGTACCGCAGACGGATCAGCCGCAGGTGAGTGCCATTGGCTGCTTTACCTGTCACAATCCTCACGAGACAGGTGACCTGTCGGTCCGGGCTCCGGGTCCGTACACTTTCCTCAATGGTGAAGTGTTCGACAACGGCAGCGGCAACCTGTGTGTACACTGTCACCATCAGCGTGGTGTAACAGGTTCCGATATCACGGACGGTTATGAAATTGCCAGTTCGCGTTTCGGTCCGCACCACGGTCCGCAGGGCGAAATGCTGATCGGTACCGGCGGTTATGAAGGTTTCCCGGGATTCTCGGTCAGCAGCTCACCGCACGAGACAATCCAGGACGGTTGTGTGCATTGTCACATGGCCAACGAGCGGGCCCACGAAGGTTATAAGCTGGGTGGTCACTCGTTCAACATGGTTGATGCCGAGAGTGGCTTGGAGTTGGTCGAGGTCTGTGAAGCCTGCCACAGTAATGCTGATGCGATCAACTTTGTCATCCAGGATGCCGGTGTAGATCAAGACTTCGATTATGACGGCGTACCGGAAGGCTTCCAGGATGAAATCCACGGTCTGCTGGATTCGCTGGAGGTTCTGCTCAAAGCGCAGGGTATTATGCAGGCGAGTGGCTTTGCGGTGACAGGTACCTACCCGGACGGCGATCTGGTTGGCGCGCTGTTCAACTACAAGTACGTGGAAGAGGACCAGTCGCTTGGTTCTCACGACTTTGCGTACTCGGTAGCCCTGCTGCAGGCGTCGATCGCGTATGTTGACGGCTTACTGGCCGGTACACCGCAACAGGCTGGTGATCCGATCAGTCAGAAGTAGTGGACTCTGCTGGGACAGACCGGGAGGTCTGCCGCCCAGAAGCATGATTTGAATTGAGCCTCTCCCCTGTTTGGGGAGGGGCTTTTTGTTTGGGAGGGCCTCACCTGAAAGGGTGGAGTACCGGGACGTTGACTCTTCGCCGGGCAGCCTCCGCCCTGGGAGGCTGCCGATCATACTTGTTCTGCTCGATGGGGCGGACGAGGACGCCTTTCGCCCCGCAAACAAAAGAGAATGATGGGTGCCTGCCTGCGCAGGCACGACGTGGTGTGGGCTTCATCTGCATACGTTCAGCCTGGGCGCCGGATCCAGTACGGGGGGACCAACACAAGACTTGCTATACGCGGCGAGCCTGGCGGTTAGTTGGAGCCGACCTGGGTGTGGAGAATGAGGCCGTTGTTGCCGACCGCCCAGCCGAAATCGGGATCGACGAAGTAGATCGAGCGCAGGGCGCGGGTGGTGCCGGTCTGGAGGAACTCCCAGGTCTGGCCGCCGTCGGTAGTGCGCAGGACAACGCTGGAAACCGGCTGCCCCAGGTAGTTCTCTCCCCCAACGATGAAGCCGAGGGTAGAGGTGACAAATGTGATGCGATCGAGGGTCAGGTTGGTCGAGTCGGAGAGATTGAAGACTTCGGCCGGCTGCCAGGTCGCGCCGCCGTCCACGGTCGACAGCAGTTGCCCCAGTTCGCCGACGACAAAGCCGTTGAGGGTGTCGATGAAGGCAACGTCGCCCCAGTCAATTGTGGCGGCACCAGCGGGCGCGGACTGTTTCAGCCAGAGCGTGCCACCGTCGGTGGTAGCCAGGATGGAATTGCCGTTTCCAACCGCCCAGGCGTGTCGGCTGCCGACGGCAGTGACGCCGGCCAGCTGCTGGTTGACGAGACCGGCAGTTTGTGTGGTCCAGGAATCGCCGGCGTTGTCGGTGTAGATAATGACGCCGGAGTCGCCGACGACCCAACCGGTGTCGGCCGAGATGAAGAAGAGATCCTGGTAGTCGATGTCGTCAGCGGCGGTAAACGGCGTAGTGACATTGGACCAACTGGTTCCGCCGTTGACGGTGCGCCGGACGGTGGCGTTGGTGCCGCTGATCCAGCCGGTGTCATTGGGAAATACTCGGATAGCGCCGATGGCCTGGTCAAAGAAGGTCTGGTCCAGATTCCAGGTAGCGCCGCCATCGGTGGTGACCAGAATGACACCGTCGTTAATACCGGTACTGGGTAAAATTCCGGCAATCCAACCGCGATTGCGATCGAGGAAGAAGACGTCGCGCAAGGTGGCGTTCACCGGTGACACCTGGGTAAACCACTGCAGGATCTCGAGGGTGACATGGACGGAAACGGCATTACCGGCAGTCGCGGAGGTGACGGTGGCGGTGGCCGAGTAGGTGCCGGGGACAAGAGCGCCGGGCGTGGCCCACAGGTGCAGCTCGGTGGGCAGGGTGTCGGCGGCGAGGTCGACACGGAGCCAGCTCTGGTTCGACTGGGCGGTGACCGGGATGGTGGAGTCACTGGCGGAGGTAATGGCGACCGCCTGGGTATCGGTGATGGCATCGCCCAGCCGGGCGATGAAGCTGAGCGAATCGGCGTCGGCCGACATGAAGGGGGCGAGGGCCGTCACGACCGGTATGATGACCGGCGAGTTTTCGGTATTGGCGGCCTCGATGGTCAGGGAATCGACATAAAGGCCGTCGGGCTGTCCGCTGGCGGTGAATTGCAGGAAAATGGTGTCGGGGGTGGTGGAGGCACCGTTGATAACCGAGAGCCGGGAATTGGAGGCGGTGGTGGTGTAGGGCAGGTCGGCGCCGGAGGTGGTGACAAAGAGCAGTTGGCGCTGGACCGGTTGCGTGGCGGTGCCCGAAAAGTATATTGAATCGGGGGTGACGTTTAGCGTATTGGGCGTTGGGCCGACGGGATCGTCGTCGCAGCTCGTGGTTGCGAGGAAAGCGGCGCAGAAGAGACCGGCCAGAAGGAATCGTGAACGCTGTTTCATCAACACTCCGTATTTGATAGTCGTGCAGAAAGGTCAAAGCTACATCGCCAACCGGTGGTCGTCAAGCAGCCTGTGGACCATTAGAGAGACGTTGCAGCGGGTAGTTCTTGTTAAACGGTTTGGGGGGGAAGAAGAACCCACCTGAATGGTGGGGTATTGGGGCAGGAACTCTTCGGGCAGCCTCCGCCCTGGGAGGCTGCCGGTCATGTTCGTTCTGCTCCATGGGACGAACGAAAGAGAATAATGGGTGCCGGCCTGCGCAGGCACGACGTGGTGTGAGATTCAACCGCATATGTTCGGCTCGGGGCCCGGATCAAGTCCAAGGCGACGAAGGTTCCCACCGCGCTAAGCGCGCAGTGGGCTACCCGGGCAAGAAAAACCCACCTGAAAGGTGGGGTACCGGGTGGGTACGAACCGGCCGATGGGGGACAAAGGGTTTGACAGTCTGGTTCGAGGCGGCCTATATTGGCGGGTCTTGCGAATCACCTGCGACGTTTGAGAACTGCATGACCAGCAACCGTTTGTCTAAAATGATCCGTCTTCTTTCCGCCCTGCTGCTGACGTTCGGCCTATTGGCCGGGACGGTGTTGGCCCAGTCGCAGGAGGTCGATACCAGCAAGGTTCGCGAGCCCGAGCCGATCGAGAAGAGTTTTGGCGAACACCTGCTGTCGGTACCGGTCTACCTGTTGCAAATGCCTGTCTGGACAGTGGAGTTCATTGCCGAGTTCCTGGTAGATGAGGTGTACGCCGACGTGGTGGCGCAGGTACTGGCGAAGATCCTGACGGCAGAGTATCGGGCATGGGGAATGTATCCAATTGTGGGGTACAATTCCGACGCCGGGTTCAAGTTTGGAGGGTCATTCAATTCCGACGGAGTATTTTCGGAGGGGGAGCGGCTGCGGGCGCGGGCCTATTACAGCAGTAATGAATACCAGGCGTACCGGATTCGGTATAACGCGCCCAACCTGCTTTCGGCGCACCGCGGCGTGACGTTTGAGACGGCGTACAACCGTCGCACCCGGGAGAGTTTCTACGGCATCGGTCCGGACTCACGGGAGGCGGACGAGGTCAATTTCGGCGAGGAGGAGTTTCGGATTCGGGGTGGCGGTCTCTGGCTCTTGAGTAAAGGGTGGCAGCTTGAGGCAACGGCGGGGTATCAGTCGACTAACCTCATGGACGGAGACGATCCCGGCCTGGCAGGTGACCTGGATTCGATACGGGTTAAGCTGGGATTATCGGACGCCGAGATGCGTCCAACGCGATTCGTGGCGTTGCGCCTGGCGCTGTTGCATGATAACCGGAATAACCGGGTCAGAACGACGCGCGGCGGCTATCACGAGCTGTCTCTGGGCCAACACATCGGGGTGGGGCGCACCGAGGGAGACAATTTCTGGCAGTTGCGGCTCGACATACGCCGGTTTGTGGAATTGTTCCACAAACGGACGCTGGCGTTTCGCCTGGTGGTACAGCAGTTGGAGCCGGCGGGAGACGACAGTGACGTACCGTTCTATCTGCGAAGCGGACTGGGAGGATTCGAGACCCTGCGCGGCTTTCGGACGCGGCGGTTGGTCGACAATGACTTCCTCTTGGCGCAGGTGGAGTACCGGTGGCCGATTCTGTCACTGATGGATGCGTTCATATCGTTTGATGAGGGCCGGGTATTCAATGACATTGCCGAGCAGTTCAGTTTTCAGGACTGGCGGTATTCGGTGGGAGGGGGCATTCGGGTGCTGGGAACGAATGATGTGACGGCCTCGATGATGCTGGCCACCAGCGACGAAGGGCCGCGGTTCTACCTCGAGTTTTCGGAGACATTTTGACAGTCATGCGATGGTCTGGAATACAGGTGCGGTGGTTGGCGCTGATGGTCGTGGGGTTGGCGATAGTGTCATGCAGCAACAAGGCGCCAAAGCCGGGACCGGAGGGGCCGGCGTGGGTGGATGCCGACCGTAAGCACATCCCGAAACCGGACTATCATGAAGAATTGCTGATCTGGTCGCAGGTGGAGCGCTCGTTCTTTGACCAGTTGTATCAGTCGGTGGATATCGAGCGGCAGTGGCGCAATGTGACGGGGAATGCCGACGAGGCGCGAAATATCAACACCTTCGATGAGGTGCCAAATTCAAGCTGGTTCACCAACCGGATCGGCCTGTACGAACTGACGGCGGAAGATATAGTCGACGGGCCGTTGATCGTCGGCGGGCCGGATACGACCGGGCCGCTGGAGGTGTATCGCCCGAAGGTGGGCGGCGCCACGGCAGGGTTCTGGGTGAAGGACCGGCGGGGTAACGAATTTATCGTCAAGTTTGACCCGAAGGGATTTCCGGGAATGGCGACGGCATCGTCGGCGATGGCATCGCGCTATTTTCATGCCTGCGGCTACAATGTGCCGGAAGAGACGATCTTCTACTTTCATCCGGACAGTTTGGCGATTCGCGAGGGGCTGACGTACAAGGACCGCGCCGGGAACCGCCACCCGTTCACCCGCGAGAAGTTGAACGACATGATGGTGAAGACGGAACGTATGGCGGACGGTCGTATACGGGCCGTGGCGTCGCTGGCGCTGCCGAATGTGATCGGACCATTCAGTTTCGAGGGGCGTCGCTCGGATGATCCAAATGACTGGTGCCCGCACGAGCACCGTCGAGAGCTGCGTGGACTGTACGTGATAGCGTCGTTCGTCAATCATTACGACGTAAAGGATCACAATACACTGGACAGTTACCGTGAGGAAGGCGACAGCGGGTACGTGAAGCACTTCCTGCTCGATTTTGCGTCGGTATTCGGTTCCGACGGGCGGTTGCCGAAGTCGCCGATCAAGGGGTATGCGAATGTGCATGACCTGAAGGACATGGTGATTTCGATTTTGACGCTTGGCTTGAAGCAGTGGCCCTGGGAGAAAGCGGAGCCGATCAGGTACCGCGAAGTCGGCTATTTCGAGTCGGAGATATTCGAGCCGGACAAATTTGACCCGATCGTACCCAACCCGGCATGGGAGAACAAGACGAACCGGGACGCCTACTGGGGGGCGAAGATCGTGATGGCGTGGACAGACGAACACCTGCGCACGCTGATCAGCACGGCACAGTACGACGATCGGGAGGTCGAGGGGTATCTGTTTCAGACGCTGGTGGCGCGCCGGGACAAGATCGGGCGGCATTGGTTTTCGAAGGTTAATCCACTGGACTATTTTAACGTACAAGAAAACAGCGCTGGCGGCCTCGACATTGCCTTCGAAGACCTGTGGGTGCGATACGGTTTGGGTGAGGCGGATGATGCGGTCTACCGATATATGGTACGGCACCGCGGTGATGAACGTATTCCGGGCGAGATAATTGCGGAGACCGACCTGACATTGACGTCGTCACAACTCGACGCGCTGCGGAAATCGTTTGTATCGCAGCAGGAAAAGTCGGACAGCCGATTGTTCGAATTGCTGTTGTGGACACAGCGCGCGGGTGGTAAGTGGAGTCTGCCGACGCGGTTGTGGTTGTGGTACTTTTCGGATGAGGATCGGTTTCGGCTGGTCGGTATTGAACATCTTGATGATTGAGCGGAGGAATGGTGAAGGGACATAGCGCGATAGTCATACTGGTCGGCGTGCTGCTTCTGGGTACGGCGGCGATGGGATTCGACAAGGAGCCGATAACCGGTGAGGCGTACACGTCGTGGCTGGCGGCACAGGACGAACCGTTGCAGGCGGCGCTGGAAGAGGTCTTCCCTCCTTCGAAGGGATATTTCGTAACCGGCCCGCTCGATCCGCTGCTTGTGGATATTCCGCACGACATTCAGCCCATCTATCACTCGGTGCGGGTGATCTGTCCGGACTTTGCGACGTTCGCCGCGTCGTACAATCACCTCGTCGAGAGCGGGGCGTTTCCGATTGTCGACAAGCGACGTCATATCACCAAGGCGATGAAGAAAGAGCTGGTGGGGTACCGGGGGATCCTGGTGACAGTTGACTTTGACGGACGTCGGGTGACCGTCCAAATGCAAACAACCAACCAGATACGCTGGTTGGTGTGGGCGCAGCGATTCCTGGGGAACAAGACGCTGAAAGTGCACCGGCCGTCGCTCGCCAGATATGCGGCGGAGGTGGGTGATTACCTGTACGCGGTGGATACGGGGGCGGTCAATGCCATGGCACCGTCGGCCGCGGATCACAACCTTCCCCCCGAGCTTGACATTTATGCCGAGCCGCCGGACTACGTGATCGCGGGGTACCAGAACTATCTCGACTTCCTGTACACGTACCGTCCGATCTACACCGAGTTTGCGTCAGGGATAGAAGCCTTCATACCGTCGGACTCGCTCATGGCGGTGATCGTCGCTGCGGCTCCGGAGACGGCGTGGCCGAACAAGGAGCACGAAATGCTGCAGGAGGAGTATCGCGAGTTTTATTTACGCGGCGGGTCGGTGACGGTGATGGCGACCTTGACGCCGGCGGGGTATGATACGTTGTCGGCGGGTGAATATTTCTTTGCGGTCGGATTGACCGGCGAGATACGGTTTGGCCGGGAGCTGCTGCGTGAAGAGGTGATACGCATTGAACAGGAGACTGGTAGCAAAGTAGCGCGGGCGAACCATGCCTTCCTCTTCCCCGGCGAGCCGGTGCTGGCGGCGGGAGCGTTCTTCATAGAGGGTTCCGGTGAGGAGCGCCACCTGGCGCACGTGACGGCGCAGTCGGGACATTATTTCTACAGTAATATCACGTCGACCATCCGTGAGGATATCAGCAATCGATCGGATGACTACCTGCTGACGCTGGGGCATTTCTTTGAAGAGCTGGACCAGCTGGGGGTGCCGTACCAGCGCGTGTTACTCAGCAAATTCTGAAATCGCGCATAGTTAGTGCATGGTATGAAGCGACTGCTCAAGACAGCGTTCAACATCGAGCCCGACGAGATTTCTCGCGGGCTGTTGATGTTTCTATACATTTTCCTGGTCTTGAGCGCCTACCTCATTCTCAAACCGGTGCGCAATTCGCTTTTTCTCGTCAAGTTCAGCGCTGAGCAGTTGCCGCTCATGTACATGTTAATTGCCGTGGTGGCGGCGCCGATCACGACGCTGTACGGTAAGTTCGCGGCGCGGACAACTCTCCCCCGCCTGATCGGCGGTACGACAATTATCATCGTGACCAACCTGGCCTTCTTCTGGTGGCTGATCATGGCCGAGTTTGACTGGCTGGTGTATGTCTTCTATGTCTGGGTATCGCTGTTCGGGGTGTTTACCACGTCGCAATTCTGGCTGATGGCGAACTACGTGTTTGACGCACGGGAGGCGAAGCGGTTGTTTCCGTTCGCGGCGGCAGGCGCTATTGCCGGGGGGATCACCGGCAGTAAATTGACCAACCTGTTTGCCGATGTGGTCGGGACAGAAAATCTGCTGTGGATTTGTGCGGCTCTCATGACGGGCTGTTTCCTGCTCCTGCTGGTAATCTGGCCGATGCGAAAGGTGCGGGGGAAGACCGATCGGAAGCGACGCAGGAAGCATACGCCGGACACGGCGGGGATGCTGCCGATTATCATGAAGTCGCGTCACTTGAAGCTGCTGACGGCGATCATCGCGGTGACGGTGATGGTGTCGACGTTTGTCGACTGGCAATTTAACATGGTGGTGTCGGAGGCGTTTGAGGACAAAGACAGGCTGACGGCGTTTTTTGGCGATTTCTTCTTCTACCTGTCGCTGGCCTCGCTGGCACTGCAGTTGTTGTTTTCGAGTCGGATCCTGAAGCGATTCGGGGTGGGGGCTGCGATCCTGTTTTTGCCGGTAAGTTTGCTGCTGGGATCGGCGGCAATCTTCCTGTGGCCGGTGCTGGCATCGGCGATTGCGGTGAAGATGTCGGACGGTTCCTTCCGGTATTCCATCAACAAGTCGGGGCTCGAGCTCTTGTACCTGCCGGTGCCGGTGCAGATCAAGGAGCGAGTGAAAGCGTACATGGATGTGGTGGGCGACCGTTTTGCCCGCGGTATCGGCGGCGGCCTGCTGTACCTGACGGTGAACCTGATGAACTGGGGGGTGCAGGCGATTTCGCTGGTGAGCGGTATGTTGATAGCACTCTGGATCGTGCTGGGATTATTGATTCGGAAGGAGTACTCGCGTTCCTTCCGCACGGCGCTGGAAGATCGTATCCTGTCAAGCGACCAGGTACGCACGCAGCTGGTGGAAGCGGGGTCGATTATGGACCTGGTGCACGCGTTGCTGTCGGGTGATCGCAGGCAGATATTGTTTGTACTGGAGTTGACTGACCAGATGACGGATCACCGGTTGATCAAGCCGTTGCTGAAGTTGTTGAATCACGAGGATTCGATGATCCGGCGGATGGCGTTGTCGAATCTCTGTAATGTCGGGGACAACAGCCTGGCCGAGCAGGTTCGGCCGTTGCTGAAGGATCCGGAGCCGGCAGTGCGGCGAGAGGCGATTCACTTCCTGTGCATACATCATTATGAAACGCGCGAGGAAGGGATCGAGGAGATCCTGGAGTCGGACGACCCGATCCTGCGGGGGTGCGCCTTCCGCTGCGTGTTCACGCACCACCTCGAGGACGAGAGTGTCAGGTTGCTGACGCTTGACCGGGCGAAGCGGATTCTGGAGTCGACCGGTGATTCGAGTACGATAGCGCGACGGGAACTGGCTGCCTCGCTGGAGTCGATTGACAAAGACAACCCGCTGGCCGAACTGGTGCCGCGGTTGCTCTCGGACAGCGACCCGGAGGTGCGCAAGCGGGCGCTGGTGGCGGCGGCCAAGCTTTCGATGACGAACCTGTTGCCGACGATCGTCAGTTATCTCGGCGACCCGACATTGCGCAGGGTGGCGATGGATGCGCTGGTGCAGTTCGGGCCGGAGGTGTTGCCGAAACTGGACGAAGAGCTGGGATCGATTATGCAACCTGTGCTGGTCAAGAAACGGGTGCCGAAGATCATCAGTTTGATAGGCACGTCACGGGCGCGGGAGATTCTCCTGTCGCATCTCGAGGATACCCAGGGGCTGGTACACTACCAGGTCATCAAGGGGTTGAATCGATTGCGACGGCGGGAGCAAATGACGTTCAGCCGTGAGGAGATCAAGCCGCATGTGAGGAAGGAAGTCAGGGAGTGTTACCGCCTGTCGATGATCAAAGCGGCGCTGCAAGCGCAGCGGGAGGATGACGCGGCGCACGGGCTGATTATACGCACAGTGGAGGAACGTCGCAAGCTCAGCATGGAGCAGGGGTTCCGGTTCATGGGCCTGATCTATCGCCAGGAGGACATGATCACCATGTACAGTGGCGTGACCAGCCGGGTGGACCAGGTTCGGGCGGGAGCGCTGGAGTTTGCCGATACGGTGTGGGAAAAGGCGGAAAAAGACATGATCTTCCCGCTTTTCGAGGATGTGGCGAATCTGTACGAACATGGCCGACGGTTGTTCGGCCTGGAGAAGCTGACGGCCGATGAGGCGCTGGCGACACTGCTCAATGGTGATGATCCGCTGCTGGCGGGTTGCGTGGCATTGTACCTCGGTCGGGTGAAGAAACGGGAGTATCGGGAATCGCTTGCTAAACTGGCCGGCGATGATGATCCTGTCGTAGCCGAGGCGGCCGCAGCGGCGCTGAAACAGATGGATGCAGCGTAGGGTGAAAGTGAAAGAGTAGATGACGGCATGACGATTCTCGAAAAGGTGCTGGCGCTCAGCGAGATGGAACTGTTCCAGGCAGTACCAACCGATGAACTTTCGTTGCTGGCGACGATTGCCAGCGAGGAGGCGTTCGATCGCGGGGAACAGATCATTGTCGAGAATGAGCCGGCTGACTCGCTGTTCCTGCTGCTGTCGGGAGAGGCAACGCTGTCGCGGTCGGGTAAGACGGTATCGTCGGTGCGGAAGAATGATGTACTGGGAGCATGGGCGCTTCTGGAGGTGGAACCGTACCTGGTGACGGCGACGGCCACGCAACCGGTGGAGGTGTTGCAGATTGACCGGGAATCGTTCTACGATCTCATCTCGGATCACCCGGAGGTAACGCAGGGGATTCTGCGATCACTGGTAAAGAAGGTGCGCCGGTTGCTCGAACCGTTGGAGAAAGAAATCAACGACAACAGACCGGGCGAAGAGTCCTGACGGAAGTTTCATGACAGGTGCTGTGTCAGTTCATGTTGAGCGCGGGCTGCGCCTCTTGCTTGTGCTGTCTCTTGTGGTCGGCTCGTCGGCAGCGGCAGCGGATGGGTATGACGGCTACTTGTCGGGTGGGGAGGTGGCGGCGATCGGCGCCGGGAGCGCTGCGATACTTGGCCTGAGTGAGATTGTCGGCAAAGTGGACAGCGATCACACCCCGTGGATTGAGGGGCCGCTGCCGGGGGATCGAGCCGCGCTGCGCTTTTTCGGCGGAGAATACCATGCGGGCAAGACAAATTTCCTGGACAATACGGTTGGTTCGGCCTTTACGCCAGTGCTTGGGGGGGTGGCGTTGACGGTGGCCAACACGGCGTGGCCGCGGGATGGAGAGTTCAAAGATGTGTCGCAGGATCTGTTTATCTACGTAACCGGACTGGCGGCGACCAAAGGGGTGACGAGTATTGTGAAGGGTACGGTGGGACGGCCGCGGCCGCACGTATACCTCTACCCTGCGCTGGCGAAGGAGCGCGAAGAGTCGTCGTATTCGTACGATCACCAGTCGTTCTTTTCGGGACATGCGTCGAGTGCCTTTTTCTCGATGGCGTTCTTGAACAAGCGGGTGCGGGAGACGCTGCGTCGGGAGTCGCCGGAGAGCTATTCGGAGTACAATTGGGTATCGTCGACGTTGTGTTTCGGATGGGCGACGTATGTGGGATGGACGCGGTTGCACGCGTACAAACATTACTTGTCGGATGTCGCCGTCGGAGCGGCGGCTGGATGGCTGCTGGCCGAGTTGTTCTACTCGTTCGATGAGGTGCGGCGCGAGAGCGTGGCTGGTTCGGCGGGGGCGGGGGGATTTTATTTCAGTTGGGGGTTTCGGTTCTAAGACCCAGATGAACAGTGGGGTATCCAGTCATACAAGACGGGCAGACGGGGACGTCTGTCGCACACAAGACCCTGAATGATGCCCAGGCGCGTGCAGCACCTGGAAGGACGTTGCAGGGATGTCGGGCATGGGCGACGGAGTGGAAGAGCCACCGTGCGGGGCACAGGGGGGTACGTAAAGGGGGTCAGCTCAGGAGCTGGCGGGCGACGAAGTATGGAATGATGATATAGAGGATGGTGTCGCGGACCAGGTAGTAGGTGAAGACGGCGATGGCCAGTTTCCAGCCGTAACGCTTGAACAAGAAGCGGAATCGTATCCTGATGCGCTGGAGCCTGGGTTTGCCCTCGGCTTCGGCGAGCGGTTCGCGAAGGTCGCGCTTGAACTGGACAATAAGGGCGCGAAAGCGGGCCAGGAAGGACCGTCGCGGGGCGCGGCCGGTGAAGCCTTCGGCTGACCCGGGGGCTGGTGTTTTGGCGGTGTGCATATCCATGTTGTTGTCTTCGCGGCTCTACGTTATACGCCTCATATACGACTTTGTTGGCCCATAATATTGCCCCGGGGCGGCCGTGTCAAGGCCGCTCGGCCACAGGCGGTTCCTGAGGTGTAACGGCTCGCGGCGGCGATGGTGCCCGATTTGTGCTGTTATCCGGCGGCCTCTCCCCCGCTTGGTCGGATCATGTTTTCAGGGGCGAGCAGGCGGTCGAGTTTGTCGCGGGACATGAGATTTTTTTCCAGCACCAGGTCGTAGATACCGCGGTTGGTGTTGAGCGCCTCGCGGGCCAGTTTCGAGGTCTGTTCATAGCCGAGGACGGGGCTTAGGGCGGTGACGATGCTGATCGAATTGAGGACCATGGCGCGGCACTGCTCGACGTTGGCGGTAATGCCGTCAACACAGCGGTGCTTGAGCGTAATCATGCCGTTCTTGAGCATTTCAATCGATTCAAACAGTGATTGGGCGATAATCGGCTCCATGACATTGAGCTGCAGCTGCCCGGCCTCGGCAGCGAGGGCGACGGTGAGATCGTTGCCGATGACCTTGAAGGCGATCTGGTTGACAACCTCGGGGATGACCGGATTGACTTTGCCGGGCATGATCGAGGAGCCGGGCTGCATAGGCGGCAGGTTGATCTCGTTGAGGCCGGCGCGGGGGCCGCTGGAAAGGAGCCTGAGATCGTTGCAGATTTTGGAGAGCTTGACGGCGAGACGTTTGATGGCCGAGGAGTACATGATGAAAGCGCCGGTATCCTGGGTGGCCTCCACGAGGTTGGAGGCAAGAATGACGTCACGGCCGCTGATCTGTCGGAGATGCCGGATGGCGGCTTCGGGATAGCGCGGATCGGCGTTGATGCCGGTGCCGATGGCGGTGCCGCCGAGGTTGACTTCAAGAAAGAGCCGGGCGTTGTCGTTGAGCCGTTCGACCTCTTCTTCGAGAGTGACGGCGAAGGCTTCGAATTCCTGTCCAAGGGTCATGGGGACGGCGTCCTGGAGCTGGGTCCGTCCGATCTTGATGACATCGCGGAATCCCTCGGCGCGAGCGCGAAAAGCCAGTGCCAGTTCACCGAGGACGAGGGTCAGGGTGTCGTTGCTGGTGATGAGGGCGAGCTTCAGGGCGGTGGGATACACGTCGTTGGTCGACTGAGAGAGATTGACGTGATTGTTGGGGTGGCAATACTGATAGTCGCCGCGGTCGTGACCGAGGATTTCGAGGGCGCGGTTGGCGATAACCTCGTTAGCGTTCATGTTGGTTGAGGTGCCGGCGCCGCCCTGGATCATATCCACGACAAACTGGGTGTGGAAGCGTCCATTGATCACTTCGAGACAGGCACGTTCGATGGCGCCGGCGATGTCGGGAGAGAGTTCGCCCAGTTCGGCGTTGGCGCGGGCGGTGGCCAGTTTGACGATAGCCAGGGCATTGACCAGATCGGGATAGTGCATCAGGGCGACACCGGAGATGGGGAAGTTCTCGAGGGCGCGCAGGGTCTGGACGCCGTAAAGGTATTCGTGCGGGACTTCGCGGTCTCCCAGCAGGTCGTGTTCGGTGCGGGTACGTCCGGACATATACTGGGCGGCGACAGCCATGACCTGGGTGGAGGTCTGGCGCATCCGGCGCGACATGACGCGGGCAACGCGGGAGAGGATGGTCATGCCGAGGCGGGGCTCTTGCTCACAGAGGTGGCTGAAGTGGCCTCGGCTGAGAACAAGCAGTTTGGACTCGGAGATGGCACGGGCGGAGGTGGCGTGCGGGTAGTCATCCATGAGCGCACCCTCGCCGATAAAGTCGCCGTCGGAGAAGACAGTCAGCCGTTTTTCGCCCCCGTAGACGGCGTGCTGTAAAAGCTCGATTTCGCCATGCACGATGATGAAGAGGTTCTGGCGGGGAGCGTTTTCACGGAAGAGGAGCTCGTCGGCGGCGAGGGAGCGTTCTTCGAGGTGGCTGGTAATGCGTTTGAGGTGGTCGGGTTCGAGGTTGGTGAACAGTTCTATGGCGGCCAGGAGGCCGGTGGTGGTCGTAATATCCATTTCTTGGCTCCTATATGTCGAGTTTGACCTGTGTTGAAGGTATCCGATAACCGTAATGCCCGCAATCAGATAAATCATCCGACCGATTGCCTCGTATAACATGAAACAGCAGCAGGTGCGGGAACGACCACCGTACGTGTACTGTTTCCAGGGATAGATGACAGAATCGGTTGCCAAAGAGGAGATTTACCATGACTATAGAACGATTGATTCTGGCGGCCGGCCTCGTTCTGGTGTTGGTGCTGCCGGGTTGCTCGGCCGGCGATAAAACCAAAGCCGATGACGATACCGGTGCAACCATACAGCAGGTGGCCGCAAAGGAGACGACGGATATGAGTAAAGAGCAGAAAATACAGAGAACCGATGAAGAATGGCGCACGCTGCTGACTGAAGAGCAGTACCGAATCATGCGCCAGGCCGGTACCGAGCGGGCGTTCACCGGCGAGTATTACACCTTTAAGGGTGACGGCGTGTACTTGTGCGCTGCCTGCGGTAGTAAACTGTTCGACAGTGAGACGAAGTATGAGTCGGGGAGCGGCTGGCCGAGTTTCTACCAGCCGATAAACAAAGCGAATGTCGCCGAGGAAGCCGATTATGCTATGGGAATGCAACGTACCGAGGTAAAGTGCAGCCGTTGCGATTCCCATTTGGGCCATGTGTTCAGTGACGGCCCTGAGCCGACGGGATTGCGCTACTGCGTCAATTCGGCGGCGCTGACGTTTGCGTCGGAGGATACGTCGCAGGCTGAGGAAACGGAACAGGACAAAGAAGCACCTGAAGAGAGCAAGTAGGAAGTCGACAGTGTCAGGCGCGTCGGTCGTGGAGAAACGGATAAACTCACACAGCTATTCCGTAAGCTACATCGGCTGGCGCGCCGACTTCTTATGTGTTGATACATTCCGCAGAGGAACCAGGTGCAAAGAGCTACCCACCGCAAGCGGTGGGCTACACTGTTCCTTTAGCGGGTATAACGTGTGGGGATGCTGCGGACATTTTGTTTGTCCGTGAGGATCATACCAACAAGAGCTACCCACCGCGAGCGGTGGGCTACACAATTTCTTTTACGGGTATGACGCGTGCGGCTGCTGCGGCCGCTTGGCTTCTTCGTGCGTATCATACCAAGCATAGCTACCCACCGAAAGCGGTGGGCTACACAACCTATATCTAGCTCGAATAACAAAGAGCTACCCACCGCAAGCGGTGGGCTACACAATTCATTTAGCGGGTATAACGTGTGGGGATGCTGCAGCCGTTTGGCTTGTCCGTGAGTATCATAGCATGAAGAGACACACAGCGTACGGGGTGGGCTACAAAGGCTCGGAACATAATGCTCCATCTGAACGGTGGGGTGCCTATATTCCGAAAAACACACCTGACAGTTGACAACACGCATTTAGCAGCATTCGATACAAGAAAG